>NZ_JAJOZB010000001.1:5743750-6490000 GCF_023701745.1 Streptomyces sp. RKAG293 | reverse complement strand
CTGCTGGGCGCAGTCCAGCACCTGCTGGATGCGGTGGATGTGGCTGGCGAAGCTCGCCAGGATGATCCGCTTCTCCGCCTTGGCGAAGACCTGCTCCAGCGCCTGCGAGATGTCGCGCTCCGGCGGGATGAAGCCGGGGACCTCGGCGTTGGTGGAGTCGGAGAGCAGCAGGTCGATGCCCTCGTCCGCCAGCCGCGCGAAGGCGTGCAGGTCGGTCAGCCGGCCGTCGAGCGGCAGCTGGTCCATCTTGAAGTCGCCGGTGTGCACGACCATGCCCGCGGGGGTGCGGATGGCGACCGCGAGGGCGTCCGGGATGGAGTGGTTGACCGCGATGAACTCGCAGTCGAAGGGGCCGATGCGCTCGCGCTGGCCTTCGGCCACTTCGAGGATGTACGGCCGGATGCGGTGTTCCTGGAGCTTCGCCTCGATGAACGCGAGCGTCAGTTTGGAGCCGATCAGCGGGATGTCGTCCCGCTCACGGAGCAGGAACGGAACGGCGCCGATGTGGTCCTCGTGGCCGTGGGTCAGCACGATGCCGACGATGTCGTCCAGCCGGTCCCGGATCGACGAGAAGTCGGGGAGGATCAGGTCGATACCGGGCTGCTCGTCCTCGGGGAAGAGCACTCCACAGTCGACGATCAGCAGTTTCCCGTTGAATTCGAAGACCGTCATGTTGCGGCCGATTTCGCCGAGGCCGCCGAGCGGTGTGATGCGCAGGCCGCCTTCGGGCAGCGCTCGGGGCAGGCCGAGCTCGGGGTGCGGGTGGCTCAAAGTTTCTCCTCACCACGCGAGCCGGGGTCCCGTGGACCGCTGGTGCGCGTGACATTGCGATGTGTCGTCGGTTTGCGTGTACGTGCGTATTCAGTTGTGAAGTCTGTGGTGGTGAAGTCTGCGACCCGCGAGCCCGGGGCTGCGGAAGTCTGTGACTACAGGTGTACCCCGCCTGCGGCGAGATCCTTCTTCAGCTGCTCCGTCTCACTCCCGGACAGTTCCACGAGCGGCAGCCGCAGCGGCCCCGCGGGAAGTCCCAGGAGTTCGAGGGCTGCCTTGGTGGTCATGACGCCCTGTGTCCTGAACATGCCCGTGAAAATGGGAAGCAGGCTCTGGTGGATCTCGACGGCCTTGGCGGTGTCCCCTGCCAGGTGGGCCTGGAGCAGCGCGCGCAGTTCCGGGGAGACGACATGGCCGACGACGGAGACGAAGCCGACCGCGCCGATCGAGAGCAGCGGCAGGTTGAGCATGTCGTCGCCGGAGTACCAGGCGAGTCCGCTGCGGGCGATGGCCCAGCTCGCCGCGCCGAGGTCGCCCTTGGCGTCCTTGTTGGCGACGATGCGGGGGTGCTCGGCCAGCCGGACGAGGGTCTCCGTGTCGATCGGGACACCGCTGCGGCCGGGGATGTCGTAGAGCATCACCGGCAGGCCGGTGGCATCGGCGATGACCGTGAAGTTCTGGTACAGCCCCTCCTGGGAGGGCTTGCTGTAGTACGGCGTCACGGTGAGCAGGCCGTGCGCGCCGGCCTGCTCGGCCTGGCGCGCGAGCTCGACGCTGTGCCGGGTGTCGTTGGTGCCGACTCCGGCGATGACGAAGGCGCGGTCCCCCACGGCTTCCAGGACGGCCCGTACGAGCTGCCCTTTCTCCACGTTGCTGGTGGTCGGCGACTCGCCGGTGGTGCCGTTGACGACCAGGCCGTCATTGCCTGCGTCGACCAGGTGGGCGGCCAGTCGCTGTGCGCCGTCGAGGTCGAGCGCGCCGTCCGCGGTGAACGGCGTGACCATTGCGGTCAGGACCCGCCCGAAGGGGGTCGTCGGTGTGGAGGTCGGAGCCATGGGTCCAACGCTACTCGTTGTATGTCGGCGCGTGTCGCCTCGGGACCTGCGGAAAGGACTCCGGCGGTGCCTGCTCGGGGGTCCAAGCACTGCCGGAGTCCGTTTCAGCAGCCTAGATGAACTTCGCGAATGCCTGCAATCGGAACACTTCGGACAAATGGCTGTGACGAGCGCTACGGAGCGATGCGCCCGTTGCCATTGAAGGCCGCGTGGGTCAGCGGCATGAGCTTCGCCCACTCGGCTTCCATCTTCTCGCCGACCATCTCGATCTCCCGCTGCGGGAAGGACGGAACGGCCGCCAGCTCGTGCTGGGTACGGAGTCCGAGGAAATGCATGAGCGAGCGCGCGTTGCAAGTCGCGTACATCGACGAGAAGAGTCCCACCGGGAGGACCGCACGGGCCACCTCACGGGCGATGCCGGCGGCCAGCATCTCCTGGTACGCCTCGTACGCCTGGCGGTACGAGGCCTCCATGGCCTCGGTCGTCGCCCGGTGCTGGGCGTCCGTGCCGTCCACGAACTCGTACTTGCCCGGACGGCCCTGCTGGACGAGCTTGCGCTCCTGCGCGGGAACGTAGAACACCGGCAGCAGCTCGCGGTAGCGGCCGGACTCCTCGTTGTACGACCAGCCGACGCGGTGCCGCATGAACTCGCGGAAGACGAAGATCGGGGCGCTGATGAAGAACGTCATCGAATTGTGCTCGAACGGGCTGCCGTGCCGGTCGCGCATCAGATAGTTGATCAGGCCCTTGGACCGCTCGGGGTCCTTGGTCAGCTCTTCCAGGGACTGCTCTCCCGCGGTGGACACGCGCGCCGCCCACAGCACGTCCGAGTCCGCGGCGCTGTGCTTCACCAGGTCGACGGTCACCTCACCGCGGAACTGGACGGCGGTCTCGGTGGAAGTGTCGCTCACCGTGGGTCCTTCCTGCTTGTCTCAAGGGGCGCGCCCAGCCTAGACGCTGGCGCTGACAGCCCTGCTCATCGCCACAAACCGCACCCCGCCCGCCGAATGGCGGACGAGGGTTGTTAGATTGGGAGACTTCCAGCAATTCGGACACTGGAGTGTGCTGCATGTTCCGCCGGGGAGAGCCTGTTCCGTTCGCCTTCATAGCCGAGGCGGAGAGCTTCCAGAGCAACGTCGCTCCTCCGCCCAGAACGCGACCGAGCAGGCTCCGGATCGCGGGACGCGCGCTGGGAACGGTGCTGGTGCTCGGCGGACTGCTCGCCGCCGCGCTGCTCGGCGGTCCCGCGCTCGATCCGCACCAGCAGGGCTCGGTCGGCTCGCAACACGAAGAGGCGGCCCGGACGCCCTGAGCTGGTCACCGCGTCGGACGGCGGCTAACCTCACCGGTCAGAGCCCCACCTCTGCCGGAAAAGGACCACGCACGTGCCCCTGCCTTTCCTCGCCTCCGACAGCGTCCACGACCAGCGCGAGGTGCCCGCGGCGCTGCCGCACACCCCGCAGGACCGGTGGATGCGCCCCTACCGCCCCGGTCCGTGGCGGGTCGCCACGGCCGCGCTGCTGCTGGTGCTCTCCTCGTACGTGCTCTTCGCCGCGATGATCATCGCCGCCACGGGCGCGCTGCCCGGCGCCGGGCTCTGCCTGGGCGGGGGCGTGCTGGTGATCGTCAGCGCGCTGCGGCTGCTGCGGGTCGGGTTCTGGGTCAGCGGACGCGGGCTGCGGCAGTCCGGGCTCTTCCACACGATCACCGTGCCGTGGGACGGCGTCGGCAGTGTGCGCACCGTGCAGCAGCCGGTGAAGGTGCTGGGGCTGCCGCGCACCGTCCAGGGGCAGGCGCTCGTCGTCACCCGCCGGGACGGCCAGGCGCTGCGGCCGCTGATGACCGATCACAACGCCGACTTCCTCGGGCGTACCGAGGCCTTCGACATGGCGGCCGACGCCATAGAGGGCTGGGCCACAGAACTCCGCTGACGCCCCCTCCGGGCGTGGCGGCGAACCGATTCAGCTGGTGCGGACCGGCTTGCCGTCGCGCAGCGCGATGGCGCGCTGCATGGCCTTGCGGGCCCGCGGGGTGTCGCGGGCGTCGAAGTAGGCGATGGCGAGCCGGAACCAGCTGCGCCAGTCGTCAGGGCAGGCCTCCGTCTCGGCCTGCCGCTTCGCGAAGACCGCGTCCGCCGAGTCGCGGTCGATCCGGCCGCTGGGGGTGCGGACGAGTTCGTCCACGGGGAGGCCGCCCTCGGCGTCCAGCTCCCGGGAGAGCCGGTTCGCGTGCCGGGCGAACTGGGTGGTCTGCCACAGGAACCAGGCCCCGATGAACGGCAGCACCAGGACGGCGATGCCGAAGGGCACGGTGATCCACGTGCCCTCCTCCAGGAGCAGCACGCCCCGGCTGCCGACCAGGACGAAGTAGCAGACCAGCGCTCCGGCCAGTACGAAGTAGGTCACTTTGGCGCGCACGGCGATCAGTCCTGGCCCAGGCGGTGTTCGTCGGTGAGGAAATGCTCGAGGCCGAAGGTCAGGCCCGGGGTTCCGGTGACCTTCCGGGCGGCGAGCAGGATGCCCGGCATGAAGCTGCTGTGGTGCAGCGAGTCGTGCCGGATGGTGAGGGTCTCGCCCGTGTCGCCGAACAGGACTTCCTGGTGGGCGAGCAGGCCGCGCAGCCGCACCGAGTGCACCGGCACCCCGTCGACGTCCGCGCCGCGCGCGCCGTCCAGGCCGTGCGTGGTCGGGTCCTGCTGACGCGGCATCCCGGCCTCGTCGCGGGCGGCCGCGATGAGCTGGGCGGTCCGGGTGGCGGTGCCGCTGGGGGCGTCCGCCTTCTTGTTGTGGTGCAGTTCGATGACCTCGACGGTCTCGAACCAGCGGGCCGCCTGCTGAGCGAAGCGCATCGTCAGGACCGCGCCGATCGAGAAGTTCGGGGCGATGAGCACTCCGGTGGCCGGGGAGTCCGCCAGCCAGCCGTTGAGCGCCGTCAGACGCTCCTCGGTCCAGCCGGTGGTTCCCACCACGCCGTGGATGCCGTTGCGGACGCAGAACTCCAGGTTCGCCATCACGGCGTCCGGGTGCGTCAGCTCGACGGCGACCTGCGCGCCGGCGTCGGTCAGCGCCGTCAGCGGGTCGTTCCTGCCGAGCGCGGCGACCAGTTCCAGGTCGTCGGCCGCCTCGACGGCCCGCACGGCCTCGGCGCCGATCCGGCCGGTGGCGCCGATGACGGCCACACGGAGCTTGCTCATGCTGATCCGTTCCTCCGGTTGTGCGCCGCGGTCGCGTGCTGCGACCGCGGCGCGGGGTACGACCCGTCGCGCGTGGGTTACGCGACCGATTCGTGCAGACGCGAGGCCTGCTTGTCCTTCAGCGGGCCGATGACGGCCAGCGAGGGACGGTGTCCCAGTACATCGCGGGCGACCGCGCGCACGTCGTCCGGGGTGACGGCGGCGATGCGCTCCAGCATCGAGTCCACCGACATCTGCTCGCCCCAGCACAGCTCGCTCTTGCCGAGGCGGTTCATCAGCGCCCCGGTGTCCTCCAGGCCCAGCACCGTCGAACCGGACAGCTGGCCGATGGCGCGCTGCAGCTCCTCGTCGGTCAGACCGTGCTCGGACACGTTGTCGAGCTCGTCGCGGCAGATCTTGAGCACCTCGGGGACCCGGCGCGGCTGGCAGCCGGCGTAGACGCCGAACAGACCGCAGTCCGCGAACGACGAGGTGTACGAGTACACCGAGTACGCCAGCCCGCGCTTCTCGCGGACCTCCTGGAACAGCCGTGAGCTCATGCCGCCGCCCAGCGCCGTGTTGAGCACGCCGAGCGCCCAGCGGCGCTCGTCGGTACGGGCCAGGCCCGGCATGCCGAGCACGACGTGTGCCTGCTCGGTCCTGCGGTCCAGCAGCTCGACGCGGCCGGCGGTGCGCAGCGTGCGGGCGCCGGAGCGCGGGTCCATCGGCACGGCGTCGGTGTCGCGCAGGGCGCCGGCGTTCTCGAACGCCTTGCGGACCTGCCGGACGACCGTCGCGTGGTCGACGTTGCCGGCCGCGGCGACGACGAGGTGCGTCGGGTCGTAGTGCCGCTTGTAGAAGCGGGCGACCTGGTCGCGGGTGAGGGCGTTGATGGTCTCGACGGTGCCGAGGACCGGGCGGCCCAGCGGGGAGTCACCGAGCATCGCCGTGGTGAACAGGTCGTGGACCTGGTCGCCCGGATCGTCCTCGGTCATCGCGATCTCCTCGAGGACGACGCCGCGCTCGGCGTCGATGTCCTCCTGGCGGATCAGCGAGCCGGTGAGCATGTCGCACACCACGTCGATGGCGAGCGGCAGGTCGTTGTCGAGGACGCGTGCGTAGTAGCACGTGTACTCCTTGGCGGTGAACGCGTTCATCTCGCCGCCGACCGCGTCGATCACCGAGGAGATGTCGAGCGCGCTGCGCCGCTTCGTGCCCTTGAAGAGCAGGTGCTCCAGGTAGTGGGTGGCGCCGTTCAGCGCCGGGGTCTCGTCGCGCGAGCCGACGCCCACCCAGATGCCGAAGGTCGCGGAGCGGACCGTCGGCAGGGTCTCGGTGACGACGCGCAGACCGCCGGGGAGCACGGTCCTGCGCACGGTGCCGATGCCGTCGGTGCCGGGAATCAGGGTCTGTGTGCGGACGGCCCGCCCCTTGGTGGAGGGACGGGCCGTCACGACAGTGGAGCGAGAGGTCACGAGCCGGACTCGTCCTCGGCGTCGCCCGCTTCTTCACCCTCGATGACCGGGATCAGCGAGAGCTTGCCACGGGCGTCGATCTCGGCGATCTCGACCTGGACCTTGGAGCCCACGGCGAGGACGTCCTCGACGTTCTCGACGCGCTTGCCGCCGGCGAGCTTACGGATCTGCGAGATGTGCAGCAGACCGTCCTTGCCCGGCATGAGCGAGACGAAGGCACCGAAGGTGGTGGTCTTCACGACGGTGCCGAGGTAGCGCTCGCCGACCTCGGGCATCGTCGGGTTGGCGATCTGGTTGATCACCGCGCGCGCGGCCTCGGCCTGGGAGCCTTCGGTCGCGCCGATGAGGACCGTGCCGTCATCCTCGATGGAGATGTCGGCGCCCGTGTCCTCCTGGATCTGGTTGATCATCTTGCCCTTGGGGCCGATGACCTCGCCGATCTTGTCCACGGGGATCTTGATGCTGATGATCCGCGGTGCGTTCGGGGACATCTCGTCCGGAACGTCGATCGCCTCGTTCATCACATCGAGGATGTGGAGGCGGGCGTCGCGGGCCTGCTTCAGCGCGGCGGCCAGGACCGAGGCGGGGATGCCGTCGAGCTTGGTGTCGAGCTGCAGCGCGGTGACGAAGGTCTTCGTACCGGCGACCTTGAAGTCCATGTCGCCGAACGCGTCTTCCGCACCGAGGATGTCGGTGAGGGCGACGTAGTGCGTCTTGCCGTCGATCTCCTCGGAGATCAGACCCATGGCGATACCGGCGACGGGGGCCTTGAGCGGCACACCGGCGTTCAGCAGCGACATGGTGGAGGCGCAGACCGAGCCCATGGACGTCGAGCCGTTGGAGCTCAGCGCCTCGGAGACCTGGCGGATCGCGTACGGGAAGTCCTCGCGGGACGGCAGCACGGGCAGGATCGCCCGCTCGGCCAGCGCGCCGTGACCGATCTCGCGGCGCTTCGGCGAACCGACGCGGCCCGTCTCACCGACGGAGTACGGCGGGAAGTTGTAGTTGTGCATGTAGCGCTTGCGCGTCTCGGGCGCCAGCGTGTCCATCTGCTGCTCCATGCGGAGCATGTTCAGCGTGGTGACACCCAGGATCTGGGTCTCGCCACGCTCGAACAGGGCGGAACCGTGGACGCGCGGGATGGCCTCGACCTCGGCGGCCAGCGTACGGATGTCCGTCACGCCACGGCCGTCGATGCGGACCTTGTCCTTGATGACGCGCTCGCGGACCAGCTTCTTGGTCAGCGAACGGTACGCGGCGGAGATCTCCTTCTCGCGGCCTTCGAACTTCGGGAGAAGCTTCTCGGCGGCGATGGCCTTGACGCGGTCCAGCTCGGCCTCGCGGGCCTGCTTGCCGGGGATCGTCAGGGCCTGGGCGAGCTCACCGGTGACGGCCTCGGACAGGGCAGCGAAGACGTCGTCCTGGTAGTCGAGGTAGCGCGGGAACTCGGCGGTCGGCTTCGCGGCCTTCGCCGCCAGCTCGGACTGCGCCTTGCACAGGGCCTTGATGAAGGGCTTGGAGGCTTCGAGGCCGGCGGCCACGATCTCCTCGGTCGGCGCCTCGGCGCCACCCTCGACGAGCGCGATCGTGCGGGCGGTGGCCTCGGCCTCCACCATCATGATCGCGACGTCGCCGTCCTCGAGGGCGCGGCCGGCCACGACCATGTCGAAGACGGCGTCCTCGAGCTGGCTGTGACGCGGGAAGGCGACCCACTGGCCCTTGATCAGTGCGACGCGGACGCCGCCGATCGGGCCGGAGAAGGGGAGACCGGCGAGCTGCGTCGAGGCGGAGGCGGCGTTGATCGCGACCACGTCGTACAGGTCATCGGGGTTGAGCGCCATGATCGTGCAGACGACCTGGATCTCGTTGCGCAGGCCCTTGGCGAAGGACGGGCGCAGCGGGCGGTCGATCAGGCGGCAGGTGAGGATCGCGTCCTCGGAGGGGCGCCCTTCGCGGCGGAAGAACGAACCGGGGATCCGGCCGGCCGCGTACATGCGCTCCTCGACGTCCACCGTGAGGGGGAAGAAGTCGAGGTTCTCCTTGGGGTGCTTCGAAGCACTGGTGGCCGACAGCACCATGGTGTCGTCGTCCAGGTAGGCCACGGCGGAGCCGGCGGCCTGACGGGCCAGACGGCCCGTCTCGAAGCGGATGGTGCGGGTGCCGAAGGAACCGTTGTCGATAACGGCCTCGGCGTAGTGGGTCTCGTTCTCCACTATGGGGATTCTCCTCATTCATGTCCCAGGGCGTATCCCGGGGACCTTCGGTGAGGGGAAGCGTCCCGCCAGGGGCCGGTCTTCGATCGAAGCCTTCGGGGAGTCCTGCTGCCCGGAGGCCACTACCGAGGACCGGCGTTCGTGGCTCATTAGGAGGACGCTCCTCCTCGTGTGTTACAGCGTGCTCACACCAGACTACAAAGAATCGCCGGTCGAGTACGCAAAGGGAGCGGCTCCCGGGTGGGAACCGCTCCCCCGCACAACGTCTTACTTGGCGCCGGCCGCACCGCGGCGGATGCCGAGGCGCTCGACCAGGGCGCGGAAGCGCGTGATGTCCTTCTTGGCCAGGTACTGCAGCAGACGGCGGCGCTGGCCGACGAGCAGCAGCAGACCACGGCGGGAGTGGTGGTCGTGCTTGTGCAGCTTGAGGTGCTCGGTGAGGTCCGAGATACGGCGCGAGAGCATCGCGACCTGCACCTCGGGGGAGCCCGTGTCGCCCTCCTTGGCACCGAACTCGGCGATGATCTGCTTCTTCGTTGCGGCGTCGAGCGGCATACGAACTCCTCAAGTGTTGGTTTGCCTCCGAGTGCCCCTGGACTGGAATCACAGGCGATCTTGGATAACTCTGGAGGCGAGGACGCGGGTTCTTACACACACATCCGTCAGCCAGGATACCAGCCGCACGGGCGACGCTTCGCCGCGCGGCTCCGGGGCGAACGGGAGCGCGGGCGGAGGCCGGCCGGGGGGTGCGCGCCGGGGGGACGGTGAGTGCGGACGGGAGGGGCGGGCCTGCCGTGGAACTGGCGCCGATGATTAGGCTGTCCCTCAGAGCGGCAGGAGCAGATAGCGGGCGGACAGCCCGAGCGGGGCGCGGAAAGGCTGCTGCGGCACGCGGGGGAGGGGATCGACGATGAAACACGCCGGGTTCTCCGGCTCCGTCCGTCGCGGGGATCGTCACACGTTCGACGACCGTTTCCGGGCCGCAGCAGGCCGTCAGCACTCCACCGACCGTCCGTCCCTGTCGTTCGGATGCGTTTCAGAGATATACCAGGAGGCATTGTGAGCAGCGATCGGGACGAGAACCGCGTGGGCGGGGCCGCCCCTGTCGAGGAGCAAGGCGACGCCGACTACACCGGTGAGTTCACCTTCGACTACACGCCGCCCGCCTGGTACATGCAGAACACCGGTGGGGACGACAGCGGTGACAGCGGGGACGACCCGGATACGGATACCGACTCCGGTGCGGCTGCGGCTCAGGACTCCGGTGCCGGCGACGCTCCCGCTCCCGCGGTGCGGGAGGAGTCCCGGCCCGAGCCTGAGCCCGCACCCTGGGTGACACCTCCGGCGGCGACCGTTCCTCCCGCTCCCCTGCCCGTGAACCCGGTTTCGCCGCCTGTCGCACCGCCGGCCGCACCGTTCGCGGCGCCGTCGCCGGCTCCTGATGCCACGAGCGAGCCCTCCTGGTCGGCGACCTCGGTGCCGTTCGTCCCGGCTCCCGCTCCTACTCCGGCTCCGGCAGCCGCTCCGGAACCGGCTGCCGCCGAGGCCGCGGCGCCCGCGCCGCCGCCCGCGCCTTCCGCTGTTCCGGCGTTCCCGACGCTCAAGCCGAGCGGCGGCGAGGACCGTCCCGCGGACGCCCCCGTCGCGGAGCCCGAGCGGGACGACGACGAGCTGCCCGGCGCGGTACGGAGTGAGTCGACGGTGCGGATCGCGCCCGGCTCGCTGCGTACACGGCCCGGAGCGGGTACGTCCGAGACCCCGTCGGCTCCCGTGGAGCCGGAGCAGAAGCCGGCACCGCTGATGGACGCTCCGCCGTCCGAGGGTCCGGTGTGGGTGCCGACGCCGCCGCCGGCCCCGGTCGCGCCGTGGTCCCCGGCCCCTCCGCAGAGCGCGGTCCCGCCGCTGCCGCCGCACTTCCAGGCCGCGGACGCCCCCGCGCCGCCGCCGCTCCCCGACGACCGGGCCACCCCGCCCACGGGTGCACCGTGGCCCGCTCCCGCGCAGTCCGCGCCGACGCCTCCCGGCGCCGACTACACGTTCGCTCCCCCGGCACCCCCGGAGACCGTCGAGCCCGCCGCTCCGCCGGCCGGCTACGGCTTCCCGCCGGCCCAGCAGGGACCGGGCACGCCGAACCTTCCCGCCCCGCGCGCGGCGGAGCCGCTGCCGCAGGGCGGATACGGCTTCCCGCGGCCCGCCGACGCACCCGCGCCGACGCCGACGCCGATGCCCGTCCCGGCGGACCGCCAGGAGGACCGCACTCCCCCGCCGCAGCCGGCGTACGGATTCCCGCAGCCCGGAGCGCAGCAACCGCCGCTCGCGCAGGACGGCTACGGGTTCCCGCGACCCACCGCCGACGCGCCCGCTCCTGTGCCCGCACCGGCCCCAGCACCCGCACCGGCTCCGCAGGACTTCGCTCCGGCCCCCGCGCCGCAGGGCGGATACGGGTTCCCGCAGCCCGCGCAGCCCGCGCAGCCGCCGGTCGCCCCCTCGTCGGAGGACCGTACGCCGCCGCCCGCGCCCTGGCCGAACCCCGCGCCGGCCCCGGCCCCCGCGCCGCAGCCCGAGTACGGGTTCCCGCCGGCCGGAGCGCAGCCGCAGCTCCAGCCGCAGCCGCAGCTCCAGCCCCAGCCCCCGTTGTCGCAGCAGCCGCCGCAGGCTGGGTACGGGTTCCCGCCGGCCGCCGACGCTCCCCCGGCGCCGCAGGTGCCCGAGGACCGTGCTCCCGCGCCGTCGGCCGCCCCGTGGCCGAGCCCCAATCCGCCGGCGCCGCAGCCCGGTTACGGGTTCCCGCAGAGTGGTCAGCCGCAGCCACCGCAGCCGCAGCCGCAGCCGGGCACCTTCGCGCCGCTGCCGCAGCCCGCTCCGGAGGACCGCGCCGCCCCGCCGACCGGCGCGCCCTGGCCCAATCCGGCGCTGCCCCCGGCCGCCCCGGCACCGGCCCCGGCGCCCCAGCAGGGTTACGGATTCCCGCAGGGCGGGGCTCCGCAGCCGCCCGTCGCGCCCGGTCCCGGTCCTGAGGCGTCCGCGCCCATGCCGCCGGCCGGTTACGGATTCCCGCCGCCCGCGGCGCCGCTGCCGCCGGAGGCCAGCCCCGGTGCGGCGTTGCAGCCGCTGCCGCCGCACGGCGGGTACGGATTCCCGCCGCCGGGACAGCAGCCGCAGGCCCAGCCGCCGGCCCCGCAGCAGCCGCAGCCCCAGCAGTACGCGCCGCCGCAGGCCCAACCGCAGGTCCAACCGCAGCACCCGGCTCCGCCGCAGGACCCGTCGGCCGATCCGCGTACCGGCGGCTGGCCGGCGGTGACGCCGGACCAGCGGCAGCGTTCCGTACAGGGCGCGCCGCTCGGCTACACCGCGGCCGTCGAGCTGTCGTCGGACCGGCTGCTGAAGAACCAGCCGAAGCCGAAGCGGCCCGGTGCCAACGCGACGCCGTCGCGGTTCAAGCTCGGTGGCAAGAAGGAGGAGGCGGAGCGGCAGCGGAAGCTGGAGCTGATCCGTACTCCGGTGCTGTCCTGCTACCGGATCGCGGTGATCAGCCTCAAGGGCGGCGTCGGCAAGACCACGACGACCACCGCCCTGGGCTCGACGCTCGCGACCGAGCGCCAGGACAAGATCCTCGCGATCGACGCCAACCCGGACGCCGGCACGCTCGGCCGCCGGGTCCGCCGGGAGACCGGTGCGACCATCCGCGACCTGGTGCAGGCGATCCCGTACCTCAACAGCTACATGGACATCCGCAGGTTCACCTCGCAGGCGTCCTCCGGGCTGGAGATCATCGCCAACGACGTGGACCCGGCCGTGTCGACCGCGTTCAACGACGAGGACTACCGCCGGGTCCTCGACGTGCTGGGCAAGCAGTACCCGATCATCCTCACCGACTCGGGTACCGGTCTGCTCTACAGCGCGATGCGCGGCGTGCTCGACCTGGCCGACCAGCTGATCATCGTGTCCACGCCGTCCGTCGACGGAGCGAGCAGCGCGAGCACCACGCTGGACTGGCTGTCGGCGCACGGCTACGCCGAACTGGTGCAGCGCAGCATCACGGTCATCTCCGGGGTCCGCGAGACCGGCAAGATGATCAAAGTGGACGACATCGTCGCCCACTTCCAGACGCGCTGCCGCGGGGTGATGGTCGTCCCGTTCGACGAGCACCTGGCCGCGGGCGCCGAGGTCGACCTCGACATGATGCGTCCCAAGACCCGGGAGGCGTACTTCAACCTCTCGGCGATGGTCGCCGAGGACTTCATCCGCGCGCAGCAGGCGCAGGGGCTGTGGACCGCCGACGGGAACCCGCCGCCGCACCTGGCACCGCCGGTCCCCGGCCGGCAGCAGGGTCCGCAGCAAGGCCAGCCGCAGTACCAGCAGCAGCCGCCTCCGCCCGGGTTCCACGGGCAGGCGCCCCAGGGTCCGGGTCAGCCGTACCCGCAGGCACCGCAGGCACCGCAACCGCCGCAGCAGTACCAGCCGCAGGCGCCGCAGCCGTACCAGCCGCAGCCCCAGCAGGGCTGGCCGCAGCAGCCGCCGCAGCAGCAGGCACCGCCCGAGCAGCCGCCGGGCTACGGCTACCCGCCGCCTCCGCCCCAGCACTAGCGCGGAGCAGTAGCCACAGCACCACCCCGGAGGGCCCCGCCGCACCAGCGGCGGGGCCCACTTTGCGCGGTGCCGGGCCGCGGCGTACATCACCCGGTGTAGTCCCGTTCCATCCCGGGATGCAGCCGGGCGCCCGGGAGTTCCGCCTGTGGGTCATCGTGCGCGCCCTGGTCGGCGGCCTAGCGTTGGGGCATCCCCCGACCGCTGCCGGCCACGAGGACCTTCCGATGATCGAAGCCCACACACTCACCAAGCGCTACGGCGAGCGCACCGCCGTCGAGGACCTCAGCTTCACCGTGCGGCCCGGAGCCGTCACCGGTTTCCTCGGCCCCAACGGCGCCGGGAAGTCCACCACGATGCGGATGATCCTGGGCCTGGACGCCCCGTCGGCCGGCCGGGTCACGGTGAACGGCCGGCACTACGCCGACCACCGGGCGCCGCTGCACGAGGTCGGCGCGATGCTGGAGGCCCGCGCGATCCACACCGGGCGCTCGGCGTACCACCACCTCCTGGCGCTCGCCGTCACGACCGGCATCCCGCGCGGCCGGGTCGACGAGGTGATCGACATCGTGGGTCTGCGCGAGGTCGCGAGGAAGCGCGCGGGCGGATTCTCGCTCGGCATGGGGCAGCGCCTCGGCATCGCGAGCGCGCTGCTCGGCGACCCCGCGACGCTCGTCCTGGACGAACCGGTGAACGGCCTGGACCCCGAGGGCATTCTGTGGATCCGCAATCTGCTGCGGAGCCTGGCCGCCGAAGGACGTACGGTCCTGGTCTCCTCGCACCTGATGTCCGAGATGGCGCTCACCGCCGAGCACCTGATCGTGATCGGCCGCGGCCGGCTGATCGCCGACACCTCGGTGGAGGAGTTCGTCCGCGGCGCGGCGGGCACCTCGGTGCGGGTGCGGACCGATGACGCGGACCGGCTGCGGAGGCTGCTGGCGGGCCCTGAGGTGACCGTGGTGTCGGAGGCCGCGGGGGTGCTGGAGGTGACCGGTCTGACCAGCGACCGGATCGGCGGGATCGCCGCCGACCACGCCATCGCCCTCGCGGAGCTGACTCCCCAACAGGCCTCCCTGGAGCAGGCGTTCATGGAACTCACCCGGGACGCCGTCGAGTACCAGACTCCTCCCGTCGCCGACCACGAGGGACGTGCGGCATGACCACCCTCCTCGACCGTCCGGCCGCCGCGAGCGGTCCCGCCGTCCGCGGCCACGTCACCCAGCTCCGCGTTCTGCACTCCGAGTGGATCAAGCTGCGCACCCTGCGGTCGACGCTCGTGACGCTGACCGCCGCCGTGGTCGTGATGATCGGCCTCGGACTGCTCTTCTGCGCGGTCAGCGCGAACCGCTGGCCGCACATGGACCCGGGTGAGCGGCTCAGGTTCAGCGCGGCCGGGGTGAGCGTGCGCGGTTTCCTGCTCGCGCAGCTCGCCGTCGCGGTCCTCGGTGTCCTCGTCGTCTCCGGCGAGTACGCGACCGGCATGATCCGCGCGACGCTCGCCGCCGTCCCGCGACGGCTTCCGGTGCTGTGGGCGAAGGCCGCCGTGTACACGGCGGTGACGTTCCTCGCGATGACGACGGCGTCGCTCATCGCGTTCCTGGCCGGCCAGGCGATCCTGTCCTCGCAGCACATCGGTACGTCCCTCGGTGCGCCCGGCGCCGCCCGCATGGTGTTCGGTGCCGGCCTGTACCTCACCGTGGTCGGCCTGCTGAGCGTGGCGCTCGGCACCCTCATCCGCAGTACGGCGGGCGGCATCGCCACCGTCTTCGGGCTGCTCATGGTGCTGCCGCTGCTCACCGAGGCGCTGCCCACGACCTGGTCCATCAGCGAGTACCTGCCGAGCAATGCGGGACAGGCACTGCTGGCGGCCCACCGGGAGCCGCATATCTTGGCCCCATGGACCGGCTTCGCAGTCTTCTGTCTCTACACGGCCGTCGCTCTGGCAGCGGCGGCGGCAGCACTCGAGCGCCGGGACGCGTGAGCCGGTGACGCCCGCCGCGCCCGCGCTCCGGCAAACGGTGCGGTCCTGGCGCGCCCATCTCGGGCGCGCCAGGCAGCTGGTGCGGGCGAAGCTGCCGCCGGTCGCCGCCGACGCCGTGCTCACGGCGGCCATGCTGTTCGCGACGGCGGGCCTGGCCCACCGCGATCTGTCCCGCTCGACGTCCCTCGTGGTCTTCCAGTGGCTGCTGCTGATCCCGCTGGTGTGGCGGCGCCGGGCCCCGCTGGCCGTCTTCGGCGTCATGTCGGCGGTCGCGTTCCTCCAATGGCTGGCGGGCGCCCCGCTGCCCGCCGACGTCGCGCTGCTCATCGCGCTGTACACCGTGGCCGCCCACTCCTCCCGGCTCCGGACGCTGTCGGCCGTCGCCGTGCTCGAACTCGGCTCCCTGCTGGCCGCGTTGACCTGGGCGACGCACGGACGCACCACCCAGTCGTTCATCGCGCTGTCGGCGATGGTGATCGCCGCCGCCGTGATCGGGGTCAACGTGCGCACCCGGCGCGCGTACCTGGCCGCGCTGGAGGACCGGGCCGGACGGCTGGAGCGGGAGCGCGACCAGCAGGCGCAGCTCGCGGTGGCCGGTGAACGGGCCAGGATCGCCCGCGAGATGCACGACATCGTCACGCACAACCTGTCGGTGATGGTCGCGCTCGCCGACGGTGCGGTCTTCGCGCAGGAGCGGCACCCGGAGAAGGCGGCCGCCGCGATGCGGCAGGTCTCCGGGACCGGCCGGCAGGCCATCACCGACATGCGCCGTTTCCTCGGGGTGCTGCGCGCCGACGAACCGGACGCGCTACGCCATCCCATGCCCGGCATCGCCCAGTTGGAGCCGCTCGCCGAGCAGGTGCGCGCCGCCGGGCTGCCGACCCGTCTGAGTGTCAGCGGCAACCCGGACGCGGCCACCGCGGCGGCCCAACTCACCGTCTACCGACTGGTACAGGAAGCCTTGACCAACACTCTCAAGCACGCCCCGGCCGGCACCCGTGCCGAGGTCCGGGTGCGCTGCTCCCCCGATTCCGTCCGCGTGGACGTCACCGACGACGGCCCCGCCGCGACCGCGCCCGCGGATGCGTCCCCTGCCGCGTCCGGACACGGGAAGGGGAACGGGCACGGGATTCCCGGGATGCGCGAACGGGCCGCCGCGTACGGCGGGCGGCTCGACGCGGGTCCGCAGCCGGACGGCGGCTGGCGGGTCTCGGCCGTGCTCACCCTGAATCCGCCCCAGGACGAGGACGCGCTCCAGGACAAGGACGGTGCCCTGTGACGATCCGGGTGCTTCTCGTCGACGACGAACCGCTGCTGCGGATGGCCTTCACGATGGTCCTCGACGCCCAGCCCGACATGGAGCCGGTCGGCGAGGCCGCCGACGGCGCCGAGGCCGTCCGCCTCACCCTCGCGCTGCGGCCCGACGTGGTGCTGATGGACGTCCGGATGCCCGGCACGGACGGGATCGAGGCCACCGGCCGGATCGTCGAGTCCTGCCCGGAGACCCGGGTGCTCATCCTGACCACGTTCGACCTGGACGAGTACGCCTTCGCGGGGCTGCGCGCGGGCGCGTCCGGCTTCCTGCTCAAGAACGCGCTGCCCGAGGAACTGCTCGCCGCGATCCGGTCGGTCGCCGCGGGCGACGCCGTCGTCGCGCCCCGGATCACCCGCCGCCTGCTGGAGAACTTCGCCCATCAGCTCCCGGCCGGCAACAGCGCCGCGGAAGGGGACGAGCGCCTGGGCCGGCTCACCGCCCGGGAGCGCGAGGTCCTCGTCGAGGTCGGCCGCGGGCTGTCCAACACGGAGATCGCCGCGGGCCTGCACCTCGCCGAGGCGACGGTGAAGACCCATCTGAGCCGGATCCTGGTCAAGCTCGGGCTGCGCGACCGCGTACAGGCGGTGGTCTTCGCCTACGAGACCCGGCTGGTCCGACCGGCGTAGGGCCGGGGTCGGAGACCCCGGCCCCGGTCAGGAGCTCGGCGTCGGCGCCGCGTCGATCAGCTCGCGGGACTGCTTCACGTCCTCCACCATCCGCACCAGCAGCGCGTCGATCGAGTCGAACTTCTCCATCCCCCGCAGATACGCGAGGAAGTCGACGGCCACGTGCAGCCCGTACAGGTCCAGTCCGACGCGGTCGATCGCGTAGGCCTCGACCGTGCGTGCCGTGCCGTCGAAGGTCGGGTTGGTGCCGACCGAGATCGCGGCGGGCATCGGCTCGCCGTCGACGTGCAGCCAGCCGGCGTACACGCCGTCCGCGGGGATCGCCGTGTGCGGCAGCGTCTCGACGTTCGCCGTCGGAAAGCCCAGCTCGCGGCCGCGCTGCGCGCCGTGGACGACGACGCCCTCGACGCGGTGCGGACGGCCCAGGATCTCCATCGCGCCCGCCACATCGCCCTCGGCGACCAGCCGGCGCGTCATCGTCGACGAGAACGGCTCACCGCCGCCCGCGGAACCGCGCACGTACAGATCGACGACGTCGACCTCGTAGTCGTACTTCAGGCCCATCGCGGAGAGGAACTCGACGTCACCGGCGGCCTTGTGCCCGAACCGGAAGTTCGGGCCTTCGACGACGAGCTTCGCGTGCAGCGCGTCGACGAGCACCGTCCGCACGAAATCGCCGGGCGACAGCTTCGAGAACTCCGCGGTGAAGGGGAGGATGAGCAGCGCGTCGACGCCCAGTCCCGCCATCAGCTCGGCACGGCGGTGGTGCGCGGACAGCAGCGGCGGGTGGCTGCCCGGCCGCACGACCTCGCTCGGGTGCGGGTCGAACGTGACGACCACCGACCGGACACCCAGCTCACGGGCGCGGTCGACGGCCCGCCCGATGATCAGCTGATGCCCCCTGTGCACGCCGTCGTAGGAGCCGATGGTGACGACGCTGCGTCCCCAGTCCCCGGGAACGTCCTCCAAGCCCCGCCAGCGCTGCACCTTGACGCTCCGCTTCCTCGTCGTACCGAATAGCTGTGTATGCCTGTACGGGTCCAAGCCTGCCATGTCCCCGTGCCGGGCTCAGCCACCGGCCCCGCCGCCGCGCCCGCGGCACGGGCCGCGACCTGCCCCTACGGGGTGGACGGTACGGCGAGTTGCTCGCACAGCCGGCGGGCGCTGGGGCCGATGACCGCGTCCCAGGCGCCGTCGGAGTCCAGCCAGCCGCGGACCAGCCGGGCGAAGCACGGGGAGGCGGCGGCGAGCTGGACGAGGCGCCGGTCGAAGTGCGCGGCGCCTTCGGGGGTGCGCCCGAGCAGCAGGCCGAGACGGTGCACGAGATCGCGGGTGAGCAGCGGCGGACGGCGGGCGCAGCCGTCCGCGGCGGCGCCGAGCAGCGCGTCCAGCACGTCGGCGTCGCGTTCGCGTTCCAGCGCCACGTCGAGCAGTTCCTGGCGCATCGGCCGGGAGATGTGGCTGCCGGGCGCGGCGAGCACCGGGGCGACCGCCCGCCGCACCTCCGGCGGGTGTTCCCGCAGCAACTCCACGACCAGCGGAAACACCACCGCGCGGGCGGAGGCGCCCTGCTCGAGGCGCCGGTCGAGGAACTCCGCCGCATGGACGGCGCCCTCCGGCCGGTGCCGCAGATGGTCCCGTACGAGGCCGGCCGCGCGGCGGGCCAGCGCGGGCGTGGTCACCGCCGCCAGTTCGCGCAGCACCTCGCCGGCGCCGGCGCCCGGCTCCCGCAGCCGTCCCTGGAACGCGGCGAGCACCGGTTCCGGATGCGAGGCGAGCGCGGCGGCGAGGGCGCCGGCCGGCAGCTGCGGATCGCCCGCGGCGAAGTGGGTGAGCGCGGCCGGCAGATGCCGGGAGCGGGTCGCGGGGTCCCGGACGAGGAGGGCCAGCGCCGCTCCGTGCAGCGTGCAGTCCGCGGTGCGGGCGAGCATCGCCAGCGCCGCGTACCGCAGCAGTTCCCGGTCGGCGTCGGATCGTACGTAGGGCGCGGCGCGCAGCCCGTACGCGGCGGCGGCGACGTGCCGGGCGGGCCGTTCCTCGTGCGCCCAGCGGTCGACGGCGCGGCAGACCGCCGACGGTTCGTCCTCCGCGAGGGCGGCCAGCAGTTCATCGGCGCCGGGGTGCGCGGCCTCGACCAGCGCCTCGGTCAGATCGTCCACGGCGCGGTGCCGGTGGGTGTGCAGCAGCGCCTGGACGGCGGCGGCGACGGTCGGGCGCGGGCCTCTGAGCGCCGTGTCGGTCTGCAGCGGCCGGTCGTCGCCGAACCAGCCGCAGATCACGGGGAGCGCGGCGCGCGGCGCGCCACAGAGCAGTTCTCCGATGGTCGGGAGGAACCGCTCGGACGGGCCGGGCGGGCTCTGGACGCCGTGCATGCTCTGGAGGTTCTGTGCGTTGTGCGGGCTCTGCGGGTTCTGCGGGTTCTGCGGGCTCTGCGGTGGTGGGCCGTCGGCGGGCAGGAGCAGGCGCAGCAGGTCGAGCCGCTCCCCCAGCGGCAGCTCCAGCCGCCGCCAGAACCAGGGGCCGAACTCCGCCAGGCCGCCGAGGCCCTGCGGGCCGAACCCGCCGCGCTCGATCGACCGCGCGGTGATCCGTTCCGCCAGCAGCCGCAGCACACCCCGGTACTGATCGGCGTCCGGCACCCGCAGCAGGACCTCGCCCAGCAGATGTGCCGCCCACCACACGGCGTCCGCCCGCCGGGCCGCTTCCGGCGCGGGCACGGGTGGGCGCGGCTCTCCGCTCGCACCGGCTGCGGCGGGCGTCGCCGCGGCCGGACTCCGGGGCGGCGGGACTGCCGCGCGCCCCGCAGCGGGCCGCCGGTTGGGGACGGTGTCCGCGTCGAGATCCGCCTCGTCCGCCGGCGGATCGCCCGCCAGGGACCGGTCCATGAGGCGGTCCATCAGGTCAGGAGCCGGGCCGGCCACGTCCGGCTCGCCGTCCCGCTCCCCTTCCGGCTCACCGTTCGCCGCCGGCCGGGGCGGTGTCCCGGGGTACGGCGGTGTCCGGGGCGGTGGCGGGGCGGCGAGCCGGCTCGGCTCCGCGGCCTGCTGGTCGAGGGCGTGGATCAGCGTTTCGAGGTGCCGTGCGAGGGCGGTGGGGCCGGACTGGCGGGCGGTGAGCAGCAGGGACTGGATGACGGGGCCGATGCGGTGGCGGGGCACCGGAAGCGAGTGCGGAGCGGTGGCGGGGCCGACCGGAGGGGCCGGCGGCACGGTGTGCCCGGGGGCGTGACCGGCGCGGGCCCCGGGGCGCGACGGCAGCCGGACCGGGGCCTCAGCGGCACCCGCCGGGGCGGCGAACCACCGGTGGACGAGGGCGAACAGGGCCTCGTCCAGATCCAGGTGCAGGCCCTGCAGCCAGTCGGCGAACTCCTCGTGCGCGAAGCGGTATCCGGCTCCCGCCGGGACGACGAGGCCCTCGGTGAGGACCGCCGAGGCCCAGCCCGTGCGCCAGGGGAAGAGGTCCTCGAAGGACTCCCGGTCCAGCTCGCCCTGGCCGGGTCCCAGACAGCGCCGCGCCGCCTCGTGCACCTGCCCGGCTACCCGGGCTGCCAGCCGCCGGACGGCGGTCCCCCGGGCGGGGCTGTCGGCGCCCGCGGTCAGCCGGACGGCGATCCGCAGGCACACCAGGTCCAGATAGGCCGAGAAGACATCCGCCCGGCCGGGCACGGCATCCCCGGCGGGTGTTCCCGCCGGGTCGGCCACCGCCGGTTCCGGGAGGGCCGCCCGGATCTCGGCGAACAGCCGCAGAGCCAGCGGATGGGCGGCGTCGGTCGCGGCCAGCGCACCGGGCGGGATCCCGTACCGGGCCCTGGCGCGCACGGCCTGCCGCTCCGGGAGGTCGCCGAGCCGGACGCAGAGCGGCAGCGCGCGGGCCGGGGCGCCGGGCGGCACGGCCGGCGCCTCCGCCGGCACATGGAGCATTCCGGCGGGGAACAGGGCGCCCGCCTGCTCCCAGTACTCGGGCCGGCACGCCACGACCAGCCGGACACCGCCGGCCCGCAGCCAACTCGCCGTACCGGCCGTCCAGTCGGGCAGCGCGTGCGCCAGAACGGGCGGCATCTCCTCCGGGCCGTCGAGCAGGACGAGCAGCGGCCGGCCCGCCGACCGGGCCAGGTCCGCGACCGCGTCCGGGGAGGCGACGGGCGCCTCGCCCCTGCTGTCGCCCGCCGCCGAAACGATCCGGGCCGCGGTGCGCAGCGAGCGTTCCACCGCGTCCTTCAACCCGCCGTCGCCCGGCCGCAGTTCGGCGCCGCGCAGCCACACCGTCGGGGCGGGCTCCGCGCCGCGGGCGCGGCGGGCGGCCAGTGCCGCCAGTTCGGTGGTGCGTCCGCAGCCGGGGTCGCCGACCAGGCCCAGGACGAGCGGTCCGCGGTCCCCTCCCCTGCCGAGGAAGTCGCGCAGCTCGTCCTCCGTCCCCGGCCTGGCGACCGGCTCACGCCATTCGCGCGGTACGGCCGCGGAACCGACCGAGGTGGCCGTCAGCTGCAGCGCCCCGGCGAGGTTGAGGTGCGGCCCGTAGGCGGGCACGGTGGCGGCGTTGCGGGCGAGCAGCTCCGCCAGCGGCCCCGATCCGGCCCGCAGCGGGACGGCGAAGCCGCCGGCCCGGTGTCCGGCGTGCAGTGCGGTGGCGATGACGGCCAGCACCGCGCCGGTCTCCGCGTCGATCACGGGGCTGCCGGACGCCTGCGGGTGGACCCGCAGCACCTCCGGGGTGTCGAGGGCGAGTTCGTAGACCTCGTCCAGGAGGTGGAAGCGGTCGGTCGCGGTGTACGTCACGGATGCGGTGCCGACGACGACGGCGTCCGTCCAGCCACGGGCCCGCAGCCGCACCCGGCGTTCCGGGTGCGCGGGCCCGGAGGCGGCGACCGGCAGCGGCCGGAGACTGATGCCTTCGGTAGCGACGAGCGCGAGCCCGAGTTCCGGCAGCGGCGTGATCGCGTCCGCGCCGACGAGGCAGACCTGGTCGCCGGGGGCGTGCAGCACCAGCCGGGCCAGTCCGTCGACGGCTTCGTGACTCGTCAGGAGAGTGCCGCCGAGATCGGCGAGGAATCCGGTACCGCGCGGCCGCCCGGCCAGATCGCACACCCGCACCAAGGCGTCGTCACCGTCGCAGGGCCGCACCGCCATTCGCGCACCTCCCCGCTGGTCAACCGCCTTCCACGGTATGCCCACGGTGATCGCCCGCTACTGATCGCGCACCCAACGCGCCCCCGTACACCCCGAAGTTCACTCCGAGCGCCCGCCCGTTGGGGTGAATTCCGGGTGTGGGGAGGATAGGTATACGAGCAGGAGGGGGATCGTGGAGCGGGCGTCCGCGCGGGGACACGGACGCCCGCTCCACGGTGGGGTCGCCCTCCGTGCGGACGCCGCCAGGTGTCGGACCCGGCCCGGCCGGGCATGTCGTCCTCGTCGAAGCCCAATTCGCAGCCGTGACGCAAGTGGAACGAGCCTCAGACGAGGACCGCGAGGATCTTCGTCTGGCCGTCGCGGTCCTCGACGAGGGCCAGGAAGCGGTCGTCGGGGTCGAAGGCCGCGTGGGTGCCGGGGCCCATGCCGTCGGTCTTGAGTCGGACGCCGTTGACGAGCAGCCGGGCCTGGTCCGCGTCCACGTCCCAGCGGGGGAAGGCCGCGGCGGCGGCCTCGCCGATCGGCATGACCTGGAAGGCTTCCGCGCCGTCGGCCTGGTACGTCGCTTCGAGCTCGTCCACGGTGCGGGCGCTGCTCAGGTCGTACGGGCCCACCCGGGTGCGCCGCAGCGCGGTCAGATGGCCGCCGGTGCCCAGGTCGGCGCCGAGATCACGGGCCAGCGCCCGGATGTAGGTGCCGGAGGTGCACTCGACGGTGACGTCCAGGTCCAGGACGGCCGTGCCGTCGTCCGCCGTCGCGGTGCGGTTTTCGTGCAGCACGAAGGAGGAGACGGTCACCGGGCGGGAGGCCAGCTCGAACTCCTCGCCCTCCCGGACCCTGGTGTACGAGCGGACGCCGTTGACCTTGATCGCGCTGACCTTGGACGGCATCTGCAGGATGTCGCCGGTCAGCCGGGCGATTCCGGCCTGGACGGCCGTCAGCTCGACCCCGGCCGCGCCGGCGCTCTCCGTGACCTCGCCCTCGGCGTCGTCCGTCACGGTGGTCTGGCCGAGCCGGATCGTCGCGACGTACTCCTTGCGGGTGAGCGCGAGGTGGCCGAGGAGGCGGGTGGCCTTCTCGACGCCGATGACGAGCACTCCGGTCGCCATCGGGTCGAGGGTGCCCGCGTGCCCGACGCGCCGGGTGCCCGCGAAGCGGCGGATGCGGGCGACCACGGCGTGCGAGGTGAGCCCGGCCGGCTTGTCGACGATCACTAGGCCGTCCGGGCCCTGGCCTTTGCGCTTCATGCGGTCGCGGAGCCCTTGTCGTCGTCCTTCGCGGTCTTCGCAGCGTCGGCGTCGGCGTCGGCGTCGGCGTCCGCCGCGTCGTCCTCGCCGTCGAGGTCGAGGTCGTCCTCGTCCTCCACCGGCTTGCGGTACGGGTCCGCGTCGCCCGCGTACGAGGCGTCGGTGGCGGCCTTGCGCACCTGCTCGTCCGAGGCACGTGCCCTGGCCAGCAGATCGTCGATGGTCTTCGCGTTCTCCGGGAGGGCGTCCGCGACGAACGTCAGCGTCGGGGTGAAGCGCACCCCGAGCTGCCGGCCGACCTCGGAGCGCAGGATGCCCTTGGCGCTCTCCAGGGCGGCGGCGGAGGCCGCACGGTCCTCGTCGTCGCCGTAGACCGTGTAGAACACCGTCGCGTCCTGCAGGTCACCCGTGACCCGGGTGTCCGTGATCGTCACGTAGCCGAGCCGCGGGTCCTTGATCCGCCGCTGCAGCGTCTCCGCGACCACGACCCGGATGCGGTCGGCCAGCTTGCGCGCCCGCGAGGTGTCGGTCACTTGTCCGTCTCCTTCTTCGTTACTGCTCTGGTCTTCCAGGCGCCGGCCGACCGCCGATCGGTCAGTCGTCGTCGCCGTGGATCCGCTGCCGTGCCGACAGCAGTTCCACCTCGGGCCGGGCGATCATCCATCGCTCGCACCGGTCGAGTACGTCCTTGATGTGTCCGAGATCCCCGGACACGACCGCGATGCCGATCTCGGCCCTGCGGTGAAGGTCCTGCTCGCCCGTCTCCGCCACGCTGACCGCGAACTTGCGGTGCAGCTCGGCGATGATCGGGCGGACGACGGACCTCTTCTCCTTGAGCGAATGTACGTCGCCGAGGAGGAGGTCGAAGGACAGCGTTCCTGCATACATGGGCGACAGGGCTAGCCGCCCTGGGAGGCCTCGTCGTTACGCCCCTGGTGACAGGCGCGATCCATGATGTGAACGGTACACGCAACGGCCGGGGCCGATCGACGGAATATCTCCGCCGACCGGCCCCGGTGAAATGCACTGCCCGTGCGCAGCACGGCCCACCAGGGGTGGCGGCCGGGCGGCGGGTGGGCGATCAGCCGCGCGGCTTCTCGCGCATCTCGTACGTCGCGATGACGTCGTCGACCTTGATGTCGTTGTAGCTGCCGAGGTTGATACCGCCCTCGTAGCCTTCCCGGATCTCGGTGACGTCGTCCTTGAACCGGCGCAGACCCTCGATGTTGAGGTTCTCCGCGATGACCTTGCCGTCGCGGAGGAGTCGCGCCTTGGTGTTGCGCTTGACCTCGCCCGAGCGGATGAGGACACCGGCGATGTTGCCCAGCTTGGAGGAGCGGAAGACGTCGCGGATCTCGGCGGTGCCGAGTTCGACCTCTTCGTACTCCGGCTTGAGCATGCCCTTCAGGGCCGCCTCGATCTCATCGATGACCTGGTAGATCACCGAGTAGTACCGGACGTCGACACCCTCGCGCTCGGCCAGCTGCGTGGCGCGGCCTTCGGCGCGCACGTTGAAGCCGATGACGATGGCGTCGGAACCCGATGCCAGGTTGATGTCCGACTCGGTGACCGCACCCACACCGCGGTGCAGGATGCGCAGGTCGACCTCGGCACCGACGTCCAGCTGCATGAGCGAGGACTCGAGCGCTTCGACCGAACCGGACGCGTCGCCCTTGATGATGAGGTTGAGCTGCTGCACCAGACCGGCCTGCAGGGCCTCGTCCAGGTTCTCCAGGGAGAACCGGACACCCTTGCGGGCGAACGCCGCGTTCCGCTCACGAGCGGCACGCTTCTCGGCGATCTGACGGGCCGTGCGGTCGTCGTCGACAACGAGGAAGTTGTCGCCGGCGCCGGGCACGTTGGTGAGACCGAGCACCATGACCGGAGTCGAGGGGCCCGCTTCTTCCAGCGTGTTGCCACGGTCGTCGAGCATCGCGCGGACTCGGCCGTACGCGTCGCCGACCACCATGGTGTCGCCGATGCGCAAGGTGCCGCGCTGCACGAGCACGGTCGCCACGGCGCCACGGCCACGGTCGAGGTGAGCCTCGATCGCGATGCCCTGTGCGTCCTGCTCCGGGTTGGCCCGCAGGTCGAGCGAGGCGTCCGCGGTGAGGACCACGGCCTCCAGCAGGCTGTCGATGTGCAGACCCTGCTTGGCGGAGATGTCGACGAACATGGTGTCGCCGCCGTACTCCTCGGCCACGAGGCCGAACTCGGTCAGCTGACCGCGCACCTTGACGGGGTCGGCGCCTTCGACGTCGATCTTGTTGACCGCGACCACGATCGGCACGCCGGCCGCCTTGGCGTGGTTCAACGCTTCGATCGTCTGCGGCATGACACCGTCGTTGGCCGCCACCACGAGGATCGCGATGTCGGTCGACTTGGCACCACGGGCACGCATGGCGGTGAACGCCTCGTGACCGGGGGTGTCGATGAAGGTGATCTTGCGCTCTTCACCGTTCACCTCGGCCGCGACCTGGTAGGCACCGATGTGCTGGGTGATGCCACCGGCCTCGCCCGCGACCACGTTGGTCTTGCGGATCGCGTCAAGGAGGCGGGTCTTACCGTGGTCGACGTGACCCATGACGGTCACGACCGGCGGACGGGAGACGAGCTCTTCCTCGCCACCCTCGTCCTCGCCGAACTCGATGTCGAAGGACTCGAGCAGCTCGCGGTCCTCCTCCTCCGGGCTGACGATCTCCAGGACGTAGTTCATCTCGTCGGCGAGCAGCTGCAGCGTCGCGTCGGGAACCGACTGCGTCGCCGTGACCATTTCGCCGAGGTTCAACATCACCTGGACGAGCGACGCCGGGTTGGCGTTGATCTTCTCGGCGAAGTCGGTGAGAGACGAGCCGCGACGCAGTCGTACGGCAGCACCGTTACCGCGGGGCAGCAGCACGCCGCCCACGGACGGGGCCTGCATGCTCTCGTACTCCTGGCGACGCTGGCGCTTCGACTTGCGACCACGGGCCGGACGGCCGTTCGGGCCGCGGCCGAAGGCACCCTGCGTACCACCACGGGCGTTGGGGCCGCCGGGACGGCCGCCGAAGCCGCCGGGACGGGGACCGAAGCCACCGCCACCGCCGGGAGCACCACCGGGACGCGGGCCGCCGAAGCCGCCGGGACGCGCACCGGGACCGGCCGGACGGCCGGCGAAACCGCCACCGCCGCCGCCACCGGGACGGGCACCGGGACCACCGCTGCCGCCACCGGGACGAGCACCGGGACCGCCACCGGGACGGGCGCCGGGACCGCCGGAGCGGCCGCCGGGACCACCGGACGGGGCGGGACGCTGCGGCATCATGCCCGGGTTCGGGCGCGGGCCGGAGCTCTGCGGGCGGGGCATGCCGCCGGGAGCCGGACGACCGGCACCGCCGGGACCGCCCGAACCACCAGGGCCACCGGCGGAACGAGGCGCGCCACCGGGACGCGGAGCGCCACCGGGACCACCCGTGCCGGCCGGACGAGCGGGACGCTCGCCACCGGGAGCACCCTGGCCGCCACCGCCGGGACGCGGGGCGCCACCGGGGCGCTGCATCCCGGTGGAGCCACCGGAGGTGAAGGGGTTGTTGCCCGGACGGGGACCCGCCGGACGGGCGCCACCGGGACGCGGGGCGCCACCGGGCGCACCCTGGCCGGCCGGACGGGCCGGACGGTCGCCACGCGGCGCGGCGTCACGCTGACCGCCGTCACGGCGCTCTTCGCGCTGTGCCGGGGCCGGACGTGCCGGACGGGGGCCGGGAGTGGCACCCGCGGGACGCGGCGCGGAGGACGGAGCCGCCGGAGCGGAGGCCGCCGGCGCCTGCTGCGTCTGCTGGGCCGGAGCCGGGGCGGAGAACTCCGCGACCGGTACCGGAGCCGCCGGAGCGGGCTTGACCGGGGCCGGCTTCGGACCCGGACGGGGGCCGGCCGGCGTGGAGCCGGTGCCCGTGGCGGCCGGAGCCGCCGGAGTTACGGGGGCGTCCGCGGCCGGCTTGGGAGCCGGCGCAGCGGGACGGGCCGGCGCACCCGGAGTGGGGGCGCCAGGCTTGGCAGGCGTCGCCTTGCGGGGCGCGCCGGGCTTGGCAGCGGGCTTCGCGGCGTTTCCGCCACCCGGCCCCTGCAAAGCGTCAGTCAACTTGCGAACAACCGGCGCCTCGATCGTCGAGGACGCCGAACGTACGAATTCACCAAGTTCTTGGAGCTTGGCCATGACGACCTTGCTCTCAACTCCGAACTCCTTGGCGAGTTCGTATACCCGGACCTTAGCCACTTCGCTCCTTTTAGGTCCGGGGTGATCGTCCGCCGGACCGTCGCTACTTCATGCTCGTACTCATCGCGTACTCATCGAGTGGTGCTCATCGCAATCTCGACCTACTTCCGACTCGCGAGGTACCTGACCGCACGGATACCCGTGCCGTTCACTTACGGTGCCGCCACTTCGACGGGCTTGGTGTTCTGCTCGACGTACCGGCGGAGTTCCGCGGTGTCGAACGTCTCCTTGGACCTGAAGGCCCTGGAGAAGGCCCGGCGGCGAACCGCCAGGTCGAAACAGACCAGGTCAGGGTGCAAGTGAGCGCCCCGACCGGGCAGCGTACCGCGAGGATCGGGGACGCACGCGTCACCGCTCACCGCCACACGCAGCAGATCGTTCTTGGCCACCCGTTCCCGGCAACCCACACAGGTTCGCTCAGGGCACGCAAGGGAACGCGTCCGGCCAGACACTGCTAAGTCTACCTCCCCGCGCCGACCTCACCCCTTCGGGTTATTCGACGCACGGTTGTTCGATCAGTCGTGAGTTGACGTTCAGGCGCGCGAAGTGTCCGATTCGTCGGACTCCTCGGCGCCTTCCGGCTCGATGTCCGGCCGGATGTCGATCCGCCAGCCGGTCAGCCGGGCGGCGAGGCGGGCGTTCTGCCCCTCCTTGCCGATGGCGAGCGACAGCTGGTAGTCCGGCACGGTCACCCGGGCCGAGCGGGCCGACAGGTCGACGACCTCGACGCGGGACACCCGGGCCGGCGACAGCGCGTTCGCCACCATGTCGGCCGGGTCGTCCGACCAGTCCACGATGTCGATCTTCTCGCCCTGCAGCTCCGCCATGACCGCCCGCACGCGGGAGCCCATCGGGCCGATGCAGGCGCCCTTGGCGTTCAGCCCGGAGCGGGTGGAGCGCACCGCCATCTTCGTCCGGTGGCCGGCCTCGCGGGCGATCGCCTCGATGACGACCGAACCGTCCGCGATCTCCGGGACCTCCATCTTGAACAGGGCGCGCACCAGGTTGGGGTGCGAGCGCGACAGCGTCACCGACGGTCCGCGCACGCCCTTGGCGACGCGGACGACGTAGGAGCGCAGCCGCACGCCGTGCTTGTAGTCCTCACCCGGCACCTGCTCCTGCACCGGCAGGATGGCTTCCATCTTGCCGATGTCGACCAGCACGTTCTTGGCGTCCATGCCCTGCTGGACGACACCGGAGACGATGTCGCCCTCACGGCCGGCGTACTCGCCGAACGTGATGTCGTCCTCCGCGTCCCGCAGCCGCTGCAGGATGACCTGCTTCGCCGTGGAGGCGGCGATCCGGCCGAACCCGGAAGGGGTGTCGTCGAACTCGCGGGGCTCGGCGCCCTCGGCGACCTCGGACGCGTCCTCCTTCGCCCACACCGTCACATGTCCCGACGACTTGTCCAGCTCCACCCGGGCCCGGCGGTGGCTGCCCGGCTCCCGGTGGTAGGCGATGAGGAGCGCCGACTCGATCGCCCCGACCAGCAGGTCGAACGAAATCTGCCTCTCCTGCACCAAACCCCGCAGGGCCTTCATGTCGATGTCCACGGCTACGCCTCCTCAATGCTCTCGTCGCTGTCGGTGTCGGCGTCGGCCGTATCCGCTGCGTCGACGTCGTCGTCCTTGTTCTTGCGGTTGAACTCGATCTCCACCCGGGCCTTCGCGATCTCCGCGAACTCCACCCGGCGCGGCTTGGGCTTGCGCCCCTTGATGCCCGGGACCTCCAGATCGAGGCCCGCCTCGTCCAGCGCCATGATCCGCGCGGTCAGCTCTTCGTGGTTGTTGAGCGTCAGCTTGACCAGCCGGCCCTCGTTGCGGCGGAAGTGCCGGGGCGTCGTCAGCGGCCGGTCGGTGCCCGGGGAGCTGACCTCCAGGACGTACTCGCCCTGGCCCATCGCGTCCGTGTCGTCGAGCACCTGGGCGATGTCCCGGCTCAGCTGGGCGACCGCGTCGAGCTGCACGCCGTCATCGGAATCCACCACGACCATCAGCTGCCGCCGGCTGCCCGCCGCGGTCACGGTGATCTCTTCCAGATCCAGACCCGTCTTGGCGACGAGCGGCTCCAGCAATCCGCGCAGCCTCTCGCTCTGGGTGGTGCTCATCCGGGTGACTCCTCGGCCGCGTGTGCTGTTGTATGGAAGGTCGCGTGTCGCCCCAAAGCCTATCGGTTCCGACACCGGATCGACGATTCGGCGTGACTCGCCCCCCAGCGCTGCCCTGCCGCCGGAGCCGGCCGGCCACCGTCGCCCGGGCCGGGCCCGGCCACCGCCCGGTACGCTCTGGTCCGTGATCACGGGAGGGGGCGCGGTGACAGACAGAGCGACGCCGGGCAGACGGACGGTACTGGCCTCGGCCGCCGGTGTGCCGCTGGTCGTCGGCGCGGGCGGGCTGGCGGCGCTGGCCGGGCTCGCCACCGGCTGTTCCGGCGGGACCCCGGCCGCGGCGGACACCCTGAAGGACACTCCCCCGGCCGTGCCGGGCGCCGCGCTCCGGGCGCGGGCCGCGGCGGACAGCACCGCACTCCTCGCGCGTTACGACGGTCTCCTCGCGGCCCGGCCCGACCTCACCGCACGGCTGGCGCCGCTGCGGGCCGAAGTCGCCCGGCACGCCCAGGCGTTCGGCGCGACCGCGCCGAAGCCGGCCCCCGCCGGAACACCGGGTGCCCCCGGCACCAGCGCCGCCACCGCTCCCCCCACGCTCGGCGCGCTCGCCGACGCCGAACGCCGGCTCGCGGACGCCCGCGCCACCGCGCTGCTCGACGCACCGCCCGAGCTCGCCCGGCTGCTCGCCTCGGTGGCCGCCGCCGGGGCCGCGCACGTCGTCCTGCTGACGGGGAAGGGCTGAGCAGATGACACAGCGGACCCTGGACGCGGTCCAGGCGGCGCTCGCCGCGGAACACGCCGCGGTCTACGCCTACGGGGTGATCGGTGCCCGGGTCGCGAAGCCGCGCGCCGCCGACGCCCGCGCGGCCTACTACTCGCACCGCGCCCGCCGCGACGCGCTGAGCCGCACCGTACGGGACCTCGGCGCTGAACCGGTGCCGGCGGACGCCGGGTACGCGCTGCCGTTCCCGGTGACCGACAGCGCCGCGGCCGTACGGCTGGCCGCCGTGATCGAGGACCGGGTCGCCGGTGTGTACGGGGACATGGTGCGCGCGGCCACCGGGGCGCAGCGCCGGGACGCGGCCGGAGCGCTGCGCGAGGCGGCGGTGCGTGCCGTGCGGTGGCGCGGCGGCAGCGTAGCCTTCCCCGGGTTGGCCGAGCGGAGCGCACCGTGAGAGCCGCACCGTAAAGAGCCGTGTCAGGGCTGTACGGCACGGCAGAACGGGAAGGCATCCCCCGCGGGGACGCTCGCCCGCGAAAGATCCACGGAGGGACAGCACGACCATGGCTTCAGCACCGCAGCCCGGCGGCCCCGGCACCATTCCGCTGGACCCGCCCGACCGGCTGGTCCGAACGATCGGGGCCTGGGAGGGCGACTCCGGCCGGGAGTGGCTCGCGGCGCTGCCGGGCCGGGTGGCCGACACGCTGGAGCGGTGGGAACTGCGGCCGGAGCGGGTGTTCACCCCCGGCGGCCAGATCAGCATGATCGTGCTCGTCCGGACGGCGGACGGCACCCCCGGCGTGCTCAAGCTGGGCATGGTCACCCCCGAGACCGAGCACGAGCACGCGGCGCTCGCCCACTGGGACGGCCGCGGCGCGGTCCGGCTGCTGCGCGCGGAGCCCGCCCAGGGCGCGATGCTGCTGGAGCGGCTGCAGGGCGAAGTGTCGCTGCGCTCCCTCCCGGAGCCCAAGGCGATGCTCGAGGCGACGGCCACCCTGCAGCGGCTGTGGGTGGCGCCGGCCGAGGGCCATCCGTTCACCTCGGTCGCCGACTACACCGGCGGTCTCGCCGGACACCTGCGGGAGCGCCGTGAGCAGCCCTGGGCCGCGGAGGTGCGCCCGCTCATCGACGAGGCGCTGGCGCTGCGCGAGCAGCTGCTGGCCGCGCCGGCCGAGGACGTGCTGCTGCACGGCGACTACCACCACGGCAACGTCCTGGCCGCCGAACGCAGCCCGTGGCTGGCCATCGACCCCAAGCCGCTGGTCGGCGAGCGGGCGTACGACCTGGCCTGGCTGGTCCGGGACCGGGTCGAGACGCTGGCCGCCTCCCCCGGCCCGCAGGCGGCGGCCCGCCGCCGGGTCGCCAAGCTCGGCGCGGCGCTCGACGTGGACCCGGAGCGGCTGCGCGGCTGGAGCCACTTCCGGGCCGTCGAGGCGGGTGTCTGGTCGCTGTCGGTCGGCGACAGCCAGGCCGGCGAACTCCTGCTGGAGTTCGCCAGCTGGCTGTAGGTCTCGCCGCGGATCAGCCGGTCAGCCGGGCCAGCGCCTCGTCGACCGTCAGCTCGGCCCGCTCGCCCGACCGGCGGTCCTTCAGTTCCACGACGCCCTCGGCCGCGCGGCGGCCGACGACGAGGATCTGCGGGACGCCGATGAGCTCCGCGTCGGTGAACTTCACGCCCGGCGAGACCCCGGCGCGGTCGTCGAGCAGCACCCGGACGCCCGCGGCGTGCAGCTTCTCCGCGACCTCCAGCGCCAGCTCGGTCTGGAGGGCCTTGCCGGCCGCGACGAGGTGCACGTCGGCGGGGGCGACCTCGCGCGGCCAGCACAGGCCCTGGCCGTCGGCGGTCTGCTCGGCCAGGGCGGCGACCGCGCGGGAGACGCCGATGCCGTAGGAGCCCATGGTCACCCGCACCGGCTTGCCCTGCTGGCCGAGCACGTCGAGCTGGAAGGCGTCGGCGTACTTGCGGCCGAGCTGGAAGATGTGACCGATCTCGATCGCACGGTCCAGCCGCAGTCCGGCGCCGCAGCGCGGGCAGGGGTCGCCGGGCCGCACGGTGACGACGTCGAGGTAGCGGTCGACCTCGAAGTCCCGGCCGCAGACGACGTTGCGGGCGTGCTTGCCGTTCTTGTTGGCGCCGGTGATCCAGGCGGTGCCGGGGGCGATGCGCGGGTCGGCGATGTAGTCGATGGCCAGGCCCTGCGGTCCGACATAGCCGCGGACCAGCTCGGGGCGGCCCTCGAAGTCCTCGGCGGTGACCAGCTCGACGACGGCCGGGGCGAGGTGCTCGCCGAGCTTGCCGAGGTCGACCTCGCGGTCACCGGGCACGCCGATGGCGGTGATCTTGCCGTCGACCTTCACCAGCAGGTTCTTCAGCGTCGCGGACGCCGGGACGTCCAGGTGCGCGGCGAGGGTCTCGATGGTCGGGGTGTCGGGGGTGTCGAGTTCCTCGACGGGGCCGTGCGCCACGCCCTCGACGGGCGGCACGACCGTGGTGACGGCCTCGGTGTTCGCCGCGTACTCGCAGGCCGGGCAGTCCACGAAGGTGTCCTCGCCGGCCGCGGCCGGGGCGAGGAACTCCTCGGACGCCGAGCCGCCCATCGCGCCGGAGACCGCGGAGACGATCCGGTAGTCGAAGCCGAGCCGGGTGAAGATCCGGATGTACGCGTCGCGGTGCGCCCGGTACGCCTCGGCCAGCCCCTCGTCCGTGGTGTCGAAGGAGTACGAGTCCTTCATCTGGAACTCGCGGCCGCGCAGCACGCCGGAGCGCGGGCGGGCCTCGTCCCGGTACTTCGTCTGGATCTGGTAGAGGATCACCGGCAGGTCCTTGTAGGACGTGCACTGGTCCTTCACCACCTGGGTGAAGATCTCCTCGTGGGTCGGGCCGAGGACGTAGTCCGCGCCCTTGCGGTCCTTGAGCTGGAACAGCAGGTCGCCGTACTCGCCGGCGCGGCCGGTCGTCTCGTAGTTCTCCCGCGGCAGCAGCGCGGGCAGCAGCACTTCCTGGCCGCCGATGGCGTCCATCTCCTCGCGGACGACGCGGGAGACGTTCTCCAGGACCCGCTTGCCGAGCGGCAGCCAGATCCAGACGCCCGCCGACGAGCGGCGGACGAAACCGGCGCGGACCAGCAGCTTGTGGCTGGCGGTCTCGGCGTCGGCCGGGTCGTCGCGCAGTGTCTTGAGCATCAGACGGGACATGCGCAGGACCATGGTGGCTCTCCAGGGGCTTGACGGGGATTCCCGCGAGGATATCCAGCCCGTCCGGCGGCACGGAAATGCGTTATGCGGGATCCCGGGGCCGGTCCGGGCGGCGCAGCGGCAGGGGCGCGCCCATCACCGCGTACGGGCTCGTCGCGCTGGGGAAGTGCACGGGCCGGGCCAGGTCCTGGTAGCCGAGCGTCCGGTAGAGCCGGCGGGCGGGGCTCTCGACGTCGATCGCGGAGAGGATGCTGCGCGGCTCGGTGGCCGTGTCGGTGATGGTGGTGATCAGCTGCCGTCCGATGCCCAGTCCCTGGAAGGCGGGCAGTACGTGCAGCTCCGTGATGACGAAGGAGCCGTCGAGCCACTGCTCGGTGCCGCGGTGGCGCAGATACGGCTGGACGACCGTGGACCACCAGTGCGCGCGGTCGTTGGGCATGCCGTAGACGAACCCGACGAGCCGTCCGTCCTCGGTGGTGGCGCCGAGGGCGCGGGCACCGGGACAGGCGAGGTGCCGCACGACGATCTGGCGGCGGATCGCGATCTCGTCGTCGTCGAGGCCGAAGGCGAGGGCCTGTACGGCGAGGGCCTCGTCGACCCGTTCCTCGAGGTCCAGACGGCCGACCACGACATCTTCCATGGGACGGGACATTACGTCAGAACAGCACGCTCATGAAGGCTCCGACCTCGGTGAATCCCACCCGGCGGTAGGCGGCACGGGCGGGTGCGTTGAAGTCGTTGACGTACAGGCTGGCGACCGGGGCCACATCCCGCAGCGCGTAGTGCAGCACGGCGGCCATACCGGCCTCCGACAGGCCCTGCCCCCGGTACTCCGGTGCCACCCAGACGCCCTGGATCTGGCAGGCGTGCCGGGTGACGGCGCCGATCTCGGCCTTGAAGACCACCCGGCCGTTCTCGATGCGGGCGAACGACCGTCCGGCGGTGACGAGTTCCGCGACCCGGGCCTGGTAGAGCAGCCCGCCGTCCCCCGCGAGCGGGGAGATGCCGACCTCCTCGGTGAACATGGCCACGCACGCGGGCATGATCACATCCATCTCGTCGCGCCGGACGCGCCGGACGAGGGGGTCGGGGGTGATGCCGGCGGGCAGCGCCCGGGTGCTCATCAGCGGCTGGCGGCCGCGGATCTCCCGGGCGGGGCCCCAGCTGGGTTCGAGCAGCGACCACAGTTCGGTGGTGGGCTCGGCGGGTCCGACGATCGACGAGCAGCGGCGGCCCGCCCGGCGGGCCCGCTCGGCGAAGGCGCGGACGGCTTCGGGGCCCGCGCAGATCGGCACCAGGTTGGCGCCGGCGTAGCAGAGGGAGGTGAGCCGGCCGCCGGAGTACCAGCCCCACATCTCGCCGCCGAGGCGCCAGGGGTCCAGGCCCGCGACGTTCACGCGGGAGGCGACGAACGCGTTGGACACGGGGTCGCGGTCGAGCACTTCGAGGGCGGCGTCGAGTTCGCCGGCCTCCAGGACCTTCGCGGTCGTCGTCGTCAACACGTGTGCGCCTCACCTACAGGCCGCGGAGGGCGGGGGTACCCCCGGCCGCACGGCCGGGGGTAGATCTTCGCACTTTACCTCGCGGAGGCGGGTTTCGCGGAGGTGGCCTCAGCGGCTTTCCCCGGTCAGCTCACGTTGACCTGGGGCTCGCCGGACGCGATGCCGTCCGCTTCCATCTGCTCGGCGATCTTCATCGCCTCTTCGATCAGGGTCTCCACGATCTTCGACTCCGGCACGGTCTTGATGACCTCGCCCTTGACGAAGATCTGGCCCTTGCCGTTGCCGGACGCGACACCGAGGTCGGCCTCGCGGGCCTCACCGGGGCCGTTCACGACGCAGCCCATGACCGCGACCCTGAGCGGGACCTCCATGCCCTCCAGGCCGGCGGAGACCTGGTCGGCGAGCTTGTAGACGTCGACCTGGGCACGGCCGCAGGACGGGCAGGAGACGATCTCCAGGCGGCGCTGCTTGAGGTTCAGCGACTCCAGGATCTGGATCCCGACCTTGATCTCCTCGACCGGCGGGGCGGAGAGCGAGACGCGGATGGTGTCGCCGATGCCCTCGGACAGCAGCGCGCCGAAGGCGACGGCGGACTTGATGGTGCCCTGGAAGGCGGGACCGGCCTCGGTCACGCCGAGGTGCAGCGGGTAGTCGCACTTGCTGGCGAGCAGCCGGTAGGCGTTGACCATCACGACCGGGTCGTTGTGCTTCACCGAGATCTTGATGTCACGGAAGCCGTGCTCCTCGAAGAGCGAGCACTCCCACAGCGCGGACTCCACCAGCGCCTCGGGGGTGGCCTTGCCGTACTTCTCCATCAGCCGGCGGTCCAGCGAGCCCGCGTTGACGCCGATCCGGATCGGAGTGCCGACCGAGGCCGCCGCCTTCGCGATCTCCTTGACCTTGTCGTCGAACTGCTTGATGTTGCCGGGGTTGACGCGGACGGCCGCGCAGCCGGCGTCGAGCGCCGCGAAGACGTACTTCGGCTGGAAGTGAATGTCCGCGATCACCGGGATCTGCGACTTCTTGGCGATGGTGGCGAGCGCGTCGGCGTCGTCCTGCGTGGGGCAGGCCACCCGCACGATCTGGCAGCCGGAAGCGGTGAGCTCGGCGATCTGCTGGAGCGTCGCCCCGATGTCCGCCGTCACCGTAGTCGTCATGGACTGGACCGAAACCGGCGCGTCCCCGCCCACCGCGACCGACCCGACCTGGATCTTGCGGCTGTGGCGGCGGTCGGCGAGCTTGATCGGAACGTCGGGCATTCCGAGCGAAATCGCGGTCATGTGCTTGGCATCCCCAAGGGTGTGGAACAAGGTCCCGGCGTGGGCGGGCTCCGTTTACCGAGGTTACGGCAACCCGCCCACGTCTCCGGCATCCGTCAGGAAAGCGTCACCGGATTGACTACGTCCGCTACGAGCACCAGTGCGGTGAAGCAGATGAAGATGCCCGCGACGACATAGGCGACCGGCATCAGCTTGGCCACGTCGAAGGGGCCCGGGTCCGGGCGCCGGGTGAGCTTGGCCAGCCTGCGGCGCAGCGACTCCCACAGGGCGCCGGCGATGTGACCGCCGTCGAGCGGGAGCAGCGGCAGCATGTTGAACAGGAACAACGACAGGTTCACGCCGGCGAGCAGGTTCAGCATGATGCCGATCTGCTGGGTCGCGGGGATCTTGAGCGAGAAGACCTCGCCGCCGATCCGGGCGACACCGACCATGCCGACGGGCTGGTCGACGGTGCGCTCCTTGCCCTGGAAGGCGGAGCCCCACAGCGCGGGGATCTTCGAGGGGATGTCGGCGATACCGCGCACCGAGCTCTCGGCGTTCGAGACCATGCGGTCGACGGACTCGCCGAAGGTGAGGGTCCGGTAGCCGCTGGCCGGGGTGAAGCCGAGGAAGCCGGCGTCCACGTACTGGCCCTTGACGGGGTAGCCGTCGCGGTCCTTCTTGTTCACGGTGTTCTTGACCAGGACCGGGTGCAGGGTGAGCGGCTTGCCGTCCCGTACGACCACGACGGTGGCCGGGCCGATGGTGTCGCGGATCTTGTCGGACAGGTCGTTCCAGTCGCCGACAGGCTGGCCGTTGAAGGACTCGATCCGGTCACCCGCCTTGAAGCCGGCGGCCTTGGCGGGCGGGGCCTCGGCGTTCTTCGGGCAGACGTCGGCCTTGGTGGCCTTGTCGGTCGTGGCGGAGGCCTTGACCACGCACTCCGCGACACTGCCGATCGAGGTGGTCGTGACGTTTCCGCCGATCCCCATCAGGGTGATCGCGAAGAGCACGAGCGCCAGGATCAGGTTCATGAACGGCCCGGCGAACATCACGATGACGCGCTTCCACGGCTTACGCGTGTAGAACATCCGCGTCTCGTCGCCGGGCTGCAGCTCCTCGTACGCGGCCGAGCGGGCGTCCTCTATCATGCTGCGCCAGGGCGAGCTGGAACGGGCCAGAACCTTCCCGTCCGGGCCGGGCGGGAACATGCCGATCATGCGGATGTAGCCGCCGAGCGGGATCGCCTTGAAGCCGTACTCGGTCTCGCCCTTGTGCCGCGACCAGATCGTCGGCCCGAAGCCGACCATGTACTGCGGCACGCGGATCTTGAAGAGCTTGGCGGTGGAGAGGTGGCCGAGCTCGTGCCAGGCGATGGAGAACAGCAGACCGATGACGAAGATGGCGATCCCGACGCCCCACATGAGTGCCGTCATACCCGTGCAGCCTCCGTAGCCAGTTCCCGTGCGCGGGCCCGTGCCCACGCTTCCGCTTCAAGGACGTCCTCGACGGTCAGCCGAGTTCCCGGATCCGGATGGCCGTGTTCCTCGACCACCCGGGCCACGGTGTCCACGATCCCCGTGAAGGGCAGCCGGCCGGCGAGGAACGCATCGACGCATTCCTCGTTCGCCGCGTTGAACACCGCGGGTGCGGTGCCACCGAGGCTACCTACATGTCGCGCCAAAGCCACCGCTGGGAACGCGTCGTCGTCCAGCGGGAAGAATTCCCACGTCGACGCCTTCGACCAGTCGAACGCGGGTGCGGCGTCCGGCACCCGCCGGGGCCAGCCGAGGCCGAGCGCGATGGGCATCCGCATGTCGGGCGGGCTCGCCTGGGCCAGCGTCGAGCCGTCGGCGAACTCCACCATCGAGTGGATGTACGACTGCGGGTGGACGACGACCTCGATCCGGTCGAAGGGGATGTCGTAGAGCAGATGCGCCTCGATGACCTCCAGGCCCTTGTTGACCAGGGTCGCGGAGTTGATCGTGATGACCGGGCCCATGTCCCAGGTCGGGTGCGCGAGTGCGTCCTTGGGGGTGACGCCGGCGAGCTCCTCCTTGGTGCGGCCGCGGAACGGGCCGCCGGAGGCGGTGACGATCAGCTTGCGGACCTCTTCGCGGGTGCCGCCCATCAGCGCCTGGAAGAGCGCGGAGTGCTCGGAGTCCACCGGGATGATCTGCCCGGGCTTCGCGAGCGCCTTCACCAGCGGGCCGCCGACGATCAGCGACTCCTTGTTGGCGAGGATCAGCACCCGGTCGGCCTCCAGGGCCGCCAGCGTCGGGCGCAGCCCGATCGAACCGGTGATGCCGTTGAGGACCGAGTGGCACTCGCTCGCGGCCAGCCGGGTGGCGGCGTCCGGCCCGGACAGGATCTCGGGGAGCGTTTCGCCGGCGCCGTAGTGCCGGCCGAGCGCCTGCCGCAGCGGCCCGACGGCGCCCTCGTCCGCCACGGCCACGGTCCGTACCCGCAGCTGGTGGGCCTGCTCGGCGAGCAGCTCGATCCGGCCGCCGGCGGCGGACAGCGCCACCACGCGGAAGCGGTCGGGGTTGCGCAGCACCACGTCGATGGCCTGGGTGCCGATCGAACCGGTGGAGCCGAGGATCACGATGTCCCGGGGCCCGTCGGTGTCGGCGGCGGCCGCGAATTCGCGGTGATGCGGGTCTGCGAGGGAGTCCGTCATCCCCCCATTGTGGCCGCATCCCCTGTCAGCTCGGACAGGGGATGCGGGTCTCGGGTCCCGGCGGGGTCAGCGGATGGGGCGGTGGACGTTCTCGGTCTTGGCGGGGCCGGGGGTGGCGTCGGCGATCCAGGGGCCGTCCCCGCTGAGGTCGACGATGCCGGCCTCCAGCCAGGTGTAGGTGCCGCCGAGCACGCCGTCGACGACCTTCCGGTCCAGGTCGTCGGTGTTGGACCACAGCCGGGTGAAGAGCTCCTCGACCCGGATCCGGGACTGCCGGCAGAAGGCGTCGGCGAGCTGGTACGCGGGCCTGCCCTCCTCGCCCGACGAGCGCAGCATCTCGGCGCGTACGCAGGCCGCGCTCATCGCGAAGAGCTCCGCCCCGATGTCGACGATGCGGCCGAGGAAGCCCTGCTTGGTCTCCATCCGGCCCTGCCAGCGCGCCATGGCCAGGAACGTCGAACGGGCGAGCTTGCGCGCGCTGCGCTCGGTGTACCGCAGGTGGGTGGCCAGGTCCGGGTAGCCGTCCGGGTGGAACTCGGCGTACGACGTGGGCAGTTGGCCGGCGCCGGCGACGAGCTTGGGGAGCCAGCGGGCGTAGAAGCCGCCGGCCCTGGCGCCGGCCTTCGCCTTGTCGCCGAGGCTCTTGTCGGGGTCGATGAGGTCGCCCGCGACGGACAGGTGGGCGTCGACCGCCTCGCGGGCGATCAGCAGGTGCATGATCTCCGTCGAGCCCTCGAAGATGCGGTTGATGCGCAGATCGCGCAGCACCTGTTCGGCGGGGACGGCGCGCTCGCCGCGGGCGGCGAGGGACGCGGCGGTCTCGAAGCCGCGGCCGCCGCGGATCTGCACGAGTTCGTCGGCCATCAGACAGGCCATCTCGCTGCCGTAGAGCTTGGCGAGGGCGGCCTCGATCCGGATGTCGTTGCGGTCCTCGTCGGCCATCTGCGAGGACAGGTCGAGAACCGCTTCGAGGGCGAACGTGGTCGCCGCGATGAAGGCGATCTTCGAGCCGACCGCCTCGTGCTTGGCGATGGACTTGCCCCACTGCTCGCGTTCCATCGACCACTCGCGGGCGATCTTCAGACACCACTTGCCGGCGCCGACGCACATCGCGGGCAGCGAGAGGCGGCCGGTGTTCAGGGTGGTGAGGGCGATCTTGAGGCCGGCGCCCTCGGGGCCGATGCGCTGGTCGGCCGGGACGGTGACCTGGTGGAAGCGGGTGACACCGTTCTCCAGGCCGCGCAGCCCCATGAAGGCGTTGCGGTGCTCGACGGTGACGCCCTCGGAGCCCGCCTCGACGACGAAGGCGGTGATGCCGCCCTTGTGCCCCTCGGACTTCGGCACCCGGGCCATGACGACCAGCAGGTCGGCGACGACGCCGTTGGTCGTCCAGAGCTTGACGCCGTCCAGGACGTACGCGGAGCCGTCCTCGGTGGGCACCGCGCTGGTCGCCAGCCGGGCCGGGTCGGAGCCGACGTCGGGTTCGGTGAGCAGGAAGGCGCTGATGTCGGTGCGCGCGCAGCGCGGGAGGAAGGTCTCCTTCTGCTCCGTGGTGCCGAACATCTTGAGCGGCTGCGGCACGCCGATGGACTGGTGCGCGGAGAGCAGCGCGCCGATCGAGGCGTTGGCGGAGCCCACGAGCGCGAGGGCCTTGTTGTAGTACACCTGGGTGAGGCCCAGGCCGCCGTACTTCGTGTCGATCTTCATTCCGAGGGCGCCGAGCTCCTTGAGCCCGTTGATGACCTCGTCGGGGATCCGCGCCTCGCGTTCGATGCGGGCCCCGTCGATCTTCGTCTCGCAGAAGTCCCTGAGTTTGGCGAGGAATTCCTCGCCGCGCTGGACGTCGTCGGGCGCCGGCAGGGGATGCGGATGGATCAGATCGAGCCTGAAGCGGCCCAGGAACAGCTCCTTGGCGAAGCTGGGCTTCCGCCAGTCCTGTTCGCGGGCGGCCTCGGCCACCTGCCGGGCCTCGCGTTCAGAAACGTTGTGTGCGGATGGTGCGGTCAAGAGGGCTCACCTCGCCGCGGAGTCGGGATGTACGGGCGCGGTCGGCCGCCGGGAGACCCGGGTCAGCGCGCTACCGGGGTCGCCGAGTTACCGATCGGTGCTACTTGCCCGTATCTACCCCAATTCCCGTGCGGCCACCACCCCCCGCGCAGCACCGGCCGGGAGCACGGGCGCGTCGGCTCACCCGATCGGGTGAGTGACCAATCCGGCTCACGACTCGCTCCGAATGCCCTCTGTGAAACGGAACAGGATGCGCGAGCTGCTGCTCGGCGCGGTGAGCGGAGAACTGGCGGCTGCCGTCTCGCTCGCCGCCGCCGAGCTGGTGGCCATCGCCGTCGGACCGCAGGCGTCGCCGGTGACGGCGATCGGCGGAACGGCGATCGACGCGACTCCTGTCGAGGTGAAGAACTGGGCGATCCGGCACTTCGGCACCTCGGACAAGCTGGTGCTGCAACTGGGCATCGTGGCGGCGCTGGCGCTGTTCGCCGCGGTCGTCGGTGTGCTCGCCGTCCACCACCGGCCGGCGGGAGTCGCCGGGGTGGCGGTCTTCGGCGCGGTCGGCGCGGTGGCGGCGGTCCGGCGGCCGGTGGGTGTGTGGACGGACGCGTTTCCCTCGCTCGTCGGCGCACTGGCCGGTGCGGCGGTGCTGTGGCTGCTGGCCGGCCGGATCCGCGGCCAGGGCCCGCCCGCCACGGACGGCACGGAGAACTCCGTGCAGCCGGTCGGCGCCTTCGACCGGCGCGGGTTCCTGATCGCCGCGTCCGCGGCGGCCGCGTTCTCCGCCGTCGGCGGCACCGTCGGACGGCGGCTGAACTCCACCAATGCCGCGGCCGTCGCGTCCCGCGACTCCGTGAAACTGCCCGCCCCGCAGTCGGCGGCGGGGCGGGTACCCGCGGGCGCCGATCTCCGGATCCCCGGGATGCGGCCCTTCACGACACCCAATGCCTCCTTCTACCGGGTGGACACCGCTCTCACCGTTCCCCAGGTGGATGCCACCAGCTGGCGGCTGCGGATCCATGGGAAGGGCGTCACCGAGCCGGTGGAGTTCACCTATCAGGACCTGCTGCGGCGCCCGCTGATCGAGCGGGACATCACGCTGACCTGTGTGTCCAACGAGGTCGGCGGACCGTACATCGGCAACGCCCGGTGGATCGGGGTGCCGCTCGCCGCCCTCCTGAAGGAGGCCGGGGTCCGTCCGCCGTCCGCCGGCGGACCCGCCGATCAGCTGGTGGCGCGCTCGGTGGACGGGATGACGCTCGGCAGCCCGGTCGAGACGGTCCTCGACGGCCGGGACGCGATGCTCGCGGTCGGGATGAACGGCGAGCCGCTGCCCTTCACCCACGGTTTCCCGGTCCGGATGCTCGTCCCCGGGCTCTACGGCTACGTATCGGCCTGCAAATGGCTGACCGACCTGGAACTGACCACGTTCGCCGACTTCGACGCCTACTGGGTCCGGCGCAGCTGGTCCCCGCAGGCGCCCATCAAGACGTCGTCCCGGATCGACACCCCGCGGCCCTTCGCCTCCCTGAAGGCGGGCCCGGTGCCCGTCGCGGGCGTCGCGTGGGCCCAGCACCGGGGCATCGACAAGACCGAGGTGCGGATCGACGGCGGTGCGTGGCAGGCCGCCCGGCCCGCCACGGAGGACACCGCCGACACCTGGCGCCAGTGGTCGTACCTCTGGGACGCCAAGCCCGGTTCGCACCGTATCGAGGTCCGCGCGACGGACCGCACCGGCCGGACCCAGACCGGCGACCGGCAGGGCACCGTGCCCGACGGCTCCACGGGCTGGCACTCGGTGGTGGTCACCGTGGAGTGAGCTCCGCGCACCACACCACCGGCACCCCCCCATCGCCACACCCCACCATCACCACCCGGTCAACCGGGAACCCCCATGAGGAGATCTGTCATGTACACCACCACCCGCTTCCGTCGTGCCGCCCTCGCCTCGGCCGCCGCGGCCGTCCTCGCCGTCACCGCGTCCGCCTGTTCCGACAGCGGCAGCGACAAGAGCAACGCGGCGAACAGCAACGCCACCGCACCGGCCGCCGGCGGCGGCACGACGAACGCGTCCGCGCCCTTCGGCCCGGCCTGCGCCGGGGTGCCGAAGGACGGCTCGGGCAGCTTCGAAGGCATGGCGAAGGACCCGGTGGCCACCGCCGCCTCGCACAACCCCGCGCTGTCCACCCTGGTCACCGCGGTGACGAAGGCCGGTCTCGTCGACACCCTCAACAGCGCGCAGAACATCACGGTCTTCGCGCCGACGAACGACGCCTTCGCCAAGATCCCGCAGGCCGACCTGGACAAGGTGCTGAACGACAAGGACACGCTCACCAAGATCCTGACCTACCACGTGGTCGGGCAGCCGCTGACCCCGAACCAGCTCAACAACGGTATGTTCCCCACACTGGAGAAGCAGTCCCTCATGACCAAGGGATCCGGCGAGTCCTACAAGGTCAACGGCACCAGCAACGTGGTCTGTGGCAACGTCAAGACCGCCAACGCCAACGTCTACATCGTCGACACCGTTCTGATGCCGCCGGTTTCCTGACCGGAACGGCCAATCCGCCGGGGCCCCGGCTACGAATCAATGGTGACAACCATTGCTCGGAGGTGCGCATGCACGCGGTAGCCCGCGACAACGGACCCGTGGCGCCGGGCCCCGGAAGCCTGGAGACCCTGCTCGAACGGGTCTCCAGGGGGGACCAGCAGGCGTTCGACAGCGTCTACACGGCTGTTGCCGGTTCCGTGCTCGGGCTGGCCCACCGCGTGCTGCGCGATCCCGCGCAGTCCGAGGAGGTCGCCCAGGAGGTGCTGATCGAGGTGTGGCGCAGCGCCGCCCGCTTCGACCCCGGCCGGGGCAGCGCCATGGCCTGGATCATGACGCTCGCCCACCGGCGGGCCGTCGACCGGGTGCGCTCGGCTCAGGCCTCCGCCGACCGCGAGCAGCGGGCCGCGGTCCGCGATCACACCCCCGCCTTCGACGAGGTGGCGGAGCAGGTGGAGCGGCGGCTGGAGCGCGAACAGGTGCGCCGCTGTCTGGGACAGCTGACCGAACTCCAGCGCGAGTCGGTGAACCTGGCCTACTACCGGGGATATACCTACCGGGAAACCGCCGATGTGCTGGGAACGGCGCTCGGCACGGTCAAGACCCGTCTCCGGGACGGGCTCATCCGTCTGCGGGACTGCTTGGGGGTGACGTCGTGAACGATTCCGCCGATCTGCACACACTGACCGGCGCCTACGCGTTGGACGCCCTCTCCCCCGCGGAGGCGGCGGAGTTCGCCCGGCATCTCGCCGAGTGCCCCGCCTGCGCCCAGGAAGTGCGCGAGCTGCGGGAGACCGCGACCCGGCTGGCCTTCGCGGTGGCGCAGGTGCCGCCGCCGGGGCTGCGGGACCGCGTCATGTGGTCGCTGCCCGAGGTACGGCAGCTGCCGCCCCTGGTCGTCGAACCCGTCGTGGTGCCGCTGCGCGGCCCGCGGTGGCGGCAGCGGCTGCCGTATCTGGCCGCCGCGGCCTGTCTGGCCATCGCCGCGGGCGCCGGGGTCTGGGCCGTCCAGGCCCAGCGGGACGCCGACCGGGCGCGGGACGGCAACGTCCAGGCGGAACAGCGCGCCTCCGATCTGGAGACGCTGATGGCGGCGCCCGACGCCACGCTGCGCACCGGCTCGATGCGGGGCGGCGGCGGGGCGACCGTGGTCTCCTCGCAGCGGCTCGGACGGACGGCGTTCGTCTACCACGACCTGCCGCCGCTGGGCACTTCGCGGGTCTACCAGCTCTGGTACAGCCAGAACGGCTCGATGATCCCGGCCGGTCTCGTCGCTCCGGGCCGCACCGACGGGGCGCAGCTCCTGGCGGGCGGCCCGAGGGGCGCCGACGCGGTTGGGGTGACGGTGGAACCGTCCGGCGGTTCACCCACCCCGTCGGGACCGCCGGTCATGGTCGTACCGATCCCTTCCTGACCGGATCGGGGCAGGAAAAAACCGGCCGGGGCGCACCGCACATGCGCCCCGGCCGGTGGGGGGTGGTCCGTCGGTCTCAGAGATCCAGGCCGGTCAGGACGAGGACCCGCTCGTAGGTGTAGTCGGCCATGGCGTAGGAGACGCCCTCACGGCCGACACCGGAGTCCTTCACGCCGCCGTACGGCATCTGGTCCGCGCGGTACGAGGGCGCGTCGCCGATGATCACGCCGCCGACCTCCAGCTCGCGGTGGGCCCGGAAGGCGGTCTGCAGGTCGTGCGTGAACACACCGGTCTGCAGGCCGTAGTTCGAGTCGTTGACGGCCGCGAACGCCTCGTCCGCGCCGTCGGCCTTCTGCAGCGACAGGACCGGGCCGAAGACCTCCGCGGTGGCGAGGATCGCGTCGGCGGGGATCTCGGTGAGCACCGTCGGGGCGTACGAGGCGCCCTCGCGGGTGCCGCCGGTGAGCAGCTTGGCGCCCTTGGCGACCGCGTCGTCGACCCAGGACTCGACGCGCTTCGCGGCGTTCTCGTCGACCAGCGGGCCCACGTCGGTGGCGTCGTCGGACGGGTCACCGGTGACCTGGGCCGCGACCTTGGCGACGACCTTCTCGGCGAGCACGTCGAAGACCGACGCGTCGGCGATCACCCGCTGCACCGAGATGCAGGACTGGCCGCCCTGGTAGTTGGCGAAGGTGGCGATGCGGGTGGCCGCCCACTCCAGGTCCTCCTCGGAGGACCAGTCGGCGAGCACCACGGCCGCGGCGTTGCCGCCCAGTTCGAGGGTGGTGTGCTTGCGCGGCACCGAATCCATGATCTGGTAGCCGACCTTGTCGGAACCGGTGAAGGAGATCACCGGCAGGCGCTTGTCCTGCACCAGGGCCGGCATCCGGTCGTTGGGGACCGGAAGGACGCTCCAGGAGCCGGCCGGCAGACCGGTCTCGGCGAGGATCTCGCCCAGCACCAGGGCCGACAGCGGGGTCGCCGGGGCGGGCTTGAGGATGATCGGGGCGCCGACCGCGATCGCCGGGGCGACCTTGTGGGCGACGAGGTTCAGCGGGAAGTTGAAGGGCGCGATGCCGAGCACGGCGCCGCGCGGGAAGCGCCGGGTCAGCGCCAGCCGGCCGACGCCGCCGGCGTCGGTGTCCAGCCGCTGTGCCTCGCCGCTGTTGAAGCGGCGGGCCTCCTCCGAGGCCCAGCGGAACACCGACACGGCCCGGCCCACCTCGCCGCGGGCCCACTTGATCGGCTTGCCGTTCTCGGCGGTGATCAGCCGGGCGATCTCCTCGGTGCGCTCCGCGAGCCGCCTGGCGACGAGGTCGAGCGCGGCGGACCGCACATGGGCCGGGGTCGCGGCGAACTCGGCCTGTACGGCCTCGGCGGCCGCGACGGCCTCTTCGACCTGGGCCTCGGTGGGGACGCTGACCGTGCCGACGACCCGGCCGTCCCACGAGTTGGTGACGTCGAAGCTGTCCTCGCCGGTCGCCTTGCGGCCGGCGAGCCAGAATGCGGTGGGGGTGCTCACAGCGGCCCGGCCCTTCCGATGGGGTGGTGATCCCGATGGGTGGTGATCGATCACGTACATCCACGGTAGGCCGGGCGGGGCGCGGGGGCGTTTGTCCACTGCGGAGTACCGCTCGTGGCGGGTACTCCGTTGTGTCACTCGCCGGGCGGCAGGGTCTTCATCGCCAGCCACAGCTCCATCCGGACGTCCGGATCGTCCAGCGAGCGGCCGAGGATCTCCTCCACCCGGCGCATGCGGTAGCGCAGGGTGTGCCGGTGAACACCCAGGTCGGAGGCGGCGGCGTCCCACTGGCCGTGCCGCGAGAGCCAAGCCTGGAGGGAGGCGACGAGGTCGCCGCGGCTGGTCGCGTCGTGCTCGCGCAGCGGGCGCAGCAATCCCTCGGCGAACGCCCGGACCGCGTCGTCGCCGAGCAGCGGGAGAACCGATCCTGCACCGACCTCGCCGTGCTCGACCAGGTTGCGGCCGCGCCGCAGCGCGACGGCCAGCGCCCGTTCGGCCTGCCGGTTGGCGTCCGGCAGCTCCGCCACCGGGACGGCCGCGGACAGCCCGGCGGCCAGGGTGTCGTCGGCCTCGGCGAAGTCGGTGCAGGCCTTGAGCACGGCCGAACCGTCGGCGGCGAGCACCACCAGCCGGGGGCCCTCCCGTACGGCGATGACCGGCTCGCCCGAGCGGGCGCCGGCGGCCTCGGCCCGCTCGGCGAGCAGCGCCACCGAGTCCAGGGCCACCGCCGGGCGGCCGGTGCGGACGGCGGGCCTGACCGCCTTCGCGGGCTTGGCGGCGAGTTCCGCGGGCTCCACGACGAGCAGCCGCACCGGCTGCGTCAGCAGGTCGCCGTAGAGCCGGCCCGCGACGGTACGGGCGTGCTCGCTCTCCCCGGTGAGCAGCATCCGCAGCAGGGCCGCGGCGAGCCGCTGCTCGGTGTCCTGGAGCGCCCGGGACTGCTCCAGGGAGAGCGTGAGCAGCGCGACGGCGGCGTGCACGACATAGCGGGCGGGGGTGTCGAGGCGCTCCTCGGTGCCGACGGCGAGAAAGCCGCGGGCCCGGCGCGCGGTGCCCAGCGACTGCAGTTCGACGCGGTCCTCGGTGCCCGCGGGGCCCGCCACGGCCGCGCTGGCGGGCGCCGGCTTGTCCCGCAGCCGGTCGATCTCGCCGGTCAGCCGGGCGGCGCGGCGGCCCGCCCACTCGGGAGCCGCGGCGAGCACCGCGCCGGAGGCGTCGTAGAGCGCGGCCCAGCCGTTGAGGTGGTGCGCGAGCCGGCCGAGCAGCGCGGAGGTGCCGTCCGGGGCGAGGGCCGCCCGGGTCAGATCGCGCTGGGCCTCGAACCCGGCGGTGACGGCCTGGTACTGATCGGCCGCGACCGCCGCCGACACGGCCTTGCTGATCGCGATGAACGGCGTGCGGCGCGGCACTTCGAGCAGCGGCAGATCCAGCTCCGCCGCGGCGTCGACCAGCGCGGGCGGCACCGCGTCGTGCCCCACCCCGACGCCGAAGCCGAGCCCGACCACCCCGGCGTCCGCCAGCCGCCGCACATAGCCGCGCAGGCTGTCCGGGTCGTCGACGGCCAGTTTGAGTCCGGTGGTGAGCAGCAGCTCGCCGCCTTCGAGATACGGTCCCGGGTCGTCCAGCTCGCTGGTGTGCACCCAGCGCACGGTGGCGTCCAGCCGGTCGCCGCCGGCGAGGACCACGAGCTTGAGCGCCGAATGGTGGACGAGAGAGGCGAGGGTGAGGGGCATGACGCGCTGTCGCCTCCGGCGGGGGGCTTCCGGCGGCGCCGGCGAGGTCACGGTGACCCGCCGGGCCAGGAGGCCCGAAGGACTCGGTTTTGGCCGACCGGTAGTGGTGACCGGTTCCGATTCTGCCTCACCGTCCAGATCCCGGCATCAGGCGTCCGATATCAGACGTGCGACGTGAAGAATCAGACGTCAGGTGTCAGCCGCGGAGGTCGACCAGTATCGGCGGGGCGTGTTCGCCGTCGGTGGCGGTGAGCGAGACGACGGCGTGCCCGGCCGGCACCGAATGGGCCAGCTCGGAGGCGGACCAGCGCTCGCGCTCGACACTGCGGACGGTCACCGACTCGGTGGTGACCGCCTCCCCGGTGAACAGCCGCCGCACCCCGCGGTTGAGGCGGCGCAGCAGACCGCCGGACTGATCGGGTGTGCGCGTCACGTCCCGGGTCTCCACCCAGGTGGTGCCCCAGGCCTCGGCGAAGCGCTTCCCGTCCCAGGTGGTGATCCCGGACAGCGCCATCCGGCAGCCGACCGCGCCGAGCAGCGCGGTGCGCAGCGCCTCGGGGACGTCGTCGAGCGTCCGCAGCGCCAGCACGGCCCCGGCGTTGGCGGACCGCAGCCGCTGCAGTCCGCGCACCGACTCGCCGGTGATGGTGTGCGCGGCGTCGTCGAGGACCAGGCAGGCGAAGAGCGACCGGTCGCGGCGGCCGGTGACCGCGGCGGTGAACTGGGCCAGCACGAGTCTCGCGAGGATCCGGGACGCCTCGGCGTGACCGCGTTCCGGCAGGTCGATACGGACCCGCAGCGGGTGCTCCAGGGTGTGCATGGAGAACGGCCGGGTCCGGCCGGTGACGTCGAAGAATCCCGCGAAGGCCGGCCGGTCGAGCAGTGCGATCCGGTCGGCGAGCAGGGTGCCGATGTCGTCGGGCCGCCCCGCCTGCCGCTGCCGTGCCTCCAGCTCACGGACCGGCCCCGGCTCCCCGGCCAGGTCCAGCGCCCCGCGCAGCGCGGCGAACGCGTGCGGGATGCCGTCGAGCAGCTCGCGCAGCTCGGTGACGGCGGGGAAGCGCCCGTGGGCGGCGCGGTAGGGGCCGAGCAGCTGCGAGAGCGCGGTGGCGGCCCGCCGGATGTCGGCCTCGTGCGTGGGGCCGTCGTCGATGAGCGCCTCGGCGAGGGTGCTCCCGGCCGCGTCCGGGTCGGGGCTGCCGCCGTACAGGTCCAGGTCGTAGCGCGACGAGGGGTCGCCGAGCGAGATGACGACGTCGAAGGCGTCGGCCGGTCCCAGGTCGGTGCCCGCGGAGCCCACGGCGATCACCGCGGCGGTGCCGGACAGCGCCTGCAGGCACAACGACTCCACGACCGGCCGGACCAGCTGCCGGGTCTTCCCCGAGCCGGGCGGGCCGACCGCGACCAGACCGGTCCCGAGCAGCGACGGGTCGAGCGCCAGCCCCGCGCCCCGGTGCTGGTACGGATTGCGGTCGTCGGCCGGCGCCAGACCGATCCGCACCTGGCCGCCGAGCAGATCGTGCGTCGCGGAGCGGAACGGCAGATCGCGCGCGCCGGAGGGATGCAGACAGGCTGCGGCGCCCTGCCGCAGCACGGTGTCGGCGAACGCGTCGATCCGCCGCGGCTCCGCGAGCACCGACGTCCAGGCGCGCTGGATCCGCGTGTAGTCGACGTCGTTCATCCGCCCGCTGCGGATCTCGCCCGCGAGCCGGTCGGCCACCGCGTGCTGCCCGGCGGCCCGCAGCTCCGGCCACTGGACGGGGTCGTCCTCAACAGGCTGCCCGCCGGGCCGCACCCCCGGCTGCGCCGGCTCGTCCCACAACCGGCCCAGGGCGGGCGCGGCATACCGGCGCCAGACGTCCGGCCAGTGGCCGGCCCGGCCGAACACATAGGCCAGCAGGCCGATCCAGATCAGGTAGTACAGGTTGGAGACGACCGTGTAGGCGACCCGGTCGCCGGTGTACGCCCAGTCGTCCGGGATGAGCCAGAACATCGGCTTGAGCCAGAGGCTGCCGAAGTAGTTCCAGAGCAGCGACCAGACCAGCAGCCCGCACAGCAGGGCCAGCAGCGCGCCGCCGATCAGCCGGCGGCCGGCCAGCCGGCCCGGGTCCTCCGGGGGGCGCGGGACGTGCCCGTAGGCGAAGATCCCCGGGGCGTCGTGGTGGCGCGGGGTGCGCAGCCAGGTTTCCAGCGCCGACACGGGTGGTGCCTGTGGCATCGGCGGCGGCCCCGCCGGCCTCGGTACCGGGGTCGCGGGCGCGGCCTTCCGGAATCCCTGCGTACCCTCGATATCCACTACCGGCCGCCCCTCAGCCTCGTCGCCAGCGACGGAACTCAATGTAGTGGAGCGGACACCGGTCCATAAGGATCATGGCGCTTCGCGAGGCGCGGGTGCCGAAATCGCCTGCCAGGACTACGGTCTGCCGGGAAGCGGACTGTCCGCCGTGTCGAATGGCCACCCGCCACTGCGCCCTATCGGAGTAAGCGGGCCCGCGCGGCCCCCGCTTAGCCTGCGGGAAAAGCCCGTGGACATATAAGAGGAGTACGCCCGCCATGACCGAACTGTCCCAGGAGCGCCGGCTCGTCACCTCGATCCCCGGCCCGAAGTCGCAGGAGCTGATGGCCCGCAAGGTCGCGGCGGTCCCCAGCGGCATCGGCGTCACCCTCCCCGTCTTCGTGACGCGCGCCGGCGGCGGCGTGCTCGAGGACGTGGACGGCAACTCGCTCATCGACTTCGGCTCCGGCATCGCGGTGACCTCGGTCGGCAACAGCGCCGAGGCCGTGGTGCGGCGGGCGACCGCGCAGCTCGCGGACTTCACCCACACCTGTTTCATGGTGACCCCGTACGAGGGTTACGTCGAGGTCGCCGAGCAGCTCAACGAGCTGACCCCGGGCGACCACGAGAAGCGCACCGCGCTGTTCAACTCCGGCGCCGAGGCCGTCGAGAACGCGGTGAAGATCGCCCGCTCGTACACCAAGCGCACCGCGGTCGTCGTCTTCGACCACGGCTACCACGGCCGCACCAACCTGACGATGGCGCTCACCGCCAAGAACATGCCGTACAAGGAGGGCTTCGGGCCGTTCGCGCCCGAGGTCTACCGCGTGCCGCTCGCCTACGGCTACCGCTGGCTGACCGGCGCCGAGAACTGCGCCGAGGAGGCCGCGGCCCAGGCGATCGACATGATCACCAAGCAGGTCGGCGCCGAGAACGTGGCCGCCATCGTGATCGAGCCGATCGCGGGCGAGGGCGGCTTCATCGAGCCGGCCAAGGGCTTCCTGCCGAAGATCGCCGAGTTCGCGAAGGCGAACGGCATCGTGTTCGTCGCGGACGAGATCCAGACCGGCTTCTGCCGCACCGGCCAGTGGTTCGCCTGTGACGACGAGGGCGTCGTCCCGGACCTGATCACCACCGCCAAGGGCATCGCGGGCGGCCTGCCGCTCGCCGCCGTCACGGGCCGCGCCGAGATCATGGACGCCGCGCACGCGGGCGGCCTCGGCGGCACCTACGGCGGCAACCCGGTGGCCTGCGCCGCGGCGCTCGGCGCGATCGAGACCATGAAGGAGCTCGACCTCAACGCCCGGGCGCGGCGCATCGAGGAGGTCATGAAGGGCCGTCTGCACGCGATGCAGGAGAAGTTCGCCGTGATCGGTGAAGTGCGCGGCCGCGGCGGCATGATCGCCGTCGAGCTCGTGGAGCCGGGCACCAAGACCCCGAACGCCGCGGTGACCGCCGCGCTGGCGAAGGCCTGCCACGCCGAGGGACTGGTCGTTCTGACCTGCGGCACCTACGGCAACGTGCTGCGTTTCCTGCCGCCGCTGGTCATCGGCGAAGATCTCCTGAACGAGGGTCTCGACATCATCGAGGAGGCCTTCACCCGGGTGTGACTCCCGGTGTAACTCTGGGTAAGGGGGCGGCATCGGTGAAGAAGGTGTGCGGGCCTGATGGCGGAGGGGTAATCGCTCTCCCGGCAGCCTCGCCGGTGACGTACGGTTTCCGCAGATACACCGCACCATCCCGCTCGTGGGTGACCACGGGCGACACCGCGTCGGCGACCCCCCATTGCCGGCACAGCAGTGCCCTCGCGCACGACAGCGCCGGAACCCAGCGTTTCGGCACTCTTCGCCGATCGATCGACCGCTCGTCCCAAACCCCCCGGGCCGAGCGGCACGGAGATCGCCCTGGCCGCCTCGGAACTCTCCCCCCTGTTCCGGGGCGGCCGACTTTTGCCCTGAACCTGGTCCTGGCCGTCAGCCTGCTGCTCTTCGCGCTGATCACCTGGCAGGTCGTCGTCGGGGGCCCGTTGGTCGACGCCGACTGGTGGCTGCTCCGGCGCTTCCAGCACGCCGCCGCGCGGCACCGGGGCCTGCACGGCGCCGGACAGTTCTTCTGTGACCTCGGCAACGCTCAGATCGCGGTGCCGCTCCTCGCGGCCGCCATCGGCGCGAGCGCGTGGCGGGGCCGCCGGGCCGGACTGTCGCGGTGGTGGGCGCGGCCGCTGGCCGCGGTGGTGGCCATGGCCGCCGTCCCGCTGATCGTCAGCGTCACCAAGACGCTCATCGCCCGCCCCTCCCCGGGCCACCACCGCCTCGGCCCCGGCTCCTACCCCGGCTTCTTCCCGTCGGGGCACACGGCGTCGGCGTCGGTCGCCCTCGGCGCCGCCGCTCTCCTCGTACTCCCGCTCGTCCGGAGCACCGCGCTGCGAAGACTGCTCGCCGCCGCGGTCCTGCTGGTGGTGGCGGCCGTCGGGGTGTCCCTGGTGTGGTGCGGGTACCACTGGCCGCTGGACGTCCTGGGCAGCTGGTGCCTGTGCGCCGCGCTGCTCTCGGGGGTGGCCATGACCCCCGCCGGCTCCGCCGACGACAGCGCCGGACAGGCCCGCGGTACGGACCTGCCCGGCGCCGACGGTGAAGGCGAGGGAGAAGGGGTCAGCTGTTCGTCGGGAAGCCCAGGTTGATGCCGCCGTGGCTCGGGTCCAGCCAGCGCTGCGTCACCGCCTTGCCGCGGGTGAAGAACTTGACGCCGTCCTCGCCGTAGGCGTGCGTGTCGCCGAAGAGCGAGCTCTTCCAGCCGCCGAACGAGTAGTAGGCGACCGGGACCGGGATCGGGACGTTGATGCCGACCATGCCGACCTCGACCTCGTACTGGAAGCGGCGGGCCGCGCCCCCGTCGTTGGTGAAGATCGCGGTGCCGTTGCCGTACGGGCTGCTGTTGATGAGCTCCAGGCCCTCGTCGTACGAGTCGACCCGCACCACGGACAGCACCGGGCCGAAGATCTCGTCGTCGTACACGGACATGCCCGGCTTGACGTTGTCGAAGATCGTCGGGCCGAGCCAGAAGCCGTCGGCGGTGCCCTCGCCCGAGATCGGGTGCTTGCGGCCGTCGACGGTGAGCGTGGCGCCGTCGGCGAGGCCCGCGTCGAGGTAGGAGGTGACCTTGTCGCGGTGCACGCCGGTGACCAGCGGGCCCATCTCGGAGTCGCCGTTGCAGCCGGGGCCGACCTTCAGACCGGCGATGCGCTCCTTGATCTTCTCGACGAGCTCGTCACCGACCGGGTCGACGGCGACGAGGACGGAGATGGCCATGCAGCGCTCGCCGGCCGCGCCGAACCCGGCGTTGACGGCGGCGTCGGCCGCGAGGTCGAGGTCCGCGTCGGGCAGCACCAGCATGTGGTTCTTGGCGCCGCCGAGGGCCTGGACGCGCTTGCCGTAGCTGGTGCCGGTCTCGTACACGTAGCGGGCGATCGGCGTGGAGCCGACGAACGAGACGGCCTTGATGTCCGGGTGCTCCAGCAGGCGGTCGACGGAGACCTTGTCACCGTGCACGACGTTGAAGACGCCGTCCGGCAGACCGGCCTCCTTCCACAGCTCCGCGATGAAGTTGGCGGCCGACGGGTCCTTCTCCGAGGGCTTGAGGACCACCGTGTTGCCCGCGGCGATGGCGATGGGGAAGAACCACATCGGCACCATGGCCGGGAAGTTGAACGGGGAGATGATCGCCACCGGGCCGAGCGGCTGGCGGATCGAGTAGACGTCGACGCCCGTGGAGGCCTGCTCGGTGAAGCCGCCCTTCGACAGCTGCGGGATGCCGCACGCGTACTCGACGACCTCGATGCCGCGGGCGATCTCGCCCAGCGCGTCCGAGTGCACCTTGCCGTGCTCGGAGACGATGATCGAGGCCAGCTCGTCACGGCGGGAGTTGATCAGCTCGCGGAAGGCGAAGAGCACCTGGGTGCGCTTGGCGACCGACGCGCCGCGCCAGCCGGGGAACGCCTCGACGGCGGCGCTGACGGCCTGGTCGACCTCACGGATCGACGCGAAGTCCACCTGTCCGGTGACCGCCCCGGTGGCCGGGTCGTACACATCGCCGCGCCGCTCCGCGGTGCCGGTCCATGCCTGGCCGGCGATCCAGTGGGTGATGTTCTTGGTGGACACGGGGGGACCCTTCTCTCGTAAGCCTGCTGCCAGTCTTGCGAGGGCATGGCGAGGCGTACAAGCAGCAACGTGTCGGCGGCGCGTCGCGGGGCCTTACAGATCGTCGGACAGCCGGTGTCCGCGGAAGGATTCCGGGCCGGTTCCGGGGGGAACCCGAGCGGAGTCCAGGGGGGAACCCAGGGGGAATCCGGGGATCCCGGCGGGTCAGCCGTCACCCGCGAGCTGCGCGACGGCCTCGTGCATCGCCAGTTCCAGAATCACCGGATCGGTGAGGTGCCCGGTCCCGTCGGGCGGGATGAGCCAGCGGACGCCGCCGGTGGCCCGGCCGGGGTAGGGGACCACGATCCAGGTGCCGCGGCCCGCGCTGCGCACGCCGGTGGCGATCCAGCGGGCGGCCGTTCCGGGAGGTACGAAGAACCCCATGCGGGAGTCCCCGAAGTCGGACAGGACCGGCCCCGGCCGGTCGACGAGCCGGGTGAGCACGTCCAGGGTCGGATAGCCCAGCTCCCCGGTCAGGATCAGAACGTCCCAGAGCCTGCCGGCGGGCAGCAACGTCACCCCGAGGGGGTTGCGTTCCCAGTCCCACCGGCAGGCCTCCGGATCGGGTGCCGCGGATACCAGCCATTCGACCGCACTCTTCGCACCGGCGCTGCCCATGCCGGTTCCTCCGTTCCGTGAAGCTGATACTGCTGACACGGAAGAGAGGGCCGGAAGCGCGGATCATTACGCGGGTTCGGCTACTGATTGGTAGTGCGGCGGCTCACGGCCTCCGGGCAGGGGTGCGCCTGGGGGGCGCGAGGCGCACAGGACGAGTACCCCCAGGCGCACTCCCCCAGGTCCCCGGGATCGTGCCGGCCTAGCTGTCGAAGCCCAGTCCCGCCTTGTCCATCGCCTTCAACCACAGGTTGCGCCGGCCCTCGTTGCGGTCGGCGCGGTCCAGTGACCACTTCGTGAGGCCGATCCCGACCGAGGTGAACGGCTCGGGCGGGAACGGCATCGGCTTGCTGCGGACCATCTTCAGTTCGGTGCGTTCGGTGCGTTCGCCGGACAGCAGGTCGAGCATGACGTCCGCGCCGAACCGGGTGGCACCGACGCCCAGGCCGGTGTATCCCGCCGCATAAGACACCTTTCCGCCGTGGGCGGTTCCGAAGAACGCCGAAAAGCGCGAACAGGTGTCGATGGCGCCGCCCCAGGTGTGGGTGAAGCGCACGTCCTCCAGCTGCGGGAAGCAGCGGTAGAAGTGCTGGGCGAGCTTGAGATTGGTCTCCGGGCGCTGGTCGCGCTCGGCGGAGAGCCGGCCGCCGTAGGGGTAGATGGCGTCGTAGCCGCCCCACAGGATCCGGTTGTCGGCCGAGAGCCGGAAGTAGTGGAACTGGTTGGCGCTGTCGCCCAGTCCCTGCCGGTTCTTCCAGCCGATGGAGGCGAGCTGCTCCTCGCTGAGCGGCTCGGTCATCAGCGCGTAGTCGTACACCGGGACGATGTACGGCCGTACCCGCTTGACCAGCGACGGGAACACGTTCGTGCCGAGCGCGACCTGCCGGGCGAAGACCCGGCCGTACGGGGTGCGGACGGCCATGCCGGCGCCGCTCGCGGTGAGCGCGGTGGCGCGGGTGTGCTCGTGGATGCGGACGCCCAGCCCGAGGCAGGCGCGCTTGAGGCCCCAGGCGAGCTTGGCCGGGTGCACCATGGCGACGCCGGTGCGGTCCCACAGCCCGCCGAGGAACGTCGGCGAGTCGACCTCGGCGCGCAGCTGGTCCCGGTCGAGCAGTTCCAGTGCGATGCCGTGCTCCATCGCCTGCTCGGCGGCCTCGTGCAACTCCTCGAGCTGGTGCGGCTCGGTGGCCACGTCGATCTCACCGGTGCGCTCGAACTCGCAGTCCAGGGAGTAGCGGGCGACCGCCGCCTCGATCTCGTCGAGGTTGCGGTTGCCCAGCTCCTCCAGCCGGGCGAACTCGCCGGGCCAGCGGGTGAGTCCGTTGGACAGGCCGTGGGTGAGGCTGGCGGCGCAGAAGCCGCCGTTCCGCCCGGAGGCGGCCCAGCCGATCTCGTTGCCCTCGATCAGGACCACGTCGCGCGACGGGTCGCGCTCCTTGGCGAGCAGGGCGGTCCACAGCCCGGAGTAGCCGCCGCCGACGACCAGCAGGTCGCAGTGCTCGTCACCGGTGAGCGCGCCGAGCGGCTGCGGCTTGCCGGGATCCTCCAGCCAGAAGGGTGTCGGCCGCGCGTCTGCGAGCGAACGGGCTGGGTCCATCTGTTCTCACACCTTTTGGTGATCGGTTCGGTTCTGGTCGATCGGGTACGGACGTGCGGTGTTACGCGCGGGCCTTGCGCCGGCTGCCGAGCAGCTGCCCGGCGACGACGACGAGGACCGCGATCACGAACATCGCGGTGCCGATCACGTTGATCTGCACCGGGGTGCCGCGTTGCGCCGAGCCCCAGACGAACATCGGGAACGTCACCGTCGAGCCGGCGTTGAAGTTCGTGATGATGAAGTCGTCGAAGGACAGGGCGAAGGACAGCAGGGCGCCGGAGGCGATACCGGGTGCCACCAGCGGGAGGGTAACCCGCAGGAAGGTCTGGAGCGGGGAGGCGTACAGGTCCTGCGCGGCCTGCTCCAGGCGCGGGTCCATGCTCATCACGCGGGCCTTCACCGCGGTGACGACGAAGCTCAGGCAGAACATGATGTGCGCGATGAGGATGGTCCAGAAGCCGAACGGGACGCGCATGTTGAGGAAGAGCGTCCCCAGTGAGGCGGCCATCACGACCTCGGGCATCGCCATCGGCAGGAAGATCAGCATGTTGGTCGTGCCGCGCGCCTTGAAGCGGTAGCGGGCGAGCGCGAAGGCGATCATCGTGCCCAGCACCGTCGCGCCGATCGTGGCGTACAGCGCGATCTGCAGGCTGAGGCCGAGCGAGCCGCACATGTCGGCCACGTCGCAGGGGTGCTCCCAGGCGTCGGTGGAGAAGCGCGTCCACTCGTAGTTGAAGCGTCCGTTCGGCTTGTTGAACGAGAACACCATGACGACGAGGTTCGGCAGGATCAGGTACGCGAGGCAGAGCACACCCGCGAAGACCACCAGGTTCTTCCGTATCCAGCGCATCAGACCAGCTCCTCCGTTCCGGCCTTGCGGATGTAGAACATGACCATCGCGAGGATCACCGCCATCAGGATGAAGGACAGGGCGGCGGCCGTCGGGTAGTCGAGCACGCGCAGGAACTGGGACTGGATGACGTTGCCGATCATCTTCTGGTTGGTGGTGCCCAGCAGTTCGGCGTTGATGTAGTCGCCGGTCGCCGGGATGAAGGTGAGCAGGGTGCCCGCGACCACGCCCGGCATGGAGAGCGGGAAGGTCACCTTGCGGAAGACGGTGAAGGGCTTGGCGTACAGGTCGCCGGCCGCCTCGTGCAGCTTGCCGTCGATGCGCTCCAGCGAGGTGTAGAGCGGCAGGATCATGAAGGGCAGGAAGTTGTACGTCAGACCGCAGATCACCGCGAGCGGTGTGGCCAGTACGCGGTGGCCCTGCGTGATGCCGAGCGAGGACGTCAGATCCAGGATGTGCAGCTGGTTGAGGGTCTGCACCACGAATCCGCCGTCGGCCAGGATCGTCTCCCAGGCGAGGGTGCGGATCAGGAAGCTGGTGAAGAACGGCGCGATGACCAGGATGAGGATGACGTTGCGCCAGCGGCCGGCCCGGAACGCGATGGTGTAGGCGAGCGGGTAGCCGATCGCCAGGCACAGCACGGTCGCGATGGCGGAGTACTCGAACGAGCGCAGGAACTGCGGGTAGTACTCGGTCAGCGCGTCCCAGTAGGTCGCGAAGTGCCAGGTGACCTTGAAGCCCGCTTCCAGCGAGCCGGTCTGCACGGACGTGGACGCCTGGTAGATCATCGGCGCCACGAAGAACACCAGCAGCCAGGCGATGCCCGGCAGCAGCAGCCAGTACGGCACCCGGCGCTTGCGGCCGGCGGCCCGGCGCATCGCGGCCGGGACCGGCGCCGGGGTCTCCGGCGCGGCGGGCGGCCGGTCGGTGACGGTGCTCATGCGGCTTCCACCTCCTGCACACCGGCGTCGATGTCCTGGGCCGCGTCGAGGCCGAAGGTGTGCGCGGGGTTCCAGTGCAGGACGACGGGGGCGCCGGGCACCAGCCGCGAGTCACGGTCGACGTTCTGCACGAAGACCTCCAGCTCCGGGCAGACCGGGCTGTCGATCACGAACTGGGTGGAGACGCCGATGAAGCTGGAGTCGACGATGCGGCCGGGTATCCGGTTGCGGCCGTCGGCGATCGAGTCCTCGTCGTCGCGGTGCGCGACGGATATCTTCTCGGGGCGCACGCCGGCCAGCACCCGGCCGCCCACCGCCGTCTTCGCCGAACATCGCGCGGTGGGCAGCGCGAGCTTCTGGCCGCCCGCGACGAGCAGCAGGTCGCCGCCCGAGGTGCCGGTGACCTCGGCCTCGATGAGGTTGGAGGTGCCGAGGAAGTTCGCGACGAACGTCGACCCCGGGTTCTCGTACAGGTCGGCGGGGGCGCCGAGCTGCTCCACGCGTCCGCCGTTCATCACCGCGACGGTGTCGGCCATGGTCATGGCCTCCTCCTGGTCGTGGGTGACGTGGACGAAGGTGATGCCGACCTCGGTCTGGATGCGCTTGAGCTCCAGCTGCATCTGGCGGCGCAGCTTGAGGTCCAGGGCGCCGAGCGGCTCGTCGAGCAGCAGCACCTTGGGGTGGTTGATGAGCGCACGGGCGACCGCGACGCGCTGCTGCTGGCCGCCGGAGAGCTGGTTCGGCTTGCGGCGGGCCATCGAGCCCAGCTCGACGAGCTCCAGCATGTCCTCGACCTGCTTCTTCACCGACTTGATGCCGCGCCGGCGCAGGCCGAAGGCGACGTTCTCGTAGATGTCCAGGTGCGGGAAGAGCGCGTAGTTCTGGAAGACGGTGTTGACCGGGCGCTTGTACGGCGGGAGGGCCGTGACGTCCTCGCCGGCCAGGGACACGGTGCCGGAGGAGGGGTCCTCCAGGCCCGCGATCATGCGCAGGGTGGTGGTCTTTCCGCAGCCGGAGGCACCGAGCAGGGCGAAGAAGGAGCCCTGCGGGATGGTGAGGTCGAGCGGGTGGACGGCGGTGAAGGCGCCGTACCGCTTGCTGATCCCGGAGAGGATGACCTCGCCGCCGGAGGAGTCGTGTGTCATGGGGTCGCTTCCCGTAAGTCGTCAGTCGTCAGGTGCGGTCAGGCGCCGATGAGTTTGGAGAACTTCTGCTCGTACGCGGTCTCCTCGGCGGAGGACAGCAGGCGGAAGGAGTGCGTCTTGGCGGTCATCGCGGCGTCCGGGAGGATCAGCGTGTTCGCGGCCAGCGCCGGGTCGATCTTCGCGAGTTCGTCGCGTACCCCCGCCACCGGGCAGACGTAGTTGATGTAGGCCGCGAGCTGGGCGGCGACCGGCGGCTCGTAGTAGTAGTCGATGAGCCGCTCGGCGTTCTTCTTGTGCCGCGCCTTGTTGGGGATCACGAGGTTGTCGGTCGACGAGAGGTAGCCCGCGTCGGGGAAGACGTACTCGATGTCCGGGTTGTCGATCTTCAGCTGGACGAGGTCGCCGGCCCACGCGAGACACGCGGCCATGTCGCCCTTGGAGAGGTCCGCGGTGTAGTCGTTGCCGGTGAAGCGGCGGATCTGCTTGGAGTCGACGCCCTTCTGCACCCGGGCTATCGCCGCGTCGAAGTCGTCGTCGGTGAAGGAGGCGGGGTTCTTGCCCATGTCCATCAGCGTCATGCCGACGGTGTCCCGCATCTCGGTGAGCATCCCGACCCGGCCCTTGAGCGCGGGGTCGTCCAGCAGCTGCGAGACCGAGGTGACCTTGCGGCCGTTGGTCGCCTTCTTGTTGTAGGCGATGACGGTCGCGATACCGGTCCACGGGTACGAATAGGCGCGGCCCGGGTCCCAGTCGGGGCTGCGGAACCGCTGCTCCAGATTGGCGTACGCGTGCGGCAGGTTGGACGCGTCGAGCTTCTGCACCCAGCCGAGGCGGATCATGCGGCCGGCCAGCCAGTCGGTGAGCACCATCAGGTCGCGGCCGGTGTCCTGGCCGGCGGCGAGCTGCGGCTTGACCTTGCCGAAGAACTCGACGTTGTCGTTGATGTCCTCGGTGTACTTGACGTTGATACCGGTGCGCTTGCCGAAGGCGTCGAGCGTCGGACGGTGCTTGCCGTCGTCGGTGACGTCGATGTACTCCGTCCAGTTGGAGAAGTTGACGGTCTTCTCCGACCCGGAGTGGTCCTCCGTCGTGGCGGCGGCGTCCTTCTGGCCGCCCGCTGCCGGTATGCCGCAGCCGGTGAGGCCGGTCAGCCCGGCCGTCGCCACGGCGCCGAGTCCGGCGGCGCGCAGCAGCGACCGGCGGGCGAGGGCACCACGCCCGTTGGTCATGGTGCGCCGTATCGCCGCGAGCTGGGGCGGCGAGAGTGTCTCGTACTGCTCCATGCGCTGTGCCCTTTCACGGGTGGCCGGCCGGGGACCGCCTGGGGTCCGGCCGGAGTCCGGGGTCCGACCGGGTTATCGGTCTCCGAAGATCGTGCGGTGCCAGTCCTTGCGGACGATCGCGGTGTTGTCGTACATCACGTGCTTGACCTGCGTGTACTCCTCGAAGGAGTACGCGGACATGTCCTTGCCGAAGCCGGACGCCTTGTAGCCGCCGTGCGGCATCTCGCTGAGGATCGGGATGTGGTCGTTGATCCAGACACAGCCCGCCTTCATCTCGCGGGTGGCGCGGCTGGCGCGGAAGACGTCGCGGGTCCAGGCGGACGCGGCCAGGCCGTACGGAGTGTCGTTGGCGAGCGCCAGGCCCTCGTCGTCGCTGTCGAAGGGCAGCACGACGAGCACCGGGCCGAAGATCTCGGACTGGACGATCTCGCTGTCCTGCGCGGCGCCCGTGATGAGGGTGGGGCGGTAGTACGCGCCCGCCGCCAGCTTGTCGCCGGGGGCCTCACCGCCGGTCACGACGGTGGCGTACGCACGGGAGCGGTCGACGATCGCCGCGACGCGGTCCCGCTGGAGGTGCGAGATCAGCGGGCCCAGGTCGGTCGACGGGTCGAACGGGTCGCCGAGCCTGATGCCCGCGAAGAGGTCGGCGACCCCGGCGACGAACGCGTCGTACAGCGGCCGCTGGACGTAGGCGCGGGTCGCGGCGGTGCAGTCCTGGCCGGTGTTGATCAGGGAGCCGGCGACCGCGCCGTGCACGGCCGCTTCCAGGTCCGCGTCGTCGAAGACCACGAAAGGCGCCTTGCCGCCGAGTTCCAGGTGCAGCCGCTTGACGGTGCGGATGGCGATCTCGGCGACGCGCTTGCCGACGCCGGTCGAGCCGGTGAAGGAGGTCATGGCGACGTCGGGGTGGCCGACGAGGTGCTCGCCGGCTTCCTTGCCGGCGCCGCTGACGATGTTGACCACACCGTCCGGGATGCCGGCCTCGGTGGCCGCGCGGGCGAACATCAGCGAGGTCAGCGGGGTCAGCTCGGCGGGCTTGAGCACGATGGTGTTGCCCGCGGCGATGGCCGGCAGAACCTTCCAGGCCGCCATCTGCAGCGGGTAGTTCCAGGGCGCGATCGAGCCGACGACGCCGACCGGCTCACGGCGAACGTAGGAGGTGTGGTCGGCCGAGTACTCCCCGGCGGCCTTGCCCTCCAGATGGCGGGCGGCCCCCGCGAAGAACGCGGTGTTGTCGACGGTGCCCGGTACGTCGAAGCCGGCGCTCAGCCGCAGCGGCTTGCCGCACTGCAGCGACTCCGCGAAGGCCAGGTCGTCGGCCTGCTCGGCCAGCACCTCGGAGAAGCGGTGCATCGCGGTGGAACGCTCACCGGGGGTGGCACCGGACCAGCCGGGGAGGGCGGCCTTCGCGGCGGCGACGGCGGCGTCCACGTCCGCGGCCCCGGCGAGCTCGTAGGTGTACACCGCGTCACCGGTGGCCGGGTCGACCACGGAGTGCTGCTGGCCGGAGGTACCCGGCCGCGAGGCTCCGGCGATGTACTGGGCCCCGTCCGCGAACCGGTTCTTCACGTCGAAACGGTGGTCCATGGTGTCTCCTCGCATCCGCTTGGCGCCGTGGCCGAAGACTGGATTGGTGGCTGATCCTGGCAGAGTAGCCTTGGGCCAACAAGGGATTCCGTTGTTGCCTTTTGGTTACGCGACGAAATCTGTCTTCCGTGATCTGCCACACAGTGGCTTTCCCAGGCGTCCCGAGGCACGATGCCGGAGCGCTGCGCGCGGCGTAACCGTCACACCGCAACCGGTGGCGCGGAGAGCTTTACACTCTGCCCCCGGCAGTGGCGTCAGGCCACGCCGGACGCCGTCCCGACCGGAGGTCACACCGTGTTTCCCACCGTCGCCCAGGTCCTGGAACTCGACGCGCTGCGCCGCGGCGCGCCGCGGGTCGTCGCGGGCGCCGCCGGACTGCACCGGCCGGTGCGCTGGGTGCACATCAGCGAGCTGGCCGACATCGCGGGGATGCTGCAGGGCGGCGAGCTGGTGCTGACGACCGGCGTGATGCTCCCCGAGGACAAGGAGTCGCTGGCCCAGTACATCGACGCCCTCGCGGACGTCGGCGCGGCCGGGCTGGTGGTGGAACTGGGCCGGCGGTACGCCGACGTGCTGCCGCGGCCCCTGGTCAGGGCCGCCGAGCGGCGCGGACTGCCGCTGGTGGCGCTGCGCACCGAGGTGCGGTTCGTGAGCGTCACCCAGGCGGTGCACGCCCATGTGGTGGACGCGCAGCTGACCGAGCTGCGCGCCTCGGAGGCCGTGCACCAGACCTTCAACGAACTGTCCGTCGAGGGCGCGGAGGCCGACGAGGTCGTCCGGGAGGTGGCCCGGATGGCGGGCGCGCCGGTCGTGCTGGAGAACCTCTCGCACCAGGTGCTGGCCTTCGACCCGGCCGGCCACGACCCGGAGGCGCTGCTGGACGGCTGGGAACGGCGCTCGCGCGGTGTGGCCCCGGCCGGCAGGACCGGGTACGACCGGCGGGCCGGCTGGCTCGTCACCTCGGTCGGCGCGCGCGGCCGCGACTGGGGCCGGCTCGTCCTGGTGGGCGAGCCCGGTCCGCCGCCGCGCACCTCGGGCGAGGGCCGCCCGGTCACGACGACCGGCCCGCACCGGCACGCGGTCCTCCTCGAACGCGGCGCCGCCACCCTGGCCCTCAACCGGCTGCTGGAGCGCGACCGCGAATCGCTGGAACGCCAGACCCACCGCACCCTGCTCTCCGGGATCCTCACCCACGCGCTGACCGTCTCCGACGTCGCGCTGCGCGCGCGGGCGCTGGGCGTGCCGCTCGAAGGACGCCGGCTGGTCGGCGTCATGCTGCGGCTGCGCGGCGGGCCCGCGTCGGCGGCGCTGGAGGCGCAGTCCCGGCTGCGGGACTTCACCGAGAACGTGGCGCTCGCGGTGCGCGAGCGCGGGCTGACCGCGCTGACCGGGGCGCTCGACGACGGCGCGGTCGGCGTGCTGGTGTCGCTGGGCCCGCACGACGAGGAGCACCGGTCGCTGGAGGGCTTCGCCGCCGCGCTCGACCGGATCGTCGACCCGGCGTCCGAGGCGCCCGCGTTCGTGATGGCGGCCGGCTCCTCGGTCGGCTCGCTGCGCGACGCGCGGCGCACCCTGCTGGAGGCGGCGCAGGTCGCCGACGCGGCGCTGCACGGTTCACCGGGCGGTGCGGAGCGGCGCCGGGCCGGCACGTACTACCGGCTGCCCGACGTGCGGCTGCGCGGGCTGCTGCACCTGCTGCGCGACGACGCCCGGCTGCAGACCTACGTCGAACGCGAGCTGGGCCCGCTGCTCGCCCATGACGCGGAACACGGCTCCGACCTGGTCCGCATCCTCACCGTCTATCTGGACAACGGCCGCAACAAGTCGGCGGCGGCCGACGCCGCGCACCTGTCCCGGCCCTCGTTCTACGACCGGCTGCACCGGGTGGAACGGATCCTGGGCGTCGACCTCGACCAGGTGGAGTCGTGTCTGTCGCTGCACGTCGCGCTGCTGGCCCTGGAGGCCGTACGCCGCTAGGCCGGCCACAGGACCTACGAGGCGGGAACGGGAACGGGCACGTCCCAGTACGCGTAGTCGTAGGAGTCGCCCGGGGACACGTCGACCTCGACGGAGTCGGTGGACGGGTCGGGGACGACGACGATGAAGTCCAGCGACCGCTCGGCGCCGGGGGCGAGCTGGCCACTGAAGCCGTCCTGGCCCGAGATGTCCTTGAGCGGGTTGTCCCCCGCCTGGTCCGCGTACGCGGAGACGTCCGCGTAGTCCAGGTTCTGTGTGTCGCCGCCGGTGTTCTTCAGCGTGACGGTGAACTTCAGCGCGCTGTCACCGCCCTCGGCGCCCTCCGCACCCTGGGCGCCTTCGGCGCTCCCGGCGGTCTGCGACGGGCCGGGGTCCCGCACATCAGCGACGGTGACCTGCAGCCCGCCGTCGTACTCGGCGGTCTCGCCGACGGACAGCGGTGATCCGTAGCTGCCCTGGTCGGGCTGGCGCATCCCGTCGCCCTCGTCCAGCCAGCCGTTCCCTATCGACACGCCTATGGTGATCAGCATTCCGGCGGACAGCACGGTCGCGACGATGCCGAGGATCAGCCCGGCCAGCGCCTGCCCGGGGTTGGTCGACTCACCGCGCTTGGCGATCCGCCGTCCGACGATCCCGAAGATGATCGCGGCGATGCCCAGCGGGGCGCCGAGGACCGCGAAGAAGCACATGACCGACAGCACCGCGCCGACGATGCCCAGCACGAGCGCGGTGAGGCCGTAGCCGTTGCGCGGCGAGGGGGTCCAGCCGCCGTACGGGCCCATCGGGTATCCCGGGTAACCGGGGTAGCCCGGGTAGCCGCCGCCCGCGCCCGGGTACTGCTCGTACGGCGGGTACTGATCCGGGTGGGGACCCTGTTGGCCGTACGGCGGACCAGCGGCGTAATGGTCCGTTCCCGGTGCCAGCGGCGGCAGCGGCGGGCCGGTGTCCGCCGGGCTCGGCCCCGGTCCGGCCTGCGGCGGGACGTCCGCGGGCGGCGCCCAGGGGTTGCGGGGCGCGGGGCTGTCGGGCTGGTCGGACATTGCTGCCTTCCTCTGACTACGTCCGGCAATGCTATGGCCTGCGTACGGCGGGGGAAGGCCCTCGTGCGACCCGGGGCGCCGTCTACGATGGCTCCACCGCTGACTTGCCTGGAGGATCCGCATGACCGACACCGCACCCGGACGCGTACCCGGCCTCGACACCTTCATCGCCGGGCTGCCCAAGGCCGAGCTGCACGTCCACCATGTCGGATCCGCTTCGCCGAGGATCGTCGCAGAACTGGCGGCCCGGCACCGGGACTCCCGGGTTCCCAGCGATCCCGCCGAGCTGGCCGAGTACTTCACCTTCCGTGACTTCGCGCACTTCATCGACGTGTACCTGTCCGTCGTCGACCTGATCCGCGACGCCGAGGACGTGCGGCTGCTGACCTTCGAGGTCGCCCGCGACATGGCCCGGCAGAACATCCGCTACGCCGAGCTGACCGTCACCCCGTACTCCTCGACCAACCGCGGCATCCCGGACCGCGCCTTCGTCGAGGCGATCGAGGACGCCCGCAAGGCCGCCGAGTCCGAGCTCGGGGTCGTGCTGCGCTGGTGCTTCGACATTCCCGGCGAGGCGGGTCTGGCCTCCGCCGAGGAGACCGCCCGGATCGCGACCGAGCTGCGGCCGGAGGGGCTGGTCAGCTTCGGGCTCGGCGGCCCCGAGATCGGTGTGCCGCGCCCGCAGTTCAAGCCGTACTTCGACCGGGCCCGCGCGATCGGCCTGCACAGCGTGCCGCACGCCGGCGAGACCACCGGCCCGGAGACCGTCTGGGACGCGATCAACCTGCTCGGCGCCGAGCGGATCGGGCACGGCACCAGCTCGGTCCAGGACCCGCGGCTGCTGGAGCACCTGGCCGAGCACCGCATCGCGCTGGAGGTCTGCCCGACCTCCAACATCGCCACCCGCGCGGTCCGCACCCTCGACGAGCACCCGCTGCGGCAGATGGTCGAGGCCGGGGTGCTCGTCACCATCAACAGCGACGACCCGCCCATGTTCAGCACCGACCTGAACAACGAGTACGCCATCGCCGCCCGTCTGCTGGACCTGGACGCGGCCGGCGTCGCCGGGCTGGCGAAGAACGCCGTCGAGGCGTCGTTCCTCGACACGCCGGGCAAGGCGCGGCTCACCGCCGAGATCGACGCCTACACGGCGGCGTGGCGCTAGCCGTCGCCCATCGCGGCGACCCGTTCCAGCACAGAGAGAACACGCTGCCGTCGCTGCGCTCCGCCCTGCGGGCGGGCGCCGACGCGGTGGAGATCGACGTCCGCCTCACCCGCGACGGCGTCCCGGTGCTCCTGCACGACCCGACGCTGACGCGGCTGTGGGGGCACCGGGACGCCGTCGCGGATCTCACCGCCGAGCAGGTCCGGCGGCTCACCACCGGCGGTGTACCGGCGCTGCACGACGCGCTGACCGCCGTCACCGGGCACGGGTCCGGCCGGGCGCTGCTCGACCTGACCGCCGTGGAGCAGGCCGGGCCCTCGGTGGCCGCCGTGCGGGACGCGGGGGCGGAGTCCCGGGCGTACTACTGCGGCGAGGCCGCCGCCATGCTCGCCGTGCGGCGGCACGACCCGGCCGCCGAGATCGCCCTGACCTGGAAGACCTCGGCGCTGCCGCCGCGGGCGCTGCTCGACGCCGTCCGGCCGCGCTGGATCAATCTGCGGTTCGGCCTGATCGATCCCCCGCTGGTCCGCTGGGCGCACCAGCGGGAGCTGCTCGTGGCGGCCTGGACCGCCGACCTGCGCCGCACCATGACGCGGCTGCTCGGCCTCGGCGTCGACTCGGTCACCACCAACCGCCTCGACGTCCTGCGCGGACTCCTCGACGGCCCGCCCGGGTCACCGGAGGACGGGATCACAGGCCGACGATCAGATTCCACCGGTTCTCGAACTCCGGGCGCTCCTCCGGCGTGATGTCGCGGGCCACCACGAGCCGCTTGCGCATCTCGTCGTCCGGGAAGATCAACGGGTCCTCGGCCAGGGCGGCGGTGTCCTCGTCCTTGGAGGAGGCGAGCACCTCGCGGGCGGCCGGGACCGGGCAGACGTAGTTGACGTAGGCGGCGAGTTCGGCCGCGACCTCGGGGTCGTAGTAGTAGTCGACGAGCGCCTCGGCGTTGCTCTTGTGCTCGGCCAGGTTCGGGATCATCAGGCTCTCGGCCCACAGTTCCGCGCCCTCCTGGGGCACCACGAACTCGATGTCCGGGTTGTCGGACTGCAGCTGGACGACATCGCCCGAGTACGCCTGGCAGGCCAGCACATCGCCGGACGACAGGTCCTTGGTGTAGTCGTTGCCGGTGAAGCGCCGGATCTGCTTGCTGTGCACCAGGGAGGCCACCTGGTCCGTCATCCGGTGGAAGTCGTCCGCCGTCCACTTGGCGACGTCGACGCCCTGTCCCTGCATGAGCAGCGCGAACGCCTCGTCCATCCCGGACAGCAGGGTCACCTTCCCCTTGAGGTCCGGGGCCCACAGGTCCGACACGTGCTTGATCTCGCGGCCCAGCGCCTTCTTGTTGTAGGCGATGCCGGTGATCCCGGACTGCCACGGCACGGCGGACCTGCGGCCCCGGTCGAAGGCGGGGTTCCGCAGCAGCGGGTCGAGGTACTTGGTGACGTTGGGCTGCCGGGAGCGGTCCATCTCCTGCACCCAGCCCAGCCGTACGTACCGCGCGGCCATCCAGTCGCTGACGACGATCAGGTCGCGGCCGATGTCCTGGTGGTTCATCAGGGCGGGGCTGATCTTCCCGAAGAACTCGTCGTTGTCGTTGATCTCCTCGGTGTACTGGACCTTGATCCCGCTGTGCGCGGTGAACGCGTCGAGTGTCGGACGCTTCTGCGCGTTCTTCTCGTCGACGTCGATGTAGAGCGGCCAGTTCGCGAAGTTCAGCTTCTTGTCCTGCGCCGAGCGGTCGCGGGCCGCCCGGTCCGCCGCGTCTATGTGTGCCGGCGGTACACCGCATGCCGAGGCGGCTGCCAGCAGCCCTGCCAGCCCGAATCCACGCAGCACCGAACGACGGGAGAGATCACTCATGCGGCACACCCTCCCTTCCACCGGATGCCCGGGGCAACGAGCGATCCGTCAGCCGTACCCCCCAACTGCCTGACACTGTGTCTCGCGGCCGGGACGTGCGACGGCCCCGGACGCGGCGTGCGCGTCCGGGGCCGGGGGCCGCTGGGGCCGGGAGCGGGTCAGCCGTCCAGGGACGTCATGACGTGCTTGATGCGGGTGTAGTCCTCGAAGCCGTAGGCGGAGAGGTCCTTGCCGTAGCCGGACTTCTTGAAGCCGCCGTGCGGCATCTCGGCGACCAGCGGGATGTGGGTGTTGATCCACACGCAGCCGAAGTCGAGACGCTTGGACATCCGCATGGCGCGGCCGTGGTCCTTGGTCCACACCGAGGAGGCGAGGGCGAAGTCGACGCCGTTGGCGTACTCGACGGCCTGCTCCTCGTCGGTGAAGGGCTGGATGGTGATGACCGGTCCGAAGACCTCGTTCTGGATGATCTCGTCGTCCTGCTTGAGGCCGGAGACGACGGTCGGGGCGTAGAAGTAGCCCTTGTCGCCGACACGGTGGCCACCCGCCTCGACCTTGGCGTGCGCCGGCAGCCGCTCGATGAAGCCGCTGACCTGGGCGAGCTGGTTGGCATTGTTCAGCGGGCCGTAGAGCACGTCCTCGTCGTCCGCGGCGCCGGTCTTGGTGTCGGCGGCGGCCTTGGCGAGCGCGGTGGTGAACTCGTCGTGGATCGACTCGTGGACGAGCACGCGGGTGGCGGCCGTACAGTCCTGGCCGGCGTTGAAGAAGCCCGCGACCGAGATGTCCTCGACGGCCTTGGCGATGTCGGCGTCGCCGAAGACCACGACGGGCGCCTTGCCGCCGAGCTCCAGGTGGACGCGCTTGACGTCCTTGGCGGCGCTCTCGGCGACCTGCATGCCGGCCCGGACGGAACCGGTGATGGAGGCCATCGCCGGGACCTTGTGCTCGACCATGGCGCGGCCGGTCTCGCGGTCGCCGCAGACGACGTTGAAGACGCCCTTGGGCAGCACCTCGCCGAGGATCTCGGCGAGCAGCACCGTCGAGGCGGGGGTGGTGTCCGACGGCTTGAGGACGACGGTGTTGCCCGCGGCGATCGCCGGGGCGAACTTCCAGACGGCCATCATCATCGGGTAGTTCCACGGCGCGACCTGCGCGCAGACGCCGACCGGCTCGCGGCGGACGATGGAGGTCATGCCCTCCATGTACTCGCCGGCGGAGCGGCCTTCGAGCAGCCGGGCCGCACCCGCGAAGAAGCGGATCTGGTCGACCATCGGCGGCAGTTCCTCGCTGGCGGTGAGGCCGAGCGGCTTGCCGGTGTTCTCGCTCTCCACGGCGACCAGCTCGTCCGCCCGTGCCTCGATCGCGTCGGCGACCTTCAGCAGGGCCCGCTGGCGTACCGAGGGAGTGGCGTCGCGCCAGGCCGGGAACGCCGCCTCGGCGGCGGCCATCGCGGCGTCGACGTCGGCGGCGGCGGACAGCGGCGCGGTGGCGTAGACCTCACCGGTGGCCGGATTGACCACATCCGTGGTCCGCCCGTCGGCGGCGTCGCGGAACTCTCCATTGATGTAGTTGCGCAGACGCTTGAGCTCGCTCACTGCACCTCTCCTGTCCTGTGTCCGATGGGTGAGACGCTTCCAGAGTAATCGAGCCTAGTCGTATCACTGCCGTGTTCGACATACCCAGATCCCCAGAACGATGGAATCAGTGAGATTCGAGCACCAGAACTACGAATTTCATCGTTCAGGGGTTGCGGGACCGTCGACCTCTCCTGCACAGTGGTGCCCGTGGCCACTCGTAGTACGGATCCGAAGAGCACCAACGGCTCCGGAGTGCTCGACTCCGTCTCCAAGGCGATCATCGAGCAGCTCCAGGAGGACGGGCGCAGGCCCTACGCCGCGATCGGCAAGGCCGTAGGCCTCTCCGAGGCGGCCGTGCGGCAGCGCGTCCAGAAACTGCAGGACCAGGGCGTCATGCAGATCGTCGCCGTGACCGACCCGCTCACCGTCGGATTCCGTCGGCAGGCGATGGTCGGCATCAACGTCGAGGGCGACATAGAGCCGGTCGCCGACGCCCTCGCCGAGATGGGCGAGGTCGAGTACGTCGTCATCACGGCGGGTTCCTTCGATCTGCTGATCGAGATCGTCTGCGAGGACGACGACCACCTGCTGGAAATGATCAACAAGCGGATCCGCGCGCTGCCCGGCGTGCGGACCACCGAGAGTTTCGTTTACCTGAAGCTCCGGAAGCAGACCTACACCTGGGGAACCAGATAGCCATGAACGCGGACCTCTCGAAGACCGCGTACGACCACCTGTGGATGCACTTCACCCGCATGTCGTCGTACGAGAACGCCCCTGTGCCGACCATCGTGCGCGGCGAGGGCACGTACATCTACGACGACAAGGGCAAGAAGTACCTCGACGGCCTCTCCGGGCTGTTCGTGGTCAACGCCGGTCACGGCCGCCACGAGCTCGCCGAGACCGCGTACAAGCAGGCGCAGGAACTGGCCTTCTTCCCCATCTGGTCGTACGCCCACCCCAAGGCCGTGGAACTGGCCGAGCGGCTGGCGAACTACGCCCCCGGCGACCTGAACAAGGTCTTCTTCACCACGGGTGGCGGTGAGGCGGTCGAGACCGCCTGGAAGCTCGCCAAGCAGTACTTCAAGCTCACGGGTGAGCCGACCAAGTACAAGGTCATCTCCCGCGCGGTGGCCTACCACGGCACCCCGCAGGGCGCCCTGTCGATCACCGGCCTGCCGGCCCTCAAGGCTCCCTTCGAGCCGCTGGTCCCCGGTGCGCACAAGGTGGTCAACACCAACATCTACCGCTCCCCGATCTTCGGCGACGACCCGGAGGCCTACGGCCGGTACTGCGCCGACCAGATCGAGCAGGAGATCCTGTTCGAGGGCCCGGAGACCGTCGCCTGTGTCTTCCTGGAGCCGGTACAGAACGCCGGCGGCTGCTTCCCGCCGCCGCCCGGGTACTTCCAGCGGGTCCGCGAGATCTGCGACAAGTACAACGTGCTGCTCGTCTCCGACGAGGTCATCTGCGCCTTCGGCCGCCTCGGCACCATGTTCGCGTGCGACAAGTTCGACTACATCCCGGACATGATCACCTGCGCCAAGGGCATGACCTCGGGTTACTCCCCGATCGGTGCCTGCATCATCTCCGACAAGCTGGCGGAGCCGTTCTACAAGGGTGACAACACCTTCCTGCACGGCTACACGTTCGGCGGCCACCCGGTCTCCGCGGCGGTCGGCATCGCGAACCTCGACATCTTCGAGCGCGAGGGCCTCAACCAGCACGTGCTCGACAACGAGGACGCGTTCTTCAACACGCTGAAGAAGCTGCACGACCTGCCGATCGTCGGTGACGTCCGCGGCAACGGCTTCTTCTACGGCATCGAGCTCGTCAAGGACAAGGTCACCAAGGAGTCCTTCACGGACGAGGAGACCGAGCGCGTCCTGTACGGCTTCCTGTCGAAGGCGCTCTTCGAGAACGGTCTGTACTGCCGGGCCGACGACCGAGGCGACCCGGTCGTCCAGCTCGCTCCGCCGCTGATCTCCACCCAGGAGACCTTCGACGAGATCGAGGGCATCCTCCGCGCCGTCCTCACCGAGGCGTGGACCAAGCTCTGACCGCTCCGCGGTGATCCACCCCCGGCGCGCCGGGCGGCCCTTCCGGGGGTCCGCCCGGCGCGCCGCGCCGTTTCCGGGGCCGGGCTCCTGGGATGAGACGTCATATGCGGCCGTTCGGGCGACCCGGGCGCCGTGGCTCACCCGATCGGGTCCGGGAAATCCTTAGCCTGCCAACGCAGTGACCGGTCTCCCCCGCATTCGTTGACCGAGCCAGGGGGAACGACTCGCGGAGGTAATCGGCAATGGTGGCCCCGCCCGACAACGATGTGCTCTGGGCCCGCGCCCTGCGCCACTCCTTCCAGGGCTCTCCCGCGCTGCTCGGCGTCTCGCTGGGTGTGCGCGAGGGCGAGATCCTCGGTCTGCTGGGGCCGCGCGGCTCCGGCAAGACCACCCTGCTGCGCTGCCTGGCCGGGCAGTTGCTGCCCGACCAGGGCGAGGTGTGGTTCAACAGCGCACCGGTGCACACCCTCCCGCTGGCCGCGCGCGAGCGGCTGCGCCGCGAACGCTTCGGCTGGATCGGCGGCACCCCGCAGCTGCTGCCGGAACTCACCGCCCGGGAGAACGCCGCCCTGCCGCTGCTGCTCTGCGGCGCTCCGCACCGCACGGCCAAGACCACCGCGCAGGAGTGGCTGGACCGGCTCGACGTCGGCTCGGTGGCCCGCAAACGGCCCGCCGAGCTGCTCCAGGCGCAGCGCCAGCGGGTGGCCATCGCCCGCGCCCTGGTCACCCTCCCCGAGGTGGTCTTCGCCGACGAGCCCACCGCGCCGCTGCACCGCGCGGACCGCGCCCAGGTCCTGCGAATGCTGACCAGCGCCGCGCGTTCGCACGGCATCACCGTGGTGCTCGCCACCATCGATCCCGAGGTGGCGGCCGCGGCCGACCGGGTCATCACCCTGGTCGACGGGCGGCCTGCGGCCGCCATGCCCGCCCAGGACCGGGAGGGTGCCGCGTCGTGCTCAGCCTCCGTGTAGCCCGCGGATCCGCCCCCACGGTCCTGCTCCGCCGGCTCCTGGTCGCCGCCGCGTCCGCGGGCACCGGCTTTCTGCTGCTGGCCGCGCTCGGCTACGCCATGGGGCACCCGGGGAACCCGCCGGCGGCCGGCGCCCGGCTCGCCTGGTGCGTGGTCCCGTTCGCCGCCGCCCTGCAGCTCTCGGTGGCCGTCAGCCGGTCCGAGCCCAGCGGGCGGCTGCACTCGGGGCTCGCCGCGGCCGGGCTCGGCCGTGGCGGGGTGCCGCTGCTGGCCGCCGCGACCACCGCGCTGACGTGCGCGCTGGGCAGCGTCGTCGCCCTGCTGGTCTTCCTTCAGGTACGCGGCGGAACCGCGCTCGGCTCGGACCGCCCGCTGCCCGTCGCGGGCGCGCTGACGCTGCTCGCCGCCGTACCGCTGCTCGCCGCGGCGGCCAGCGCCGCCAGTCTGTGGCCGCGCCGGGCCGCCCCCGCGGCTCCGGCGTCGGCCGACGCGGACGACCCGGGCGCGCTCTCCGCGGTGACCGCCCCCGCCGGCCTGCCGTGGGGCGCCGCGCTCACCGCCATCGGCCTCGCCATCGAGGTGACCGCCGACAACCTGAGCCGCTCGACCGCCACGGACCTGCTGCCGCTGCCCGGCGGCCTCGGCAGCGCCGCCCCGACCGTGCTGGCCGGCTGGGCGCTGACCGCGGCCGGCATGGTCCTGGCCGGTCCCGGCCTGGTCCACGCCTGCGGACGGCTGCTGAGCCTCCACCGCCCCGGCGCCCTGCGGCTGCTCGCGGGCCGCACCCTCCAGGAGGAGTCGCGCCGGATCGGCCGCCCGATCGGCGTGCTGTGCGCCGTCACGGCCGGAGCGCTGGCCGCGCTGGAGCTCTACGGCACCGGCGACCGTGAACTCGGCCCGCTCACCGGCTTCGCCGCCGCCCTGATCACGGTCTGCGCGCTCGGGACCGTGCTCACCGCCGCGCTCGAAGCCCGCCGCACCCGCGAGCACTCCACCACCGCCCTCGTCCAGCTCGGCGTCCCCGCGAGCCTGCTGCGCGCCGCCGCCGGACTGCGCTGCGCGGTGGTGCTGGTGGTCGTCATCCCGCTGACCGTCCTCATCGCGCAGCTCGCGTCGTCGCCGCTGGCGGTCTAGGTCGGGTCGTCGAACTCCCGTCCGCCCTTCCAGCACCCGTCGCACGTGCGGTCCCTGCCGCTAGGGTGCAGCGGTGCTGACCGACTCCACGCCGCACAGCGGCGCCCCTGACCACGAGATCGAATCACCCGCGGAGTTCGACCGGGTGGCCGCCACCGGCTCGCTCGCCGGATACCGCCTGCAGGCCGTCGATCTGACGGACCGTACGGCCGCGCTGCTGGCCCTGGACGCGGCGGGGGCGGTGTTCCTGGGCTGCCCCATGGAGCCCGCCGCGCTCGCCCACGTCCGGGCGCACGGGGCGATGGTGTTCCCGCCGGTCCCGTACCTTCCCTTCGATCCGTACCGGGGCACGCTGTACACACCCGAGGCGCTCTACGAAGGGCTGCCCGCGGGGTATGAGACGACTCCGGACGCCCGCGCCTACGAGTGGTTCCAGCGGACCCGGGCCGGCGGCGACATACTCGCGTCGATGCTGCGCAGCATCCACGACGACGCCGTCTCGGACGCGCTCGACGAACTGCTCGCCGGCGAGCGGGTGGTCGGCGTCATGGGCGGTCACGCGATGGCGCGCGGCAAGGACGCGTACGCGGGCGCCGCACTCCTCGGCCGGACGCTGGCCCGCTCGGGGCTGACCGTCGCCACCGGGGGCGGCCCGGGCGCCATGGAGGCGGCGAACCTGGGCGCCTACACGGCCCCGTTCGGGGACGAGGTGCTCGGCGAGGCGCTGCGGACGGTGGCCAGGGCGCCGTTGTTCACCCCGTCGATCGGCGACTGGGCGTCGGCCGCGTTCGCCGTCCGGGAGCGCTGGCCGGACGGCGGCCCGTCCGTCGGCATCCCGACCTGGTTCTACGGCCATGAGCCGCCGAACGCCTTCGCCTCGCACATCGCCAAGTACTTCGCCAACGCGGTGCGCGAGGACGGGCTGCTGGCCCGCTGCACCGCCGGCGTGATCTTCCTGCCGGGCGCGGCCGGCACCGTCCAGGAGATCTTCGACAACGCGACGCCGAACTACTACGGTTCCCGGGGCGTCCCGACCCCGATGGTGCTGGTGAACCGCGAGCACTGGACCCGCGACCTGCCCACCTGGCCGCTGCTCGAAGCACTGGCGAAGGACCGCCCCATGGCGGCCCGTATCGCCCTGGTCGACTCCGTCGACGAGGCACCGGAGGCGCTGGCCCGGCTCACCGCCTCCGCCACCGGTCGATGAGCGCGGCTAGACGCTGAGGACCACGACGTCCTGAGCGGTGAAGGCGACGCCCACCTCGGTGCCGGCCTCCGGCGCGTCCCGCAGCGAGCAGGCCGCCTCCAGCGGCGGCCCGTCCACCGGGCGCAGCAGCAGGGTGACCAGGTCACCGCGGAACGTCCTGGCCGTCACCGTGCAGGGCAGCCCGTCGCGGACGCCGGTCAGCCGCACCCCGGCGGGGCGGACCAGCAGCCGGCACGGCCCCTGGGGTGCGCCGGGCTGCACCGGCACCTTGCCCCACGGGGTGTCGGCCGCCTCGCCGTGCACGGTCGCCTCGACGACGTTGTCGAAGCCGAGGAAGCGGGCCACGAACTCGGAGGCGGGCCGCTGCCACACCTCCAGCGGGGTGCCGGTCTGCGCGATCAGACCGTCGCGCATGACCACGACCCGGTCGGCGAGCGCGAACGCCTCGCCCTGGTCGTGGGTGACGGCCAGCACCGTCGTGCCGAGCCGGCCGAACAGCTGGCGCAGTTCGACGACGAGCCGCTCCCGCAGACCGCGGTCGAGCTGACCGAGCGGCTCGTCCAGCATCAGCAGCTTCGGCTCGGGGGCCAGCGCGCGGGCCAGCGCGACGCGCTGCTGCTCACCGCCGGACAGCGCGGCGATGGCCCGCCGCTGCGCGCCGGGCAGGCCCACCATGTCGAGCAGTCCGGCGACCGTGCGGTCCGCCTCGTCGCGGCGGGTCCCGCGCATCCGCAGTCCGAAGGCGACGTTGCCGCCGACGTCCCGCTGCGGGAAGAGCTGGTGGTCCTGGAACATCAGGCCGAGACCGCGCCGGTGGGTGGGAACGCCCGCCTGGTCGCGGCCGTCCAGCAGCACCCGCCCGGCGTCCACCTCCTGCAGCCCGGCCACCGCGCGCAGCAGGGTGGACTTGCCGCTGCCGCTGGGGCCCAGGACGCACACCGTCTCGTGCGCGGCGACCTCCAGGTCCACGGCGTCGAGCGCCGCGCGCTCCCCGAACCGGACCGTCACACCGTCGAGCCGCAGCAGCGGAGTGGAGGACTGGGTCATCTAGAACTCTCCTGAACGGTCGGTGCGCAGCCGCTCCAGTGCCAGCAGCGCGCCCGCGCACACCAGCATCAGAACGGTGCTCAGGGCCATCGCCTGCCCGTAGTTGAGCTCCCCGGCGCGCCCGAGGAGCCGGGCCACCGCCACCGGCAGGGTCGGGTTGTCGGGCCGCGCGATGAAGACGGTCGCGCCGAACTCGCCGAGCGAGACGGCGAACGCGAAGCCCGCCGCGATCAGCAGCGCCCGCCGCACCAGCGGCAGGTCCACCTCGCGCCAGGCCCGCCACGGCGAGGCGCCCAGCACCGCCGCCGCCTCCCGCAGCCGTTCGTCGACGGCGCGCAGCACGGGCAGCATCGTGCGGACCACGAACGGCACACCGACCAGCGCCTGCGCCAGCGGCACCAGCAGCCACGTCGACCGCAGATCCAGCGGGGGCTCGTCGAGGGTGATGAGGAAGCCGAAGCCGACGGTCACCGCCGAGGTGCCCAGCGGCAGCATCAGCAGCGCGTCGAAGCCCCGCACCAGCCTGCCGGCGCGCCGGGTCAGCGCGGCGGCGGCGAGGCCGCCCACCAGCAGCGCGATGAGCGTGGCCACCGCCGCGTACTGCAGGGAGTTCCAGACCGCCTCGATGGGCGCGACGACGAAGGTGCCGCCGGTCTCCGGGACCGAGAGCAGCGCCCGGTAGAAGGTGAGCCCGTAGCCGTCGGGCCCGTCCAGCGACCGCGCCACCAGGACGCCGAGCGGCACCAGGATCAGCAGGACGATCACGGCCAGCACCGCCCACAGCAGCGCCCACTGGGCCGCGCCGCGCGGCCGCCGCGAGGTGTGCGCGGCATCGACGAGCTTCAGGGTGCTCTCCCGGCGGCGCACCGTCCAGGCGTGCAGCGCGAGGATCGTGGCGACCGCCGCGAACTGCACGAGGGTGAGCACGGCGGCCGTCGGCAGGTCGAGGAACTGCGCGGTCTGCTGGTAGATCTCCACTTCCAGCGTGGAGTACTTCGGCCCGCCGAGGATCTGGATCACGCCGAAGGACGTGAAGGTGAAGAGGAAGACCATCAGCGCGGCGGCTGCCACGGCAGGCCCCAGCGCCGGCAGCGTCACCCGGCGCCACGCCTCGAAGCGGCCGGCGCCCAGCACCCGGGCGGCCTCCTCCTGGCGCGGGTCGAGCTGCGACCACAGCCCGCCGACGGACCGGACGACGACACCGAAGTTGAAGAAGACGTGCGCGAGCAGGATCGCCCACACGGTGGTGTCCAGCCGGACGCCCCACAGGTCGTCGAGCATGCCGCCGCGGCCCAGCAGCGCCAGGAACGCCGAGCCGACCACCACCGTGGGCAGCACGAACGGCACCGCCACCACCGCCCGCAGCAGCCGCTTGCCGGGGAACTCGAAGCGGGCGAAGACATACGCCGCCGGGAGCGCGATCAGCAGCGTCAGCCCGGTCGAGACGACCGCCTGCCACGCGGTGAACCACAGCACCCGCAGGATCTCCGGGTCGGTCAGCACCTCGCCGATCCGGCCGAACCGCCACCGGCCGCCCTCGCGCAGCCCCCGGGTGACGATGGCGGCCACCGGATAGGCGAAGAAGACCGCGAAGAACGCGGTGGGCACGGCCATCAGACCGAGCCGCACCGCGGCGGCCCGCGGGGCGCGCCGCCGGACCCTCACCGGGGTCCCGCGGCGCGGCTCCCCGGGAGCCGCTTCCGGAGTCCCTACTTCAGGACGAGCGAGGACCATGTCTTGACCCACTGGTCACGGTTCTTGGCGATCTCGTCGGGTGCCACGGTCGGCGGGGTGTCGATCTTCACGCCGTACTTGGTGAACTCGGCGGGCAGCGCCGCGTCCTGGCGGGCCGGGTTCACGAACATCTGCAGCGGCATGTCCTGCTGGAACGTCTTGCTCAGCAGGAAGTCCAGCAGCGCCTTGCCGCCCGCGTCGTTCTTGCCGCCCTTGAGCAGCCCGGCGAACTCGATCTGCCGGAAGCACGTACCGGTCGCGACGCCGGTCGGCCCCTGCGCCGGCTGCGGCTTGACGCCCAGCACCTCGGCGGGCGGGCTGGAGGCGTACGAGACGACGAGCGGCTTGTCGCCCTTGCCCTTGCCGCCGGCCGAGCCGGAGAAGCGGTCGTTGTACGCCTGCTCCCAGCCGTCGACGACCTCGACGCCGTTGGCCTTGAGCTTCTTCCAGTAGTCCTGCCAGCCGTCGGCGCCGTACTTCGCGATCGTGCCGAGCTGGAAGGCCAGCCCCGGCGAGGACGTCGCGGAGTTCTCGGTGACCAGCAGGTTCTTGTACTCCGGCTTGATCAGGTCGTCGAAGGTCGCCGGAACGGCCAGTTTGTGCGCGTCGAAGTACTTGCGGTCGTAGTTGACGCAGACGTCGCCGGAGTCGATCGGGGTGACCCGGTGCTTGTCCTTGTCGAGCTGCAGCGCCGCCGGGACCTGGTCCAGGCCCTTGGCCTCGTACGGCGTGAACAGGTCGTTGTCGAGGGCCCTCGACAGCAGCGTGTTGTCGACACCGAAGAAGACATCGCCCTGCGGGTGCCCCTTCGACAGGATCGCCTGGTTCACGGCCGCGCCCGCGTCACCGCCGGCCAGCACCTTGACGGTGTAGCCGGTCTCCTTGGTGAACTCCTTCAGCACCGCGGGCGAGGCGGCGAAGGAGTCATGGCTGACGAGGGTGACGGTCTTCGACGGCGTCGCCGTCTTCGAGCCGTCGGCCTTGTCGCCGGAGCCGCCACAGGCGGCCAGCGCCGTGGCGCCGAGGGCGGTGGCCACGACCGCTGTCGCGGCGCGCCGAAGGTTGGTGTTCATGAGCGGTTGACTCCCTACGCCGGCATTACCCGGATCAGGTCCGAGGGTCTGCGGCCGCACCGGCTTCGCCGGTGGCCGCACTCTCAGCGCTGGTGCGCTCCCCTGTCGGAAATGTTCATTTGTACGAATCTACGAGCGCCACGATAGCAGCGGGCCCGCTGACGCCCGGCAGGCGTCTCAGCCTTCGGAGGCCGCCAGCTGCCCGCACGCTCCGTCGATCTCACTGCCACGCGTGTCACGGACGGTCACCGGCACCCCGTGCGACTCCAGCATCCGCACGAACGCCCGCTCGTCCTCCGGCCGCGAGGCCGTCCACTTGGACCCCGGGGTGGGGTTGAGCGGGATGAGGTTCACATGCACGCGCTTGCCCTTGAGCAGCCGCCCGAGCAGGTCCGCCCGCCACGCCTGGTCGTTGATGTCCTTGATCAGCGCGTACTCGATGGAGATCCGGCGGCCGGACACCTCCGCGTAGTGCCACGCGGCGTCCAGCACCTCGCGCACCTTCCAGCGGGTGTTGACCGGCACCAGGGTGTCGCGCAGCTCGTCGTCCGGGGCGTGCAGCGACACCGCGAGCCGGCACTTGAAGCCCTCGTCGGCGAACCGCAGCATCGCCGGCACCAGCCCGACCGTCGACACGGTGATCCCGCGCTGCGACAGTCCGAGCCCGTCCGGCTCCGGGTCCGTCAGCCGGCGGATCGAGCCGATGACACGGTTGTAGTTGGCCAGCGGCTCGCCCATGCCCATGAACACGATGTTGCTCAGCCGGGCCGGCCCACCGGGGATCTCGCCGTCCCGCAGCGACTTCATCCCGGCCACGATCTGGTGCACGATCTCGGCGGTCGACAGATTACGGTCGAGACCCGCCTGCCCCGTCGCACAGAACGGGCAGTTCATCCCGCACCCGGCCTGCGAACTGATGCACATGGTGACCCGGTCCGGGTACCGCATCAGCACCGACTCGACGAGCGTCCCGTCGAACAGCCGCCACAGCGTCTTGCGCGTCGTGTCGTCGTCACAGCTGATGTGCCGCACGACCGACATCATCTCGGGCAGCAACCCGTCCGCGAGCTTGTCGCGCGACGCCGCCGGAATATCCGTCCAGGCGGCCCGGTCGTCGTCGTACCGCGCGAAGTAGTGCTGCGACAGCTGCTTGGCACGGAACGGCTTCTCGCCCAGCTCGACAACCGCCTCCCGTCGCTCGGCAGGGGTCAGGTCGGCGAGGTGCCGCGGGGGCTTCTTGGCCCCACGCGGCACGGCAAAGGTGAGTTCTCCGGGTACAGGCATGGTGCTACCAGTGTCGCAGACGCGCGGAGGTCAGCCGGTCCCGACGAAGACGACCAGGAGCAGCCAGACCACCGGGGCGGTGGGGAGGAGGGAGTCGAGGCGGTCCATGATGCCGCCGTGACCGGGGAGGAGGGTGCCCATGTCCTTGATGCCGAGGTCGCGCTTGATCATGGATTCGCCGAGGTCGCCGAGGGTGGCGCTGACCGCCGCGACCAGGCCCAGGATCAGGCCCTGCCACCATTTGCCGTCGTCGATCAGGTACTGCATCGACAGGGCGCCGGCCGTCATGGCGAAGGCGATGGCGCCGAAGAGGCCGGCGCGGGTCTTGCCGGGGCTGATGCGCGGGGCGAGGAGGCGGCGGCCGAAGCGCCAGCCGACGGCGTAGGCGCCTGTGTCGCTGATCACGGTGAGCAACAGGAAGACGAGGACCCGCCAGGGGCCGTCGTCCGCGGCGAGCATCATCGACACGAAGGTGGCGAGGAAGGGCACGTAGAAGGCGGCGAAGATGCCGGCGGTGACGTCCCGCAGGTAGTTCTCCGGCGGCTCGGTCATCCGCCAGACGAGGATGGCGAGCGAGGTGAGGGCCATGGCGATCCAGGCGCCCTCGGCGCCGCGCGCGTAGCCCGCGACGACCATGGCGACCCCGCCGACCGCGAGCGGTACGAGCGGGATGCGGATGGACTTCTTCTCCGCGAGCCGGGAGGTGAGCTCCCACAGGCCGACGACGACGGCGAGCGCCACCACACCGACGAAGGCGGCCTTGACGATGAACAGCGAGGCGACGATGACCGCGCCCATGCCGACGCCGACCCCTATCGCGGCCCGCAGGTTGCGACCTGCGGACTTCTTCACGGGCGGGACGGGTTCCGGTGACGGCTCAGGCGGCATACGACGAGTCTGCGCTGCGTCGAGCGCATCCTGCGCGAAACCCGCCGAGCCGTCGCCCGGTCCCCCCGCCGGCGTTTCCCAGTGGCCGGAGCGCGGCGTGGCACTCCAGGAGGAGTCGTTCACTGAGTTTCGCCTCGCGTTGTTGTTCCGGACCAGGCGTCCGGCCTGGTGTTCTGGCGGGGGGTGCGGGGGTCACCCCCCGGGAGAACGAACGGTCGTACCGCCGTGTGGCAGCGGTCCGTCAGACCTCGAGCAGCTCGGCTTCCTTGTGCTTGAGCAGCTCGTCGATCTGGGCCGTGTACTTGCTCGTCGTGTCGTCGAGCTCCTTCTCGGCGCGACGCACGTCGTCCTCACCGGACTCGCCGTCCTTGACCAGCTTGTCCAGGGTCTCCTTGGCCTTGCGGCGGATCGCGCGGATCGAGATCTTCGCGTCCTCCGACTTGCTGCGGGCGACCTTGATGTAGTCCTTGCGGCGCTCCTCGGTCAGCTGCGGGAACACCACCCGGATGATGCGGCCGTCGTTGCTCGGGTTGACGCCGAGGTCCGAGTTGCGGATCGCCTCTTCGATGTTGCGCAGCGCGCTGACGTCGAACGGGGAGACCACGGCCATCCGGGGCTCCGGCACCGAGAAGGAGGCGAGCTGGTTGATCGGCGTGATGGCGCCGTAGTACTCGGCCACGATCTTGTTGAACATCGCGGGGTGCGCACGGCCGGTGCGGATCGCGGCGAAGTCGTCCTTCGCGACGATGACGGCCTTCTCCATCTTCTCCTCGGCCTCGAGGAGGGTCTCTTCAATCACCATGTGCTCCTGGTTTTCAGAAGGCAGAGCCTGGCCCCTGCGCGCGTCTTTCCTGCACGGTGTCCGACCGGCAGCCTGTTGTCCATCCCCGGGTGCGGGCGGTTAGCCCCGCGTGCCCTGGTCGTTGACGAGCGTGCCGATCTTCTCACCCTTTACGGCTCGCGAGATGTTTCCCTCGGCGAGCAGCTCGAAGACGAGGATCGGCAGCTTGTTGTCACGGCACAGGGTGATCGCGGTGGCGTCGGCGACCTTGAGGTCCCGCGAGATGACCTCGCTGTACTCCAAGGCGTCGTACTTGACCGCGTCCGGGTTGTGCTTGGGGTCGGAGTCGTAGACCCCGTCGACCCCGTTCTTGCCCATGAGCAGCGCCTGGGCGTCGATCTCCAGGGCGCGCTGGGCGGCGGTGGTGTCGGTGGAGAAGTACGGCATGCCCATACCGGCGCCGAAGATGACGACGCGGCCCTTCTCCAGGTGCCGCACCGCGCGCAGCGGGATGTACGGCTCGGCGACCTGGCCCATCGTGATGGCGGTCTGCACGCGGGTCTCGATGCCTTCCTTCTCCAGGAAGTCCTGGAGGGCGAGGCAGTTCATGACGGTGCCGAGCATGCCCATGTAGTCCGAGCGGGCCCGGTCCATGCCGCGCTGCTGGAGCTCCGCGCCACGGAAGAAGTTGCCGCCGCCGATGACGATGGCGATCTCGTAGCCCTCTTGGACGACGGCTGCGATCTCGCGGGCGATCGCGTGGACGACGTCCGGGTCGACGCCCAGTCCGCCGCCTCCGGCGAAGGCCTCGCCGGACAGCTTCAGCAGGTACCGGCTCCGCGGAACCCCGGTGCCGGACGTGGTGCCGGTTCCGGAGTCGCTGGCCTTGTCGGCGGCCTTGTCGGCGCCCTCATCCATGGAGATCTCCTCATGCGCGTACGAAGAAGGCCATTGCCGTGGGTCCACGTGGGTTCCCTCTACGGCAATGGCCTCCTCGTCACTACTGCGGTCGGCCGGCGGGCGGCCGACCGCGTCCGACCCTAGCGGGGTCGTCGGTCATTCGCTGGCTGGCTCAGACACCGACGCGGAAGCGCGCGAAACGCTTCAGCGTGACACCGGCCTCGTCCAGAACCTTCTGGACGGTCTTCTTGCTGTCCTTCGCGAAGGACTGCTCGAGAACGGAGTTCTCCTTGACGTAGCCCGTCACACGGCCCTCGACGATACGGGCGAGCGCGGCCTCCGGCTTGCCCTCCTCGCGCGCGGTGGCCTCGGCCACGCGGCGCTCGTTCTCGAGCACCTCGGCGGGGATGTCCTCGCGGGACAGGAAGAGCGGCGAGAACGCGGCGATGTGCTGCGCGACGTCCTTCGCGACCTCGGCGTTCTCCTTGTCCAGCTCGACCAGCACGCCGACCTGCGGGGGCAGGTCCGGGCTGGTGCGGTGCAGGTAGGAGGCGACGTAGCCGTCGGTGAACTGCGCGAAGCGGCTCAGCACGATCTTCTCGCCGAGGGTGGCGTTGGCCTCGTCGACGAACGCCTGGACGGTCTGGCCGTCCTTGATCTCGGAGGCGAGCAGCGCCTCGACGTCGGCGGGCTTGCTGGCGGCGACGTGCGCGGCCAGCGCGTCGGCGACGGTGACGAACTTGTCACCCTTCGCGACGAAGTCGGTCTCGCAGTTGAGCTCGAGGAGTACGCCCTCGGAAGCGCCCTCGGCGATCAGGGAGACGACGGCACCGTTGGAGGCCGAACGGCCTTCGCGCTTGGTGACGCCCTTCTGGCCCTTGACACGGAGGATCTCGACGGCCTTGTCCAGGTCGCCTTCGGCCTCTACGAGAGCGTTCTTGCAGTCCATCATGCCGGCGGCGGTCAGCTCGCGGAGCTTCTTGACGTCAGCGGCGGTGTAGTTCGCCATGGTCGTTGCGTCTCTTCCCGATGAGAGTCGGTTGATCTACGGCTGGACGGCGGGGGCCGGAGCCCCCGCCGTCGTCACACGTACTGGAAGGCGGAGCCTCAGGCCTTGTCAGCCTCAGCGTCGGCGGCCGGGGCCTCGACGGTCTCGGCGGCGTCGGCCACCGGGGCCTCGGCGTCGGCGACGGCCTCGACGACGGTCTCGGCGGCGGCGTCGGCGACGGCCTCGGTCTCAGCACCGGTCTCGACCGGAGCCTCGGTCTCGTCCTTGGCCTTCTCGCCCTCGAGGAGCTCGCGCTCCCACTCGGCGAGCGGCTCGGCGGCGCCTTCGGCCTTCTTGTCACCGGTGGCGGCACCGGAGCGGGCGATGAGGCCCTCGGCGACGGCGTCGGCGATCACACGGGTGAGCAGGGTGACGGAGCGGATCGCGTCGTCGTTGCCCGGGATCTTGTAGTCGACCTCGTCGGGGTCGCAGTTGGTGTCGAGGATCGCGACGACCGGGATGCGCAGCTTGCGCGCCTCACCGACGGCGATGTGCTCCTTCTTGGTGTCCACGATCCAGACGGCGCTGGGCACCTTCTGCATCTCGCGGATACCACCGAGGGTCTTCTCGAGCTTGTCCTTCTCGCGGGAGAGGACCAGGAGCTCCTTCTTGGTGAGGCCGGAGGCGGCCACATCCGTGAAGTCGATCTCCTCGAGCTCCTTCAGGCGCTGCAGGCGCTTGTAGACGGTCGAGAAGTTCGTGAGCATGCCGCCCAGCCACCGCTGGTTGACGTAGGGCATGCCGACGCGCGAGGCCTGCTCGGCGATGGCTTCCTGCGCCTGCTTCTTGGTGCCGATGAACATGATGGAGCCGCCGTGGGCGACGGTCTCGCGGACGAACTCGTAGGCGCGGTCGATGTACGACAGCGACTGGAGCAGGTCGATGATGTAGATGCCGTTGCGCTCCGTGAAGATGAAACGCTTCATCTTCGGGTTCCAACGACGGGTCTGGTGACCGAAGTGGACGCCGCTTTCCAGCAGCTCCCGCATCGTGACGACGGCCATGGCCGCGCTCCTTGAGGACTCGGTTATCGCGGCGGCCGGACGGCCGTCGCGCCTGACGCCCCGACGCGCCGTGCCACGAGGGACCGAGGGGCGCGGCCACCCTTCACGAGGAAGTCGGTGGCGGGGCGTGCGAAGTCGACCCGGTGACCCGGATCGCCAGAGAAAGTGTACGTGACCGGCGGAGTGCGGAACGACAGCTTCTTCGGCCACCGGGTTATCCACAGGCCGCATTCATGATCGTCTTGCGGGGCCGGAATACGGGACCGTCGGAGCATGGTCGCTTCCCCGGTTCTTCCCCTCGCCCTGCCCCTGTGGTTCTCGCTCCTCGCCGCGCTGGCCTTCGCCGTACCGCTGCCGGTCGCGGGCTACGGCGGGCCCGCGGGGGTGCCTTCGAACGCGTCGTCCGGGGTGCCTTCACCCGGAGTGCCTTCCCTCGGGGTGCCTTCCCCTGGCCCCCGGAGCTGGCCGGTCGGCGGCGGCGCGGGTGGGGCGGGAGGTGGGGCTGGGGCTGGGGGTGGGGGTGGGACGACGGGTGGGGGTGGGACGACGGGTGGGACGTTGGGTGGGCGGCCGGTGGTGGAGCGTGGTTTTGAGCCACCCGCGACTCCGTGGGGCCGCGGGCACCGAGGAGTGGATCTCCGGGCCGGACCGGGCACTCCGGTGCGGTCGGCCGCGCCGGGGAGGGTGTCGTTCGCCGGCCGGGTCGCCGGCGTGGATGTGGTCTCGGTCCTGCTGCCGGACGGGCTGCGCACTACCTATGAGCCGGTACGGGCCCAGGTCGCGGTGGGTGACGAGGTGGCCGCGGGCCAGGTGGTGGGGGTGCTGGAGCGCGGGCCGTGGCACTGCCCCGCGGGCTGTCTGCACTGGGGGCTGCTGCGCGGGGACGTCTACCTCGACCCGCTGACCCTGCTGCCCGACTGGATGAAGCACGGCGGCCGGTCCCGGCTGCTGCCGGTGTTCGGCGTTCCCGAGCCGGCGGCCGGAGCTGGAACTACGGCTGTTCGACGAGCGCAGCCGGGTCCGAATCCAATACCGGGTCCGGGGCCGCGGTGGTGGCCGGGCTCTGCACTCCGCGCAGGGCCATGGCCACCGCGGCGTCGACGATCCGCTCCGGGACCTCGGCGGCACCCAGCTCGATCCGGCGCACCGCGGCGTCCACGACGCCCTGCAGCAGCATGGCCGTCAGCCGCGGCTCCTCGTGCCCGAGGTCGCCCAGCGCCTCGACCACCATGGCGACCAGACCACCGTGCGCCGCGCGGATCTTCTCGCGGGCCCCGGCGTCCAGCTCGCCCGCCGAGATCGCCACCACGGCCCGGTGCCGCCGGTCGCCGACCAGGGTGAGCTGACTGCGCACATACGCCTCGATCTTGGCGGCGGCGCCGTCGGCGGCCTCCATCGCCGCCTCGACCTCGGCGGCCCAGACCGGGAAGTCGACGGAACACAGTTCCTCGACGACGGCCGCCCGGGAGCGGAAGTACTCATAGACGGACGACCGCGCGAGGCCGGTGCGTTCGGCCAGGGCGGGGAAGGTCAGCGCCTCTGTGCCGCCCTCGGTCAGGAGGGATCGGGCGGCGTCCAGCAGGGCGTCGCGCTGCATCGTCCGGTGCTCGGCCACCGAGGCCGCTCGAATCCTGGGCACCCGTCCACTGTAGGCGGTGACCGGCGTCAGCGGCCGACGTCCGCCAGCTTCGCGCGCAACTGCAGCACCGATTTGGTGTGGATCTGGCTGACCCGGCTCTCGGTGACACCGAGCACCTGGCCGATCTCGGCGAGCGTGAGCCCCTCGTAGTAGTAGAGCGTCACCACGGTCTTCTCGCGCTCCGGAAGCGTGTTCACCGCGCGGGCCAGCAGCCGGCGCAACTCGCGGTCCTCCGCGACCTCGACCGGGTTGTCGGCGCCGGTGTCCTCCAGGGTGTCGACCAGGCTGAGCCGGTCGCCGCTGTCACCGCCGACGTGCAGCAGTTCCTCCAGCGCCACCACGTTGGCCAGCGACAGGGCGCTGAACACACCGTGCAGTTCCTCCAGGCCGACGCCCATCTCGGCGGCGACCTCGGACTCGCTGGGGGTTCGCCGGAGCGAGGCCTCCAGGGTGGCGTAGGCGCGCTCCACCGCGCGCGCCTTCTGCCGTACGGAGCGCGGGATCCAGTCCAGCGCCCGCAGCTCGTCGATCATGGCGCCGCGGATCCGGGTGATCGCGTACGTCTCGAACTTGATCGCCCGTTCCGGGTCGAACTTCTCGATGGCGTCGATGAGCCCGAAGACCCCCGAGGACACGAAGTCCGCCTGCTCGACGTTGGCCGGCAGGCCGACGCTGACCCGTCCCGCCACGTACTTCACCAGCGGTGAGTAGTGCAGGATGAGCTGCTCCCGGAGCTTCGCGTCCGCCGTGGACTTGTAGGTCCGCCACAGCGCGTCGAGCGAGGTGGGGGCGGCGGGACGGGGGGCACTGCGCGCGGCGGTGGCCGCCGTGGCCCGGTCCGGCCCGGGGGTGTGCTGGGGCATGCGTCGTCTTGTGCCGTTCTGCCGAGACGTGGGCTGAAAATGGGGTCAATGGGAGCGTAGCGTGACCATAGTGTCGCTTATTGCTACGACTTCCGTGTGGGGCATGCGCAGATACGTTCCGCTGAGGGGTTCGGGGCTGCGAGTCCACCGCGAGTCTCCCGCGAGGGAATGTTGAGCAATCATGCATTCCCCACGCCGACTCCAAACCTCTTCACCCGATTGCCCCAGGTCAACCACCTTCCCCCGAGGTGCTCCGTGTTGACCGGGTCACTCTGCCCGGGGAACCGTCCCGTCCTGGGTGAATCGGGTCAACTTCCATCGTTCGCCGTCCCGTTCCACGAAGCCGAGTGCCTGCAATTCGTAGAGGCGTCCGAGCGTGTCGTCCTTTCCGGTGGCCGAGGCGCGGGCGATCTGCTCGACGCCGGCGCCGCCTTGGGCGGGCAGCGCCTCCAGCACCCGCGTGGCGGCGGCCTCCAGCAGATCCCTGGGCAGTACCGGACCGCGTCGCTCGGGCGCTAGGTCCCCGCCGATCCGGCCGACCATCTCGACGACCTCCGCCGCGTCGGTGACCAGCGCCGCCTCATTGCGCAGCAGTTCATGCACACCGGCCGACAGGCCCGAGGTGCACGGGCCCGGCACGCCCATCGTCAGCCGCCCCAGTTCCCGGGCGCACCGCGCGGTGATCAGCGAGCCGCTGCGGTGCTGTGCCTCTACCACCACGGTGCCGCGCGTGAGGGCGGCGATGACGCGGTTGCGGAGCACGAACCTGCTGCGGGTCGGATGGGAGCCCGGTGGCAACTCGCCGATGACGAGGCCCTGTTCCGCGATCCGGGAGATCAAGTCGGCGTGCCCCGGCGGATAGGGCACGTCCGCTCCGCAGGCCAGCACCGCGATGGTCGCCCCGGCCGCCGACAGCGCGCCCCGGTGGGCCGCGCCGTCCACGCCGTACGCCGCGCCCGAGACCACCACCCAGCCGGCTTCGGCCAGCCCCGCGCCCAGCCGGGCCGCCATATGGGCGCCGTAGTCGGTACAGGCCCGGGCGCCCACCACGGCGACCGACCGCAGGGCCCACATCCGCAGCTTCGGCCGCCCCCGCACCCACAGGCCGTAGGGCCGTGCGGCGCCGAGATCGTCCAGTTGCGCGGGCCAGTCGGCGTCGCCCGGGCAGACGAAGCGCCCGCCGAGCGCCGCCACCGCGGCCAGATCCGCGGCGGGGTCCAGCGCTCCGGCGCGTATCCGGTAGCCGGCCATCCGCCGCTCGCTCGCCCCCGGCAGCGGCGCACCGGCCAGGATCTCCCGCACCACGTCCCGTGGCTCGCACTCCCGCAGCCATCCGCCGACGGTCTCGTCACCGGGATCGGCGATCCGGGTCAGCGCGGCGCGGGCGAGCCGCTCTTCCTCACCGACGTCCATCAGCCACCGCCCACGACGGCCGGTACACCGCGGGCGATGCCGGTGCGCAGTTGCAGGGCCTCCGCCATCTCCTGTGGACCGGGCCGTTCGACCCCGGCGAGATCGGCGATCGTCCAGGCCACTCGCAGGACGCGGTCCAGACCCCGGGCGGTGAGCAGTCCGCGCTCCATGTCCCTTTCGGCCTCCCGCAGTCCGGCCGGGCCCACCTGCCAGCGGGTGCGCAGCTCATGGCCTGGCACCTCGCTGTTGGTCCGCCACGGGGTCTCCGCGTACCGGACCGCCGCCCGTTCCCTCGCCAGCCGCACCCGGTCCGCGACCCGCGCGCTGGGCTCGGCGCCCGAGGCGCCCTCGATCAATTCCGTACGGGTCACCGCCTCGACCTGGACGCGGAGGTCCACCCGGTCCAGGAGCGGCCCGGACAGTCTCGCCTGGTACCGGCGGACCGCGGCCGGTGAGCAGTCGCACCCCAGCCCCAGCAGCGAATGCCGTCCGCACGGACAGGGGTTCGCGGCGAGGACGAGCAGGAAGCGCGCGGGCAGCCGCATCACTCCGGCGGAACGGGCCACCACGACGTGTCCGGACTCCAGGGGCTGCCGCATCGCGTCGAGCACCCGGCCGCTGAACTCCGGTGCCTCGTCCAGGAAGAGCACACCGCGATGGGCCAGGGAGACCGCGCCCGGCCTGGGCAGGCCGCTGCCGCCGCCGATGATGGAGGGCATGGTCGCCGAGTGGTGCGGGGAGCAGTACGGCGGGGTGTCGATCAGCGGTTTGCCGGGAGGGAGGATCCCGGCGACCGAGTGCACCGCGGTGACCTCCAGGGACTCCTGTGCGGTGAGCCGCGGCAGGAGCCCGGCCAGCCGCTCGGCCAGCATCGTCTTGCCGGCGCCCGGCGGGCCCTTCAAGTACAGGTGATGGCCGCCGGCCGCGGAGATCTCCAGGGCGCGCCGGGCGGTGTGCTGGCCCGCGACGTCCGCGAGGTCGGGGAGCACCTCCCGGTCGGAGACTCCGGTGCCCATGCCGGCCCCGGGCACCGCGAGCCCGGCGAGCAGCGGGTCGGGGCGCCCCTCGTCCCGGTCCTCCTCCTCTTCCGGGACCGTCTCGTCGTTGAGGATCGCGACGAGCTGGCGCAGCGTGCGGATGCCGAGCACCGAGACTCCCGGGACGAGCGAGGCCTCGGCCGCGGTGCGTTCCGGAACGACGACGTGCCGGTACCCGGCGTCGGCCGCGGCCAGGACGGCGGGCAGCACCCCGCGGACCGGCCGCACCCGGCCGTCGAGGCCCAGCTCGCCGATCATCATCAGATCGGCGATGGCCCGGGGCGCGATCCGTTCGTTGGCGGCGAGGACCGCGCACGCGACCCCGAGATCGAAGCCGCTGCCGCTCTTGGGGACCGAGGCGGGGCTGAGGCCCACGGTGAGTTTCTTCTGCGGCCAGGTCTCGCCGCTGTTCACGATCGCCGCGCGGACGCGGTCGCGGCTCTCGCTCAGGCTCTTGTCGGGCAGTCCGACGAGGGTGAAGGCGGCGAGCCCCGGTTCGAGGTCGGCCTGGACCTCGACGACCACGCCCTCCACCCCGACCAGGGCCACCGAGCAGGTGCGGGCGAAGCCCATCAGGCCACCCCCCGGACATGCTCGACCCGGGCCGCGCCGCGGCCGGGCAGGACCACCCCGACCAGGTCGATCCGCACCCCGCCGGAGGGCGGGCCGCCGTGCTCGCTGAGCCAGCACTCGGCGAGCAGCCGCAGCCGCTCCGCCTTGCGCGGGGTGACGGCCGCCATGGGGTGCTCGTAGTCACCGCCGGTGCGGGTCTTCACCTCGCACATCACCAGCGCGTCGCCCTCGGACGCGACGATGTCCACCTCGCCGCCGCGGCACCGCCAGTTCCGTTCCAGCACTCTCAGGCCGGCCGTGGCCAGCCAGCGGGCCGCCAGTTCCTCGCCGTACCTGCCACGGGCTGCTCGTGCGTTCACGCACACCACCTCCGCCACTCACTGTGACGGAGGTGGTGCACTAGAGATGATCTTGAACTCAGCTGTGGATAACCCGGTCGGAGAGGCCGGTCGGCGGGCCGTCATCCCCACCCGGGGTCAGCTGTTGAAGCCCGCTTCGTCGGACGCCAGATCGAGATCGGCCTTGTTCAGCTCTTCGATGTTCACGTCCTTGAATGTGAGGACCCTGACCTGCTTCACGAAGCGGGCCGGCCGGTACATGTCCCACACCCAGGCGTCAGCCATGGACACCTCGAAGAAAACCTCACCCTGAACCGAGTGCACCTGCATCTCGTAATCGTTGGTGAGGTAGAAACGCCGCTCGGTCTCGATCACATATTTGAACAACCCGACGACATCGCGGTACTCCCGGTAGAGCTTCAGCTCCATCTCGGTCTCGTACTTCTCGAGGTCCTCGGCGCTCATCGCATGTTCCCCTTCAGCCGTACGTCCCCCCATTGTGCGTCAGTCACGCTCCGTCCCCAGCGGGATCGGGAATTGTGGGGGTCCTTCGTCGAGCAGCGTACGCAGCAGCCCGGCGAGCCTGATCGGGTACACCGTCTCACGAGAGGACAGAAGTTCCTCGCAGGTCCACCACCGGAGCCCGGCGACGCTGCGCCGCTCCAGTTCGGTGTGCCCACCGGTGTCGAAGTCCGTGGTCCTGGTGCGTGCCAGGTAGTACCACTCGTCCTGCTCCCACCGGCGCCCGTCGAACGCGAACGAACACGTCCGCTCCCACAGCACCGGCCCCAGCTCCACCGAGGTCATCCCGGTCTCCTCGGCCAGTTCCCGGCGGGCCGCCGCGTCCAGGCTCTCGCCCTCCTCGACCCCGCCGCCCGGGGTGAACCACCAGGTCGTCGAAGGGTCGGCCGGTTCGAAGCCGTGCAGCAGCAGGATGCGGTCCGCGGGATCCAGCAGGACGACCCGGGCCGCGCGGCGCCTGATCACCGGCGGCGGCGCAGTCTGCGGGCGATCGGTCCGTACGCGGCGCCGCCGAGGATCAGCACCGCTCCGGCGAACACCGCGACGGTGATCCAGCGCAGCGGTCCCGGCTGGGAGACCCCGCCGGGCAGCGCGGTGAAGTTCTTGGCCCGGTCCACCATGCCGAGCCGCCCGAGCGGCCATGCCACGGCGTCCACCCGGGCCCGGACCGCGCCGCGCGGCACCGTACCGGTCTCGCCGCCGGTCATGTGCACACGGGAGTCCAGCGACTCGGCCCGGTTGTCGCCGAGGAGGAAGAGCTGCCCCTTGGGAACCGTGGTCTTGAAGGGCGTGATCGACGCCGGTCCGCCGTGCAGCAGATAGCTCTCCTCGACCGGTTTGCCGTTGACGAGCATCCGGCCCTGCTGGTCGCAGCAGGTGATGACGTCACCGTCCACCCCGACGACGCGCTTGACCAGCGTCGCGCTGCCCCACAGCTGATCCTGGAAGACCACGATGTCGCCGCGCCGGACCTCCGACCCGTCGACCCGCTGCGCCAGGATCCGGTCCCCCGGCTCCACGGTCGGCTGCATGGACTGACTCGGCACGGTGTAGGGCCGGTAGGTCACCGCTCCCCAGGCGAAGCCGCCCAGGAACAGCACACACCCCATGGCTACGGCCAGCCCGGACAGTACGTGTCCGAGCCGGCCGTCTTCCCTACGTATCGCACTGCTGCTCGTGGAACTGCTGCTCATGGATCCGCACCCTACCCGGCGGTACCCGCCGAGGTCAGCAGTCCCCGGCAGGCATTTGCGGCCGGTCAGCTCCCGGAGCCCCCGGCGGCATCCGCGCCCTTACGGGTCAGCCGGCGCCGGCGCATCAGCACCAGCGGAACCGCGCCCACCAGCCCCGCGGTGGCCGGCAGCGCGGCACCCGCCGCGTTGATCCCCGGCTGTTCGAAGGTGTCGGGGATGGGCAGCATGCCCCAGCGGGTGACGGGCCAGGCCTTCACGAAGGCACGGCCGACCACGTCGTCGAGCGGGACGTACCCGTTGCCCGGCTGGTCCATGTGGTAGCGGGAGTCCAGCGAGTTCTGGCGGTGATCGCCCATCACCCAGATGTGGTCCTTGGGCACCGTCACCTTGAACGGCTTGTCCATCGTGCACGGAGTGTTGTCCGGGTAGACGTACGGCTCGACGAGCGCCTTGCCGTTCACCTTCAGCGGACCGGTGCCGTTGCATTCGACGGTGTCCCCGCCCACGCCGATGACCCGCTTGATCAGGTCCTTCTCCTGCGCGGAGGGCATCAGACCGATGAAGCTGAGGGCCGACTGCAGCCCCCGCGACACCGCGTTGCCGCTGGGCGGCGGGTTCTCGGGCAGCCAGCCGCCCGGGTCGTGGAAGACGACGACCTCGCCGCGGTCGGGCTCGGAGCCGAACCACGGGGTCAGCTTGTCCACCAGGACCCGGTCGCCCTCCTGCAGGGTGTTCTGCATCGAGTCCGACGGGATGGAGAACGCCTGCACCATGAACGTCTTGATCAACAGCGCCAGTACCAGCGCGATGCCGATGAGCAGGGGCAGTTCCTTCCAGAACGACCGCTGCTTGCGCTCCGGCTTACGGCGCCGGCCCGCCGCCCCGCCGTCCTCGCCGCCGGCCGCACCGGGTTCCGGCGCGGGTTCGTGCCCGGACTCGTTCTCGTGCCCCGCATCGGGGGCCGAGCCGCCGTCCGCCGTCTTCTGGACAGAGCCCGCCGGGATGTCCCCGTCTTCGGGCTCGCCGGATCCGGATCGTGCGCCGACCGCCAGGTCCCCCACGTTCACTCCTCATTCCGCGCTGCCGCCTGCGCCATGACTGACGCAGGCCCACCACTCCGATAACGAGCGGGAGTTCCGCAGGAGTCGGGAGGGGGTTCGTTCCTTGCTCATTGTTGGCCGTGCCCACCTTAGTCGGCGGTTCCAGTGCACTTGCGCCGGTCGACCGCGCGTCGGGCACCGAGGCATACGTCCCCGGCTCCTCCAGTTTGCGCCAATGACCCAGCGGCCACGCGATGACGAACGCCCGGCCCACCACCAGATCCAGCGGCACCGTCCCCTGACCAGCCTGGTCCATGTGGAAACGGGAGTCGGCCGAGTTGGAGCGGTGGTCCCCCATCACCCACACCCGCCCCATGGGCACCTTCACACTGAACTGCGACTGCGAGGGGATGTCACCCGGATTGATGTACGGCTCGATCAACGGTGTGCCGTTGACGGTGATCCGGCCGTCCTTGTCGCAGCACTTCACGGTGTCACCGCCGACCGCGACCACCCGCTTGATCAGGTCCTGTTCGCCCGAGGCCGGCAGCAGCCCGATGAAGGTGAAGAACTCCTTCACCTGCTTGACCACCACGGGATCCGGCTTGGGCTTGGGCTCGTTCGCCAACCAGCCGCCCGGGTCCTTGAAGACCACGACATCGCCGCGCTGCGGCGTGCTGCCGAACCACGGAGTCAACTTGTCGACCAGCACCCGGTCGCTGATCCTGATGGTCTGCTCCATCGAACCGGACGGGATGACGAAGGCCTGCAGCAGGAACGTCTTCAGCACCAGGGCGATCAGCAGGGCCACGACGAGCAGCAGCGGCACCTCCCGCGCCGCCGACCGGCGCCGCTTGCGCTTGACCCTGCGGGCGAGCTTGCGCCGTTCCGCCCGGGTGGGGCCGCCGCGCGACACGGATCCGTAGCCGAAGCCGTCACCATCGCCGCCATCGCCGTTGCCGGAGCCGCCATCGACGTTGGCGGAATCGCGCCCCGGGCCCGTCCCGGCGTCCGAGCCGGCATGCGTACCCGCGCGGGCGGGCCGGACCGCGCCCGGCCGGTGGTGCCCGTACCGCGGCCTGCCGCGGTTACCCACGGCCCCGGCCCGGTTCGGGTATGGCGGCGAAGACGGCCGGACGGTCCAGGGAGCGCATACGCCCGATCGGCCAGCCGATCCAGTCGGCCCGCCCGATCACCTCGTCCAGCGGGACGGTACCGCCGCCGGGCTCGCCGAGATGATCCCGGGAATCCCGGGAGTCGCCACGGTGGTCACCCATCACCCACAGCCTCCCTGCCGGCACTTGGATGTCGAACGGTACCTGGGAGGGTGTATCGCCCGGATACAGATAGCCCTCGTCCAGCGGATGGCCGTTCACCATGAGCCGGCCCAGCGGATCGCAACAGGTGACCCGGTCCCCGCCGATACCGATCACCCGCTTCACATAGTCGGTCCCGCCGGTCCGGAGGAACGATCCGTCACCGTCGAAGACGACGATGTCGCCCCGCTCCGGCTCCCGGCCGAAACGGTACGCCAGCTTGTTCACCAGCACCCGGTCCCCGATCTGCAGCGTTCCCTCCATCGATCCGCTCGGAACGAGGAACGGCTGCACCAGGAAGGCGTTCGCCAGGAAGAGGGCGGCCACGCAGGCGACGGCGGGCAGCGCCGTACGCCACCAGCGGGCCACGGACCACCACGGGGGCACGGACGACGGGGACACAGCGAAGCGCGACCGCCGCTTCCCCTGCTGTTCAGCGGGGGAAGAGCGATCGCGCTCCGGGAGTTCTGCGTCCGTGTCCATCGAGCGGAGAGCCTATACGGCCCCGCGATGGGCTCAGTTGTCGCGCTTCTCCTTGATCTTCGCGGCCTTGCCGCGCAGCTCACGGAGGTAGTACAGCTTGGCGCGACGGACGTCACCGCGGGTCACGATCTCGATCTTCTCGAAGATCGGGCTGTGCACCGGGAAGGTACGCTCGACGCCGACGCTGAAGCTGACCTTGCGGACCGTGAAGGTCTCGCGGACGCCGGCGCCCTGGCGGCGGACGACTACGCCCTTGAACTGCTGCACACGCGAGCGGGTGCCTTCGATGACACGCACGTGGACGTTGATGGTGTCACCGGGGCGGAACGCCGGGACGTCGTCACGCTTGGACGCGTTGTCGACGGAGTCGAGAATATGCATGAAGATCTTCTGCTTCCTTCGCCCATGCCACAGGTCATCGGCGGAACTGTCGTGATGATGATTCGGAATGCCGCTCCGTCGGGCGAACGTCGGTCCCCCTGTGGCAGGGGCGCCGCCGGACGTACAGCAGGCGGCTATTCTTCCACGGCGGAGGCCGAGCGCCCAAATCGGCCGTCCGGCAGCTCTTCCCAGCCCAGCTCCGCCAGGAGTTTTCGGTCCAGCTTGTCGAGTGCGGCCGGGTCGCAGCGCTCGATCAGGTCCGGCCGGTTGGCGGTGGTGCGGCGGAACGCCTCGTCACGACGGAAGCGGGCGACCTTGCCGTGGTGGCCGCTCAGCAGCACCTCGGGCACCTCGCGCTCCCGCCACACCGGGGGCTTCGTGTAGACCGGCCCCTCCAGGAGGTCGGCCATCGCGCCGGGCGCGAAGGAGTCGTCGCGGTGCGACTCGGCGTTGCCGAGCACGCCGGGCAGCAGTCGGGCCACCGCCTCGACGATCACCAGGACCGGGGCCTCGCCGCCGGCGAGCACGTAGTCGCCGATGGAGACCTCGCGGACGTCGAAACGGTCGCCGTACTCCTCGATGACGCGGCGGTCGATGCCCTCGTAGCGGGCGGGCGTGAAGACCAGCCAGGGCCGCTCGGACAGTTCGACCGCCAGTTCCTGGGTGAACGGCAGACCGCTGGGCGTCGGGACGACCAGCACCGGCCGCTGCTCCGCGGCTTCCGCGGTCACCGCGTCCAGCGCCTCGCCCCACGGTTCCGGCTTCATCACCATGCCGGGGCCGCCGCCGAACGGACTGTCGTCCACGGTGTTGTGCCGGTCGTGGGTCCAGTCGCGCAGGTTGTGGATCCGCACATCGAGCTGCCCGCGGGCCCGCGCCTTGCCGACCAGCGACACGTTCAGCGGTTCCAGGTACTCAGGGAAGATCGTGATGACGTCGATGCGCATCAGGCGGTGCCGTCAGCGCCGTCAACGCCGTCGTCGGAGGGGGTGCGGGTGCTGGCGATCTCGGCCTCGGCCTCGTTGAGCAGGCCGGGCGGCGGGTCGATCACCGCGCGCTGGTTCTCCAGGTCGATCTCCGGGACGATCTCGCTGACGAACGGGATCATCACCTCGGTGCCGTCCGGGCGCTCGACGATCAGCAGGTCCTGGCCCGGCAGGTGCGAGATCTCCAGGATGCGGCCGACCTCCGTGCCGTCCACCGTCACCACGTCGAGGTCCACCAGCTGGTGGTCGTAGAACTCCTCAGGGTCCTCGGGCAGCTCCGCCGGGTCCACCTCGGCGATCAGCAGGACGTTGCGCAGCGCCTCGGCGCCGGTGCGGTCCCGTACGCCCTCGAAGCGCAGCAGCAGGCGGCCGCTGTGCACCTTCCCGGACTCGATGGTCAGCGGGCCGGCGGTGGCCGGGTCCGTGGCCAGTACCGCGCCCGGTCCGAGCCGCACCTCCGGCTCGTCGGTGCGCACCTCGACGGTGACCTCGCCCTTGATGCCGTGGGCGCGCCCGATCCGGCCGACTACCAGCTGCACTCTGCTTGCCCTTCGCTAAGAATCTGTCACTGCGAATCAGTCACTGCGAATCTGTTCGCCGGGAAGGCCGGGGATCCGTCCCGGAACACGACAACGGGCCGGGGCCGGCAATCGCCGCCCCCGGCCCGTGCCGGTACTGCATTGGTCTCAGCGGACCTGATCCACGTCGACGAGGTCGACACGGATGCCACGGCCACCGAGGGCGCCCACGACAGTACGCAAAGCGCGTGCGGTGCGGCCGTTGCGGCCGATCACCTTGCCGAGGTCGTCCGGGTGTACCCGGACTTCGAGGACGCTCCCGCGGCGCAGGGTCTTCGCAGACACCTGCACATCATCGGGATTGTCGACGATGCCTCTCACGAGGTGCTCGAGAGCCTCCTCGAGCATGCTCAGGCCTCGGTGGACTCGGCCGGGGCCTCAACAGCGGCCTCGACAGCGTCATCGGCCTTCTTCTCGGCCTTCTCCGCCTTCTTGGCCTTCGGGGTGATGGCCTCACCCTTGGGCTCGTTGCCGGCGTCCTTGGCAGCGGCCTCGAAGAGGATCCGCTTGTCGGCCTTCGGCTCGGCGACGAGCATCGGAGCCGGGGCCGGCAGGCCCTTGAACTTCTGCCAGTCGCCGGTGACCTTGAGGATGGCCATCACGGGCTCGGTCGGCTGTGCGCCGACACCCAGCCAGTACTGGACACGCTCGGTGTCGACCTCGATGCGCGACGGGTTCTGCACCGGGTGGTACAGGCCGATCTCCTCGATGGCCCGGCCGTCACGGCGGGTACGGGAGTCGGCGATGACGATGCGGTAGTGAGGCGAACGGATCTTGCCCAGACGCTTCAGCTTGATCTTGACTGCCACGGGAGTGGGTTCTCCTGGAATTGACGAGGTTGGGCACAGCGGACACCCACGTGGGGTTGTGGGATTCGTGCGCCCAGCGGACGCGTCAGCCGAAGGAGAGAGGGTTCCTGCACGGCTGTCGAGTTCTCAGCTGGCTATTCTGCCACACGGTGACACGCCCGGCTAATCCGAGCGGCCCAGCGGCTTCGGCTCACCTCACCCGACGCCGGCGCCGACGACCTCCGGGATCCGGAACGCCTGTCCGCAGGCCCCGCACATGATCGGCGCCTGGGCGAGGACCGACGGTACGACGCGGACGTTGCGCCCGCAGTCGCAGACGGCCTTGACCCGCACTCCCCCACCGGACGAGCCGTGCCGCGCCGCCGGACCACGGAAACTGCGTGCCGTGTCCGCGGTGGTCGCGACGCTGTGTGCCTTCAGGGCCCGGTGCAGCCGGTCCATGGTGGCTCGATAGCGCTTCTTGGTGTCGGGGCGCAGACCGACCAGGGAGAAGCCGCTGCTGGGATGCGGCTCCTCGGCATGGTCGAGGCCCAATTCATCGGCGATCGCCAGAAAACGGCGGTTGTGGTAGCGGCCGGCTCGCGACGTGTCACGGACGCCGCGTGCTGCGGCGACTCCGTGCACGGCCTCGTGGAGCAGCCTTTCGAAGGAGAGCTCGGTCCCGCAGGCGGACGAGGACTCTCCGATAAGGGACTCTGGCGCGGCCAGATCCGGCAGTTCGGGGTGGTGCCGTTGAATGTCGGCCCACGCGACTGCCAGCTCGGCGGCGAGAACTGGTGGTGTCGTGCTCACGCCGTGACAACGAGCCGGGGTGGCCCAGTGTTCCGATTCCGGGCCACCCCAAATAATTTGCACTCATCGGTCAGTTCCGGAGGATGCGTCCGGCGCGGGGCGGGAGCGGAGGATAGTGGAGAATCCGAACACCCGCCCCGAAGTCGGGACGTATCACCGAAAAATTACGACCGTTTCCGGCCAGCTACCTTCGGCTACCGCCGGAGAACCGTCAGCGACCAGCGGTCATGGCCCAGCCCGCGGGCGCCGCACGGAACTCCGTACAGAGCTCAGTACGTGGGATCGGTGCGCAGGACTCAGTACGCGCGGGCTACGACCGCGATCGTGCCCGGGGCGTCGTCGGAGTCCGGCACGGTGCCGTCCTCGGCGATCAGGCAGCGCACGGAGACGCTCTGCTCGGCCAGCTTGGCCTCGCCCTCCGGGCCGAGGTCGGCCCACGGGATGCGGGCCCAGCCGGTGGCGGCGGCCTCGGCCGCCTCCCCGATGGTCGCCACGTCCACGGTGCGCGACTCGCGGCGCTCCAGGCTCTCGCGCAGCAGCTGCGCCTGGTCCTCCTCGAGGATCCTGGGGATCAGGGCCTCCAGCGCGTCGAGCGCCACCGGCTCCTTGCCCCCGGGGATCCGGCGGGCCAGCATCGCGGTGCCGTTCTCCAGGTCGCGCGGACCGACCTCGACCCGCACCGGAACGCCCTTGAGCTCCCAGTCCACGGCCCGGCGGCCGAACGGGGTGTCGGTGCGGGCGTCCACCTGGACGCGGATCCCGGCCGCCTTGAGGCGGGCGCCGATCTCGTGCACCTTGGCGATGACGGTGTCGTCGCCCTTGATGGCCAGCACGACCACCTGGACCGCGGCGAGCCGCGGGGGGACGCGCAGGCCGTTGTCGTCGCCGTGCGACATGATCAGGCCGCCGACCATGCGGGTCGAGACGCCCCACGAGGTCTGCCAGACGTGCTCCTGCTTGCCCTCGCCCGACAGGTAGGAGGTGTTGAACGCCTTCGCGAAGTTCTGGCCCAGCTCATGGCTGGTGCCCATCTGCAGGGCCTTGCCGTCGCCCATCATGCCCTCGAGGGTGAGGGTGTTGATCGCGCCGGCGAAGCGCTCCTTGACGGTCTTACGGCCGAGCACCACATCGATGCCGAGGACGTTCACCATGAAATCGGCGTACACGTCCTGGTGGATCCGCGCGGCGTAGGCACGCGCGTCCTCGTAGGTGGCGTGGGCGGTGTGGCCCTCCTGCCAGAGGAACTCGGTGGTGCGCAGGAAGATGCGCGGACGCATCTCCCAGCGGACGACGTTCGCCCACTGGTTGATCAGCAGGGGCAGGTCCCGGTAGCTCTGCACCCACTTGGAGAAGTACTCGTTGATGATCGTCTCGGAGGTGGGGCGGACGACGATCGGCTCGTCCAGCTCCTTGCCGCCGCCGTGCGTGACGACCGCCAGCTCGGGGGCGAAGCCCTCCACGTGCTCGGCTTCGCGCGTCAGGTACGACTGCGGGATGAAGAGCGGGAAGTAGGCGTTCTGGGCACCCGCGTCCTTGATGCGCGCGTCCATCTCCTGCTGCATCCGCTCCCAGAGGGCGTATCCGTAGGGCCGGATCACCATCGTGCCGCGTACCGGGCCGTTGTCGGCCAGTTCGGCCTTGTTGACCAGGTCCTGGTACCAGCGGGGGAAGTCGACCGCCTGAGGCGTGAGAACGGGGGGCTTTGCCATGCCGCAGATGTTACGGGGCGATGACCGCCGGACGTGAATCGGGCCGCCCTCTGGACGCGAGCCCAAAACCGGAGTTGTCTGGCTTTCGGGGACATGCACAAAGCACCGGGGGGCACACGAGGACGGCGACTCGGCTGATTGGGGCGGCTCCGATGACACCCACGCTCGTTCGCGGATCCAGGACACGCGCCGATACCAGGGCGCGGGACTGGGCCGAGATCCAGGAGCGGATGCTGGTACCGCTCTACGAGGCCGTGTACGACCGGCTCGACGTCGGCCCGGCGACCCGGCTGCTCGGGCTCGGCTGCGGATCCGGCCTCGCACTGCTGATGGCCTCCGCCCGCGGCGCGGCCGTGACCGGCTGCGATCCCGACGAACGCCGGCTCGCGCTCGCCCGTGAGCGGCTGCTCCCCGAACCGCGGTGGGGTGCGCCGGCCCGGCGCAGGGCCCGCGCGGAGTTACGTTGCGGCGGTCCCGTACGCCCGGCGGACCGGGAGGGCACGCCGTTCACCATGGTGACGGCGCTGGATCCGGCGTCGCCCTGCGACGAACTGCGGCCGGACCTGACGGCGGCGGCCCGGCTCACGGAGCGCGGCAGTCCCGTGGTGCTGGCCGGCTGGGGTCCCTCCGAGCGGTGTGCCACCTTCCGCGTGCTGTGTGTCGCGGCCCGGCTGGCGGAGCCGCGCGGGCACACCGTCAGCGGCCGGCTCAGCGGTCGCGACGACCTGGAGGAGCTGGCCCGCGACGCCGGGCTGCGGCCGGACGGCTCCGGCCGGGTGGCCTGCCCCTTCGGCTATCCGGACATGGACAGCGCGGTCCGCGGGCTGCTCTCCACCGGCCTGTTCGACCCGGCGGCGGTGGCCACCGACCAGCCGCAGGTGGAGAAGGAGCTGGCGGAGGCGCTGCATCCGTACCGGCGGGCCGACGGGACGGTCCGGATGGAGAACGTCTTCCGGTACGTGGTCGCCCGCGTCTGACCCTGTACGTGATCACCCGCGTCCGACCCGGTACGTGATCACCCGCGTCCGACCCGGTACGTGATCACCCGCGTCCGACCCGGTACGTGATCACCCGCGTCCGACCCGGTACGTGGTCGCCCGCGTCCGACCTCCGTGCCGTTACGCCCGCGGACCGTGCCCCCGCGAGGGGCGGGCGCGCGGGCGTCGGCGCGTCCACCGGCCGGCCCCTCGCCCTGCCGGCGCCGCCGGCCGCCCCTGACCGCCCCGGGCGCCGGGCTTCTGACGGGGCGGCACCCGGTTCAGCTCTTCCGCGACAGCACCCTTGGCACCACTCATGGCACTCCGATGCCACTGCCACTCGCCCCAATTCCGGAGTAAATCGTACGATCAGGTCACAACCGGTACCTTCCTGCCGCCGCACCCCCCGATGGGACGGAGAGGAGCCCGATGACCGATCCGTACCTCCGGGTGCGCGGCGCGCGGGAGCACAATCTGCGCGGGGTCGATGTGGACCTGCCGCGGGACGCGCTGGTCGCCTTCACCGGGGTCTCCGGCTCCGGTAAGTCCTCGCTCGCCTTCGGCACGATCTACGCCGAGGCGCAGCGCCGCTACTTCGAGTCCGTGGCCCCGTACGCGCGGCGGCTGATTCACCAGATCGGCGCACCCAAGGTCGACGAGATCACCGGTCTGCCGCCCGCCATCGCCCTGGAGCAGCGGCGGTCCGCGCCGGGTTCGCGCTCCTCGGTGGGCACGGTCACCACGCTGTCGAACTCGCTGCGCATGCTGTACTCACGCGCCGGCAGCTATCCGCCGGGCGTCACCGAGCGGCTGGATTCCGACGCCTTCTCCCCCAACACCCCGGCGGGCGCCTGCCCGGAGTGCCACGGGCTGGGCACGGTGCACCGGGTCAGCGAGGACTCGCTCGTCCCCGATCCGTCGCTGAGCATCCGCGAGGGCGCGGTCACCGCCTGGCCGGGGGCCTGGCAGGGCAAGAACCTCCGCGACATCCTCGACGCGCTCGGCCACGACATCGACGCGCCCTGGCACCGGCTGCCGAGGGAGGCGCGCGACTGGATCCTGTTCACACCGGAGCAGCCGGTCGTCACCGTCCACCCGGTGCGGGACGCCGGCCGCATCCAACGCCCCTACCAGGGCACGTACATGAGCGCCGAGCGCTATGTGCTGCACACCTTCGCCGACTCCCGGAGCGAGGCGCTGCGCAAACGGGTCCGGCGGTTCATGACGAGCGCGCCCTGTCCGGTGTGCGGCGGGCGGCGGCTGCGCCCGGAGTCGCTGGCGGTCACCTTCGCCGGCCGGGACATCGCCGCCCTGGCCGCCCTGCCCCTCACGGAACTGGCCCGGCTGCTGCGGGAGACGCCCCATGAGGCGGGTTCCGTGGCCGGCACGATCGCCGGGGACCTCGTGTCCCGGATCGAGGCGCTCGGCGAGCTGGGCCTGGGCTATCTGAGCATGGACCGGCCGACGCCGACGCTCTCGGCGGGCGAACTGCAGCGGCTGCGGCTCGCCACCCAGCTGCGCTCGGGTCTGTTCGGCGTCGTCTACGTCCTCGACGAGCCCTCGGCCGGGCTGCACCCGGCCGACACCGAGGCACTGCTGACGGTGCTCGACCGGCTCAGGGCGGCCGGGAACTCGATCTTCGTGGTCGAGCACGACATGGCGGTGGTGGCGCGCGCCGACTGGGTCGTCGATGTCGGGCCGCTGGCGGGCGAGCTAGGCGGCCGGGTGCTGCACAGCGGTCCGGTGGCCGGGCTGGCGTCGGTCGCCGAATCGGCGACCCGCCGGTTCCTGTTCCCCGAGGGGCCGCCGGCCGCCGCACGCGTACCGCGCGAACCGTCCGGCCTGCTGCGGCTGCACGGTGTCACCCGGCACAATCTGCGCGGCCTGGACGCGGTGGTGCCGCTCGGTGTCCTCACGGTGGTGACCGGCGTCTCGGGGTCGGGGAAGTCGACGCTGGTCAGCCAGGTGCTGGCCGATGTCCTGACGGAGCACCTGGGGACGTCCGCCGAGGAGGAGCCGGAGGAGGACGGCGCGGACGAGGTCCCGGTGGGCGGGGGAAGCGCCGCCTCGTACGCCACCTCGGTGACGGGGCTCGAGGCCGTCGGCCGGCTGGTGCGGGTCGACCAGCGGCCCATCGGCCGCACACCCCGGTCCAACCTGGCGACGTACACGGGTCTGTTCGACGCCGTGCGCAAGCTCTTCGCGGCCACCGACGAGGCCCGCAGGCGCGGCTACAACGCCGGGCGCTTCTCGTTCAACGTCGCCACCGGCCGCTGCGAGACCTGCCAGGGCGAGGGGTTCATCGCCGTCGAACTCCTCTTCCTGCCCGGCAGTTACGCCCCCTGCCCGACCTGCCACGGCGCCCGCTACCGGCCGGAGACCCTGGAGATCACCTACCGCGGCGCGAGCGTCGCCGACGTCCTGGCGATGACGGTCGACGCGGCCTGCGACTTCCTGGCCGACGTGCCCGCCGCCGCCCGGCCGCTGCGGACCCTGCGACAGGTCGGGCTCGGCTATCTGCGGCTCGGACAGCCGGCCACCGAGCTGTCCGGCGGCGAGGCCCAGCGGATCAAGCTGGCGGCCGAACTGCAGCGCACGGGCCGCGGGGCGCGCTCGCACACCGTCTATCTGCTGGACGAGCCGACCACCGGGCTGCACCCGGCCGACACCGAACTGCTCATGCGCCGGCTGCACGGGCTCGTCGACGCGGGGAACTCGGTCGTCGTGGTCGAGCACGACATGGATGTGGCGGCCGGTGCCGACTGGATCATCGACATGGGTCCGGGCGGCGGCGACCAGGGCGGGCGGATCGTCGCGGAAGGGGTCCCCGCGCTCGTCGCCCGGTCGCCGCTCAGCGTCACCGCGCACTACCTGACGCCGAAGATCCCCGGCAATCCGCCGGTCTGACCGCCGACGGCCCACCGGTCGGGGGCCGCCGACCCGCACCGACGGTCCCGCCGCGCCGGTGAGGGCCCAGCCGACCGGACCGTTCCCGCACCATCCCCTCCAGGCAGGAGTACTCGACCATGCGGTTCTCCCCCCACGCCCGCGTCTCCCGCGGACCAGGCGCCGTGCTCGGCGTGCTGCTCGGCCTGCTGCTCGCCCTGGTCATGCCGCTCGCGCAGGGGCCGGCGCACGCCGCCGACGCCGCCGCGCCGCGCACCGTTCCCGCCCTTCAGCAGTGGACCGCGGGCAGCGGTTCGTACACGTTCGGCCCCGCCAGCCGGGTCGTGACCGACAGCGCCTACGGGTCCGCGCTCGGCACCACGGGCCAGGTCTTCGCCGACGACCTGACGCAGCTCGCCGGAAGGACCGTCGGCCATGTCAGCGGCCCGGCCTCCGCCGTGCAGCCCGGAGACGTGTTCCTCACGCTCGGCTCGACGGACACGGAGCTCGGCGCCGAGGGATACGCCCTCACCGTCGCCCCGTCCGTCACCGTCCGGGCGCGGACCGACGCCGGGGCCTTCTACGGCACCCGCTCGGTGCTCCAGCTCCTCAAGCAGTCCCCCACCATCGCCGCCGGGACGGCACGCGACTGGCCCGCCAAGCCCGAGCGCGGGCTGATGGTCGACGTCGGGCGCAAGTACTTCACCCTGCCCTGGCTGCAGGGCCAGATCAGGGACCTCGCCTATCTGAAGATGAACTACTTCCACCTGCACCTGTCCGACACCTACGGCTTCCGGCTGGAGAGCACCAGCCACCCCGAGATCACCTCCGCCGCGCACTACACGAAGCAGGAGATCACCGATCTCATCGCGCTCGGCGCCCGGTACCACGTCACCGTCGTGCCCGAGATCGACATGCCGGGCCATATGAACACGACGCTGGCCGCCCACCCCGAACTGCGGCTCGTCAACAGTGCGGGCACCCCGAGCAACCAGTACATCGACCTGTCCAACCCGGCGGCCTACCGCCTCATCCAGGATCTGATCACCGAGTACCTGCCGCTGTTCCCCGCCAAGTACTGGCACCTGGGCGCGGACGAGTACGTCACCAACTACGCCAACTACCCGCAGCTCCTCAGCTACGCCCGCGACCACTACGGGGCGGACGCCACCGCCAAGGACGCCTACTACGGCTTCGTCAACTGGGCCGACGCCATCGTCCGGGGCGCCGGCAAGACGATGCGGATGTGGAACGACGGCATCAAGCCGGGCGACGGCACGATCGTCCCGAACGCGGACATCACCGTCGACTACTTCAACACCTACGGCCTCACCCCGCAGCAGCTCGTCGAGGCGGGCCACATCGTCAACAACTCCAGCTGGAACCCGACCTACTACGTGTTCGGCGGCGGCCGGCCCAACACCCCGTACATGTACGAGACCTGGAACCCCGACGTCTTCCAGGGCGGCGCGACCCTCACCGACCCGTCCCGCAACCGGGGTTCGAAGCTGCACGTCTGGTGCGACAACCCGGACGCCGAGACCGAGCAGCAGACGGCGGCCGGCATCATGACCCCGATGCGCGCGCTGGCCCAGCGGACCTGGGGATCTCCCCCACTGGTGCCGACGCTGGCGGAGTTCCAGCCGATCGTCACCGCCGTCGGCCGGCCGCCCGGCTGGCCCGCCGACACCGCCGCCGGCGACCTGGTCCTCGGCCGCCCGGTGACCGTCTCCAGCACCGAGACGCCCGCCTTCCCCGCGCAGAGCGCGGTGGACGGCAACCAGGGCAGCCGCTGGTCCAGCGCCTTCGCGGATCCGCAGTGGCTGCTGGTCGACCTGGGCGGCAGCCAGGCCGTCAACCGCGTCAAGCTCACCTGGGAGGCGGCCTACGCCACGGCGTTCCAGATCCAGCTGTCGGACGACGGCACGGCCTGGAACACGGTCTACTCCACCACCAGCGGCTCCGGCGGCACCCAGAACCTGACCGGGCTCACCGGCTCCGGACGGTATCTGCGGATCTATCTGACCGGGCGCGGCACCGACTACGGCTACTCGCTGTGGGAGGTCGAGGCGTACCACGACGCGTAGGCCGACGAGCCGGCCCGGAGCGGCGGGACGGGTCAGGCGCCGGGCCACTCCTCGGCGGTGAGCGCGAAGCGCTCGTGGTCGCGCCAGTCGTCGTTCAGATAGAGCATGCGCGGCGAGAAGCCCTCGTGGCGGAAGCCGAGCCGCTTGGCCATGGCGAGGGAGCGGTCGTTGTCCGGCTGCACGTTGATCTCCAGCCGGTGCAGCCCGAGCCCGTCGGGATAGCTGCTGAAGCAGCGGTCGACGACCTGCCGCAGGCCCTCGGTCATCCGGCCGGTGGCCGCGTACGGGAGGTAGCTGTCGTAGCCGAGAACACCGTTGCGGAACCGGGCCCGGACGATGTTCGCGACATTGACCTTGCCGACGATGCCGCCGTCCTCGTCGTTGATGATCAGAAAGGTGCGCAACGACGGGCCCTGGCGGCGCAGCAGCTCGTGGAAACCGTCCGGGTCGACCGGGTTCCACGGGCTCAGATGGTCGGCGGACCGCAGGACGGCCGTGGCGTACGCGTCGGCGTCGCCCGGTCGTGGTTCTCGGATGGATACGCGCATGGCGCCATCATGCCCCGGACGCGAAGAGCGCCCCCTGCTGGGGGCGCTCTTCTGCTGCGGTGCGGGAGGCGTCAGCCCATGAACTTCTTGAACTCGTCGGGGAGTTCGAAGTTCTGCGGCTCCGGGGCGGCTGCCACGCCGAAGGGGTTGTCGGCCTGCTCGGCACGGCGGGCGGCCTCCGCCGCCTCGTCCGCCTTGCGCTTCATGGGGTTGCCGCTGCGCTGCTTGCCCTTGGCCTGCTTGACCTGCTTCTTCTTCTTGTTGCCGCCGCCCATGCCGGGCATTCCCGGCATCCCGGGCATGCCACCGCCCTGGGCCATCCGCGACATCATCTTGCGGGCCTCGAAGAACCGCTCGACCAGGCTCTTGACCGCGCTGACCTCGGTGCCGGAGCCCTTGGCGACGCGGACCCGGCGCGAACCGTTGAGAATCGTCGGGTCCTGGCGCTCGGCCGGGGTCATCGACTTGATGATCGCAGCGGTGCGGTCCACGTCGCGCTCGTCCAGGTTGGCGATCTGGTCCTTGATCTGCCCCATGCCGGGCAGCATGCCGAGCAGCTTGGAGATGGAGCCCATCTTGCGGACCTGCTCCATCTGGGACAGGAAGTCGTCGAGCGTGAACTCCTTCGGACCCTTGGCCAGCTTCTCGGCCATCTTCTGGGCCTCGGCCTGCGAGAAGGTCTGTTCGGCCTTCTCGATCAGGCTGAGCATGTCGCCCATGCCGAGGATGCGGGACGCCATCCGGTCCGGGTGGAAGGTGTCGAACTCGTCGAGCTTCTCGCCGTTGGAGGCGAACATGATCTGCTTGCCGGTCACATGCGCGATGGAGAGCGCGGCACCACCGCGGGCGTCACCGTCGAGCTTGGAGAGCACCACACCGTCGAAGCCGACGCCGTCGCGGAACGCCTCGGCGGTGTTGACCGCGTCCTGGCCGATCATCGCGTCGACGACGAAGAGGATCTCGTCCGGGCTGACGGCGTCGCGGATGTCGGCGGCCTGCCGCATCAGCTCCTCGTCGACGCCCAGCCGGCCGGCGGTGTCGACGACGACCACGTCGTACTGCTTGGACTTCGCGAACTCGATGGAGTCCTTGGCGACCTTGACCGGGTCACCGACGCCGTTGCCCGCCTCGGGCGCGAAGACCGCGACACCCGCGCGCTCCGCGACGACGGAGAGCTGGGTCACGGCGTTCGGGCGCTGGAGGTCACAGGCGACGAGCAGCGGGGCATGGCCCTGGCTCTTCAGCCAGTGGCCGAGCTTTCCGGCCAGGGTGGTCTTACCGGCACCCTGCAGACCCGCGAGCATGATCACGGTCGGCGGCTGCTTGGAGAACCGCAGCCGGCGGGTCTCACCGCCGAGGATGCCGACGAGCTCCTCGTTGACGATCTTGATGACCTGCTGCGCCGGGTTCAGCGCCTGCGAGACCTCGAGGCCGGAGGCCCGCTCCTTGACCTGCTTGATGAACGCACGGACCACCGGGAGCGCGACATCCGCTTCCAGCAGGGCGATACGGATCTCGCGCGCGGTGGCGTCGATGTCCGCCTCGGAGAGGCGGCCCTTGCCCCGGAGGTTCTTGAACGTCGCTGCAAGGCGATCGGAGAGGGTATCGAACACGGTGGTTGCGGGTCCTCGCGTCAGGGGTTGGCGGTGGTCGTCCCCCAGGGTATCCGCTGGTGTGCCCTCCATCGCCGGGCAGGCGGGATTGAGCCTGCCCGGCGACGGACGGCCGCGGCGCTCAGCGCAGCGCCCGCTCCACCTCGCGGGCGACCTCCGCCGCCCGCACCTCGCCCAGCGGAGCGCCGTCCGCGCCGACGACGTAGAACGCGTCGACCGCGTTCGCGCCGAGGGTGCTGATGCGGGCGGAGCGCACGTTCACCCCGGTCGCGGCCAGGGCGTAGCCGATCCGGTGCAGCAGTCCCGGTGCGTCCTGGGCGCGGACCTCGATCACCGTGGCGACCTGGGAGCTGCCGGCGGCGACAGTCACCCGGGGCGGCGGCGCGGCGAGCGCGCGGCGGCGCGGATAGGCCGCCTCGCGTTCGGCGAGACGTGCCTCGATGTCGAGCGAACCGTCGAAGGCCCGCCCCAGGTCGGCTCGGAGCCGGGCGGCCTCCGGCAGCGCCCCGTACTCGGCGGCGACCCGCCAGCTGAGCAGCGTCACCGGCCCCTCCCCGATCGGGTCGACGGACCGCAGGTCGGCGGCGCGCACGGTGAGCCGGTGCAGGGCGAGCACCCCGGCGGCCTGCGCGAGCAGTCCCGGCCGGTCCGGGACGGCGAGCAGCAGCTCGACGCCCAGCCCCTCGGGGGTGTTCTCGTCGCCGCCCTCGGGGTCGGGTTCGGCGTGGGCGTGCAGGGCGAGCACCGGGCCGCCGGTGCGGGCGGCCTCGACGGCGAGGCGTTCCTCCTCGGCCGTCGGCTCGGCGGCGGCGGGCTCCGGCACCTCGCCGCCCGCGAGCAGTTCCGCGACCCGCTTGACGAGGTCGGCCAGGAGCGAGGCGCGCCAGTTGCTCCACGCGGCGGGGCCGGTGGCGAGCGCGTCGGCCTCGGTCAGCGCGTGCAGCAGCTCCAGCGTGCCGTTGTCGCGCACCACGTCGGCGACGCCCTTCACGGTCACCGGGTCGTCGAGGTCGCGGCGGGTCGCGGTCTCGATGAGCAGCAGGTGGTGGCGGACGAGCAGCGCCAGCGTCTCCACGTCGGCGGGGTCGAACCCGATGCGGGTGGCGACATCGCGGGCGATGACTTCACCGGCCTCGCTGTGGTCGCCCGGCCAGCCCTTGCCGATGTCGTGCAGCAGGGCCGCCATCAGCAGCAGGTCGGGGCGCCCGACGCGGCGGGTGAGGCCGGAGGCGCGGACCGCCGTCTCGACGAGGTGCCGGTCGACGGTCCAGCGGTGGACGGCGTTGCGCTGCGGGCGGCAGCGGACCCGTTCCCAGTCCGGCAGCAGCCGGGTGATGAGCCCTTCGGCCTCCAGCGCCTCCCAGACCTGGACGGTGGCCTCGCCCGCGCCGAGCAGCGTGAGCAGCTGCTCACGGGCCTCGGCCGGCCAGGGCACCGGCAGCGGGCGGGCGGCGGCCGCCAGCCGGCGCACCGCGTGCAGGCTGAGCGGCAGCCCGGCCTGGGCGGCCGCGGCGGCGGCGCGCAGCGGCAGTACGGGGTCGCGTTCCGGCTTCGCGGCCAGTGCCAGGACGGCCTCGCCCTCGTGCTCGACGACGCCTTCGGCTAGCGGGGTGCGCTCGGCGGGGGCGGCGGCCGGGCCGGAGCGGCCGATGCCGAGCAGACCGCGGCGGCGCGGGCGCGCCTCGCGGGACCGCAGGACGCGGCCGACCTCGCGCCAGGTGACGTCGGCGGCGTAGCCGATGGTGCGGGCGGCCTCGTAGACCTGGCGCAGCAGCGCGTCGGCGTCGAGCAGGCCGAGGGCTTCGGCGACCTGGTCCTGTTCCTGGAGGGCGAGCCGGTCGGTGGCCCGGCCGGTGACCAGGTGCAGGGCGTCGCGGGCGTCGAGCAGCCGGGTGCGGGCCTCCTCCAGACCGTCGCGGGGGGCGTCGGCGAGCCAGGACGCGGCGACGGCGCGCAGCGCGGTGGCGTCGCGCAGCCCGCCCCTGGCCTCCTTGAGGTCGGGTTCGAGCAGGTAGGAGAGCTCTCCCTGGCGTTCGGCCCGTTCCTGGCACAGCTCGTGCAGGGCGGGCAGCCGCTTGGGGGCCTGGTTGCGCCAGTCGGCCAGCGTGGCCGTCCGCAGGGACGCGGTGAGGGCCGGATCGCCCGCGATGTGCCGGGCGTCGAGCAGCCCGAGCTGGACCTTGAGGTCCTCGGCGGCGGTCTCGCGGGCCTCGGCGGCGGTGCGGACCGAGTGGTCCAGGTCCAGGCCCAGGTCCCAGACCGGGTACCAGATCCGGTCGGCGAGCGCGGAGATCCGGTCCTTGGCGACGGAGCCGTCGTAGAGCAGCAGCAGGTCGAGGTCGCTGCGCGGGGAGAGCTCGCCGCGCCCGTAGCCGCCGACGGCGACCAGGGCGTATCCGGCGACGCCGGTCTCCCCCGCGGCGCCCGCGGCCAGCCCCGCCAGCCATCTGTCGGTGAGTCCCGACAGGGCGGAACGGCGCGGCGGCCCGGACCGCGCCTCCTCGTTGAGGAGACGCAGCCGGGCCGCCGCGTAGCCGCTGGGACCCTCAGGGGTTCCGGCGGCGGATCCGTCGTCCGCTTTCGCTTCGACGCTTTCCGTCACTTGTGCTCCAGCGCTGGGCGCTTGTTGCCAGATCCGGTCCGAATGAGCAGGGACCAGGTCTAGAGGGCGTCCGGGCCGCGTTCGCCGGTGCGTACGCGGACCGCTGTCTCGACCGGGATACTCCACACCTTGCCATCACCGATCTTGCCGGTGCGGGCGGCCTTGACGATGACTTCGATCAGCTGATCGGCGTCACTGTCCTCGACCAGGACCTCTATCCGGATCTTCGGCACGAGGTCGACGGTGTACTCGGCGCCACGGTAGACCTCGGTGTGGCCGCGCTGCCGGCCGTAGCCGCTGGCCTCGGTGACCGTCAGGCCGTGCACCCCGAAGGCCGACAGGGCTTCCTTGATCTCGTCCAGCCGGTGCGGCTTCACAACTGCCGTGATGAGCTTCACGCGTCCACCTTCTTGTCCGAGGCGCCGGCCTCGCTGCTCGTGCTGCCGTGGACGGGTACCGCGGTGGTGCGGACCGTGCCGCCGCCCGCTCCCGCGAAGTCGTACGCCGTCTCGGCGTGTTCGATCTGGTCGATGCCGGTGATCTCGTCGTCCTCGGTGACCCGGAAGCCCATGACCAGGTCGATGAGCTTGGCGAGGATCGCGGAGGCGACCAGGGAGTACCCCAGGACCGCGCCGACGCCGACCGCCTGCTTGCCGAGCTGGTCGAGGCCGCCGCCGTAGAACAGGCCCTTGGCGGTCTGGCCGACGCCGCCGGTGGCGAAGAGGCCGATGAGCAGGGAGCCGACGATGCCGCCGACCATGTGGACACCGACGACGTCCAGCGAGTCGTCGTAGCCGAACTTGTACTTCAGGCCGACCGCGGCGGCGCAGAGCACACCGGCGATCACGCCGACGGCGATCGCGCCGAGCGGGGAGACGGAACCGCAGGCGGGGGTGATGGCGACCAGTCCGGAGACCGCGCCGGAGGCGGCGCCCAGGGTGGTGAAGGAGCCGTGCCGGATCTTCTCGTAGGCGAGCCAGCCGAGCATCGCGGCGGCGGTGGCGACCTGGGTGTTGGTGAACGCGACGGCGGCGACGCCGTCGGCACCGAGCCAGGAGCCGGCGTTGAAGCCGAACCAGCCGAACCACAGGAGGCCCGCGCCGAGCATGACCAGCGGCAGGCTGTGCGGCCGCATCGGGTCCCGCTTGAAGCCGACCCGCTTGCCGATCACCAGGATCACCCCGAGGGCGGCGGCACCGGCGTTGATGTGGACCGCGGTACCACCGGCGAAGTCGATCACGCCGTACTTGAAGAGCCAGCCGTCCGAGCCCCAGACCCAGTGCGCGACCGGGAAGTACACGATCGTCGCCCACAGGGTGATGAAGAGCGCCCAGGCGGTGAACTTCACGCGGTCCGCGAGCGCACCGCTTATCAGCGCCGGGGTGATGATCGCGAACATCAGCTGGAAGACGGCGAAGACGTAGACCGGGATCCCGTATCCGGGCCACAGCTCGGCGATGCCGATGTTGCGCATCCCGAGCCAGTCGGTGCCGCCCATGAATCCGTTGCCGGAGTCGAAGGCGAAACTGAATCCGTAGAGCGTCCACAGGATGGTGATGATGCCGAGGCTGATGAAGCTCATCATCAACATGTTCAGCGCACTCTTGACGCGGACCATGCCCCCGTAGAAGAAGGCCAGGCCCGGTGTCATCACCATGACCAGGGCGGCGCTGAGCAGCATGAACGCCGTATTTCCGGTATCGAGCTTGGGCGCATCAGCGGCAAGCGTCAGGATGGCTGGTGCCATCGGCGTCTCCTCGTCATCCGAGCGGCCCTGCGGGACGGTGCTGGGTGGGCCGGTTATCGCCCAGAGGTTGTCCCAGCCGGGTTTCGCCCGATGCCGCAGGGTGTTTCGACGCGGTGACGAAGAAGTCCTATGTGTTACGTGAAGATGAACCGCTCCCGGCAGGCGCGGGCGCCGTATACGGGACCGGCCGCGGAAGGCACCCGGTTGACCAGGCGTGGGGGAGCCGAGTCGGGCTGATCGGGTGGCCTGCCGCGGCCGGGGTTCTGGAGGGATCCGCCGGTCAGGCGGTTTCGGCCACTTCCGGGAGCTCGACCGCCAGCCGCTCGGAGAGGTCGATGACCTCCGCGATGTCCCCGAAGTCGCGCATCGCGGTGTCGGCGGTCTTGCGGATCCGGGTGTTCACCCGCTCGGAGCGCACTTTTCTGGCCACGGAGATGGCCTTGTGCGTCATGTCGGCGGCCTGTTCCGGGTTCCGCTCCAGGAGGTGGACGGTGGCCATGCCGATGAGGTTGAGGGCGTACGCCCGCTGGTGGACGGAGTCCTGGCCGAACAGCTCGACGGCCCGCTCCATCACGGGGTGGGCGAGCGAGGCGTAGGTGGAGCTGCGGCCGGCGACATAGGCGAGGTCACGGTAGGAGTGGGCGTTCTCCGCGTTCAGCTCGGCCTCGTTGAAGAAGCTGATCCAGTCCGGGTCCTCGCCCTTGCGGGCGTCGGTGAAGGAGTCCTCGGCCATCCGCACGGCCCGGTGGCACTTGCTGACCTGGCCCATGTTGGCGTAGGCGCGCGCCTCGACGGCGTGCAGCATCGCCTGGGTGGTGGCGGTGGCCGAGTCCCGGCTGCCGTACTGGGCGAGGTGGATGAGCTCCAGCGCGTCGTCCGGCCGGTTCAGGTGGATCATCTGGCGGCTCATGCTGGAGAGGATGAACGCGCCCAGCGGCCGGTCGGCGGCCTCCTTGGCGGCGTGCAGCGCGAGCACGAAGTACTTCTGCGCGGTGGGCTGCAGACCGACGTCGTAGCTCATCCAGCCGGCCAGCGCCGCGAGGTCGCCGGTGACCCGGTAGAGCCGCTTGGCGACCGCTTCCGGGTGCGACTCCTGGAGCAGGTCGGTCACCTCGTGCAGCTGGCCGACGACCGCCTTGCGGCGCAGGCCGCCACCGCACTGGCTGTCCCAGGTGCGGAACATCACCGTGGTGGTCTCCAGCAGCTGCAGCTCCGGCTCGGACAGCCGGTTCGGCCGGTTGCCGGTGTCCCGGGGCACACTGGCGGCCGGCGTCGGGAAGCCGCCGAGCGAGGGGGGCACCAGCCACCGCTGCATCGGCTCGACGAGGGCGGGTCCCGCCGAGAGGGCCAACGAGGCTCCGAGGAAGCCGCGGCGGCCGAGCATCAGGTCGCTGCGGGAGAACTCGTTGATCAGCTGGACCGTCTGGGGGCCCGCCCAGGGCAGGTCCACGCCCGATTCCGACGGTGACTGGTGCGCTGACCGCAGCCCCAGGTCCTCGACCGGGACCACGCAGCCGAACCGCTCGGAGAACAGCTCGGACATGATGCGCGGGATCGGCTCACGCGGCTGCTCGCCGTCGAGCCAGCGCCGCACCCGGGAGGTGTCGGTGCTGATGTGGTGGGCGCCCATCTGACGCGCCCTGCGGTTGACCTGACGGGCCAACTCGCCCTTCGACCAGCCGCTGCGCACGAACCACGAGTTCAACTGCGCGTTGGGCTGCTTGTCCTGTGTGCCGCCCACCGGTAGGCCCCCATCCGAGTCGCCCAACGCCCTTACGGCCAAGGCCCGCTGAGTCCAGGACCTCATGCCTTGCCTCCGGCATACCCGGAAGGGACACATGTCTGGCGCTCACGAACCGAAAGTAATCCTACGATCACCCATCCGGCGAGTGCCACAGCGGAAACGCCACCATTCGCCACCCCTTCGAATGAACTCGTCTGCGGCTGTACACGATTCACTTGACACACCCCGGTCAGGCAGGGGCGTAACCATCGGCGACTGCGATCCGTTGGGGGTGTCATGGGTTTCACGATCGGCGGCATTCGGGATATCCGGGCCGGCTCGCGCCGCCGGGAACGCGCCACGGCGTGCACCACGGTGGCGGAGTACACGGGGTTGTGCGGATGGGCGGTCACGCCGGGAGCGCGCGCCGTCCGGGGCGGTGGAGCCTGCTCGTGCGGTGACCCCGGCTGCAAGGAACCGGGGGCGCATCCCCTGGTGTTCGCCGACGAGATCCCGGCCGGCGCGACCCTGGAGCAGGCCGCCGAGGCATGGGCCCAGGTGCCGGGCGCGGCCGTACTGCTGCCGGCGGGCCGGACGTTCGACGTCATCGACGTGGCGGAGCAGTCCGGACGGCGCGCCCTGGTGCGGCTGGAGCGGATGGGGCTGCGGCTCGGCCCGGTGCTCGTCACCCCCACCGGCCGCGCGCAGTTCTTCGTCGCGCCGGGCGCCGCGGCCGAACTCCCGCACCTGCTCTACCGGATGGGCTGGGACGACGCCGACCTCGACCTGCGCTGCCTGGGGCTCGGCGACCACGTCACCGCCCCGCCGTCCGACCTGGGCGGGCTCGGCCCGGTGCGCTGGCTGAGGTCACCGCTGCTCGACTCGGTGCATCAGCCGCCCGAGGCGCGGTTACTGCTCGGCACCCTGGCGTACGTCTGCCACCGCGACCGCACGCCCGGCCCCTGGCTCGTACGGACCTGAGCCCGCACCGCACCCGGCACGGAGAAAAGCCATCACCCGGGGAGGTGCGTAAGGGGCGCCCTCCAGGGAAGGGCGCCCCTTACGTATACAACCGTTCGCGTCAGTGCGGGTCAGTCGCCGATCAGGGCGTCGACGAACGCCTCCGGCTCGAAGGGCGCCAGATCGTCCGGGCCCTCGCCCAGCCCGATCAGCTTCACCGGAACGCCCAGCTCGCGCTGGACCGCGATCACGATGCCGCCCTTGGCGGTGCCGTCCAGCTTGGTCAGCACGATGCCGGTGATGTCGACGACCTCGGCGAAGACCCGGGCCTGGACCAGCCCGTTCTGCCCGGTGGTCGCGTCGAGCACCAGCAGCACCTCGTCGACCGGGCCGTGCTTCTCGATGACCCGCTTGACCTTGCCCAGCTCGTCCATCAGACCGGTCTTGGTGTGCAGCCGGCCCGCGGTGTCGATCAGGACGGTGTCCGCGCCCTCGGCGATACCTTCCTTCACGGCGTCGAAGGCGATCGACGCCGGGTCGCCGCCCTCGGGACCGCGCACCGTACGGGCGCCCACCCGCTCGCCCCAGGTCTGCAGCTGGTCGGCGGCGGCGGCACGGAAGGTGTCCGCCGCGCCGAGCACCACACTGCGGCCGTCGGCCACCAGGACGCGGGCGAGCTTGCCGGTGGTCGTGGTCTTGCCGGTGCCGTTGACACCGACGACCAGCACGACGGCCGGGGTCGTCTCGTGGCTCTCGGTCTTCAGCTCGCGGTCCAGCGAGGGGTCGACCAGGGTCAGCAGCTCCTCGCGGAGCAGGGCGCGCAGATCGGCGGGGGTGCGGGTGCCGAGCACCTTCACCCGGGTGCGCAGCCGGTCCACCAGCTCCTGGGTCGGAGCGACACCCACATCGGCGGTGATGAGGATGTCCTCGATCTCCTCCCAGGTGTCCTCGTCGAGGTGCTCGCGGGAGAGCAGCGCGAGCAGCCCCTTACCGAGCGTGTTCTGCGAGCGGGACAGCCGGGAGCGCAGCCGCACCAGGCGGCCGGCGCTGGGTTCCGGCTGTTCGAGTTCGGGAGCCGCGGGTACCGGCAGCTCCTCCACGGCGACCGGCGCGCCAGGCGTCTCGGGGAGGACGACCTCTTCGATCGTCCGGCGCGGCTCGTCCCGGGGGACCTCCGCTTCGTCCCCGACGCGTGGCTCGGCGGGCGGCGCGGTGATGGTCGGCGTGCTCGGCGGCGCGGGCGGCAGCTGCTTCTTGCGGCGGCTGCCGACCACCAGTCCGCCGGCGGCGACGACCGCGACCAGGGCGATGACTACAGCAAGGATGACGGTTTCCATATCTTCCCCAGTATCGGTCACGTGCGCGGGTGGCCGCGACAACGTGGCCCTCCGGGCCGGTACGTGGTGCCGGCCGGGGCGGGCCGGTGCCGGTCCCTGCCGGCCGGTGCGGGGTCGGGGCCGGGCTCTCCGGCGCGGGGGTCCGAAATCGACTATTCAGGGCCTGGCGGCCCACAAATGGATCGGCAGCATTTCGGACCCCCGCGCCTGCGATCCCGGCCCCTTGCGTCCGAACCCGTTCGTGGCCGGCCCGGTAGCCCGCGTGCAGAACTCTGGATATCTGACGCCATGTCAGTTAGCGTCCGCGTGGTCCATCACCGGCGAAGGGAAGCGTCCGCCATGCCCGTCACGGTCATCCGTTTCAACCTCGTCGATCCCGCCGCCGAGCCGGCGTCACTGAGTGCCCGCTACAAGGCGGCCCTGGAGATGGCCGCCTACGCGGACGACCGCGGCGTAGGAACCGTCCAGACCGAGGAGCACCACGGCGCGGCCAACGGGTGGCTGCCCTCGCCGCTCACCTTCGCGGGCGCGGTCTTCGGTGCCACCCGGCGGATCGCGGTCACCGTCTCCGCCCTGATCGGGCCGCTCTACGATCCGCTGCGGCTGGCCGAGGACATCGCCGTACTGGACCTGCTCAGCGGCGGCCGGCTCGTCACCGTGGCGGGGATCGGCTACCGGCAGGCGGAGTACGACGCGCACGGCCGGGACTGGACGCACCGCGGCAAGCTCCAGGACGAGGTGCTGGAGACTCTTCTCACCGCGTGGACCGGCGAGCCCTTCGCCTACCGCGGCAGGACCGTACAGGTCACCCCGCGACCGTTCACCCAGCCGCATCCGCTGCTGCTGGTCGGCGGCAGCTCGAAGGCGGCCGCCCGTCGCGCCGCCCGGCTCGGTCTGCCGCTCTTCCCCAGCGCGTACCTGCCGGAGCTGGAGGCGTACTACCAGGAGCGGCTCGCCGAGTACGGCACCGAGGGCTGGTGCATGATGCCGCCGGCGAAGGTCCCGCTGCTGCACATCGCCGAGGACCCCGACCGCGCCTGGGCGCAGTACGGCGAGCACCTGCTGCACGAGGCGCGGATGTACGCCTCCTGGCAGTCGGCGGACATCCGCTCCGCCGTGCGCTCGGCCGCCACCGGTGTCGAGGAGCTGCGCCGCGAGGGGGTCTACCGGATCGTCACGCCCGACGAATGCGTCGCCCTCGCCGAGGCCGGCGGGGACCAGGCGAGCCTGGTCCTGCACCCCCTGTGCGGGGGCATGCCGGTCGACGAGGGCTGGCGCAGTCTGCATCTGCTAGCGGAGCAGGTGCTGCCGCGTTTGAAGTGAGGACGCGAGCTAGCCCATCTCCTCCAGCGTCTTGCCCTTGGTCTCCTTCACGAAGATGAGCACGAAGGGGATCGAGAGCAGCGCGAAGCAGGCGTAGATGACGTACGTCCCGGACAGGTTCCAGTCCGCCAGGCTCGGGAAACTCGCGGTGATCGCCCAGTTGGCGATCCACTGCGCGGAGGCCGCGACGCCGAGCGCCGCCGCGCGGATCCGGTTCGGGAACATCTCGCCGAGGAAGACCCAGACCACGACACCCCACGAGAGGGCGAAGAAGAGCACGAAGACGTGGGCGGCGATGAGCGCCACGGTGCCCTCGGTGTTCGGGAGCGTCCCCTCGGCGGTCTTGGCGGAAAAGGCCCAGGCCTCCAGCGCCAGGGAGACGGCCATACCCGCGGAACCGATCAGCGCGAGCGGCCTGCGGCCGATCCGGTCGACCAGGAGCATCGCGATCACGGTGCCGATGATGTTCACGATCGAGGTGGTGAACGAGTACAGGAAGGAGCTGCTCGGGTCGATGCCCACCGACTGCCACAGCGTGGACGAGTAGTAGAACGCCACGTTGATGCCGACGAGCTGCTGGAAGACCGAGAGGCCGATGCCGACCCAGACGATCGGCAGGAAGCCCATCCGGCTGCCGAGCAGGTCCCGGAAGGTCGACTTGTGCTCACTGCGCATGGCGTGTTCGATCTCGGCCACCCGTGCGTCGAGGTCGATGTGCTTGCCCTCGACTTCTTCGAGCACCTTCTTGGCGTGGGCGGTCCTGCCCGCGGAGATCAGGAAGCGCGGCGACTCGGGGATCGCGAAGGAGAGCAGCCCGTAGAGGACGGCCGGGACGACCATCACGCCGAGCATGACCTGCCAGACCTCCAGGCCCATCAGCTTTCCGCGCTGGTCACCGCCGGCCGCGTTCAGCAGGCCCCAGTTGACGAGCTGCGAGATGGCGATGCCGATGACGATGGCGGCCTGCTGGAAGGAGCCGAGCCGGCCGCGGTAGGCGGGCGGGGAGACCTCGGCGATGTACGCCGGGCCGATCACCGAGGCCATACCGATGGCGATACCGCCGAGCACCCGCCACATGGCGAGGTCCCAGAGGGCGAACGGCAGCGCGGAGCCCACGGCGCTGACCGTGAAGAGGGTGGCCGCGATCTGCATGACGCGGATGCGGCCGATGCGGTCGGCGATCCGGCCGGCGGTGGCGGCGCCGATGGCGCAGCCGATCAGGGCGATGGCGATGACCTGGGCGAGGGTGCCGGAGCCGATGTCGTACTTGCCGCGGATGCCCTCGACCGCGCCGTTGATCACGGCACTGTCGTAGCCGAACAGGAAGCCGCCCATGGCGGCCGCCGCGGTGATGAAGATGACATGGCCGAGGTGATCCGGATGGGCCAGACGGCCTTCCCGACCGGCCACAGGTTCGGTACTGGTCAACGTGGACTCCTGGGGCTCGGCGGTGAGCCCTCACATGAGGGGCTGGATCCTCCAGTGTCAGCCGCCCCCTGGGCGGCCACCACTCGAAGGTAAAAGTGACGTTGCAGAGACTATGCCTTCAAGTTTCGAAGTCAACAGGGGGTCCATTGGCTTATCCGATATGGATGGGCACAGCGCTCACCCGCTTGAGTTCACCAATTGAATGCATACGGGCTCAGGCAGTCTTGCGCTTGCCCTCACGCAGCCGCTGGCTGATCACTTTGGAGACCCCATCGCCCTGCATCGATACGCCGTACAGGGCATCGGCGACCTCCATCGTCCGCTTCTGGTGCGTGATGACGACAAGCTGTGAACTCTCCTGAAGCTCCTCCATGAGCCCGATCAGCCGCTGCAGATTGGTGTCGTCCAACGCCGCCTCGACCTCGTCCATCACATAGAACGGACTCGGCCGGGCCTTGAAGATCGACACCAGCAGCGCCACCGCGGTCAGCGAGCGCTCACCACCCGACAGCAGCGACAACCGCTTGACCTTCTTCCCGGGCGGCCGCGCTTCAACCTCCACACCTGTGGTGAGCATGTTGTCCGGATCCGTCAGCATCAGCCGGCCCTCACCGCCGGGGAAGAGCCGGGAGAACACTCCCTCGAACTCACGCGCCGTGTCGTGGTACGCCGCCGAGAAGACCTGCTCGACGCGCTCGTCGACCTCCTTGACGACCTGCAGCAGATCCAGCCGGGTCTTCTTCAGGTCCTCCAGCTGCTCGGTCAGGAACTTGTGGCGCTCCTCCAGCGCGGAGAACTCCTCCAGCGCCAGCGGGTTGACCTTCCCCAGCTGCTGGTACGCCTTCTCCGCGGACTTCAGCCGCTTCTCCTGCTCCGCGCGCACGAACGGCTTCGGCCGGTTGCGGGGGTGCTCCGGATCCTCGGGCAGCTCCTCGCCCTCGGCGGGCAGCGACGGCGGCACCGGATGGTGCGGGCCGTACTCGTCGACCAGCCCGGACGGCTCGATGCCGTGCTCCTCCAGCGACCTGGTCTCCAACTGCTCGATGCGCAGCCGCTTCTCGGCGCCCAGCACCTCGCCCTTGTGGACGAAGTCGGTCAGCTTGTCCAGTTCCGCCTTGAGCTCCCGGCCCTGCCGGCGCTCCTCCCCCAGCTGCGCCTCGCGCTCCGAGCGGGCCCGCTCGGCCGCCCCGCGCTCCTCGTCCGCGCGGCCGAGGGACACCGTCACGTACTCCAGCAGGGCGCGCGCACCGGCCAGCACCGCGGCGGCCACCCGGGCCTCGTACTCCAGCCGGGCCCGGCGCTGCTCGGCGCGGGCCCGGGTCTCCCGCTCGATACGGGCCGCGCGGTCCAGTCCGTCCGCCCGCCCGGCCAGCCCCTTCACCCGCTCCTCGTGGGTCCGCAGCTGAAGCCGCGCCTCCATCTCGGTCTGCCGCGCATTGGCCCCGTCGGCGGACAGCCGGTCCCGTACGGAGGTGTCCGGCTCCTCCTCGCCGGGTGCCTCCACGGCCTCCCCCAGCCGTACCGACAGCTCTTCGAACTCCTCCATCGCCGCGGCCAGCGACTCCTCGGCCCGCCCCACGGCGGCGGCGCTGCGCTCGGCCTCTCCCCCGGCGGCGCGCGCCTGGCCGGCCAGCCGCCCCAGCTGCTGGGCGACCGACGACTTCTCCTTCTCCGCCGCCCGCCGCGCCTGCGCCAGCGAGTCCACGGTCCGTGCGCACGCCGAGCGCCGCTCCTTCGTGTCCCGCTGCTCCTCCGCCAGCGACTCGCACAGCGCCGCCAGCCGCTCCAGCTCACGGGCCGCCTCGTCCACGGCGGCCCGCACCTCCAGCAGGCTCGGCACGCCCGCCGACCCGCCGTGCGCGAAGTGCGCGGCGAGCACATCGCCCTCGGCGGTGACGGCGGTGAGTTCCGGGTGCGCGGCCACGAGGGCCTCCGCGTCGTCGAGGCTCTCCACGACGACCGTGTCGCGCAGCAGACGGCGGACGGCGGGGAGCAGATCCTCGGGCCCGCCGACCAGGCCGGCCGCCTGCCTCGCCCCCGCGGGCAGCGGGGCGGTTTCGGCGCGCGCGTGCGGCACGGAGGCGGCGGCCACGGCGGCCTGCGGCAGCGTCGCCGACTGGGGGCCGGTGGCCGGCTGGTGGGCGGGAGTGCCGCCGGGACCGCCGGACCACACCCCGGACGACGTTCCGTCCGCCAGCAGCAGGGCCGCACGGCCGGCGTCGTCCTTGCGCAGCAGCCGCAGCGCGTCGGCGGCCGCCGCGGGGCCCGATACGGCGATGGCGTCGGCCGCCGCACCGAGGGCGGCGGCGACGGGGATCTCGAAGCCGGGCGCCACGGTGAGCAGTTCGGCGGCGGGGCCGAGCAGCCCGGTGAGCCGGTCGCCCGCGGCGAGCAGCGCGCCGGTGCCGTCCTTGCGGCGCAGGCCGAGCGCCAGCGCGTCGCGCCGGGCGGTGAGGGCGGCGCGCTCGCGCTCGGCCGCGGTGGCGGCGTCGCGGACGGCCGAGAACGCCTCCTCGGCCGCCGCCTGTTCCGCTGTCGCGGCCGCCAGGCGCTCCTCCAGTTCGGAGTCGTCCGCCTCCAGGCCGTCCACCCGTTCCTTGAGCTCCTCGTACTCCTCCTGCGCGGATTCGGCGCGGTCCCGTGCCTCGTCGCGGGCCGTGGCGAGCCGGCCGATCTCCGCCTCGGCGGAACCGGCCCGGCCGCGCGCCGCGTTGACCTGGCCCTGCAGCCGCGCCAGCCCCTCCCGGCGGTCCGCGATGGCCCGCGCCACGGTCCGCAGCCGCTGCTCCTCGGCCGCGAGCTCCTGCTCCAGGGCGGCACGGTGGCCGACGGTGTCGTCCAGTGCCCGCCGCGCCGCGTCGAGAGCCTCCGTCAGTTCCGCCTCTTGCTCACGGATCCGGGCCGCCTCACGTTCCATGTCCTCCGGCTCCCGGCCGCGCCGCTCCTCGGCGGGCTGGCCGGTGGCGTGCCGCACCCGCTGTTCGGCGAGCCCGATCGTGCCGCGCACCCGCTCGGCGAGCTGGGAGAGGCCGTACCAGGTGGCCTGTGCGTCGGCCAGCCGCGGCGCGAGCGCCCTGACCTGCTCCTCGAGCGCGGTCTCGCGCCGCAGCGCGGCGGCCAGGTCCCGTTCCACGGCATCCCGCCGCTCCTTGAGCGACGCCTCGTCGGCGACCTCGGCGCTCAGCGCTTCGCGCAGCGTGACCAGATCGTCGGCGAGCAGCCGCAGCCGGGCGTCGCGCAGGTCGGCCTGGATGACGGCGGCCCGCCGGGCGACCTGTGCCTGCCGTCCCAGCGGCTTGAGCTGCCGCCGCAGTTCGTTCGTCAGGTCCTGGACGCGCGCGAGATTGGCCTGCATCGCGTCCAGCTTCCGCAGCGCCTTCTCCTTGCGCTTGCGGTGCTTGAGCACACCGGCCGCCTCCTCGATGAAGGCGCGGCGGCCCATCGGGTCGGCGTGGAGTACGGAGTCGAGCTGGCCCTGGCCGACGATGACGTGCATCTCGCGGCCGATGCCGGAGTCGGAGAGCAACTCCTGGATGTCGAGCAGCCGGCAGGTGTCGCCGTTGATCTGGTACTCGCTGCCGCCGTTGCGGAACATGATCCGCGTGATGGTGACCTCGGCGTACTCGATGGGCAGCACACCGTCGGAGTTGTCGATCGTCAGCGACACCTCGGCGCGGCCCAGCGGCGGGCGCCCCGTGGTGCCGGCGAAGATGACGTCCTCCATCTTGCCGCCGCGCAGCGACTTGGCCCCCTGCTCCCCCATGACCCAGGAGAGCGCGTCCACCACATTGGACTTACCGGACCCGTTGGGGCCTACGACGCACGTGATGCCGGGCTCGAAGCGCAGCGTCGTGGCGGAGGCGAAGGATTTGAATCCGCGCAGCGTGAGGCTCTTGAGATGCACGCCGTCGGACTCTACCTTCCGTGTTCGGTTTCGCCGGGGAAGGTGCAGGGCACATCAGACGATGACAACAGTGATCGTCGGGGGGCCTGCGGGTGAAGACGGAACGACGAAGGGACGCCGAGGCGTCCCTTGCAAAAAACTCTAGCGGTGCCGTGGCACCCGTCCGGTGATGCGTCCGGATCAGGCGGGTACGGGCTCCGCGCGAGATACATCGATGCTGCTGAGCAGCGACTCTTCGTGCGACGCCACAGTCAGTGCGTCGTTCTCCGTCTGCATCCGAACAAGCTCGGACTCCAGATCCTGAACGCGCTGCTGAAGCCTTCGCATCTCGGCGAGGAGTCGCGGGTCGGGGCCGCCGACGTAACCGAGAAGCGCCTTTGCCATGATTGATGGTCCTCCACGCTGAGTGACCGACCGGGAGCGGTAGGGTCGTGGGTGAGGGGTATGTGCACCCGCGCGGTGCGCTGAAGCCGCCGCTTTGATTGCATTACGGCTACGATGCGCGGGGCTTCCAGCGTCTCACCAAATAGTTGGACGGTCAACACGATCACAGCCCAGCCATCGGGCCAGCCTCAGAAAACACGGCGAAAGAGCGCCGGCGGCTGCCCGTGGGGCGTCGAGATCATCCTCGATGTCGGCAGCCTTGCACGACACTCCGGATATGGCAACTGTCCCGGGCAGCCTTGCCGTAGGCGATTGCCTACCGCATGTACGCGGGGCGTGACGCTCAGCGGATCTCGAACCCGTCGTAGCCGCCGCGCGACCGGCCCCAGATCTCGGTGACTCCGTCGACCCGGCCGGGCGTGTCCCCGGTGGCCAGCCAGTCGAGCAGTTGTTCGCACTGCGCCCGGTCCCCCTCGGCCACCACCTGCACCCGGCCGTCGGCGAGGTTGCCGGCGTAACCGTCCAGACCGCCGATCCGCATCGCGTTGGCCCGGGTCCACCAGCGGAAGCCGACGCCCTGGACGCGCCCGCGCACCCAGGCCGTAAGCCGGACATTTTCGTTCATGTGTGCACGCTATCCCGTCAGTTGCACAGGCTTCACTCCGGTCCCGTGCGTCATTCGCTACAGTCGGCCCGCAACAGGACTCACCCGTTCGGGTTAATCCGAGACCGTGAGGACAGCATTAATGGGCCGCCACAGTCGCAATGTCACCGAGGCCGTCGCGCCGACCCGGAGCCGTCGGGGCCACCGGGGCCCCCGGCGACGCCACAGCGCCGTTCGCACCGGGCTGCTGGCGTCGTCCGCAGCTCTGGCCGTGGGCGCCGTCGCGATGTCGTCCGGGCTGTTGTCGTCGCTGAACGGGGGACCGGGGGGCATCACCGCCCAGGGCAGCCCCGGCGGGACGCGCACCCAGCCGGACGGCTCGTCCGGCCCGTCACTGCCGGAGACCGGCTACCCGTCCCCGAGCACCACCGGCCGCACGAGCGTGCCGAGCAGCCCGTCCACGACGCGCGGCGGCACCCCGTCGACGACGCCGACGACGCCGCCGACCTCGGCCGCCGCACCCAGCACCACCCCGGCCCCGAAGGTCACGCCCACCAGGACGCCGGTCACGCCGCGGCCCACCACCCCGTCCGCGACGCCGTCCCCCACCGCGACCCCGACGCCGAAGCCCACGCCGACCCAGGACGGAACCGCCGTCACCGCCCAGGCCGCGGTGCTGAAGCTGGTGAACGCCGAACGTGCCAAGGTCGGCTGCTCCCCCGTGACCGCCGACCCGTCGCTGGCCAAGCTCGCCCAGGCCTTCAGCGAGGACATGGCGATCCGGGACTTCTTCGACCACACGGACCCGGACGGCGACACCCCCTGGGACCGGGCCAAGTCGGCCGGCGTCACCAACCTCGGCGGGGAGAACATCGCCCGCGGCCAGGCCGACGCGGACGCCGTGATGACCGCCTGGATGAACAGCGCGGGACACCGCGCCAACATCCTGAACTGCGACTACAAGACCCTCGGCATCGGCGTCCACTACGCGCCGGGCGGCCCCTGGTGGACCCAGGACTTCGGCTTCTAGGAGAGCGGGCGGCAGAGCGGGCGAGAGAGCTAACTGTTCGAAAGCGCAAGCCCTGGGTCAGCGCAACCCAGGAGTACGCTCATGCCATGGACACCTCCAGGAGCGACACCCAGGGCGACGGGCTCCCGTTCAGCGTCTTCGCACGGGACTGCCCTTCCCGCGGCACGCTGGAGCACGTCACCGGCCGCTGGGGCAGCCTGACGCTCGGCGCGCTCGGCGAGGACACCGTGCGCTTCAACGAGCTGCGCCGCCGGATCGACGGCGTGAGCGAGAAGATGCTCTCCCAGACGCTGCACGCCCTGGAACGGGACGGGCTGGTGCACCGCGAGGCGCAGACGACCAATCCGCCGCGCGTCGAGTACCGGCTCACCGAGCTGGGCCGGGAGACCACCCGCCGGCTGCTCGACCTGATCCAGCTGGTCGAGGGCCGGATGCCCGAGGTGCTGGCCGCCCGGGAGACCTACGACGCGGCGCACGCCGCCCGCACGGCGAGCGTGTGAGCCCCCTGTGCCGTAGGCCGTGAGACGTGAGCCCTGACCGCTACCGGGGATCGCGGCCGGGAACCGGCGGGCGCTGGCAGCGCGGGCAGAAGTAGCTGGACCGGTTCATCCACGGGCGGCGGCGGATCGCGGTGCCACAGCGGCGGCAGGGCTCGTCCTCCCGCCCGTACGCGTCCAGCGACCGGTCGAAGTACCCGGATTCACCGTTCACGTTGACGTACAGGCTGTCGAAGCTCGTGCCGCCGGCCGCCAGCGCGTCGCTCATCACCTCGCGGATGTGCGTCACCAGCTCGGCCGTCCTGGGCCGGGTCATCGTCGCGGTGGGCCGCTCGTAGTGCAGCCGGGAGCGCCACAGCGCCTCGTCTGCGTAGATGTTGCCGACCCCGCTGATCAGCGACTGGTCGAGCAGGGCGCGCTTGATCGTGGTCCGGCGGCGGCGCAGCGCGGTATGGAACGCCTCCTCGTCGAAGACGTCCTCCAGCGGGTCCGGCGCGATGTGGGCGAGCGGTACGGGCAGCGCCAGCGGACTGCCCGGCACGACGTCGTGCAGCGACAGACCGCCGAAGGTGCGCTGGTCGACGAAGCGCAGCTCGGTGCCGAGCTCGTCGTCGAACCGGATCCGGACCCGCAGATGGGTCTCGTCCGGTGCCGCGTGCGGCTGGATCAGCAGCTGGCCGCTCATCCCGAGGTGCCCGAGCAGCGCGGTCGTCCCGTCCAGCGGCAGCCACAGGTACTTGCCCCGGCGGCGGGCGGGGCCGATCAGGGCGCCGGCGAGCCGGTCCGTGAAGTCACCGGCGCCCGCCAGGTGCCGGCGGACGGCGCGCGGGTGCAGCACCTCCGCATCCGCGACGGTGCGCCCGGTGACCCAGCGCTCCAGCCCGATGCGGACCACTTCGACCTCAGGCAGCTCGGGCAACGCCCCTCCTCCGGGTACGCGTCGAGCCCACCGACTGATCGTCGGTGGGCTCGTTCTGACGTGTGTGCGATCAGCTCGCCGCTGAGGCGGATTCGCGGATCGCACGCCAGGCGGCCTCGGCCGCCTGCTGTTCTGCTTCCTTCTTGCTGCGGCCGGTGCCGGCGCCGTACTCGACACCACCGACGCGGGCGGCAGCCGTGAAGGTCTTCTCATGGTCGGGACCCGACTCGGTGACCACGTATTCGGGAACACCGAGGCCCTCGCTCGCGGTCAGCTCCTGGAGACTGGTCTTCCAGTCCAGGCCTGCCCCGAGGTTGGACGACTTCTCGATCAGCGGATCGAAGAGGCGGTGCACGAACTCGGACGCGGCATCCAGACCCTGGTCCAGATAGACCGCGCCGATGACCGCCTCGAGGGTGTCCGCGAGGATCGATGCCTTGTCCCGGCCGCCGGTGCCTTCCTCGCCTCGTCCCAGCCGGATGAATCCGCCCAGGTCGAGTTCGCGACTCACTTCCGCCAGCGCACGAGAGTTGACCACCGCGGCCCGCAACTTGGCCAGCTGGCCTTCGGGCAGGTCGGGGTGGGTGCGGTACAGCGTGTCCGTGACCACCAGGCCGAGCACGGAGTCCCCGAGGAACTCCAGCCGCTCGTTGGTGGGCAGACCGCCGTTCTCGTACGCGAACGAACGATGGGTCAGCGCACGCACCAGAAGGGCGGGCTCGAGTGTGTACCCGAGCCGCCCTTCCAGAAGCGTGTGAGGCCAGGCTGTGTCCGCCGGCGCCTGCTTCGGCGATTTGGCGTCTGACATGAAGCCTGTCACCCGCCGATCAGACCTCGAGGACCTGACGACGGTTGTACGTGCCGCAGCTCGGGCACGCGATGTGGCTCTGCTTCGGCTGGTGGCAGCTCTCGCACGCCACCAGGCTCACGGCAACAGCCTTCCACTGCGCACGGCGGTGGCGCGTGTTGCTGCGCGACATCTTCCGCTTCGGAACAGCCACGGCTACTTCTCCTGGTTCTCGTCGGCGCCCTGGTCGGCACCGCTCTTCTTGAAGTCCTGCAGGGCCGCCCACCGGATGTCGGCGACCTCATGGTGGTGGTCCGGGTCGTCCGCGAGCCGCTCTCCGCAATCGGAGCACAGTCCCGGGCAGTCTTCCTGGCACACCGGCTGCAGCGGCAGTGCGAGCACCACCGCGTCCCGCAGCGCGGGTTCGAGATCGAACAGGTCGTCCTCGAGGAAGAGAACGTCCTCCTCCTCCGCGTCGTCACCGGCTTCGTCCTTGCGGGCGGTCCGGGTGTCGGCGTCGGGGTAGGAGTACATCTCTTGGAAGTCCGCATCGAGCTTGCGCTCGAACGGCTCCAGACACCTTACGCACTCTCCCGAGAGCGGTGCACGGACGGTACCTGTGACAAGTACCCCCTCCATGACCGACTCCAGTCGGAGCTCCAGCTGTACTGCCGTGCCCTCGGGCACCCCGATGACCTCGATACCGAGATCCTTGGGTGCCGGCACCGAACGGGAGACCTTCCGCATCGAACCAGGACGACGACCCAGCTCGTGCGTGTCGAACACGAGAGGCTCGCGGTGGTCGAGACGGGGGGTTTTCAGGGCTTCCTCTTTCATCGGTGCGACATGCCCTCACCCCGGAGGGTGGGCAGCCCAAAGAGCCGGCGATTCACACGGCTGGAAAGGTCAGGATACTGGACGTCCGGGCAGGACCCAACTCGCCCACCCGTCGCCCGCCACCACCCTTGCGACGAGGCGCTTCGCGCCGCCCCGTTTTTTCACCCCCCGGCCTTCTGACCACCCCCGTGACCAGCGCGTTCAGCGCCCCTGTTCCAGCTCCCGCAGCCGGTTCAGATCGATCATGCCGGTGTCGAAGAGGCTGGTCTCGTCCAGGGCCGCGGCCTGGTGCTGGGGCTGGTGGGGCTGGTGCTGCGGCTGCTGGTCGTACGGCTGCTGCTGGTACTGGCCCTGCGGGTCGGCGTAGGTCTGCTGCCCGTAGTCCTGCTGGTAGCCGCCGTAGCCGGCCTGCTCCGGGTATCCCTGCTGCTGAGCCGCGTACGGGTCCGAGTAGGCGGCCTGCTGGCCGTAGTCCTGCTGGTACCCGTAGTCCGGCGTGGCCGGCGTCGCGTCGTACGAGTAGTCCGTCTGCTGGGTCTGCGCGGGGACCGGGGCCGCCAGGCCCGCCATGAACTCGGCGTCGGTCTGGTGGCCGCCCGCCGCGTCCGCGGCGTCCTGGGCCGCCATGTGGGCGCCCAGCTCGTCGGCGACGCTGTGGCCGGTCAGCTTGAGCCGGCCGCGGCCGACGGCCTCCAGGGTCTTGGAGAGCACCGCCTCGAAGGCGCCCAGCTTGGTGTCCACGTAGTCGTCGGCCCGGCGCCGCAGTGTCTCCGGGTCGGCGCTGCGCTCGGGGGCGTCCGCGTCCTCGTAGCCCTGCTCGTCCAGGCCGGGGCCCTGGCCGAGCAGCTTCTCGCGGCCGCGGTCGACGGAGCCGATGGTCTTGGTGAGCACGACCTCGAAGTTGGCGAGCTTGCTGTCCACGTAGTCGTCGGCCTCGGCGCGGATCTCCTCCGCCTCGCGGCGGGCCTCGCCCACGATGCGCTCCGCCTCGTCCTGCGACTGGCGGGCGACCTGGGTGTCCGAGATCATCGAGCCGCGCTCGGCGTGCGCCGACTCGATGATCCGGTTCGCTTCGAGCCGGGCCTCCTCGACCATCTGCTCGCGGCCGCCCAGCAGCGCCTCGGCCTGCGACAGCGAGTCGGGGAGCGCGGAGCGCACCTCTTCGAGCCTGCTCAGCAGCTCGGCACGGTTGACCACGCACGAGGCGGACATCGGCATGGACCGCGCGCCTTCGATGGCCGCGACGATCTCGTCGAGCTTCTTCTGCACGTCCACGGGCGTCAGTCTTTCCTCAGCGGGGCCCGGCCGGGTCCGGACGGGACATGCAGACTCTAGCGCTGCCCGAGCCGGTCGTTGAGAGCCGCCAGGATCGTCGGCGGCACCAAGTGGGAGATGTCGCCGCCCCATTGGGCCACCTCCTTGACGAGACTGGAGGAGAGGAAGCTGTAGGTGGGGTTGGTCGGCACGAAGAGCGTCTCGACCCCGGACAGCCCGATGTTCATCTGGGCCATCTGCAGCTCGTAGTCGAAGTCGCTGACCGCGCGCAGACCCTTGACGATGGCCGGGATGTCCCGTTGCTTGCAGAAGTCGACGAGCAGCCCGTGGAACGACTCGACCTGCACGTTCCCGAATTCCGCGGTGACTTCCTGGATGAGGGCGATGCGCTCCTCGACCGAGAACAGGCCCTGCTTGGACTGGTTGATCATCACCGCGACGTACACGGTGTCGTAGAGCCTGGAGGCGCGGGCGATGATGTCGAGATGTCCATTGGTGATCGGGTCGAAAGACCCCGGACAGACTGCGCGACGCAACTGAGACTCCTCGCTCTCCGGGCCGTTCATGACTCGGCGGTAACTTCGGCGGCGCGACCGTACCAAAGTGTCGCCTCGCCGTAGCGGCGGGCCCTCACGGCCTCGAAGCCGTCGGGCCAGGGGGAGACTCCGCCACGGGTGCGCCGTTCCACGGTGACGATCGCGTCGTCATCCAGCCACCCCTGAATGCGGAGTGTGAGCAGGATCTCCCGCAGTTCGTCGTGGCCCATGTCGTAGGGCGGGTCCAGGAACGCCATGTCGAACGGGGTCGCGGGCGCCGGGCCGGCGATGACCTGCTCGGCCCGGCCGGCCCGCACCTCGGCGCCGGGCAGCCCGATCATCTGCACGTTCTCCCGGATGGTGCGGGCCGCGGCCGGGTCGGACTCGACCAGCAGGACGTGCTCGGCGCCGCGCGAGAGCGCCTCCAGGCCGATCGCCCCCGAGCCGCCGTACAGATCCAGCACCCTGGCACCATTCAGCGTGCCGCGCAGCGCCTCCCAGGTGGAGAACATCCCCTCCTTGGCGCGGTCCGAGGTGGGGCGGGTCCCATTGCCCGGGGGCACGGCCAGGCGGCGGCCACCGGCGGCTCCGGCGATCACGCGGGTCATCTCGTCCTTCACGTCCTCGACATCGTGGGGGAACGGCGCTGTGCGCGGCCGCTCCCCCACGATACGGAGTCACTCCCTGCCGGGCTCCTCCACCGCCCCCACCAGCGCGGTGGACGCGTAGCGGGACCAGGACAGGCAGCCGTCGGGCGGGCAGAACTCCGGGCGGCGCGGGTCGTGCCCCAGCTCACGCAGCTTGGTGCGGACCGAGTCCGGGGTCCGCCCGAAGCGGGCGGCTATCCGGGCGACGGTCTCACTGTCGTGGAACCGCCGCAGCAGCTCCTCCTCGTGCTGCGGCACCCAGGGGGCGCCGTGGCCGGGGAACAGCTCCCGGAGCACGTCACGGTCGGGGATGGGCTCCGATACGTCGGCGACGAGCGCGAGGGCGCGCAGGGCGCGGTTGAGAGCGATCCGCAGGGACGGCACGTCCGCCATGGGCAGCCGCAGATCACCTGACGCGAGAAGGGTGTCGGGGTCGTCCTCACTCCATCCGGAGAGGCTGAGAGTGACGTTGGTGTCGTCGTCGCTGGCGAGCTCGATCCGGAAGACCTTGTCGCCGAGCGGCAGTTCGTTGAGATGACGGAACGACATGCTTTTGCCCCCAAAGGTCCATCGACTTGGACTACGTCCATTCTCTCAGGAGGCACTGACAATCGCCCTGCTCAGCACGGCAGTTCGGCCCTGCTCAGCAGCCCTGCTCAGCCCTTGTCGAGGTACTCCTCGCGGTCCGCGTCGACCAGGCTCTCCAGAGCGCTGCGCAGGTCCGGGTGGTCGGCCAGTTCGGGGTCCGCGGCGACCAGCGCGGTGGCCTCGTCGCGGGCGGCGGCGATGACCTCCTCGTCGTCGATCACGGTCAGCATGCGCAGCGACGAACGGGTGCCGGACTGGGCCTGGCCGAGGACGTCGCCCTCACGGCGCTGCTCCAGGTCGATGCGGGACAGCTCGAAGCCGTCCAGGGTCGCCGCGACGGCGGCGAGGCGCTGCCGGGCGGGGCTCGCCTCGTGCGCCTCGGAGACCAGCAGGCAGAGCCCCGGGGCGGAGCCGCGGCCGACGCGGCCGCGCAGCTGGTGGAGCTGGGAGACGCCGAAGCGGTCGGCGTCCATGATCACCATGACGGTGGAGTTCGGGACGTTCACCCCGACCTCGATGACGGTGGTCGCCACCAGGACGTCCACCTGGCCGGCGGCGAACCGGCGCATCACGTCGTCCTTGGCGTCCGGCTGCATCCTGCCGTGCAGCACCTCGACCCGCAGCCCGGCCAGCGGCCCAGCGGCGAGCTGCTCGGCGATGTCCAGGACGGCCAGCGGCGGGCGGCGCTCCGCGTCGTCCGGCTTCTTCTTCGCGTCCTCCTCGTCGCCGATGCGCGGGCACACCACGTACGCCTGGTGGCCCTTCGACACCTCCTCCCGCACCCGCTCCCAGGCGCGGGACAGGAAGTGCGGCTTGTCCTTCGCCGGGACGACATGGGTGGCGATCGGCGAGCGGCCGGCCGGCAGCTGGTCCAGGACGGACGTCTCCAGGTCGCCGAAGACGGTCATGGCGACCGTGCGCGGGATCGGGGTCGCGGTCATCACCAGCAGGTGCGGGGGCTTGGCGGCCTTGGCGCGCAGCGCGTCGCGCTGCTCGACGCCGAAGCGGTGCTGCTCGTCGACCACGACCAGGCCCAGATCGTGGAACTGGACCTTGTCCTCGATCAGCGCGTGCGTGCCGATCACGATTCCGGCGTCCCCGCTGATGAGGTCGAGCAGGGCCTGACGGCGGGCGGGCACCCCCATGGAGCCGGTGAGCAGCACGATCTTGGTGGCGTTCTCCGCGCCGCCCAGCATCCCGCCGCCGGCGAGGTCGCCCATCATCTCGGTGATCGACCGGTGGTGCTGCTGGGCGAGCACCTCGGTGGGCGCCAGCATCGCGGCCTGGCCGCCGGAGTCGACGACGGCGAGCATGGCGCGCAGCGCGACCAGCGTCTTGCCGGAGCCGACCTCGCCCTGGAGGAGGCGGTGCATGGGGTGTTCGGTCGCCAGGTCGGCGAAGATCTCGGCCGAGACCTTCTGCTGGCCCTCGGTGAGGGTGAACGGCAGCCGGGTGTCGAACGTGGTCATCAGGCCGTCGGCGTGCGGCACGCGCGGGGTGGCGGGCAGTGCGGAGTCCGCGGCCCGGCGGCGTGCCAGGGCCACCTGGAGGACGTATGCCTCGTCCCACTTCAGCCGGTCCCGCGCCTCGGCGATGTCGGCCTTGGTACGCGGCCGGTGGATCTTCTCCAGTGCCTCGGAGAGCGGCGCCAGGCCGCGCGCCTCGCGCAGCGCGGCGGGCAGCGGTTCGCCGACGCCCGCCCAGCTGGTGCCCCGCATCGAGTCGAGGACCGTCTGCACGGACTGCGCGATCTGCCAGGAGCTGATCTGTTTGCACGCGGGGTAGAGCGGGATCTGCTGGTTGGCGAACGCGGCCGCCACGTCGGACTCCCCGCCCTTGGCGTCGTCCGCGTCCAGCAACTGGTAGTCGGGGTGCGCGAGCTGGCGGGTGCGGTTGAAGACCGAGACCTTGCCGGAGAACATCCCGCGGCGGCCGGGGATCAGCCGGTGGGCGTGCGCGTGCGCGGCCTTGCTGAAGAACACCAGGGTCAGCGAACCGCTGCCGTCGGTGACGACGACCTCCAGGCGGACGCCCGTGCCGCCGTTGTAGGTCCTCTTGTCGGCCTTGGCGATCTCCGCGACGACGGTGACGTGCTCGTCGAGCGGGAGGTCGGCCAGCCGGGTCAGCTCGCCGCGCTCGGCGTACCGGCGCGGGTAGTGGTGCAGCAGGTCGCCGACGGTGTGCAGGTCGAGGTGGTCGGCGAGCACTTTTGCCGTGCGGCCGCCGACCGACTTCTTCAGGGGTTCGTCCAGGGCAGACATCGGGTCCATCTTTGCGCACGGCAGTGACAAAGCGGGGGCGGCCTGCGGCGAGCGGTTATTCGACGCCGATGAGGAGCGGGCAGCTCTGCTGGCCGCCCTGGTAGACGACGGTGTCCACCGCGAGGTGGCCGCCCTGGACGTGGGCCTCGATGCGGTCCGCGAGATCGGGCGGGGCGCCGGCGCCGAGGACGAGGGTGACCATCTCGCCGCCCGCGGCCAGCATGCGGTCCAGGACGATCGTGCCGGTCTCGACCAGGTTCCCGCCGATGACCGCGACATCGCCGTCGATCAGCCCGAGGACGTCGCCGGCCTGGCAGATGCCGGCCATGGTCCAGGACTGGTGCTCGGCGACGGCCAGTTCCGCGTAGCGGGTGGCGCCGGCCGCCGAGGTCATGGCGACGACGTCCTCGTCGAAGCGCCGTGCGGGCTCGTGGACGGCGAGCGCGGCGATGCCCTGCACCGGGGAGCGGGTGGGGATCAGCGCGACCCGGACGCCGTCGGCCCGGGCCCGGTCGGCGGCGGCGCCTGCGGCGTGCCGCAGTTCCACGTCGTTCGGGAGGAGCACCACTTCGCGGGCGTTGGCACGGCGGATCGCGGCCGCGATCTCGCCGCTGGCGGGCGGGTCGCCGGGGCGGACGGCGACGACCGTCGCGCCGGCCTGCGCGCAGAGGTCGGCCAGCCCGTCACCCCGGACGACGGCGACGACGGCGCGCCGCACCCGCTCCGGGGGCCGCCCGCCGTCCCCGGCACCCTCGTGGTGCCGGGAAACCGCATCGGGCACCACGTGGGTGTCGGTGTCCGTGTCGGGCCGCTCACGGACCTGGGCGCCGAAGTGGGTGACGCGGATCCGGTAGGGGCGGCCGGCCTCGATACCGGCCTCGATGGCGGCTCCCGCGTCGTCCACGTGGACGTGGACGTTCCAGAGGCCGTCGCCGCCCACGACCACCAGGGAGTCCCCGAGGGCGTCCAGCCGCCCGCGCAGCGCGGGCAGGGCGGTGTCGGACGCCTCCAGCAGGTAGATGACCTCGAAGGCCGGCCCGCCGGGCACGACGTGCGGGTCGGAGCCGTCCTCGTCGCGGCAGCCGTACGGGACGGGCGGCGCGTGATCGGCCAGCGGTCCCATCGGGACCTCGCCGGCCAGCGCGTCGGCGAGCGCGCCCAGCACGGCCACCAGCCCGCGCCCGCCCGCGTCGACGACGCCGGCCCGGCCGAGTACGGCGAGCTGCCCGGTGGTGGCGGCGAGCGCGGTGCGCGCGCCCTGGTGGGCGGCTCGCGCGACGGACACCGGGCCGCCGCCGTCCCGCTCCGCGGCGGTGGCCGCCTCGGTGGCGACGGTGAGCATCGTCCCCTCGACGGGGTGCGCGACCGCCAGGTACGCGGACCCGGCGGCCCGGCGCAGCGCCCGGCGCAGCAGTTCGGCGCTGTCCGGATCCCCGGCCGCGGCGGTTCCGCCGGAGGCACCACCCGTGACGCCGTCACCCGTCGCGGGATCGTCGGTGAGCGCTTCCGTCATGCCGCGCAGCAGCTGGGCGAGGATCGTGCCGGAGTTGCCGCGGGCGCCTATCAGGGCGCCGTGGGACATCGCGCGGAAGGCCTGGGCGAGGTCAGGGGTGTGTCCTGAGGCGGCATGGCCGTCGAAGACGGCGTCGACGGACTGCGCGGCGGATTCCATCGTCAGGTACAGATTGGTGCCGGTGTCCCCGTCGGCGACCGGATACACGTTGATCGCGTCGATCTCCTCGCGGGCCCGGCCCAGCGCCTGAAGGGCCAGTCGGCACCACGCGCGCACCGCGGAAGCGTCGAGCGTGTGCGGCACCAAGTCCTCCTGCGGGACACCGGAAGCGGAGACTGCTGCAGGTGAGAGTAGCCGTGACAACGGTCACGGCGGCAGGCGACCCGGGACCGCGGACCCCGCGACCGTGGTAATTTCGTTGTGCGGGAGTGGCCGTTGTATGCTGCTCCGGTTGTCCGGGAATCTCCCGGGCTTTTCACTGTAAGTGCATCTCGAAGTCTTTGGAGTGACCCGTGGCTGCCAACTGCGACGTCTGCGGCAAGGGGCCGGGCTTCGGCAACGCTATTTCCCACTCGCACCGCCGTACTCCCCGCCGTTGGAATCCCAACATTCAGCGGGTGCGTGCTGTGGTCGGTCGGACGCCGAAGCGCCTCAATGTCTGCACCTCGTGCATCAAGGCCGGCAAGGTCTCGCGCTGACGCGTACACGTCGTAGCAGCGCAGCCTTGCGGCTACTCGAAGCCGGTCCACCCCAGGGTGGGCCGGTTTTCTTGCGTTCCCGGCCGGTCGCCCGTTCCCGGCCGGTCGCCCGTTCCCGGCCGGTCGCCCGTTCCCGGCCGGCCGCCGGGCGCTGACGCCACCGGCAGCTCGGTGCTCAGGGTTCCCGGCGCTGCCGCCATGCGTGGTCGACCGGGCCGATGCCGCCGCCCAGCCGGAAGCCGGCCGCGATGGCGCCCGTGACGTAGTCCTTGGCGGCGCCCACCGCCGCCGGCACCTCCAGACCCAGGGCCAGGTACGAGGCGATGGCGCTGGCCAGTGTGCAGCCGGTGCCGTGGGTGTGCCGGTTGTCGTACCGGGCGGCGCGGAACCAGTGCTCCCGCGAGCCGTCGGAGAGCAGGTCCACGGCGTCGCCGTCGAGATGGCCGCCCTTGATCAGGACCCAGCGCGGCCCGAGCGCCAGCACCGCTTCCGCGGCCTCGCCCATCGCCGCCTCGCCGTCCACCACGACACCCGTCAGCTGGGTGACCTCGTCGAGGTTCGGGGTGGCGACGGTGGCCACCGGCAGCAGCTCGGTGCGGACCACCTCCAGGGCCCCTGCCGTCAGCAGGGAGTCCCCGTGCTTGGAGATGCCGACCGGGTCGACGACCACGGGGGCGCCCACGTCCGCCAGCAGAGCGGCCACCTCGGAGGCGATAGCGGCCGAGGAGAGCATGCCGGTCTTGACGGCCTGGACGCCGATGTCGTCGGCCACGGCGCGGAACTGCGCGCGAACGGCCGCCACCGGCAGCTCCCAGGAGCCCTGGACGCCCAGTGAGTTCTGCGCGGTGACCGCGGTCAGCACGCTCATGCCGTGCACACCGAGCGCCAGCATCGTCTTCAGATCGGCCTGGATGCCCGCACCGCCGCCGGAATCGGATCCGGCGACGGTGAGCACCCTGGGCGGTGACGTAGGCATACCCGTGAACCTAGTCCCCGGCGCCCTGCGCCGTGGTGTCGCCGAAGTGGTCCCAGCCGCCGGCCTTGTCCCAGGCGGCGCCGTCCACGGTGACGTGCGGGGTGCCGGGGGCCTTGAGCACCTCGCCGATCACCCGCCAGCGGGCCGGGAGCTTCACGTCGGGCGGGAAGGCCGCGACGATCGCGTGGTCCTCTCCCCCGGTCAGCACCCAGTGCAGCGGGTCCACACCGACCGCCTGCCCGATGTCGGACATCTGCGCGGGTACGTCGATGTCCGCGGACTTCAGGTTGATCAGCACCCCGCTGGCCGTCGCGATGTGCCCGAGGTCGGCGACCAGTCCGTCGCTGACGTCCGTCATCGCGGTGGCGCCGAGCTCGGCCGCCGCGGGGCCCGCGTGGTACGGCGGCTCGGGCCGCCGGTGCGCCTCGACGAACGCGCGCGGCGAGCGGAAGCCGCGGGAGAGCACCGCGAGGCCGGCGGCCGACCAGCCCAGCCAGCCGGTCACCGCGATGACGTCGCCGGGCCGGGCGCCGGACCGGGTGACGGGCTCGCGGTTGCGGAGGTCGCCGAGCGCGGTGATCGCGACCGTGATGGTGTCCCCGCGCACCACGTCGCCGCCGACCACGGCGGCCCCCGCCACCTGGCACTCGTCACGGATGCCGTCCATCAGCTCGATCGGCCAGGTGGCCGGCAGCTCGGCGGGCACGACCAGCGCCAGCAGGACCGCGGTGGGCACCGCGCCCATCGCGGCGATGTCCGCGAGATTCTGTGCCGCGGCCTTGCGGCCGACGTCGTAGGCGGTCGACCAGTCGCGCCGGAAGTGCCGGCCTTCGAGCAGCACATCGGTGGTGGCGACCACCCGGCGGTCCGGCGCGGCCACCACCGCCGCGTCGTCCCCAGGCCCCAGGCGTACATTGGGAGTGGTCGTGAGCCGGGAGGTCAACTCCCTGATCAACCCGAACTCCCCCAACTCGCCCACGGTCCCCTTCATCTGTTTGTCCCTTTCACGTCGTCATTCCCCTGGAGATTCCGCTCAAAGCGAGTGCTCGGTACCGCGCGGGTCTCCCCGCGCCGTGCGGCGACGCGATAACGTGGCGTCCCCCCTCCCACATGATCCTCGAAGCCGCCCTGGAGGTTCCGTGGTACAGGCGTACATCTTGATCCAGACCGAGGTTGGGAAGGCCTCGGCAGTAGCGGAGACGATTGCGAAGATCTCCGGCGTCATTCAGGCCGAAGATGTCACCGGTCCCTACGACGTCATCGTCCGGGCCCAGGCAGATACGGTCGACGACCTGGGCCGCATGGTGGTCGCGAAGGTACAGCAGGTGGACGGGATCACCCGTACTCTGACCTGTCCCGTCGTCCATCTGTAGCCCCCGACTATGCTCGTCCGGTGATAGCTTTTCGCCGGTTCGCGCTGATTTCCGTTGCCGCCGTCGCGTGCTTGTCCGCGGCGGCGGTCTTCGTTTCCGCAGCCGGTCCGGCCGATGAGACGCCCGTTCCGGCTCCGGACGCGCGGGCCGCCGTCTACTGCCGTGCGCTGCACCGGGATCTGCCGCACTCCGTCAATGGACTCGGCGTGCATGATCTCAGGCCCGCGTCCGACTTCACCGCCGGGTGGGGGAATCCGGCGATCGTGCTGCGCTGCGGGGTGCCGAGGCCGGCGGCGATGAACGACTCCAGCGCGGACTCGGTGGACGTGGACGGCGTCGGCTGGCTGATCCAGGCGCAGGGCGACGGCAGCTTCAAACTCACCACGACGCTGCGCAAGGCGTACGTCGAGGTCACCCTCCCCAAGAAGTACGCCGGCGACGTCGGTCCGCTGACCGACCTCGCCGGCGCCGTCAAGAAGACGATTCCGAACGAGCTCTAACGCAGCCCGGTGCGGCGCCGCAGTGCGGCCTGGATCAGCCGGTCCACCAACTCCGGGTACCCCACGCCGCTCTCCTGCCACATCCGCGGGTACATGGAGATGGGTGTGAAGCCGGGCATCGTGTTGATCTCGTTGATGACGAACTCTCCGCTGTCGAGCAGGAAGAAGTCCGCGCGGACCAGGCCCTCGCAGGAGACCGAGTCGAAGGCCGCGACGGCGAGCCGCTGCACCTCGGCGGTCTGCTCGGGGGTGAGCGGCGCCGGCACGATGCCCTCGGCCGAGTCGATGTACTTGGCCTCGAAGTCGTAGAAGTCATGGGCGGTGACCGGCGGGATCTCGGCCGGGAGGCTGGCGCGCGGGCCGTCCTCGAACTCCAGGACGCCGCACTCGATCTCCCGGCCGCGCAGCAGCGACTCGACGATGACCTTCGGGTCGTGCCGCCGGGCCTCCTCGATCGCCTCGTCGAGGCCGGACGCGTCCTCGACCTTGCTGATGCCCATCGACGAGCCCGCGCGGGCGGGCTTCACGAAGAGCGGCCAGCCGTGGTCCGCGGCGAACTCCACGATGCTCCGGCGGGCGGTCTCCTGATCGTTCTCCCAGTCCCGCGGCCGGATCACCAGATACGGCCCGACCGGCAGGCCGAAGGAGATGAAGACCCGCTTCATGTACTCCTTGTCCATGCCGACGGCCGAGGCGAGGACGCCCGCACCCACGTAGGGCACGCCGGACAGCTCCAGCAGGCCCTGCAGGGTGCCGTCCTCGCCGTAGGGGCCGTGCAGCACGGGGAAGACGACGTCGACGTCGCCGAGGGCCTTGGGAACCACTCCGGGCTCGCTGTAGACGACCTCGCGGTTGGCCGGGTCGACCGGGAGCACGACGGTGCCCTCGTGGTCGGTGACCTGTTCCACGGTCGGCATCCGGCGGTCGGTGATCGCCATCCGGTCCGGGTCGTCGCTGGTCAGCGCCCAGCGGCCGTCCGTCGTGATCCCGATGGGAAGGACGTCGTACTTCGACCGGTCGATGGCCCGCAGCACGCTGGCCGCGGTGACCACCGACACCCCGTGCTCGGAGCTGCGTCCGCCGAAGACGAGCGCTACCCGAGGCTTGCGCCGCGGCTGGTCGGGAGTCTGGGAAGAAGGCAGATTGCTCATGGTTCGTTGACCCTACCGCTCGGATTTCGCGGAGCGGGACATCAGCTCCTTGACGGCCACGACCGGCGGCTTCCCGTTGTGCACGATGTCCACGACGGTGTCCGTGATCGGCATGTCGACACCGTGCCGGCGCGCCAGATCGGCCACCGACTCGCAGGACTTCACGCCCTCGGCGGTCTGCCGGGTGACCGCGATGGTCTCCGCGAGCGACATGCCGCGGCCGAGGTTGGTGCCGAAGGTGTGGTTGCGGGACAGCGGCGAGGAGCACGTGGCGACCAGGTCGCCCATGCCGGCCAGGCCCGCGAAGGTGTGCGCGTCGGCCCCCATCGCCAGGCCCAGCCGTGTCGTCTCGGCCAGCCCGCGGGTGATCAGCGAGGCCTTGGTGTTGTCGCCGAGTCCCATGCCGTCGGCGATGCCGACCGCGAGCGCGATGACGTTCTTGACCGCTCCGCCGAGTTCACAGCCGACCACGTCGGCGTTGGTGTACGGGCGGAAGTACGCGGTGTGGCACGCGGCCTGGAACCGCTGGGCCACCGACTCGTCGCGGCAGGCGACCACGGACGCGGCGGGCTGCCGGGCGGCGATCTCCTTGGCCAGGTTGGGCCCGGAGAGCACCGCGACCCGCTCGGGGCCGGCCTTGGCCACCTCTTCGATGACCTCGCTCATCAGCTTGGCGGTGCCGAGTTCGACACCCTTCATCAGGCTGACCAGGACCGCGTCGGGGCGCAGCAGGGGCGCCCACTCGGCGAGGTTGCCGCGCAGCGTCTGCGACGGGACGGCCAGCACGACGAATTCGGCGTCCCTGGCGGCCTCGGCCGGGTCGGTGGTGGCCCGTACGGTGTCGGGCAGCGCGATGCCCGGCAGGTAGTCGGGGTTCATGTGGGTGGCGTTGACCGCCTCGACCAGCTCGGGGCGGCGTCCCCACAGCGAGACGTCACACCCGGCGTCGGCGAGCACCATCGCGAACGCGGTGCCCCAGGAGCCGGTTCCGTACACCGCGCAGCGCGTTGACACTTACGACTCCTCCTGCTGATCCATCGGGTTCTTCACGGGCTGCGGTACGGGCCCGGGCTCCGGCGCGGGTTGCGGTACGGACTCCGGTGCGGGCTTGCGCGTGGTGCTGCCGGACTTCGCGGCCCGTTCCGCCTTGTCCGCCCGGCGGGCGCGGGCCGCCTGGCGCGGGTCGTAGAGCGCGGCGGGCGCGGGCTCCCCGCGCAGCACGGCGAGCAGCTCGGTGATCTCCGCCATGATCACGCCGGTGACCTCGCGCAGCACTTCGGCGGTGGGCTCCTGGCCGTAGAACCGCGACAGGTCGACGGGCGGGCCCGCGATGACCCGCAGGGTCTTGCGGGGGAAGAGGAAGAACTTCTTGCCCTTGGCGTACGGCGGCATCGCCTCGTTGGCGCCCCATTGCGCGACCGGGATCACCGGCGCCTTGGTGAGCAGCGCGACCCGGGCGGCACCGGTCTTGCCGGTCATCGGCCACTGGTCGGGATCGCGGGTGAGAGTGCCCTCCGGATAGAACGCGACGCATTCGCCGGAGTTGATCGCGGCGACAGCGGCGCGGAACGCGTTGGCGGCGTCCGTGGACTCCCGGTAGACCGGAATCTGACCTGTTCCGCGCAGCATCATGCCGACAAAGAAGATCTTGAAGAGCCCGGCCTTCGCGAGCAGGCGCGGAACCCGTCCGGTGTTGTACTGGAAATGGCCGTACGACAGCGGGTCGAGGAATGAGTTGTGGTTGACGGCCGTGATGAATCCACCGTCGGCCGGAATGTGCTCCATTCCGCGCCAATCCCGCTTGAAGAGGACAAGAAGCGGCGGTTTCGCGATGGCGGCTGCGAGCCGGTACCAGAAGCCGATTCTGCGGCGGGACACCAGAACTTCCTCCTCATTGCACGGGGCTGCACCAGTGCAGCCGCACAAGTGTCGCCGGTACGCACACCGTAACGCCAGGGCGGGCGAGCCGAGGGGCGCGCCCCTGGGGAAGCTGCGACGCGGGTGCCTGCGGGAGTCCCCCGCCGGGGAATCGGGAGGCGGACTCCGGGGTGGGGCTGTGGCCGTCGGGCGGGTGCGTCACCGCACAATGGTTCGGTGCCCGTACCCGTCATGTGGTCCCTCGTCGTACCGCTGAAGCCGCTCGCCGTGGCCAAGAGCCGGCTGGCGCCGGCCGCGGGGACGGTGCGGCCGGGGCTGGCGCTGGCGTTCGCCCAGGACACCGTGGCCGCCGCGCTGGCCTGTGCACAGGTGTGGAGCGTCACGGTCGTCACCGACGATCCGCTGGCGGCGGCGGAACTGGCCGCCCTGGGGGCCCGGATCGTGCCGGACGCTCCGGCGGCCGGACTCAACGCGGCTCTCGCGTACGGCGGGCACCTGATCCGGTCCGCCACTCCCGATGCGGCCGTGGCGGCTCTGAACGCCGATCTCCCGGCCCTGCGCCCCCTGGAGCTGTCCGCAGTGCTCAACGCCGCCGCCAGGGCCTCAGGGAGGGCTTTTCTGGCCGACGCGGCGGCGATCGGCACCACGTTGCTCACCGCGCCGCCGGGTCACGACCTGGCGCCGGCGTTCGGCGGCGCCTCCCGGGCCCGGCACCGGGCCTCCGGCGCCCGGGAGATCACGCTGCCCGGTGTGGACTCCGTGCGCCAGGACGTCGACACCCCCGCCGACCTGCGGGTGGCGCTGGCCCTGGGGTCGGGCCGCGGACCGCGGACGTCGCGGCGGGGCTGCTCATCACCGACTGAGCGAGCGCCGCACCCGTCCCCACGGGAAGCCGCACGCGGTGTCGCGGGGGCGGGCGCGTTCACTAGGCTTCCGGTCATGCAGGCGACCGCGTACACATACGACCCCGCGACCCGTGGCGGCAGCGTGCTGCTCGACGACGGGACTCCGCTGCCGTTCGACGCGGCGGCCTTCGACGCGGGGGGCCTGCGGCTGCTGCGGCCGGGCCAGCGGGTCCGGATCCGCACCGAGGGGGACGGCGACGCCCGCCGGGTGGTCTTCCTGACGCTGCAGACCTTCGCGGATCCCCAGGCGCCCACGGCGTAGCGGCCGCCAGGGAGCCGCCGCACCGGCCGGAGAACGGCGCGGGCCGGGCTCCCTGGTGGGGAGCCCGGCCCGTCGCGGCCTGCAGGTGGTGACTACTTCTTCACAGTCCGCTTCACAGCGGTCTTGCGGGCGGCACTCTTCTTGGCCGGGGCCTTCTTCGCCGTGGCCTTCTTGGCCGGGGCGGACTTCTTGGCGGCGGCCTTCTTGGCGGTGGCGGCCTTCTTGGCCGGCGTCGCCTTCTTCGCGGCGGCGGTGGTCTTCTTCGCCGTGGTCTTCTTGGCGGTCACCGTCTTCTTCGCGGGAGCCGCCTTCTTGGCGGTCACGGCCTTCTTCGCCGCGGTGGCCTTCTTGGCGGTGGCCTTCTTGGCCGCGGCCTTGGCGGTGGTACGGGTGGAAGCCCCGCCACTCAGGCTGCCCTTGGGCGCCTTCTTCACCGCGACATCGTTCTTCGGGAGCTTCTTGGCCCCGCTGACCAGGTCCTTGAAGCCCTGACCCGCGCGGAAGCGCGGCACCGAGGTCTTCTTGACCCGGACCCGCTCCCCGGTCTGGGGGTTGCGGGCATAGCGGGCGGGACGGTCGACCTTCTCGAACGAACCGAATCCGGTGACCGAGACCCGGTCGCCGGAGACGACCGCGCGGACGATCGCGTCGAGAACCGCGTCAACCGCGTCCGCGGCGGCCTGGCGGCCACCTACCTTGTCGGCAATCGCTTCTACGAGCTGCGCCTTGTTCACGTCTTCCCCTTCGGAAACTTTGCCCGGCGAATGAGTACGGGCTTTTTCGCACGTTAGGCGGATATATACCGCAAATCAAATACGAAACGGGCGAATCACCCTTGTGCCGCAACGAACTCGGCTCTCAGACAGTTCCTTGATCAAGAAATCTGCCCTGGTCGAGCTCCCGCAGGAAGACGTCCAGACGCCGTGCCGCTCCAGCGAGATCATGCTTGGCCGCGGCAGTCACGACGAGGAGTTTCCGGGTCAACTCCAGCCTTACGTCATCGGGTACTTGGAGATTCGCGACGCGCGCGTGCGCCTCCTTCAGCCGGGCGGCGAGGACCCCGTAGAGCTCGAGTTGGCCATCGCGTTCCATGTACCGATTGTGCCATCTGCGGTGAGTTGTCGCGCACGACAGGACCAATGTCTCGCGCGACAGGGCCAATACGGTGGTGCGGGCATGCCGAAGCGCCCCCCGCGGACGGCGGAAGGCGCTTCGGAATCCCGGCCGGATCCCCTCTCGGGGACGGTCAGACCTGCACGGTGCTCGGCTTGTGCGCCGGGCGGGACCGCTCATAGGTGGTGATGTCCGCCTCGTTGGCGAGGGTCAGGCTGATGTCGTCCAGCCCTTCCAGCAGGCGCCAGCGGGCGTTGTCGTCCAGTTCGAACGCCGCGGTGATGCCCTCGGCGCGCACTTCCCTGGCCACCAGGTCGACCGTGACCTCGGCGGTCGGGTCGGCCTCGGTCAGCTTCCACAGCCGCTCGACGGTCTCCTGCGGCAGCACGACCGTGAGCAGGCCGTTCTTGAGCGAGTTGCCCCGGAAGATGTCTGCGAAGCGGGACGAGATCACGGCTTTGAAGCCGTAGTTCTGCAGCGCCCACACCGCGTGCTCGCGGGACGAGCCGGTGCCGAAGTCGAATCCGGTGACCAGCACGGTCGCCCCGGCGCGCTCGGGCAGGTTGAGAACGAACTTCTCGTCCTTGCGCCAGGCCTCGAAGAGCCCGTCCTCGAAGCCGTTGCGGGTGACCTTCTTCAGCCAGTGGGCCGGGATGATCTGGTCGGTGTCGACGTTGCTGCGGCGCAGCGGGACGGCCCGGCCGGTGTGTGTGGTGAACGCTTCCATCGGTATCAGGCCTCCACAGCGGTACGGGCGTCGGAGTCGGTCAGGTCCGCGGGCGAAGCGAGGTGCCCGAGTACCGCCGTGGCAGCGGCGACCTGCGGCGATACCAGGTGCGTACGGCCGCCCTTGCCCTGCCGTCCCTCGAAGTTGCGGTTGGAGGTGGACGCGGAGCGCTCACCAGGGGCGAGTTGGTCGGGGTTCATGCCCAGGCACATCGAGCAACCGGCGTGCCGCCATTCGGCGCCGGAAGCGGTGAAGACCTTGTCCAGGCCCTCGGCGACGGCCTGCAGGGCGACCCGGACCGAGCCGGGGACGACCAGCATGCGGACGCCGTCGGCCACCTGTCGGCCCTCGACGATGGACGCCGCGGCCCGCAGGTCCTCGATCCGGCCGTTGGTGCAGGAACCGACGAAGACGGTGTCGACCTTGACCTCGCGCAGCGGCTGGCCCGCGTGAAGTCCCATGTACTCCAGGGCCTTCTCGGCGGCCTGGCGGTCGCTGGGGTCGTCGAACGACGCCGGGTCCGGCACCGAGGCGCTCAGCGGGGCGCCCTGGGCGGGGTTGGTGCCCCAGGTGACGAACGGGGCCAGTGCGGCACCGTCGATGTAGACCTCGTGGTCGAAGACCGCGTCGTCATCGGTGCGCAGGGTCTGCCAGTACTCGACGGCGGCGTCCCAGTCCGCGCCCGTGGGGGCGTGGTCACGGCCCTGCAGATAGTCGAACGTGGTGCGGTCGGGGGCGATCATGCCGGCCCGCGCGCCCGCCTCGATCGACATGTTGCAGACGGTCATCCGGGCTTCCATCGACAGGTTCTCGATGGCCGGGCCGCGGTACTCGATGACATAGCCCTGGCCGCCGCCGGTACCGATCTTCGCGATGATGGCGAGGATCAGGTCCTTGGCGGTGACATCGGCGGGGAGTTCGCCACCGACGGTGATCGCCATGGTCTTGGGGCGGGCCAGCGGCAGGGTCTGGGTGGCCAGTACGTGCTCGACCTGGCTGGTGCCGATGCCGAACGCGAGCGCGCCGAACGCGCCGTGCGTCGAGGTGTGGCTGTCGCCGCACACCACGGTGGTGCCGGGCTGGGTCAGACCCAGCTGCGGTCCCACCACGTGGACGACGCCCTGCTCGACGTCACCCAGCGGGTGCAGGCGGACACCGAACTCGGCGCAGTTCTTGCGCAGCGTCTCCAGCTGGGTACGGGAGACCGGGTCGGCGATCGGCTTGTCGATGTCGAGGGTCGGAGTGTTGTGGTCCTCGGTGGCGATGGTGAGATCGGTCCGCCGCACCTGGCGCCCGTTCAACCGCAGACCGTCGAAGGCCTGCGGGCTGGTCACCTCGTGCAGCAGGTGCAGATCGATGTAGAGAAGGTCGGGCTCGCCCTCGGCGCGCCGGACGACATGGTCGTCCCAGACCTTTTCCGCGAGTGTCCTACCCATCGCTGTCCCTCCGACCGGCGTCGCTGCCGGCCAACTCGTCTGATGTGGACTCCGTCCGGTCCCCTGGCTCCGGTCGGCGTCCCTGCCGTGCTCCCCAGCCTGACGCTTTCGCTGGAAAATTGAACTTGCGTTTCACAGTGTGAGACGCGAATATCGTTGCATGGACAACTCTAGCGGCGTCGGCGTTCTCGACAAGGCGGCTCTGGTGCTCAGCGCGCTGGAGTCCGGACCGGCCACCCTGGCCGGGCTTGTCGGAGCCACGGGCCTCGCCCGCCCCACCGCGCACCGCCTCGCGGTCGCGCTCGAACATCACCGGCTGGTCGCCCGTGACATGCAGGGCCGCTTCATCCTGGGCCCCCGGCTCTCCGAGCTCGCCGCCGCGGCGGGCGAGGACCGGCTGCTGGCCACGGCGGGACCGGTTCTCACCCACCTGCGGGACGTGACCGGCGAGAGCGCCCAGCTCTACCGGCGCCAGGGCGACATGCGGATCTGTGTGGCCGCCGCGGAACGGCTGTCCGGACTGCGGGACACCGTGCCGGTCGGCTCGACGCTGCCGATGAAGGCCGGATCCGCCGCCCAGGTCCTGATGGCATGGGAAGAGCCGGAGCGACTGCACCGTGGTCTCCAGGGTGCCCGATTCACGGCCACCGCGCTCTCCGGCGTACGCCGCCGGGGCTGGGCCCAGTCCATCGGCGAGCGGGAGCCGGGCGTCGCCTCGGTCTCGGCGCCGGTGCGCGGGCCCTCGAACCGGGTGGTCGCCGCCGTCTCGGTCTCCGGGCCGATCGAGCGGCTGACCCGGCACCCGGGCCGGATGCACGCCCAGGCCGTCATCGACGCCGCCGGGCGGCTCTCCGAGGCCCTGCGCCGCAACGGCTGAGACCGCTCCTCCCACCACCCGTACCCGAGCGCGCCGGCGCCGGGGGCTCCGTCCAAGCCCCCGGCACCGGCGCGCACCTGTTTCCCCGTACCGGACGTCAGCCACGCCCGGTACGTCCGCCCGGTACGTCAGCCTGGTACGTCCGCCCGGTACGTCAGCCTGGTCCGCCAGCCCGCCCGGTAGGTTAGCTCGCCCGGTAGGTCAGCTCGCCCGGTAGGCCAGGCGGTCCTTGGCGGTCTCGCCGCGGCGGCCGACCGGAACGACCTCGGTGGCCTCGCCCAGGCCGAACGCCGGCATGTTGACGTAGACCGACTCGTAGCCGCCCGCGGGCACGGCGTAGGTCTCGTGGAAGAAGCCGACCTTGTTCTTCCCCGCCCGCACCCGCTGGTTGAAGGCCGCCCACGCCGGACGGTGCTCGCCGTCCTGCGCCGAGGCGTAGGCGATCAGCTGCTCACGCGATTCCCAGTACTGGGTCACCTCGAAGACCCGCGGCATGCCCAGCTGGACCCGGAAGCCCAGCAGCCCTCTCTCCTTCTCCCGCGACAGCTCCTTGAGCATCCGCGGCATCGCCTTCAGCACCGGCCACCAGCTGCGCAGGGACCGGAAGTTGTTGATCCGCATCCCGATGAGAAAGACGACGACCTCACCCTCCGCGGCGGCGGTGGTCCGGCCTTCGATCAGTTCGGCGCTCATGGTGGCTCCCCGGTTCGATGTGTTGGATAGCTGGACTATCCATGGTTGGATAGTGCCACTCTCCAATGAAGGGCGCAAGAGGATGAGGCTCGCGGAACTGAGTGAACGCAGCGGACTCCCGGCTGCCACGATCAAGTACTACCTGCGGGAGCAACTGCTGCCCCCCGGCCGCCGGATCACCGCCACCCAGGCGGAGTACGGCGACGACCATCTGCGCCGGCTGCGTCTCGTCCGGGCCCTGATCCAGGTCGGGAAGATGCCGGTGGCCACCGCGCGCCAGGTGCTGGCGGCGGTCGAGGACGAGTCGCTGGACCAGAACACGCGGCTGGGTGCCGCCGTCTGGGCGCTGCCGCAGGGTCCGAAGCCGGCCGAGGACGATCCGGCGACCGCGGTCGCCCGGCACGAGGTGGAGCTGCTCATGCGGCGGCTCGACTGGAAGGAGTGCCTGGACGCAGGCGAGGGGGCGCCCGCCTGGGGAACGCTCGTGGTGGCGGTCTCGGCGCTGGTCCGGCTCGGATATCCGTGTGACGCCGACGACTTGGCGCCGTACGCCCGGGCCGCGGCCCAACTGGCCGTCACCGACCTGGATCTCGTGGAGGGGTTCAGCACCCCCCTCGAACAGGTCGAGGCGGCGGTCGCGCTCACGGTGCTCTACGAGCCGGTGCTGCTGAGCCTGCGCCGGCTGGCCGAGGCCGAGGAGTCCAACCGCCGCTTCGGCACGGGAGATTGAGCGCCGGCCCGGCGGGGCGCGGGACCCGGCGATCGGGGCGCGGGACACAGCGAAGAGGCCCTCCGCCGTGGCGGAGGGCCTCTTCGATACGTACCCCCGACCGGATTCGAACCGGCGCTACTGCCGTGAGAGGGCAGCGTGCTAGGCCGCTACACAACGGGGGCTCGCACTTGCTTCAACATACGCGGTACTGCGCTGGGGTACCAGGACTCGAACCTAGACTAAGGGAACCAGAAACCCTCGTGCTGCCAATTACACCATACCCCATGGTGTGTCAAGTACCCCCGACCGGATTCGAACCGGCGCTACTGCCGTGAGAGGGCAGCGTGCTAGGCCGCTACACAACGGGGGCCCTAGCGATCCTGCATCGTCACGGTCAGGTGCGACCTGAAGGCGACGGAGAGAAGGATCTGTACCCCCGACCGGATTCGAACCGGCGCTACTGCCGTGAGAGGGCAGCGTGCTAGGCCGCTACACAACGGGGGCTCGCACTTGCTTTGTACTGCGCTGGGGTACCAGGACTCGAACCTAGAATAAGGGAACCAGAAACCCTCGTGTTGCCAATTACACCATACCCCACCAAAACACAACCCCCTGGCCGGGGGTTTGTTTGATGTTGCGCTTCCGGCCTGGCCTTTCGGCCCGGTTGGGCGGCGCAGGAAGAACATTACCCGATGGGGGACGGGGCTCCAAAACCGGTATTCGCAGCCAGTAGCGCGGGCAGCTCCGCCAGTCCGATGATCCTTCGCAGGTCCGACGGGATATCCGGTCCCGCGGCGGTGCCCCGGCGGTCCAGCCAGATGCCGAAGAGGCCCGCCTCGTCCGCCCCCCGGGCGTCGATCTCGGGCTGGTCGCCGACGTACGCCACCTCGCCGGGCGGCAGGCCCAGCGCCGCGCAGCCCGCCAGGAACGCCCCGGCGGCGGGTTTGCTCACGCCGAGTTCCGCCGCGCACAGCAGCACCTCGAAATGGTCCCGCAGCCCCAGCGTGCGCAGCTTGCGCTCCTGGTGGACGGTGCTGGCGTTCGACAGGACTCCCTGCCGGTAGCGGGGCGCCAGCGCCGCCACGGCGGGCGAGGCGTCCGGGAACAGGGCCCAGGCGGCCTCGTAGTGGGCGACGTAGCGGTGGAACCAGGCGGACGCCTCAGCGTCGCTCAGCGGCTCGCCCAGGAACTCGCGGACCCGGTCGCGGCGCTGGCCCTCGTAGTCGACGGCTCCGTCCGCGAAACGCTGCCAGTGGCGCACGGTGATCAACTGCCAACGACCGAGGGCCTGGCCGGCGGATTCGGATCCGCCGGCCAGGCCCTCGGCCATCACATGCCGCACAAACCCCTGCTCGTCGGCTGTCGTGAAGTCGAACAGGGTGTCGTCTACGTCCCAGAGGACGGCACGGATCGGCATACCGCCAACCCTAGGACGGTGGCCCCGGAGCCGTCAGCCCCGGGACCGGAGCGGCGCTAGCCGCCGAGCTTCGCCAGTGCGGCGTCGACGCGGGCCAGGGTGCGCTCGCGGCCGAGCACCTCCAGGGACTCGAAGAGCGGCAGTCCGACCGTGCGGCCGGTGACCGCCACGCGGACCGGGGCCTGGGCCTTGCCGAGCTTCAGGCCGTGCTCCTCGCCTGCGGCCAGCACCGCGGCCTTCAGCGACTCCGGGTCGGACCAGTCGGCGTCGGCGAGCTTGGTGCGGGCGGTGCGCAGCAGGGCGTCGGAGCCCTCCTTCATCGCCTTCTGCCAGGACGCCTCGTCCTCGGCCGGCTGGTCCAGGAAGAGGAAGTCGACATTGGCCGTGATGTCCGAGAGGACCTGGAGACGGGTCTGGGCGTACGGGGCGATGGCCTCGAAGGCCGCCTGGTCGAACGCCTCGGGGGCCCAGGGTGCGAACGGCGCCTTCAGCCACGGGGCACAGGCCGACATGAACGTCTTCACGTCCAGCATCCGCAGGTGCTCCGCGTTGATGTGCTCGCACTTCTTCAGGTCGAAGCGCGCCGGGTTCGCGTTGACGTCCGCGATGTCGAAGGCCGCGACCATCTCCTCCATCGAGAAGAGGTCCTGGTCGGCCGAGAGCGACCAGCCGAGCAGCGACAGGTAGTTGAGCAGGCCCTCGGGCAGGAAGCCGCGCTCGCGGTACAGGTTGAGCGAGGACTCCGGGTCGCGCTTGGAGAGCTTCTTGTTGCCCTCCCCCATGACGTACGGGAGGTGGCCGAACGCCGGGGTGGTGCCGTTGCCGACGCCGATCTCGGCGAGGGCGCCGTACAGCGCGATCTGCCGCGGGGTGGAGGACAGCAGGTCCTCGCCGCGCAGCACGTGCGTGATCTCCATCAGCGCGTCGTCGACCGGGTTGACCAGCGTGTAGAGCGGCGCCCCGTTGGCCCGGACGATGCCGAAGTCGGGCACGTTCTCCGGGGTGAAGGTCAGCTCGCCGCGCACCAGGTCGGTGAAGGTGATCGGCGCGTCCGGCATCCGGAAGCGGACGATCGACGTGCGGCCCTCGGCCCGGTAGGCCGCGATCTGCTCGGCGCCGAGGTCACGGCAGTGGCCGTCGTAGCCGGAGGGCTTGCCCGCGGCGCGGGCGGCGGCCCGGCGGGCGTCCAGCTCGGGCGTGGTGCAGTAGCAGTCGTAGGCGTGCCCGGCGTCCTGGAGCTTCTTCGCGACGTCCGCGTAGATGTCCATGCGCTCGGACTGCCGGTACGGGGCGTGCGGGCCGCCGACCTCGGGACCCTCGTCCCAGTCGAAGCCGAGCCAGCGCATCGCGTCGAGCAGCTGCTGGTAGGACTCCTCGGAGTCCCGGGCCGCGTCGGTGTCCTCGATACGGAAGATCAGTTTGCCCTGGTGGTGCCGGGCGAACGCCCAGTTGAACAGGGCGGTGCGGACCAGACCCACGTGCGGGTTGCCGGTCGGCGAGGGACAGAAACGGACGCGTACGGGGGATGCGCTAGCCACGCTTGATCACCTTGTTGGTGAGAGTGCCGATGCCTTCGATGGAGACGGCGACCTCGTCGCCGACGTTGAGCGGTCCGACGCCTGCCGGGGTGCCGGTGAGGATGACGTCGCCCGGGAGCAGCGTCATCGCCTCGGTGATGTGCACGATCAGGTCCTCGATCGAGCGGACCATCTGGCTGGTCCGGCCCGCCTGGCGCAGTTCGCCGTTGACCGTGGCCGTGATGGCCAGGTCGGAGGGGTCCAGATCGGTCTCGATCCAGGGGCCGAGGGGGCACGCGGAGTCGAAGCCCTTGGCACGGGCCCACTGGCCCTCGGTGCGCTGCGCGTCGCGTGCGGTGACGTCGTTGGCGCAGGTGTAGCCGAGGATGACGTCCTTGACGCGTTCGCGCGGGACCTCGCGGCACAGCCGGCTGATGACGACGGCCAGCTCGGCCTCATGGTGCACCTCGTTCGAGAACGAGGGGTACACGATCGGGTCACCGGATCCGACCACGGAGGTGGACGGCTTGAAGAAGGCGACCGGGACCGCGGGGACCTCGTTGCCCAGTTCCGCGGCGTGTTCGGCGTAGTTGCGGCCGATGGCGACGACCTTGTTCGGGAGCACCGGCGGAAGGAGCCGGACCTTGCTCAGCGGCACCTTGGTGCCGGAGAGCTCGAACTCGGCGAACGGGATGCCCTTGATGATGTCGAGGACGAGACCGTCGGGGACGGTCGGGTCGCCCTCGACCGCGCCGAAGGCGACATTGCCGTCGATGGAGAACCTGGCGATGCGCACGGGAAGCTGCTGCCCCTCACTGGCCGAAGACTGGATCGGTCCAGGTTAACGTGAGGCCCCGGGCGCACCCTGCTGATTCCGCCGCTGCCCGTGGTTCAGGCGGTGGGCGCGTCCATGAGGATCGTGCGGCGCGGGTTGGCCGTCTGCTGCGGCAGCTCGTCGCCGGTGATGTCCTCGGCCGCGATCACCGGGGCCTGCAGCTCCTCGGCATCCTTGAGGTGCATGAGGGTGGTGCGGCGCGGGTTGGCGATCGGGCGGAACAGCATGGTGGTCTTCATGGGGTGTCTGGGCCTCAGGGGGTCGGGGCGCCGGCTGCGACGCGGGTCTGCGGGGTCACCTGGGTGCACTGGTTTACAGAACGATGCCGTGCGTAAAGATCCAGGCTAGTGGCGACAGTTCCCCGATTTACGCGACCCAGGCAACGATCTCGTTGTGATTTTGCTCACGAACTACCCGACATAAAGCCCGAATCGGGCGGTCCGCGCCCCTCCATCAAGCGGACATTACGGGAGTTCGCGGACCTTACCCTCCACCCGGACACGAGCGGTACGCCCTGCCCGGAGCGTCCTTCGGTGCCCAAAAGTTCCAGAATCGCGGGCTTTCTCCGAAACGGACCTGAACACTCTGTGCCCGGACCGACGCAGTCAGTCACTCCCGCCATTGACTGGGCTGCGGCCCTTGTTGGAGATCCTGCACTGTGCTGGAATTCCCCGGACCGCCACATCAATCGAAGCCAGCGCGTCAGGGGGCGCGTACGAGCATCGAGTGGCGGTGAAGGGCATCGTCGGTCATCCCTACTCCGGGATCACCGGGGCCCCCATGACTCGACACCGTCCCGCCGCACGTGCGGGGGACGCCTGGTCCAGAGGTTGCGACGCTAGTGCAGGGACGTTTCAAGAGGGACAGCGGCGCTGCGGGCGACCCGGAGCAGCCCGGCGGAGCCAACAGCGGTCCGTCGCCGCAGCGATCCGACGACGCCGTGAACACCGCGGCCGCCGGACGCTCAAGCACGCACAGCGGCATCGACGCCGGCCGGATCACGGGCGGTGTCGGTAAGCCAGGCCCCCGAATAGCCATGCGCAACTGGAGGATCAGCACCCGTCTGATCTCTCTGCTCGCCCTGCCGGTGGTCGCGGCCACCTCGCTCGGTGCGCTGCGTATCTCCAGCTCGCTGGACAACATCGCCCAGCTCGAGCACATGAAGCAGCTCACCGAGATCACCGAGCACGCGACCGACCTCGCCGGTGCGCTGCAGGAGGAGCGGGACCGCTCCGCGGGTCCGATGTCCTCCGGCACCGGCAAGAGCGACGACGCCGTCGGCGCCTCCCGGGAGACGACCGACCGCTACCGCAAGCTCTTCCAGAGCACCACCGACGACGTCGACCCGAACGACCAGGTCTTCGTCGGTGTCCGCTCCACCCTGCTCGCCATCGAGCAGCAGCTCGGCAGCATCAACGAGATCCGTGACCAGGCCTACCAGCAGCCGCAGTACATCGCGCTGACGGTCAACAAGTACGACTCGCTGATCCAGTCGCTGCTCTCGCTGTCCCAGGACATGGCGCAGGCGACCAGCAACCAGGAAATGATCCGCAGCACCCGCGCGCTGGCCGCGTTCTCCTCCGCCAAGGAGTTCGAGTCCATCCAGCGCGCGGTGATCAGCGCCGCGCTCGCCCCGCAGGGCGGCGTCACGCTCTCGGAGAACGACTGGCAGTACGCGAAGGCCGCCGCGCAGTCCGAGAAGACGGCGCTGACCCGGTTCGGGAAGATCTACGGCGGCGCCGACTCCGTCGAGCTGATGGCCCCCCTCGAGGGCGGCAACGACACGATCAAGAACCACGACACCAACGCCACCCGGATCCTGAACTCCAAGGGCGGCATCAACACCTTCGCAGCCACCGGAGCCACCTACCGCGACTGGGACGACGCCGCCCGGAGCAAGATCCAGGCGATGACCAACATCGAGCGGTCACTGCTCAACGAGATGCAGCAGCAGGCCCTCAAGCTGCGGGGCGAGGCCCAGCGCCAGGCGATCATCGACGGTGCGATCATCCTGATCGTGCTCGGTGTCGCCGTCGTCGGCGCCTTCATCGTGGCCCGCTCGATGATCCGCTCGCTGCGCCGGCTGCAGGAGACCGCCCAGGACGTCGCCCAGAAGCGGCTGCCCGAGCTGGTCAAGCAGCTGTCGGAATCCGACCCGCAGGACGTCGACACCTCCGTCGTCTCGATCGGTATCCACAGCCGGGACGAGATCGGCCAGGTGGCCCGCGCGTTCGACGAGGTCCACAGCGAGGCCGTCCGGCTCGCCGCCGAGCAGGCGCTCCTGCGAGGGAACGTCAACGCGATGTTCACCAACCTCTCGCGCCGCAGCCAGGGGCTCATCCAGCGCCAGCTCTCGCTCATCTCCGAGCTGGAGAGCCGCGAGGCGGACCCGGACCAGCTGTCCAGCCTCTTCAAGCTCGACCACCTCGCGACCCGTATGCGCCGGAACGGCGAGAACCTCCTCGTCCTCGCCGGTGAGGAGCCGGGCCGCCGCTGGACCCGCCCGGTCCCGCTGGTCGACGTGCTCCGTGCCGCCGCCTCCGAGGTGGAGCAGTACGAGCGCATCGAGCTCACCTCGGTGCCCGCCGCCGAGGTCACCGGCCGTATCGTCAACGACCTCGTCCACCTGCTCGCCGAGCTGCTGGAGAACGCCACCTCGTTCTCCTCCCCGCAGACCAAGGTGAAGGTCACCGGCCACGCGCTGCCGGACGGCCGGGTGCTCATCGAGATCCACGACACCGGCATCGGGCTCTCGCCCGAGGACCTGTCGGACATCAACGAGCGGCTCGCCAACCCGCCGACCGTGGACGTCTCGGTCTCCCGCCGCATGGGCCTGTTCGTGGTCGGCCGGCTGTCCCTGCGACACGGCATCCGCATCCAGCTGCGCCCGTCGGACTCCGGCGGCACCACCGCGCTCGTCATGCTGCCGGTGGACGTCACGCAGGGCGGCCAGAACGCGAAGAACGCGGCCGCCGGCAAGCGCGGCCCGATCGCGACGGGCATGCCCGGTACGCCCAACGGCCCCGGTGCCCCCGCCACCAACGCCTTCGGTGCCACCGCCGGTCCCGCGGGACAGGTCGGCCGGCCGCCGCAGCGCGGCCAGGTGGCGGGCGGCGGTCAGCGCCCCGCGCTGAACTCCGGCCCGGGCGGCCCCGGCCTCGGTGGCCAGGGCGGTACCGGAACCCGGCGCGGCGGCCAGCAGAACGGCCAGCCGCAGGGCCAGCCGCAGCCCTCGGGACCGAGCTGGGCGCAGGGCGGCCAGCCGCCGCAGGGCCAGCCGCAGCGCAGCGGCAACCCGCAGCAGGGCTTCCCCGCTCCGGCCGAGCGCGGTCCGGCGATGGACGCCCCGCGCGGCCACGAGGACGTGGAGTCCACCGCCAGGTTCGAGCGCCCCGACTTCGACGGTCCGCCGCCCGGCTCACGCCCGGCACCGCAGCAGCAGCCGCAGCCGCGGGGCGACTACCAGCGCCCGAACCCGGGTGCCGGTTCCCGGCAGGACGCCGGTCTGCCGCTCGGCGACCCGTTCTCCCCGACGAACAACCCGTACCCCGCGCCCACCGCGCAGGACGCGGGCCCCGGCGGCTTCCGCTCGGACGTCTTCGGCGGAGCACCGGGCCCGGCCCCGGTACGCGGCGGGGCTCGCCCCGACGGGTACCAGCCGGAGTCCACGGGTGAGTTCCAGCGTCCCGCGCAGCCCGACAACAGCGGCACCGGCGAGTTCCCGCTGCCGGCCGGCCGACAGAGCGGCCCCGGCTACCCCGACGGCCGGACCGACACCGGGCAGTTCCCGGTGGTCGGCACTCCCCCGGTGGACGACCGGTCGCTGACCGAGCCGTACCCGGGCCAGAACGTCCCGGCCCAGGGTCTGCCGCAGCGCGGCGGGCGTCCGGCCGACGGCGGGTTCAACGGCAACCGGCCGCCGCAGCAGGGCCAGCCGTCGCAGAACGGCCAGCAGGGCAACCAGCAGCAGGGGTACCCGCAGCAGGCCAACCGGCAGCCGAACCGCGGCCTCGAGCCGCAGCTGCCGCCGGTCTCCGAGCCGATGGCACTGCCGCCGGCCCCGCCGCGCGGTGACGAGCCCACGCCGATCTTCGCGTCGATCGAGTCCGACTGGTTCCGTACCGGTCAGGCCGAGCGCATGCAGCAGGTGCACGTGGAACGGGCGGCGCCCGCCGCTCCCACCGCGCCCGCGGCTCCGGCCCGTCCCGCTCCGCAGCCCCGGCAGACGCCGCCGGCCCAGCCCCAGCAGCAGCCGCTTCCGGCCCAGCCGCAGCAGCAGCCCCAGCGGGCCCGGGCCGAGCAGCCCGCACCGGCTCCGGTCCAGGCGCGGCCGGTCACTCCGGCCCAGCCGACCCAGCCGGCACCCCGGGAGACGCCGAACTGGCGCACCTCTCCCAACGACGAACTCCGGCAGCGGGCCGAACAGGTCCGCGAGCCGTCGGCGGGCGGGGTCACTCCCTCCGGTCTGCCGCGCCGGGTACCCAAGGCCAACCTGGTCGCAGGCGGGGCAACCCCCCAGCAGGCGCCGCAGGGCGGTCCGCAGGTCTCCCGGGCACCCGACGATGTGCGCGGCCGTCTGACCAACCTCCGGCGCGGCATCCAGCAGGGCCGCGATACAGCAAATGGCAACACCGACGGCCGGGGCTTCGGCACGAATAACCAGGAGCGTTAGTTGAGTGCGATGAGCCAGGCGGCACAGAATCTGAACTGGTTGATCACCAACTTCGTGGACAACACCCCTGGGGTGTCCCACACGGTGGTGGTCTCCGCCGACGGCCTGCTGCTCGCGATGTCCGAGGGCTTCCCTCGTGACCGCGCCGACCAGCTCGCCGCCGTCGCCTCCGGCCTGACCTCGCTCACCGCCGGAGCCTCCCGCATCTTCGAAGGCGGCGCCGTCAACCAGACGGTCGTCGAGATGGAACGCGGATTCCTCTTCATCATGTCCGTCTCCGAGGGTTCGTCGATCGCCGTACTCGCTCACCCCGAGTGCGACATCGGCCTCGTCGGGTACGAGATGGCCCTGCTGGTCGACCGGACCGGGACCGTCCTCACCCCCGACCTCCGCTCCGAACTCCAGGGCAGCCTGATGCACTGACTGCCCTGATCACGCTTCCACCGCACGATGCGTACTTCCTGCACCGAGACCGTTTTGCCCGGACACGGAGGACCCTCATGACCCCGCCACCCGCCTCGCCGGGCCCGTACGGCGCGTCCCACCACGCGCCGTACGGGGATGAAGGCGACCAGCCGCTGGTGCGGCCGTACGCCATGACCGGTGGCCGTACCCGGCCGCGCTACCAGCTCGCCATCGAGGCGCTGGTCAGCACCACGGCCGATGCGGGCCAGTACCAGGGGCTGCTCCCCGAACACCAGCGGATCTGCCACCTCTGCCGGGAGATCAAGTCGGTCGCGGAGATCTCCGCGCTGCTGGGATTCCCGCTCGGCGTGGCCCGCATTCTCGTGGCCGACCTCGCAGAGGCCGGCATGGTCGCTATTCACCAGCCGGGCAGTGGCGAGGCCGGCGGACAGCCTGATGTGACACTGCTCGAAAGGGTGCTCAGTGGACTTCGCAAGCTCTAGACCGCAACCGCAGGCGGCTTACGGCCCGCCTGTGGCCCGGTCCACCACCTCGGCCAAGATCGTGGTGGCGGGGGGCTTCGGCGTGGGCAAGACCACGTTCGTCGGCGCGGTCTCGGAGATCAACCCGCTGCGCACGGAGGCCGTCATGACCTCCGCGTCGGCCGGGATCGACGACCTCAGCCACGTCCAGGACAAGACGACCACCACGGTGGCGATGGACTTCGGCCGCATCACCCTCGATGACGACCTGATCCTGTACCTGTTCGGTACGCCGGGCCAGGACCGCTTCTGGTTCATGTGGGACGACCTGGTGCGCGGCGCGATCGGCGCCGTCGTGCTGGTCGACACCCGCAGGCTGGCGGACTGTTTCCCGGCCGTGGACTACTTCGAGAACAGCGGCCTGCCGTTCGTCGTCGCCCTCAACGGTTTCGAGGGCCACCAGCCCTACCGGCCGGAGGAAGTACGCGAGGCGCTGCAGATCGGGCCCGAGGCACCGATCATCACCACGGACGCCCGCCACCGCGGCGAGGCGAAGAGCGCGTTGATCACGCTCGTGGAGCACGCATTGCTGGCTCGACTCAAGTAAGCCTTCATGGTTGCCAGTTGTCCCCAGGACCGGCTGTGTCATTTGACACGGCCGGTTCTTGCGTTCATAACGTTTCGACAGAGAATCGACGGGTGACGAACACCCCCCGCGCTCGACTGGTTCCGTTGCGGTGATGCAGGCCGTGCGGTTTGGCACCGCAAAGAGCTTATGCCCTATTTATGTGAGCGTGTTCGAGTGTTCGTTGCACTTTGTACGACGTTTGGCTAGTACCCCCATGACGTGCTGAAATTCGCAGAACCCGAGAGTAGTAACGGCACTTTGCTGTGTTGTCGCCGAGAGGTTGTTGGTCAAGTGAGGGACACGAGGCGAGCAGAGCCGGGCTCCGCGGATGGCCCCCGGGGCAATTTCACGCCGCCCCAGCGGTACGAGGGCGTGCCCGACGCGACCGCTGTCGCCACACCGGAGCCTGCCCGATCCGGCAGCCGTTTCGCGGTGCGCAACTGGCGGGTGGCCACCAGGCTGAACGCCATCCTCCTCATCCCGGTTCTCGTCGCCCTCGTCATGGGCGGCTTCACCGTGCAGAACTCCGTGCACACGTGGCAGCAGGCGGACGCCGCCAAGCGCACCGCCATCCTGGTGCGCGCGGCGGCCGGCTACAGCCACGCCTTGATCAACGAACGTGACATCACGGTCGTTCCGCTGGTGCAGGGCAGGCGTGACGACCCGGTCGTGACGGGGGCCTACGCGGCCACCGACGCCGCCGCCCAGGTCTTCAACGAAGCCGTCGACCAGATGCCCGCCTCCGCCTCGCTGGAGCGCCGCGTGGAGGGCTTCCGCAAGGCGGAGCCCAGCCTGCAGGCCATCCGCAAGGCCGCCTACACCCGGCAGCTGCCCGACAAGCAGACCGAAGAGGCGTACGTCAGCGTGCAGCACCCGCTGATGGAGCTCTCCAACGAGCTGAGCCTCGGCACCGGGAACATCACCAGCTACGGCCGTACCCTCTACGCCATCTCGCTGGCCAAGGCCGCCGAGTCGCTGAGCCGCTCCATCGGCATGCACATCCTGGTCGAGGGCCCGGTGCCGGCCAAGGAGCGCAAGCTCCAGCAGACCGCCCTCACCTCGTACCTCTATCTGCAGGGCATCGCGCTCCAGGAGTACAGCGGTGGCGGCACCCCCGCCGACGCCCAGCACCTGAAGGACGCGCAGGCCGCGGCACAGAAGAAGGGCGCCGAGCAGCTCACGGCCGCCGCCTCCCAGGCCGAGCAGGCCGGGCAGACCTTCGTGCCGCCGCCGTCGATCGAGAAGATGGTCGCGGAGATCGCCGGGGACAAGTCGGCGAAGGAGCTGCGGGCCGAGGGCATCACGCCGGAGAGCTGGTTCGCCAGCAACACGCTGGCCTTCGACTCCTACCGGACCGTCGAGCAGAACCTCGCCGAAACGGCCGTGGGCGACGCCGAGACCATCTCCTCCAGCGCCAAGACCGACGCGATCATCAACGCGGCCATCGTGGTCCTCGCCCTGATCGTCGCCTTCATCATCGCGGGCATGATGGCCCGCAACATGAGCCGCAGCATGCGCAAGCTGCGCAACGCCGCCTTCGACGTCGCGGAACAGCGGCTGCCGGGGCTGGTCGACCAGCTGTCGCGCACCGACCCGGGCCGGGTGGACACCACCGTCCAGCCCATCCCGATCACCAGCCACGACGAGATCGGCGAGGTCGCCCGCGCCTTCGACCAGGTGCACCGCGAGGCCGTCCGGCTCGCCGCCGAGCAGGCTCTGCTGCGGGGCAACGTCAACGCGATCTTCACCAACCTCTCGCGCCGGAACCAGGGCCTCATCCAGCGGCAGCTCACGCTGATCACCGAGCTGGAGAACAACGAGGCGGACCCGGACCAGCTCGAGAACCTGTTCAAGATGGACCACCTCGCCACCCGTATGCGGCGCAACGGTGAGAACCTGCTGGTCCTCGCCGGCGAGGAGCCGGGCCGCCGCTGGAACCAGCCGGTCCCGCTCGTCGACGTGCTGCGCGCGGCGGCCTCCGAGGTGGAGGCGTACGAGCGCATCGAGCTGGTCGGGATACCGGAGACGGACATCCACGGCACCGCCGTGACCGACCTCGTGCACCTGCTGGCCGAGCTGCTGGAGAACGCCACCACGTTCTCCTCGCCGCAGACCAAGGTGCGGGTCACCGCGACCCGGCTGCCGGACGGCCGCGTCATGGTCGAGATCCACGACAAGGGCATCGGCCTGACCGCCGAGGACTTCGCCGACATCAACCACAAGCTGGCCGACCCGCCGACCGTGGACGTCGCGATCTCCCAGCGCATGGGCCTGTTCGTGGTCGGCCGGCTCGCCGACCGGCACGGTGTCCGCGTCCAGCTGCGCCCCTCGGGCGAGCAGGCCGGCACCACCTCGCTCGTCATGCTGCCGGAGCCGATCACCCACGGTGGTGGCGGCGAGGACCAGCTGCCCGAGGACGACGACACGGACTTCACCGTGTCGCGCATCGTCCCCGAGCACTCGACCGCCGAGTTCGGCTACCAGCCGACCGCCGCCGAGCTGGGCTTCGACGACTCCCAGTACGAGCGGTCGGACGAGTCCGCGTTCACGGCCTCCGGCGCCCCCGGGCAGCTCGACCCCGTCGGCCGCTCGCTGCAGCGCGAGGAGCGCCGTGCCCAACTGGAGGCCTCGGCCTCGGAACGGCCGGAAGACGTCGCGATGTTCGGCGACGACATCCCGCGGCAGCGGGGACAGCAGAACCAGCAGGGGTACGAGCCGCAGTACGACGGCGGCTACGCCCCGGGCCAGGACTTCCAGGGCCAGGGCTACCCGGCGCAGGACTTCCAGGGGCAGGACTTCGGCGGGCAGGACTTCGCCGGTCAGCCGGAGTACAACGGGCAGGCCGACCAGTACGGTGCGCAGCCCGCGTACCAGCAGCCGTCGTCCTACGAACCGGAGTGGCAGCAGGACTTCCCCGTCCAGCCCGCACCTTCCGGACCTCCCGCCCCACCCGTGCTGGACGACTGGGCGCAGCCCGTCGCCCAGCAGGATCAGCAGGCGCCGGATTCCGTTCCCGGGACCCCCTTCGGGGCGCCGGAGAGCGTAGGCTCCCCCTCGCTGACGGATGCCGGCCTGCCACGCCGCGACCGGCAGTGGCCGCAACCGGACCAGGTGGCGGCGGAACCGGCGGTCCAGCCGGTCCCCCAGCCCGATCCGGAGCCGGAGCAGGCGCCGGAAGAGGCCGAGACCGACTGGCGTTCCCAGAACGACCAGCACTGGCAGCGGGCCGAACAGGTCCGCGAACCCAAGGCGGGTGGGGTAACCCCCTCCGGCCTGCCCCGTCGAGTACCCAAGGCCAACCTGGTCGCGGGTACCGCACAGCAGACTCCGCAGGGCGGCCCACAGGTCTCCCGCGCGCCGGAGGACGTCCGCGGCCGGTTGAGCAATCTGCGCCGTGGCGTCCAGCAGGGACGCACTGCGGGAACTGACACGAACGGCCAGGCCCCCGACAATCACTACGGTGGCCCTCAGAACCAGGAGCGTTAGTTGAGTCCGATGAGCCAGGCGGCACAGAATCTGAACTGGTTGATCACCAACTTCGTGGACAACACCCCTGGGGTGTCCCACACGGTGGTGGTCTCCGCCGACGGCCTGCTGCTCGCGATGTCCGAGGGCTTCCCTCGTGACCGCGCCGACCAGCTCGCCGCCGTCGCCTCCGGCCTGACCTCGCTCACCGCCGGAGCCTCCCGCATCTTCGAAGGCGGCGCCGTCAACCAGACGGTCGTGGAGATGGAACGCGGATTCCTCTTCATCATGTCCGTCTCCGACGGTAGTTCGCTGGCCGTACTCGCTCACCCCGAGTGCGACATCGGCCTCGTCGGGTACGAGATGGCCCTGCTGGTCGACCGGACCGGGACCGTCCTCACCCCCGACCTCCGCTCCGAACTTCAAGGCAGTTTGCTCAATTAGCAGTCTTCTCAACTAGGTGCCTGCTCAACTAACGGACAGGCGTGCGGGCGCGTCCCCGTACCCATAGGGTGCGGGAACGCAGCCCCCACAACCTTCATCAGGAGGAGGAACCGTGACAACGCCACCAGGCGGAGATCCGTACGGCAGCCAGCAGCAGCAGCCGCCTCTGAACCGTTACAACTTCCCCTCGGCTCCTACTCCTGACCCCGAGCCCCGCTACCGCCAGCCCCGGATCCAGCCGTACGATCCGCCGCAGGCGCCGGCGCGGCCCGGCCGGCAGCGCGCCCAGACCCCTTCCGGGCTGGTGCGGCCGTACGCCATGACCGGTGGCCGTACCCGGCCGCGCTACCAGCTCGCCATCGAGGCGCTGGTCAGCACCACGGCCGACCCGGTGCAGCTGCGGGGGCAGTTGCCGGAGCACCAGCGGATCTGCATTCTCTGCCGGGAGATCAAGTCGGTGGCGGAGATCTCCGCGCTGCTGTCGATCCCTCTCGGCGTCGCCCGTATTCTCGTCGCCGACCTGGCCGAGGCCGGGCTGGTCGCCGTCCACCAGCCCGGTGGCGACGAGTCCGCGGGTGGTCAGCCAGAAGTGACATTGCTTGAAAGGGTGCTCAGTGGACTTCGCAAGCTCTAACGGGGCGACCCGCTCCACGACCTCCGCGAAGATCGTGGTGGCGGGCGGGTTCGGCGTGGGCAAGACCACGTTCGTCGGTGCCGTCTCGGAGATCAACCCGCTGCGCACCGAAGCTGTGATGACCTCCGCGTCGGCCGGCATCGACGACCTGACGCACGCGCCCGACAAGACCACGACCACCGTGGCGATGGACTTCGGCCGCATCACGCTGGACGAGGACCTGATCCTGTACCTGTTCGGTACCCCGGGCCAGGACCGCTTCTGGTTCATGTGGGACGACCTGGTGCGCGGCGCGATCGGCGCCGTCGTCCTGGTGGACACCCGGCGGCTCGCGGACTGTTTCCCGGCCGTGGACTACTTCGAGAACAGCGGCCTGCCGTTCGTGATCGCGCTCAACGGCTTCGACGGCCACCAGCCGTACGGCCCCGAGGAGGTGCGCGAGGCCCTGCAGATCGGGCCCGAGGCACCGATCATCACCACGGACGCCCGCAACCGCGGTGAGGCGAAGTCCGCGCTGATCACCCTGGTGGAGCACGCGCTGATGGCGCGCCTGCGCTGAGCATCCCCCTGGACGCGAGAACGCCGGGCCGCCCCTACGGGGGCGGCCCGGCGTTTCTGTCGTTCCGGCGGGATCAGCCCTGCCAGCTGTGCGAGCTGCGGAAGCCCGGGGTGCGCTCCAGGCGGCGCCAGCCGGCCGTGGAGCGGGGCTGCTCGTAGCTGGTGGCGGCGTGGCCGTTGGCGGCGGCGCGGGCCAGCAGGACCGCGGTGAGCGCCGCGAGCTCCTCGGCGCTGGCGTGGCCCTTCTCGACGCGGACCAGGGTGTCGGGGGTCACGGTGTCGGGGGCCAGGGTCTCGGCGGGAGTACTCAAGGTGGTCTCCATTACTGCGGCGGGTTGCCGTGCTTGCGCGACGGCAGGTCTGCGTGCTTGGTCCGGAGCATCGCCAGCGAGCGGATGAGCACCTCGCGGGTGTCGGCCGGGTCGATGACGTCGTCCACCAAACCGCGTTCCGCGGCGTAGTAGGGGTGCATCAGTTCGGCCTTGTACTCCTTGACCATGCGGGCACGCATGGCCTCGGGGTCGTCGGCCTCGGCGATCTGCTTGCGGAAGATGACATTGGCGGCACCTTCGGCGCCCATCACCGCGATCTCGTTGGTGGGCCAGGCGTACGTGAGGTCGGCCCCGATGGACTGGGAGTCCATGACGATGTAGGCGCCGCCGTAGGCCTTGCGCAGGATCAGCGAGATCCTCGGCACGGTGGCGTTGCAGTACGCGTAGAGCAGCTTCGCTCCGTGCCGGATGATCCCACCATGCTCCTGGTCGACGCCCGGCAGGAAGCCGGGTACGTCCAGGAGAGTGATGAGCGGGATGTTGAAGGCGTCGCACATCTGCACGAAACGCGCGGCCTTTTCGGACGCGGCGATGTCCAGGACGCCCGCCATGCTGTTGGGCTGGTTGGCGATGATGCCGACCACCTGGCCGTCCAGCCGGGAGAGCGCGACGATGATGTTGGTGGCCCACCGCTCGTGGATCTCCAGGTACTCGCCCTCGTCGACGATCTCCTCGATGACCTTGCGCATGTCGTACGCGCGGTTGCCGTCGGCCGGCACGAGGTCCAGCAGGACGTCGCCGCGGCGGTCGGCCGGGTCGGAGGTCTCGGTGGCGGGCGGGTTCTCCCGGTTGTTCTGCGGGAGCAGCGAGAGCAGGTAGCGGACCTCTTCGAGGCAGTGCTGCTCGTCGTCGTAGGCGAAGTGCGAGACGCCGGAGATCTCGGAGTGGACGTCGGCGCCGCCGAGCCCGTTCTGGGTGATCTTCTCGCCGGTCACGGCCTGGACGACGTCCGGTCCCGTGATGAACATCTGCGAGGTCTCGCGGACCATGAAGACGAAGTCGGTCAGCGCCGGGCTGTAGGCCGCGCCGCCCGCGCACGGGCCGAGCATGACCGAGATCTGCGGGATGACACCCGAGGCCCGGGTGTTGCGCTGGAAGATGCCGCCGTAGCCGGCGAGCGCCGAGACGCCCTCCTGGATACGGGCGCCGGCGCCGTCGTTCAGCGACACCAGCGGGGCGCCGGAGGAGATGGCCATGTCCATGATCTTGTGGATCTTGGTGGCGTGCGCCTCGCCGAGCGCGCCGCCGAAGATCCGGAAGTCATGGGCGTAGACGAACACGGTCCGGCCGTGGACGGTGCCCCAGCCGGTGATGACACCGTCGGTGTACGGCTTCTTCGCCTCCAGGCCGAAGCCCGTGGCGCGGTGCCGGCGCAGCGGCTCGACCTCGTTGAAGGAGCCCTCGTCCAGCAGCAGCGCGATCCGCTCGCGTGCGGTCAGCTTGCCCTTGGCGCGCTGCGCCTCGGTCGCCCGCTCGCTGGGGCCGCGCAGGACCTGCTCGCGGATCGCGCGAAGCTCGGCCACGCGCCCGCGAGCGTCGTTCACCTCGACGGGCACCTCTTCCAGAAAGCTCATGTATCGACAGTACGAGCGGGACCCCCGCGAACGGGGGGTCCACTTCGTACAGTGTCCGCTCCGACTTCATGGCGGGTATCGACAGAACCAAAGAAGGACCGGGCCCCGCGCATGGCACGCGGGACCCGGTTTTTTGTACCTTTCGCCCTACCGTCCGGCGACCGCCGCGGCCAGCGCGAGGATCCGGCGGGCGTCCTCGACGTGCAGGTTCTCGATCATCCGGCCGTCGACCGTGACCACGCCGCGCCCCTCTGACGTGGCCTGATCGAAGGCTTCGATGATCCGGCGGGAGTGTGCGACCGCATCGTCTGAGGGTGCGAAGAGCCGGTTGCAGGGCTCCAGCTGCTTCGGGTGGATCAGGGTCTTGCCGTCGAATCCGAACTGGCGCCCCTGGAGGCACTCGGCCTCGAAGCCCGCCAGGTCCTGTACGTCGTTGTAGACACCGTCCAAGATGGTCTTGCCGGTGGCGCGGGCGGCGAGCAGCGCCAGCGACAGACCGGTCAGCAGCGGCGCCCGGCCGGGGACGTGCTCGGCGTGCAGCTCCTTGGCCAGATCGTTGGTGCCCATCACCAGGACGGTCAGCCGCTCGCTCGCGGCGGCGATGGCGCGGGCGTCGAACATCGCCAGCGGCGTCTCGATCATGGCCCAGATCGCGGTGCGGTCGGGGGCTCCGGCCGCCTCCAGGGCGCGCTCGACGGCCCGTACGGTCTCCGGGGAGTCGACCTTGGGGACGACGACGGCGTCCGGGCCGGCCTCGGCGGCGGCGCGCAGGTCGTCGGCGTGCCATTCGGTGTCCGGGGCGTTGACCCGGATCGTCACCTCGCGGTAGCCGTACTCCCCGGACGCGGCGGCGGCCGCGACGCGCTTGCGGGCGTCGGCCTTGGCGTCCGGCGCGACGGAGTCCTCGAGGTCGAGGATGAGCGCGTCGGTGGGGAGGGTCTTGGCCTTCTCCAGCGCGCGTTCGTTGGCCCCGGGCATGTAGAGCACGGAGCGGCGGGGGCGGAGGGTGCTGTCCGTCATGGTCGTCACTCCTTCTCTGCCGCGGCGTACGCCTCGGCGAGCTCGGGGTCGCGGGCGGCGAGGGTGTCGGCCAGTTCGGAGACCACCAGGCACTGCTTGTACGTGGCGTCGTCCTGCATCTTGCCGTCGATCATGACGGCGCCGGTGCCGTCGCCCATCGCGTCGATCACCTTGCGGGCCCAGGCGACGTCGGCCGGGGCGGGCGAGAAGACCTTCTTGGCGATGGCGATCTGCACCGGGTGCAGGCTCCAGGCGCCGACGCAGCCGAGCAGGAAGGCGTTCCGGAACTGGTCCTCGCAGGCGAGGGTGTCGCGGATGTCGCCGAAGGGCCCGTAGTACGGCAGGATCCCGTGCGCCGCGCACGCGTCGACCATGCGGGCGATCGTGTAGTGCCACAGGTCCTGCTGGAACGTGGCGCGCGGGGCGTCGGCGTCGGACGGGTTCGGGTCCTCCCTGACCAGGTAGCCGGGGTGGCCACCGCCGACCCGGGTGGTCTTCATCCGGCGGCTGGCGGCGAGGTCGGCCGGGCCCAGCGAGATGCCCTGCATGCGGGGGCTGGCGCCGGCGATCTCCTCGACGTTCGCGACACCGGTCGCGGTCTCCAGGATGGCGTGCACCAGGATCGGCCGCGTGATGCCGGCCTTCGCCTCCAGCTGCGCCAGCAGCCGGTCGACGTAGTGGATGTCCTCGGCGCCCTCGACCTTGGGCACCATGATGACGTCGAGCTTGTCGCCGATCTCGGTGACCAGGGTGAGCAGGTCGTCCAGCGCCCACGGCGAGTCCAGGCTGTTGATCCGCGTCCACAGCTGGGTGTCGCCGAACTCCGTCGCCTTGGCGATCCGCACGAGCCCGTTCCGGGCGGCCTCCTTGCGGTCGGCCTGGACGGCGTCCTCCAGGTTGCCCAGCAGCACGTCCACCTGGGGCGCGATGGAGGGGACCTTGGCAGCCATCTTCTCGTTGCCCGGATCGAAGAAGTGGATCATCCGCGAGGGCCGGAACGGCACCTCCCGTACCGGGGCCGGAGCCCCTACGGCCAGCGGGCGGAAGAAGTCCTTCGCGGAACGCATGCGGTCTCCCGGATGTCGGTCGAGGGTGGGGAGGAGCGTACGGCGATCACCCTACGGCCACCACTGCCGCACGTTACCGGCCAGTATGTGTGCCGTTGGTCACCGCGTGTCAGCGGCCCGACCCTACGCCCTGGCCCGCATTCCCCGGCCCGCGCTCCCTACTCCGTACGCGTACCCATGCCCGTGCCGGGAATCCAGCGCATCGTCATGTCCGGCAGGTTCTCCATGTTGCGGCTGCCGTCATTGGTGTCCAGGACGGTGAAGCCGTGCCGCTCGTAGAACGCGCGGGCGCCGGTGTTGGCCTGGAAGACGTGCAGCGACAGGCCGTCGGGGCTGTTGCGCCGCACCTCGCCGAGGAGCGCCGAGCCGACGCCCCGGCGGCGGGCCTCCGGCCGCAGGTACAGCTGCTCCAGCATGTCGCCCTCCAGCGCGGCGTAGCCGAGCACCTCACCGTAGGAGTCGACCGCCACCCAGGCCTGGCCCTCGGTGAGCACGATGTTCTCCACCCACCACGCGACCTCCTCCAGGCTCCGCTGCTGCGGGGGGAGGTACGGCATGGTGCTCGCGCGTGACGCCATGTGGATCTCGGCGATGACCACCGCGTCCGCGATGTCCGCGGGCCGGATCTCCAGCCTGCCGTTGTACCGGCCGGTGGGCGTGTGGTCCTGCGTCCTGTCATCCGTCACGCGGGCACCTTACGAGCAAGCTGCCCGCGTGAACGAATCATTTAGGCCGCGTGTCACGCCAGAGTCACCGTGGCGCGGTGGGTCGCCCCGGTGGTGCCCGGCGCGATGGTGAGCCGCAGCGAGGCCCCGGTGCCGGTGACGGTGACCGTGGCGTCCTTCGCGGTGACGGCGGACACCGGCCGGTTCCAGGTGATGTCCAGCGAGGCGCCGGACCGCGGCGGCTCCGACACGCAGACCGTCGCCGTGCTGCCGCTGACGCGGATCATGACGCAGGCCGGGATCGAGGCGGTGACGCCGCCGACGGTGCCCGCCGACCAGAAGTTGATCCCGGTGAACCCCAGCGACGGCACCGAGACGCCCTGCTGCGCGGCGGTGTTGGCGAGGGTCACCAGCCAGCCGGTGGCGGCGGCGCGGGCCGCGGTGGCCGCGGCGGTCGCGCCCGGCATGACGAGGTAGGCGTAGGAGGCGTTGGTCGGGTTCACCCCGTGGTCGAGCCAGAGGGTGAGGTAGCGGCGGGTCAGCGCGTCGGTCGTGCCGCCCGTGTTGACGGCGGCCCAGGTGCCGGTGCGCGCCTCGCGCACCGCCTTCACCGTCGCTCCCCCGCCGCCCGGGAAGACATAGCCGCCGAAGCCGGTGATCCGGGCCCAGGTGGTGCCGGCCAGCGTCGCGGACCAGCCGAGCGCCGTGGACTGCGTGGTGCCGTTGACGGCGAGCCCGTGGGTGCCGGTCGCGCCGAGGTTGCGGTTCTCGACGACGGTCTCGACGGCCGTGCCGTCGGTGCTGGTGATGCCCGCGCCGAGACAGACGACCGTGTCGTCCAGACAGAACCAGGACTTGCGGGCGCTCATCGTGCTCGACAGGCCCTTGAGGTGCTGGCCGACCGCCGCGAACACCCCGTCCGTGGCGCCGCCGACCCAGGTCACATCCGGCCGCGCCGCGCCCCACGCGCCGCCCGCCCCGTCCGCGAGTGCCTTCTTCGACACCGTGGTGCCGGGCAGCCGGTACGGGTCGACGGTGGGCCAGAAGGCGTCGCTGTACTGGCCGTTGCCGTAGGTGGAGCCCCACCAGGAGAGCATGCCCGAGCCGGTGTGCCAGCCCCGCAGGTTCTCGCCGTTGCCGTTCTCGTAGTACGTGATGCGCTTCGAGGCCATGCCGATCGACGCGGCCCAGTCGGCGCGGCGGTGCACGGCCCGGTCCATGCCGGGGAAGAGCCGGTGCGCGACCGGTTCCGGCACCGCGGTCACCGCGCTGTCGGCGATGGCCTCCAGCCGGGCGAGGTCGGCTATGCCGAGCTTGGCGTCCGCCAGCACCGGGCTGTAGTAGTCGCGCTGGATCCAGCCCTTGACCAGCCCCTGCCAGCGGGTCCGCTCGGCGGCGCTCGCACCCTCGGCGAGCAGCGCGATGTGGGCGAGCAGCGGGTGGCCGCGCCGGTGGTCGTCGCCCTGGATGCGGGTGGGATCGGCGGTGGCGATGCCCCGGCTGATGGCACGCCCGGAGACGGAGTCCATGACCAGGCCGTTGTAGAGGAAGGGCGCGTACGCCTTCTCGACCGAGTCCAGGATGATCTGCCGGTTCGGGTCGGTGACCGCCCAGGTGGAGCCGGCGAGCAGGGCGAACAGCCGCGCCAGGCCGTCGATCTGCACCTCGCCGTAGGAGCCGGTGTACGCGACGTAGGTGTGCTGGACGAACGAGCCGTCGGCGTACAGCCCGTCGCCGGTCGTCACGTACGGGAACACCGGCGACAGGGCGTCGCGGGCCAGCACCAACTTCGCCGCCGACTTGCCCAGCACGCCCCGGGTGGCGATGACCCGGCACAGGTCGACGCGGTTCGCGCCGGTGCTGGTGCCGGTGTACGAACCGACGGCGGAGTCCGGCACGAAGTGGTCGACGGCCCGCAGGTAGGAGGCGGTCCGGTCGGCGCTCAGCTCGTCGTAGGCGACGGTCACCGTGTCGAGCAGCAGCCGGGGGCTGCCGATCTGCCAGTCCCACCAGTTGGGGAGGAACGGCGTGGTGTTCTCGTTGTAGACCTCCCCGTAGAGGTGGTCGAGTCCCTCGACGACGGCCGCGATCATCTGGGCATCGGCGGTGGAGCCGGTGGCGGGCTGGGCCCAGGCCTGCGCCATCTCGTTGAGCCGGGCGTAGCTGCCGGTGATGGAGGCGGTGCTGCTCAGCGGCTGGTCGGGCCAGAGCGATCCGGTGGCCGGGGCCATGGACGCCAGCGAGGTGCGCGCGGCGGTGCCGAGGGTGGCGAGCTTCGTCGCGTACGGCTCGGCGGCGGCGTCGAAACCGGCGCCCAGGGTGAGGGCGCGCCAGCGCAGCCGCAGGGTGTCGAAGGCGTCCGGCGCGGCGTCGGCGGGTGTGGCCGCGGGGGCGGTGGTTGCGGGCGGGGCGGTGCTTGCGGGCGAGGAGGCGGCGCTCGCGGGCGAGGCGGCGGAAAGGCCTGCGGCAACGGCCGCGGCGCCACTTCCGGCGAGGAATGTCCGGCGGGACCAGGGGGAGGGCATGGCGGTTGGAACCTCCATGGGCGAAGACGGCGGTGTGCTTCACTTCTCTCTAGTAAGCGGTTTCTACCACGGGGGTTCCACACCCCACAACGGATTGAACACTGTTTGATTCTTTGGATTGTGGCGACAGGAACGCCCACTTACGATCACGCTGACGCCAACCGCAGCAGCACGTCACAGCACCGGAGAACCCTCATGCTTGAGATGTCACCCGAGGGCTTCTCCCTCGACGGCCGCCCCCTGCGCCTGCTGTCCGGCGCGCTGCACTACTTCCGAACGCTCCCCGAACAGTGGCCGCACCGGCTGCGCATGCTGCGCGCGATGGGCCTGAACACCGTGGAGACGTACGTCCCGTGGAACCTCCACGAGCCGCGCCCCGGCGCGTACGACTTCGACGGCATCGCCGACCTGGACGGCTTCCTGCGCGCCTCCGCCGAGGCCGGCCTGCACGCGATCGTGCGCCCCAGCCCGTACATCTGCGCGGAGTGGGAGAACGGCGGACTGCCCTGGTGGCTGCTGGCCGACGGCGACCTGCGGCTGCGGGTGGCCGACCCGCGGTACCTGGACCGGGTGGACCGCTGGTACGACCGGCTGATCCCGATGATCGCGGCCCATCAGACCACCAGGGGCGGAAATGTGCTGATGGTCCAGATAGAAAATGAATACGGCTCATTCGGTACAGACAGCGCTTACCTTCAGCACCTCGCCGACGGTCTGCGGTCGCGGGGGATCGACGTCCCGCTGTTCACCTCCGACGGCCCGGAGGACTTCTTCCTCACCGGCGGGGCGGCCCCCGGCCATCTCGCCACCGTCAACTTCGGCAGCCGTGCCACCGAGGCCTTCGGCGAGCTGCGCCGCTTCCGGCCGCAGGACCCGGCGATGTGCATGGAGTTCTGGAACGGCTGGTTCGACCACTGGGGTGAGAAGCACACCGTCCGCTCCCCCGAGGACGCCGCCGGCGCGCTGCGCGAGATCCTGGAGAACGACGCCTCGGTCAACCTCTACATGGCGCACGGCGGCACCAACTTCGGCACCTGGGCGGGCGCCAACACCGCCGACCCGCGCACCGGCGAGGGCTACCAGCCGACGATCACGTCCTACGACTACGACGCCCCGATCGACGAGCGCGGCGCCCCGACCCCCAAGTTCTGGGCGTTCCGCGAGGTGCTCGCCGCCTACACCGAGCAGCCGGCGCCGGACCCCGACCCGATGCCGCCGCTGCTGGCGCCCGCCCGGATCGAGCTCACCGAGTCCGTGCCGCTGTTCGACGTCATCGGGCGGCTCTCGACCGGCACCGTCCACTCCCCGGTGCCGCCGTCCTTCGAGGAACTGGGCCTGGCCCACGGCCTGGTGCTGTACCGGACCAGCATTCCCGGCCCCCGCAAGGCGTATCCGCTGACCCTGGAGGGCCTGGCCGACCGGGCGCACGTCTTCGTGGACGGCGTGCCGGCCGCTGTACTGGAACGCGACGGCGACGAGCGGCCCGAGATCGCGGTGGCCGGCCCGGCCGCCCGCCTGGAACTGCTCGTCGAGTCCATGGGCCGGGTCAACTACGGTGCCGCGATCGGCGACCGCAAGGGTGTGTCGGGCGTGCTGCACACCCAGCAGTACCTGCACGGCTGGACCGCCGAGCCGGTGCCGCTCGGCGACGGCACGCCGGACGGCCTGCCCTGGGGCGCCGCCGCCGCCTCGAGCGGACCGGCTCCCGCCGGGGCGGACGGCGTGGACGGGACGTCCGCTCCCGCCGCGTTCCACCGCGGCTTCCTGGACGTCGACGAGCCCGCGGACGGCTATCTCGCGCTGCCCGGCTGGACCAAGGGCTACGTCTGGGTCAACGGCTTCTGCCTGGGCCGCTACTGGGACCGCGGCCCGCAGCGGACCCTCTACGTGCCGTGGCCGCTGCTGCGTCCCGGCCGCAACGAGATCGCGGTCCTCGAACTCGACGGGCACGCCGGGCCGTTCGTCGAGATCCGCACCGAACCCGACCTCGGCTGACCGGCCGGTTCAACGGGGCGGTTCAACGGGCCGACTCAACGGGTCGGTTTCCCGGTCCACCCATCTGGTCTAGTCCATTTTTCCACCTCGCCACCGGTTCCGGGCGGGGCATCCAGTACCGTCCGACCTGACGGACGGAACGACGAAGGGACGGCACCTCCATGTCGATCACCGCGGAAGAGATCGCCACCCAGCCGGAGTGCTGGGAGCGCGCCGCCGGACTCGTCCCCGAGGTCGCGGGCTCGCTGCCCGCCACCGGGGAGAAGGTCGCGGTCGTGGGCTGCGGTACTTCCTGGTTCATGGCCCAGTCGTACGCGGTGCTGCGCGAGCGCGCCGGACTGGGTGTGACCGACGCCTTCGCCGCCTCCGAGTTCCCGTACGGCCGCGACTACGACCGGATCGTGGCCATCACCCGCTCCGGCACCACCACCGAGGTGCTGGAACTGCTCCGCAAGGTGCGGGGGATGCGCGGAACGCGCGGGACGGTCAGGACCACGGCGGTCATCGGCGATCCGGACACCCCGATCGTGGACCTCGTGGACGACCTGGTCGTGCTGGACTTCGCCGACGAGAAGTCCGTCGTCCAGACCCGCTTCGCGACCAGCGTGCTGGCGCTGCTCCGCACCCACCTCGGCGAGGACATCGCGCCCGCCGTCGCCGACGCGCGCCGCGCCATCGCCGAGGTGCTCTCGCCCGATCTGCTGGGCGCCGAGCAGTTCAGCTTCCTGGGCACCGGCTGGTCCTACGGCATCGCGCTGGAGGCCGGCCTCAAGATGCGGGAGGCGGCGGGCGCCTGGACCGAGTCGTACCCCGCGATGGAGTACCGGCACGGCCCCATCTCGATCACCGGCCCGAACCGGATCGCCTGGGTCTTCGGCGACCTCCCGGAGGGCCTGGACGGTGACGTGGCGCGCACCGGCGGCACGCTGGAGGCCTCGGGCACCGACCCGCTGGCCGATCTGATCCGGGTGCAGCGGCTGGCGGTCGCCATCGCCGAGGCGAACGGCCTCAACCCCGACACCCCGCGCAACCTCACCCGTTCCGTCGTCCTGACCTGACGCGTTCCGCCTGCTCCTGCCCGACTACTTGCATCCGACTGCTTGAAGGGGATCCCATGCCACTGGTCACCACGGGTGAGATCACCGGCCCCGCGATGGCCGCGGGCCGGGGTGTCGGCGCGTTCAACGTCATCCAGTTGGAGCACGCCACCGCCATCACCGCGGGCGCGGAGCGCGCGGGTCTGCCGGTGGTCCTGCAGATCAGCGAGAACGCGGTGCTCTACCACGGCGCCCTGGAGCCCGTCGCGGCCGCGACCCTCGCCATCGCCCGCGCCGCCTCCGTACCGGTCGCCGTCCACCTCGACCACGCCACCGACCGCATGCTCGTGGAGCAGGCCGTCACACTGGGCCTCACCTCGGTGATGTTCGACGCCTCGACGCTGCCCTACGAGGAGAACGTGGCCGTCACCGCCTCGGTGGCCGAGCACTGCCACCGCGCGGGCGTCTGGCTGGAGGCCGAACTGGGCGAGGTCGGCGGCAAGGACGGCGTGCACGCGCCGGGGGTGCGCACCGATCCGGCCGAGGCGGCGGCGTACGTCGCGGCGACCGGTGTGGACGGCCTGGCCGTCGCCGTCGGCACGTCGCACGCGATGAGCACGCGGACCGCTGCGCTCGACTTCGAGCTGATCGGACGGCTGCGGGCCGGCGTCGAGGTGCCGCTCGTTCTGCACGGCTCGTCGGGCGTCTCGGACGATGATCTGGCCCGGGCCGTCGCGCACGGCATGGTGAAGGTCAACATCGCCACCCACCTCAACGGCTGCTTCACGGCGGCGGTGCGCGAGACCCTCGCGGCGCAGCCGCGGCTGACCGACCCCCGCAAGTACCTCGGTCCGGGACGTACCGCTGTCGCGGACGAGGTGGCGCGGCTGCTGCGGGTGCTGGCCGGTCCGCCGGCTGCGGGGTAGGTGGGTCGGGGGCCGGGCCCTCCGGGGCGGGGCTTCGAAATCGACTATTTACGAGCCTGGCGGCTCACAAATAGCTCGGCAGCATTTCGAAACCCCACCCCTGCGGACCCGTCCCCCTCACGTCACAGCCAGGTCCGCTCTTGCCCGGCTCGTTCGGAACCCTCAGCAGCCGCCGCAGTTGTAGTAGAGGACGTCCCAGTGGCTGCCCTCGTCCGCGTAGATGTTCCCCGACCCGGACTTGTACTGCGGAGCGCCGTCACCCCGCAGCCCGATGTACGTGAACCGGTGGATGTAGTTGGTGATGCAGGTGTTCTTGCCGAAGTCGAGCTTGTAGCCGTTCCAGTGGCTGTACGTGCCGCTCGCGTGCCCGGTCTCCGTGCCGCCGGTGATGTTCAGGGCGCAGCCGCTCGCGTGCTTGAGCGTGACGGCACCCTGCGCGGTGGCCAGGTTGAGTTGGTCGAAGGACGTACAGGTGGACACGTTGCGGTTGGAGCAGCCGCCGGACGAGGACCAGGTGATCCCCGCCGAACTGAACATGGACGTGGCCTGTGCGTGCGTCAGTTTGCTGACCGCGTAGGCGTCGTGGGAGGCGGCGATGCCGACCCCGGGGGCGAACAGAACACCGAGCGCGAGAACGAGCGCGCTCAGGACGGTGCGGAACTTCAGCACTCTGCCGAGCCTCATACGAGAACCTCCTGCGGATTCGTGCAACCGGTGGGGCGGTTGTGCGGGTGCCGCTCTTGGTGCGTGACGAGTGTGCCCGAGTTCTACGCGCGTCCGCCAGAGGTCCGCATTCCGCTTCACGGTACGGTCACCGCGAATTCGCACCAGACGACCTTGCCGGGATCGCGCCGCCCCACACCCCAGTCATCCGCAAGTCCCGCCACCAGCAGCAACCCGCGCCCGCCCTCGTCCTCACCCTGTGGACAGAGGGCGGGCGTCCGCACGTCCCCTCCCCCGCTGTCGTGCACCTCGATCCGCAGCGGGGCGCCGCCCTGGCCGAGGGTGAGGTGCAGCCGGAAACCGCGCCCGGGGGGCACCCCGTGCAGCAGGGCGTTGGTCGCCAGCTCGCTCACGCAGAGCAGCACCTCGTCCTGCCGGTCCGCCACACCCCACGCCCGCAGCGCCAGCGCGGTGAAGCGCCTGGCAGCGGGTACGGAGCGGCGCTCGCGCCGGTAGAACGCCTCGCGGAAAAGGCGCAGTTGATTGTTCTTTTCCATGGCGCGACTGTCACAGTCAGTGATTACGTTGGACCACAGTGTCAGGGCGTACGGATGGGTTGTACGCCCCGGGAGGGGGTCGCGTGCGGCGACGGACGGGAAGGGGAGACCTCATGCATCCGGCGAACAAGCCCAAGAAGAATCCGTCGTGGCACGTGATCGGCGCCATGCTCGGTCACTTCCGCAGAGCAGAACGCTTCACGCAGGCAACGCTGGCCGAGCGACTGTGTGTGCACGAGGAGACGATCGCCTCGATCGAGCAGGGTCGCAGGCCGCTCAAGCGGGACCTGGCGGAACACTTGGACCAGCTGCTGGGGACGAAGGGCGCGCTGGCGGTCGCGGTGACGCAGATCCCGGAGAAGGAGCGGTATCCGCTGTTCGCGCAGGACTTCATCGAGCAGGAGCAGCGGTCGCTGACGCTCCTTTGGTACGAGACCCACGTGATTCCCGGCCTGCTCCAGACCGAGGAGTATGCGCAGGCGGTCTTTGCCTGTCTGTTCCCACCCATCAGTGCGGAAGAGGCGGAGGAACGGTTATCAGCCCGGCTCGACCGGCAGAGGCTCTTCGAGCGGAAGCCCTGGCCGCCGATGATGAACTACCTGCTGGAGGAGTCGATCCTGCACCGCCCGATCGGTGGCCGTGCGGTACTGCGCGAGCAGAACCGCCACCTGCGCCGATGCGCCGAACTCCCCTTCCTGGGACTGCAGATCATGCCGACGGACCGCTATGAGCACGCCGGGCTCGACGGTCCCATGGTTCTGCTGGAGACCCCCGACCATGAGCAACTGGCTTATATGGAAGGCCAGCGCGTCAGCTTCCTCGTCGATGATCCAGACGAGGTCAGTGTGCTCCAGCAGAAATATGGGATGCTGCGATCGCAGGCCCTCACCCCTGAGGAGAGCAAGGGCCTGTTGGACGATCTGCTAGGAGATTCATGAACCGCGCAGCAAGCCCACAGCGTTCCGACGACGATCTCGCTTGGTTCAAGTCCACTCACAGCGGCAGCGAAGGCGGCGCCTGCGTCGAGATCGCCTACGCCTGGCGCAAGTCCAGCCACAGTGGCAGTGAGGGCGGCAACTGCATCGAGGTCGCCGCCCACCCCCAGGCCGTGCACATCCGTGACTCCAAGGACCCCGACGGCCCGGCCCTGACGGTCTCCCCCGCCGCCTGGACCCGCTTCGTCGCCTTCGCCGCCGGGGCCGACCTCTCCGCGTAGGCGTACGACGCCGCCCGGCCCCAGCACCTGGTCACTGTCGGTCATGAATAGGCCAGGTCTTTACCGTTCTTTGCGAGCTCCAGGTTGTCCGGCCCCCGAGGGCTTGAAACGATCAATGGATTGCCGGACAGGGGAACTCCCGCAGTTGATGTGGCGCGCCCGCATGCCGCGAAATCCTCCCCGGCACTCAGATCATGACCAGGGCGAGCGGAATGGTTGCGGGGATGGCGGACCTCAAAGTGTCCTACGACAGGCTCGAGGAATCGACGAAGAGCCTGCAGACGATCCAGCGGGAGCTGGAGGACACAGGCGGGCACCAGAAGGAAATCAAGGAGTTTCTCGGCTCCGGTGACATCGCGCACGCGATGCACGACTTCGCCAGCAACTGGGACTACCACCGGCACAAGCTGCTGGACAAGGTGAAGGCGATGGGCGAGATGGCCGAGAAGACCATGGAAGCCTTCAAGGACGTGGACAAGAAGCTCGAAGACGGCCTCGACGGCGCAGGCAAGAAGAAGTAGCCCCCGTCACTCCCCGCCAGTAGTCGATCCAGCATGTTCACGCGTGAGGGGAACCAGCAGCATGAGTAGGCCGCCCGACTATGAATGGGCCGTGCTCGACGAGAGCCAGGACCCGATTCCCGGGGAACCGCACGAGGTTCGGGCCGAGGCCAAGCGCCTGAGCAAGATGGCTGAGACGATCCGCGACCAGATCGGCCTGCTGACGGATATCGCAGGTGACGAGAACGTCGGCAAGTTCGCCGACAAGCTGCGCGATACCGCTTCGGAACTCAAAGGCGACCTGGGAAAGGTCGCCACCCGGTACGAGACGGTGTCCGGATATCTGGGCAGCTGGGCCGACGACCTGGACCACTGCCAATCCGAGTCGCTGAAGGCCCTGACCAAGGCCCAGGCCGTCGCGCCGACCGCCAACTCCCCCGAAGTGAAGCCGGCGGCCGGGCAGCCGGTGCCGAAACTCACCCCGGAACAGCAACACCATAAGGATGTCCTGGACCACGCGAAACAGGCCGCCCAGGGTGAACTCACGCAGGCGAAAACGCAGTTGGCGCATACGAAGAGCCACCGGGACGAACGTGCCCACCATTGGATGCAGAAGATCGAGGACACCGAACACGACGGCTTGAAGGACAGCCGGTGGGACGGGATCAAGGACTTCATCCATGAGCACGCCGGGCTGATCAAGCTGCTCGCCGACATCTGCACCTGGATCGTCACCGCCCTCATCATCATCTCGCTGTTCATTCCCGGCCTCGACCTCCTCACCGGCGTGCTGGGCGGACTGATGCTGGCCGCCCTGCTGGGCCATACCGCCGTCGCGCTCACCGGCGACGGCTCCTGGACGGATGTGGCAATGGACGTCTTCGCCATCGCCACCCTGGGCACAGCGGCCTGGGCGAAGGCTGCGCTGAAGGGTTCGACGGCGTTCGCCGAGGGCGTGGCGAACGCGACGCGCGCCGGAGCGGAGGCCGAGGAGGGCGGGACGAGTGCGAGCCGGGCACTGGCCGAAGGCGCGGACATGGCAGAAGGCGCGGACCAGGGAGGCTTCACCCGACTGTGGTCCTCGCTGTCCGACTACGGCACCGCGGTCGGCCAGAAGTTCCTCGCCGGTGGCGAGAAGGAAGTCCTGGAGAACATGACGAAACTCCGCCAACTCGCCGAGGAGTTCCCGAACACCCGACTGTTCCCCAACGCGCTCACTCGCGCCGGCGGCTTCCTGAAAACGGTGCGGATCATCAATGGCGCCGCCAATGCTGCCGACGAGTTCAGCCACTGGGCGGGCGGCAGCGACACGTTCAACTTCATCGGGAATCTGGTGCACGGCAAAGGATTCGACGGCGATCTCCTGCACCCGGTGGTGGAAGGCGACACGTCGAAGCCCTTGCCCATATTCGGTAAGTTCAAGGAACTGACCACCGTGGAGGTCGGCTCATGACGGTGAGCGGCTACCGACTGGTCGTCCCGGACGAGTGGGAGAAGATCCCGGTCCAGCGGGGTACGGACAAGGCCATCGCCAGCCTGCTCGATCGCGCCTTCGCGAAGCATGGACGCGATCAGGTCGCCCAGTACCGACGGGAGTTGGAGTCGCGGCTGAAAAAGGTGATCAACCAGGCTCGCCAGAACGCAGGCGTCGATCTCTTCCTGCCCGTGGGAAACCGCGAGCAGAACCTCCCGGCCTCGTTCCTGATCTCCTACGTCGAATTCGGGCGGCTCGACGCCCCTGACCCTCAGCAGGTGCTGGCCGAAGTACTGTCGACGACTCGGGGTGGGGAGCCGGTGGAAATCGCCGGGTGCTCCGGCATCCGGACGGAACGGAACTACGACGCCGATCCGGAACGCGAGGTCGATTACGCGTCACGTCGCATCGAGTACATACTTCCCGTGCCCGGAACCGCCGACAGCTGGCTGCTCTCCTCGTTCTCCACGTTCGGTGGCGGAAGCCCCGACGACGACATCGCAAAACTCCTCGGTGCGCTGTTCGATGCGATCATGAGCACGTTCCGGTGGAAGTACCAGCAGGAGGACGCGTGAGCTTCGACCACCGCAAGTCGACGGAGAACTGGGCCCGGATCGACTACGACCGGGACGTCTGGTTTCCCATCCCTCTTGCCTTCAAGGGCACCAAATGGGCGGATGCCGCCGAGTGGGCTTTCGACTACGCCGGTGACCGCTTCCTTCGTGGCGGCCGGGAGCTGACCAAGAAGGTCGTGAAGAAGGAAGTTCTGCCCTTCGCGCAATCCCTCGTGCGGGGGCAGAGCGAAATCGTCGGCAGCGTAGCTGCGCACAAGCTGTACTTCCACTGCCCCGACTACACGAAGATGCCGGTCGCGGTCGCCATCGCGCTGTGGAAGCGTGAAGGAACCAGGGAAGAGGCGTTCCAGCACTACAGCTACTTCGGCACCAAGAGCGCGACGGTCCAACCGGTTGCGGAGTGGTTCGAGACCGAAGCGCTCGGACGGGGCGTCAAGGCCCAGTGGAGCGGCGTCACCGAAATCGGTCAGTACGACCAGGTCAACTACATCTTCCGCGACGAGGACTTCGACACCGACGTGCACGTCTTCCTGATGTCGTGGGACCACCAGCGATTCCTGGAAGTCCTCCCCGACCTGGACGCATTCGTCCGCAGCATCCACTGCACCCCGGACCCGGACAAGACCGGACCCGGGTCCACCGGACAGGCCCCCGCCACCAGCTGACGGGAGCCCGCCCCCGGCCCGTTACTCCTGCGGGTCGACGCCCGCGCGCAGCAACCCGTACGCGTACGCGTCGTCCAGCGCCTGCCAGGAAGCCGCGATCACGTTCTCGGCGACGCCGACCGTGTTCCACTCGCCCTTGCGGTCGCTGGTGGTGACCAGGACGCGGGTGGTGGAGTCGGTGCCCTGGCGGCCTTCGAGGATGCGGACCTTGTAGTCGACGAGCTGGAGCTCGGCGAGCTGCGGGTAGATCCGTTCCAGGGCGACACGGAGTGCGCGGTCGAGGGCGTTGACCGGGCCGTTGCCCTCCGCGGTGGCGACGATGCGCTCGCCCTTGGCCCACACCTTCACCGTGGCCTCGTTGGCGTGGGTGCCGTCGGGGCGGTCCTCGACGATCGCGCGCCAGGACTCGACGCGGAAGTAGCGGCGGGGGCGGCCGTTGATCTCGTCGCGCAGCAGCAGTTCGAAGGAGGCGTCGGCGGCCTCGTAGGTGTAGCCCTGGAGCTCGCGCTCCTTCACCCTCGCGACGACGCGGCCGACGAGCTCGCGGTCGTCGCCGAGGTCGATGCCGAGTTCTTTGCCCTTGAGCTCGATGGAGGCGCGGCCCGCCATGTCGGAGACGAGCATCCGCATGGTGTTGCCGACCTGCTCGGGGTCGATGTGCTGGTAGAGGTCCGGGTCGACCTTGATCGCGGAGGCGTGCAGACCGGCCTTGTGCGCGAAGGCGGAGACGCCGACGTAGGGCTGGTGGGTGGAGGGCGCGAGGTTGACGACCTCGGCGATGGCGTGCGAGATGCGGGTCATCTCGGCCAGGGCGCCCTCGGGGAGCACCTTCTTGCCGTACTTGAGTTCCAGTGCGGCGACCACCGGGAAGAGGTTGGAGTTGCCCACCCGCTCGCCGTAGCCGTTCGCGGTGCACTGCACGTGGGTGGCGCCCGCGTCGACGGCGGCGAGAGTGTTGGCGACCGCGCAGCCGGTGTCGTCCTGGGCGTGGATGCCCAGCCGCGCGTTGGTGTCGGCCAGGACGAGGCCGACCACGGCCTGTACCTGTGCCGGCAGCATGCCGCCGTTGGTGTCGCAGAGGACGACGACGTCGGCGCCGGCCTCGTGCGCGGTCTTCACGACCTGCTTCGCGTACTCCGGGTTGGCCTTGTAGCCGTCGAAGAAGTGCTCGCAGTCGACGAACACCCGCCGTCCCTGCTCGCGCAGGTAGGAGACGGTGTCGCGGACCATCTCCAGGTTCTCTTCGAGCGTGGTGCGCAGCGCCAGTTCGACATGCCGGTCGTGCGATTTGGCGACCAGCGTGATCACCGGAGCCTGGGAGTCCAGCAGCGCCTTGACCTGCATGTCCTCGGCGGCCTTGCCACCGGGGCGGCGGGTGGCGCCGAAGGCGACGAGCGTGGCGTGCCGCAGTTCCAGCTCGGTGGCGGCGCGGGCGAAGAACTCGGTGTCCCGGGGGTTGGCGCCCGGCCAGCCGCCCTCGATGAAGCCCACCCCGAAGTCGTCCAGGTGCCGGGCGATCGTCAGCTTGTCCGCGACGGTGAGGTTGATCCCCTCACGCTGCGCGCCGTCGCGCAGCGTGGTGTCGAAGACATGGAAGCTGTCGTCCAATGCGGCTGTCATGGTGGTGAGACTCCTGTCGGATGAGTGGCTACCGGAAGACCCGTCTCCACTTGCCCCCAATGATCCCTCGCGCTTCGCGTCCGGCGTGGGTGGGCCGGGAAACGAAAAAACCTCTCGCGGATGCGAGAGGTCTGCACGCGGGTCTGGGACACGGTGGTCGCTGCCGTACGTTTTCTACGGGGCGCTCACTGCGGACCGGCGTGCGCTGTCCATAATGATGACGTTGGAGAGCACGGAGGCAGTCTGGCACAGACCTGCCCCCGCGCTCCGGCCCGTCTCAGGATGCGAGCGCCTTCTCACGGTCCCGCGTGTCGAGGCCCACCCGGTGCAGATCGATCTCCTTCGTCTCGCGCATCGACAGGTAGACGACGAGCGACACCGCCGCGCAGCCCGCCACGTACCAGTAGTAGCCGGACTCGATGCCGCCCTTCTTGAACCACAGCGCCACGTATTCGGCGGTGCCGCCGAAGAGGGCGTTGGCGAGGGCGTACGGGAGGGCGACGCCCAGGGCGCGGATGTGGGTCGGGAAGAGCTCGGCCTTCACGCAGGCGTTGATCGACGTGTAGCCGGTGACGACCACCAGTGCGAGCAGGGCCAGCCCCAGGGCCGACCAGAAGCCGCTGACGTGCTGGAGCATCGTCATGATCGGGACGGTGAGGAAGGTCGAGCCGACGGCGAAGGTGATCAGCAGGGGGCGGCGGCCGATGCGGTCCGACAGCGCTCCCGCGAGCGGCTGCAGACAGGCGAAGACCGTCAGCGCGCAGAAGCTGACGAGGGTCGCGGTCTGTTTGGGCAGGCCCGCGCTGCTGGACAGGTACTTCGTGAGGTACACGGTGTACGTGTAGTACGCGACCGTGCCGCCCATGGTGAGCGCCATGACCAGGAACGCCTCGCGCCGGTGCTTCCACAGCGTCCCCAGGGTGCCGCTGTCCTCACCGGCCTCGCCCGCTTCGGCGGACGCCCCCTCGTAGACGTCCGTCTCGAGCATGCTGCGCCGCAGGTAGAAGACGATGGCCGCGCCGGCGGCGCCGACGATGAACGGGATCCGCCAGCCCCAGCTGTGCAGCGCTCCGTCCGACATCGTGTGCTGCAGGATCAGCTGCAGCCCGAGCCCGATGATCTGCCCGACGGTCATCGACACGTACTGGAAGCTGGAGGCGAACCCCCGGCGGCCGGGCGCCGACGCCTCCGTCAGATACGTGGCGCTCGCCGCGTACTCACCGCCGACCGACAGGCCCTGCAGCAGCCGCGCCACCAGCAGGACGGCCGCGCCGCCGTACCCGGCGACCGCGTACGTCGGCGCCGCCGCGATCAGCACCGCGCTCGCCGACATCAGGGAGACCGAGAGCGTCAGCGCCGCCTTGCGGCCCTTGCGGTCGCCGATCCGGCCGAGCAGCCAGCCGCCGACCGGCCGCATGAAGAAGCCGACCGCGAAGATGCCCATCGTGTTCAGCATCTGGGCGGTCTCGTCCCCCTTGGGGAAGAACGAGGCCGCGAAGTACGTCGCGAACGTCGAGTACACGAACCAGTCGAACCACTCGACCATGTTGCCTGCCGAGCCGACCCAGATCTTCTTCCAGTGCTGCTGACCGTCGGCGCGTTCCGTGGTGCTCATGGTCAACGACCGTGCCGGAACGGACGGTTCCCCCGCAAGACCGCCTCCGGCGGCGCCGGCTCACTGACCCGCGCTGCTGCCCCCGCCGCCGGTGGAGAACCGGGTCCTGGGTCGCTGCGGCCGGTGCGGCGGCAGAGCGGTGATGCCCAGGTCGGCGCGCATCAGCTGGCGCAGCGCGTACAGCTCGTCGGAACACCCGGCCAGCTCGGTCTCCGCCGCGCTCCGCTGCTCCCCCGACGGCGGCTCACCGTCCGCGGGGGTGAGCAGCGAGTACACCCGGTTGAGCCGCCCGATGAGCTCCGCCGCGGGGACCAGCACCGCGTCGCTGATGACCATCTGGGCCGCCGCGTACGTATCGCGGTGCGACCGGCGTGCGTCGTCGAGCTCCTGGCGCCGCGCCGCGGCCTCCGCGGCCCCGCCGCGTGCGGTCAGACAGCCGGACAGCGCGTCGTGGTAGCGCCGGACCGACTGGTTGAGCAGGGCGTTCCACGCCCGGCGCACCTCAAGGCTCTCGCGCGCGCTACCCCGTTCGAGTTCGGCTCTGCGCTGCGCTTCCGCCAGCTCCAGCTCCGCCTGCTTGCTCCTGGCGGCGGCGCGGTGCGCCAGCAGGGCGGTCAGGAGCGCGCCGAGGGCACCGACGACTGCGACGACGAGGGCGATCACGCCGTCCAACGTAGTGCCGAAGGCTCACTTGGCGGGTGCGAACAGGCCGTCCTGGAGGAACTCCCGGACGTGGCCGAGCACCGCCTCGCGGTCGGTGCCGGGCAGGCCGACGACCAGGTGGGTGCCGAAGCCGTCGAGCAGCGCGCGGAGCCGGACGGAGAACCGTTCGGGGTCGGTGCTGCGGAACTCGCCGCGGGAGATGCCCTCGGCGACCAGCGCCACCAGGTCCCGGTGCCAGGCCAGTTCGAGCGAGAGCTGCCGCTGCAGACCCTCCTCGCCCAGCTGGGAGCGGGTCCAGACCTCGGACCACAGCACCCAGTGCGGATCGCGGTGGCCGTCGGCGAGGTAGTGGTCGATGACCAGGTCGAGCCGCTCGCGGGCGGGCAGCGGCTTGGACAGCAGGGCGCGGCGCTGGGCGCCGAGCTGCTCCTCGCTCCACTCCAGGGTCTGGAGGAGCAGCTCGTCCTTGCTGCCGAAGTAGTAGAGGACGTGGCCGCTGCTCATCCCGATCCCGCGGCCGAGGCCGGCGAGGGTCAGCTCGGCCAGGCCGTGTTCCGCGATGGCCGCCATCGCGGCGGCCATCACCAGCTCACGGGGCTGCTTGAGCCGCCGCCTGGCGCGGGGCGTTCCGGTCACCGCGTCCTCCGACGATGTATCCCCGGGTCACACCTGGGGCTGCTGTTGCGTGATGCAGTGGATGCCGCCGCCGTGCGCGAAGATCGTGCGGGCGTCGACGGGGACCACTTCGCGCTCCGGGAAGAGCCGGCCGAAGATCTCCGCGTTGACCCGGTCGGCCGGGTCGTCGAAGGAGCACAGCACGACGGCGCCGTTGCACAGGTAGTGGTTGACGTAAGAGTAGTCGACCAGTTCCCCGTCCTCCCCGGTGGCCGAGGGGGCGGGCAGCTCGACGACCTCCAGGGCGCGGCCGCGCGCGTCGGTGGCGTTGCCGAGCAGCTTGATCGTCTCCTGCGACACCGCGTGGTCGGGGTGCGACGGGTCCTGCTGGCTGTGCACGACGACCGTGCCGGGCCGGACGAACGCGGCCAGGATGTCGACATGGCCGCGGGTGCCGAAGAGCCCGTAGTCGGCGGTCAGCCCGCGCGGCAGCCAGATCGCCTTGGTCGTGCCGAGGTACGCGTGCAGTTCCTCCTCGACCCGCTCCTTGGTCCAGCCCGGGTTGCGTCCCGGGTCGAGCTGGACGGTCTCGGTGAGCAGGACGGTGCCCTCGCCGTCGACGTGGATGCCGCCGCCCTCGTTGACCAGCGACGAGGCGTAGGTGCGGGCCCCCGCGAGGCCGGCGACTTGGGCGCCGACCTGGGAGTCCAGGTCCCACTGCGCCCACTCCTGGGCGCCCCAGCCGTTGAACACCCAGTTCGCGGCGGCCAGTTCGCCGTCGCGGACCAGGAACGTCGGGCCCATGTCGCGCATCCACGCGTCGTTGAGCGGCTGCTCCACGACGTCGACACCGGGGCCGAGCAGCGAGCGGGCCTTGTCGCCGTCACCGGGTGTGGTGAGCACGGTGACCGGCTCGTAGCGGCTGATGGTGCGGGCCACCTCGGCCCAGGCGCGGCGGGAGACGTCGAGGTCCTCGTCGTCCGCGAAGGTGGTGCTGGGGGACGGCAGCGCCATCCAGGTGCGGGCGTGCGGGGCCCACTCGGGGGGCATCCGGAAGCCGTCGACTGCGGGGGTCGTGTTCATGGTGCGGATCCTTGTCACAAGAAGTACAGGCGGCTGAGGGACACCTGGTCGGCGGGTTCCGAGCGCAGCGGGTCACCGTCGAGGGTGACCAGGCCGGTGCTGCCGTTCACGTCGACCTGGCCGGTGCGGGAGTTGAACAGCAGGTCGGCGGGGCCGATGCCGCGCGTGCCGCGCACCGCCACCCGGCGGCGTCGGGTCGGCATCCGGTCGTTCGCGGACTCGGCCGCGGCGCGGGCGACGAAGGCGACCGACAGATCGGCCGCGGTCGCGCCGTGCGCCCCGAACAGCGGGCCGATGACGAGGGGTTCGCAGTCGTCGGTGGCCGCGTTGGGGTCGCCGGTGACGCCGTAGGCGGGGAAGCCGGATTTGAGGACCATCTGCGGCTTGGCGCCGAAGTACTGCGGCTTCCACAGCACGATGTCGGCGAGCTTGCCGACCTCGAGGGAGCCGATCTCGTGGGCCAGGCCGTGGGCGATGGCGGGGTTGATGGTGAGCTTCGCGATGTAGCGCAGCACCCGCGCGTTGTCGTCGGCGGGCCCGTCGCCCTCCATCGGCCCCAGTTCGGCCTTCATCTTCCCGGCCATCTGGAAGGTGCGGCGGACGGTCTCGCCCGCGCGGCCCATGCCCTGCGCGTCGGAGGAGGTGATGCCGATCGCGCCCAGGTCGTGCAGCACGTCCTCGGCGCCCATCGTCCCGGCGCGGATCCGGTCACGGGCCATGGCCGCGTCGCCCGGCAGGTCGGTCTTGAGGTCGTGGACGGAGACGATCATGCCGTAGTGCTCGGCGACCGCGTCCCGCCCGAAGGGCAGCGTGGGGTTGGTGGACGAGCCGATGACGTTCCGCACGCCCGCCATCTTCAGCACGTTGGGCACATGCCCACCGCCACAGCCCTCGATGTGGAAGGCGTGGATCGTGCGGCCGTCCAGCACGGACAGGGTGTCCTCCACCGACAGGCACTCGTTCAGGCCGTCGCTGTGCAGCGCCACCTGGACGTCATGCTCCTCGGCCACCCGCAGCGCGGTGTCCAGCGCACGGGTGTGCGCGCCCATGTCCTCATGGACCTTGAAGCCGGACGCGCCGCCCTCGGCGAGCGCCTCGACCAGCGGAGCCGGATCGGAGGACGAGCCGCGGGCCAGGAAGCCGATGTTGACCGGCCACGCGTCGAAGGCGTTGAACGCGTGCCGCAGCGCCCAGGGCGAGTTGACGCCGACGCCCCAGACCGGGCCGAACTCCTGGCCGATGATCGTGGTGACGCCGGAGGCGAGTGAGGCCTCCATGATGCGCGGCGAGAGCAGATGGACGTGGGTGTCCACGGAGCCGGCGGTCGCGATCAGGCCTTCGCCGGAGACGATGCTGGTTCCGGTGCCGACGACGACATCGACCCCGTCGAGGGTGTCGGGGTTGCCGGCCCGGCCGATCGAGCAGATCCGGCCTTCGCGGATGCCGATCGAGACCTTGCGGATGCCGAGGACGGCATCGATCACGACGACATTGCTGATCACGACGTCACAGGTGTCGCGGACGGCCGCCGCCTTGAGGTGCATGCCGTCACGGGCGGTCTTGCCGAAACCGGCCAGGAACTCGTCACCCGGCAGCTGCGCGTCGGACTCGACCCGGACGACGAGCCCCGAGTCGCCCAGCCGCACCCGGTCCCCGGCACGCGGACCGTGCACCGCCACGTATTCGCGCGGGTCGATTCCGGTCATGAGCCGTCCTCCAACGAGTTCGGGGTCGGGTTCGGGGGTGGGGGTGGGGTCGGGGTCGAGGGCTGGGTGCCGAGGTAGCCGCAGGCCGCGGCCCTTCGCAGGGCCTCCTCGCGGGCACCGGGCGCGTCCAGCGGGCCGTCCACCAGGCCCGCGAAACCGATCGCGACCCGGGCGCCGCCGATCGGCACCAGCCCCACCGGCGCGGACTCCCCCGGGCCGAAACGCACCGACGAGCCCGCCGGGACGGCGAGCCGCATGCCGTAGGCGGCGGCCCGGTCGAAGTCGAGCCGCGGGTTGGCCTCGAAGAAGTGGAAGTGCGAGGTCACGCTGACCGGCACGGTCGCGGTGTTGTGCACGGTCACCGTCACGGACGGAGCCCGCTCGGGGACCGCGGGGCCGGTCAGTACGGCGCCGGGCGCGTCGTCGCCGAGCGACCCCCCGCCGATGGGAGCGGTGATCACGGCGAGCCGGGAGCCGTCGTCGAAGACGGCCTCGACGTGCACCTCCTTGACCACGTCGGCCACCCCGGGGAGCACGTCCTCGGGCCCGAGGACGGCCTTCCCCGCGGCGATGGCCTCGGCCAGCCGGCGGCCGTCCCTGGCCGCCTCGCAGACGGTGTCGGCGATGAGCGCCGTCGCCTCCGGCACGTTCAGCAGCAGGCCGCGGGCCCGGCGGGCCCGCGCCAGCTCGGCGGCACCGAACAGCAGCAGGCGGTCCCGCTCGGTCGGGGTCAGTCGCATGTCGCGCCTCTCGCAGAGTTAGAACGTCACTCTAACAATTCATCCCGTGGCCGTGAAGTATTGACCGTAGGCCATACGTGGGAGACATTGAATGCCGTTCAAACATGACAGGAACCGCGTAGGGAGACCGCCCATGCAGATCGAGCAACGCGGAGTCGACACCGTTCCGGACGAGGAGCGCACCAGCGGCCCGCGCGATCTGGTCAGCATCCTGCTCGGGTCGAATCTCGCCCTGGGAGTGATCGTCTTCGGCTGGCTGCCGGTCTCCTTCGGCCTCGGCTGGTGGGCCTCGGTGAGCGCCCTGGCGGCCGGCACCCTGGTCGGCACGCTGCTGACCGCGCCGCTCGCCCTCGTATCGCTGCGCAGCGCCACGAACCTCTCCACCAGCAGCGGCGCCCACTTCGGGGTACGCGGCCGGCTGCTCGGATCGGTCATCGGCCTGCTGCTCTCGCTCGGCTACACCGCCCTGACCCTGTGGGTCGGCGGCGACGCCGTCGTCGGCTGCCTCAACCGCCTCTTCGGCCTGCCGACCGGCGCGGCGAGCTACGCCGTGGTCTACGCGGCCCTCGCCGGCTGCACCGCGACCGCCGCCGTCTTCGGCTACCGGATGCTGCTGCGGCTCAGCCGCGCCCTGGCCGTCGGTCTGACCGTGCTGCTGCTCATCGGCTTCATCGCCTACGCGGGCAGCTTCACCACCTCACCGGTGGAGGGATCGGCGTACCTGCTCGGCGGCTTCTGGCCGACCTGGCTGCTCGCCGCCGTGTCCGCCGGGCTGAGCGGGCCCATCGCCTTCATCACGCTGCTCGGCGACTACACGCGCTACATCTCGCCGCGCCGCTTCAGTCAGCGCAAGGTCTTCTGGTCCACCTGTCTGGGCCTGGTCGTCGGGCTCCTCGTACCGCAGTTGTTCGGCACGTTCACCGCCCTGGCCGTCGGCGCCGCCGACGACTACGCCGGCCCGCTGGTGGCCGCCGCCCCCGCCTGGTACCTGGCGCTGCTGCTGGCCAACGCCTCGGCGGGCTCGGTCGGCAACGCCGGCCTGATGCTCTACAGCATGGGCCTCGACCTGGACGCGATCCTGCCCCGCGCGTCCCGGACCCAGGCCACGTACGTCGTGGCGGCCTTCTCCACCGCGCTGGTCTTCCTGGGGCACTTCGCGTGGGCGGCGCAGGACGCGATGACGTCGTTCGTGCTGTTGCTGACGGCCGTCGGGACGCCTTGGGCGGTGGTGACGCTGCTGGGGTTCGTGCGGGTTCGGGGCCGCTACGACACCGATGCGCTGCAGGTTTTCAACCGGGGGACGCGTGGGGGGCTGTACTGGTACCGGGGCGGCTGGAACGTCGCGGCTACCGCCGCCTGGGCCTCCGGCGCGGTGGTCGGCCTCCTGGCCGTGGATACACCGCTTTACAGCGGACCGCTCGTTTCGTGGACCGGCGGCATCGATTTCAGCTTCCTGCTGTCGGCGGCTGTCACAGCCGGCGCGTATCTCGCCCTGAACGCCAAGCGCCCGCATCCGGTCCCGATGAGGGAAACGGAGCGGGCACTGGCGCAGCAGGCTTGACGGCCGGGCGGGCGCAAAGCCTCAGCCCAGCTGGTGCATCCAGCCGTGGGGGTCCGGGGCGGTGCCGGTCTGGATGGACAGGAGCGCTTCGCGCAGCTTCATCGTCACCTTGCCGGGGCTGCCGTCGGCGACGGTCCAGTCGGCCCGGGTGGACTTGACGGAGCCGACCGGGGTGATCACGGCGGCGGTGCCGCACGCGAAGACCTCGGTGATGGTGCCGTCGGCGCAGCCGCGCTTCCAGTCCTCGACGGAGATCCGGCCCTCGTTGACGTCGTAGCCCAGGTCCGCGGCGATCTTCAGCAGCGAGTCGCGGGTGATGCCGGGGAGCAGCGAGCCGGTCAGGGCGGGGGTCAGGATCTTGTTGCCGGACACGAAGTACAGGTTCATGCCCCCCATCTCCTCGATCCAGCTGCGCTCGATCGCGTCCAGCCAGACCACCTGGTCGCAGCCGTGCTCGATGGCCTGGGCCTGGGCGACGAGGGACGCGGCGTAGTTGCCGCCGGCCTTCGCGGCGCCGGTGCCGCCGGGCGCGGCGCGCACGTACTCCTCGGAGAGCCAGACGGAGACCGGCTTCACGCCGCCGGCGAAGTACGCGCCGGCCGGCGAGGCGATCACCATGAAGAGGTACTCGTTGGCCGGCTTGACGCCCAGCCCGACCTCGGTGGCGAACATGAAGGGCCGCAGGTAGAGCGACTGCTCGCCCGCGCTGGGCACCCACGCCTTGTCCTGGCCGACGATCGCGTCGACGGCCTCGATGAACGTCTCGACGGGCAGCTCGGGCATGGCCAGCCGGCGCGCGGAGTCCTGGAAGCGCTTGGCGTTGGCCTCGGGGCGGAAGGTGGCGACCGTGCCGTCGGGCTGGCGGTACGCCTTCAGGCCTTCGAAGATCGTCTGCGCGTAGTGCAGCGTCATGTTCGCCGGGTCGATGGAGAGCGGGGCGTACGGCACGAGCTGCGCGTCGTGCCAGCCACGGCCCTCGGTCCACCGGATCGTCACCATGTTGTCGGTGAAGTGGCGGCCGAACCCGGGGTTGGAGAGGATCGCCTCGCGCTCCGCGTCGGACAGCGGGTGCGAGGAAGGCTTGAGCTCGATCGTGGGCGTCGTCGTCATGTCTGCGTGTCCTTCACCGTGAGGTCATGGCGGACCGCACCCGCCGTCCCAGTGCTTGGACGTCCGAGTTTCCCCTCGCACAGCGGCCCCACCGCTGATTATCGCAGCGATGGGGCCATAGGCATAAATGTGCGGCCCGGAGTCGATGGTCGCACCCGGCCGGGGGATTAGCCCAGGGGGGCCAGAGGGGTAGGTGCGCGCGAAGCGCTCCCTGGAAGGGCGGTGGCGGGAGACGGGCGGGCGCTAGCCGGCTACTCGGGCGGCCAGCGCGTCGCCGACCTCCACCGTGCTGCGCGGAGCGGTGCGCTCGGCGAGGTCCGCGTGCACGGCCTTCTCGACCCGGGCGGCCTCGTCGGCGTAGCCCAGGTGCTGGAGCAGCAGGGCCACGGAGAGGATCGTCGCGGTCGGGTCGGCCTTGCTCTGGCCGGCGATGTCCGGGGCGGAGCCGTGCACCGGCTCGAACATCGACGGGAAATCGCCGCTGGGGTTGATGTTGCCGCTGGCGGCGATCCCGATGCCGCCGGAGACGGCGGCGGCGAGGTCGGTGATGATGTCGCCGAAGAGGTTGTCGGTGACGATCACGTCGAAGCGCGCCGGGTCGGTGACGAGGAAGATCGTCGCCGCGTCCACGTGCAGGTAGTCCGTGGTCACGTCGGGGAACTCTTCGCCGACCTTGTTGAAGATGTTCGTCCACAGGTGGCCGGCGTAGACCAGCACGTTGTTCTTGTGGACCAGCGTGAGCTTCTTGCGCGGGCGGGCCTGGGCGCGGGCGTAGGCGTCACGCACCACGCGCTCGATGCCGAACGCGGTGTTCAGGCTGACCTCGGTGGCCACCTCGTGCGGGGTGCCGGTCCTGATGGAGCCGCCGTTGCCGGTGTACGGGCCCTCGGTGCCTTCGCGGACCACGACGAAGTCGATGTCCGGGCTGCCGGCCAGCGGGGTGGCCACGCCGGGGAAGAGCCTGCTGGGGCGGAGGTTGACGTGGTGGTCGAAGGCGAAGCGGAGCTTCAGCAGGAAACCGCGCTCCAGCACTCCGGACGGCACCGACGGGTCGCCGATCGCGCCGAGCAGGATCGCGTCGTGCTCCTTGAGCTGCGTCAGATCGTCCTCGGTGAGCGTCTCACCCGTGGCGTGATAGCGCTTGGCGCCGAAATCGAAGGACTTCGTCTCCAGCTTCACGTCCGAAGGGAGGGCGGCGGCAAGGACCTTGAGGCCTTCGGCCACGACCTCCTGGCCGATTCCGTCACCGGGGATCACTGCGAGGCTGAGGGTGCGAGACATGGCCGAAACCCTACTCGGCGTCCCATTGAATGACACATGGTGTCCGCATGACGGACATATGGGAGGGTCGCCATGCACCGTTCATCCGGAGTACGACCAAGCGTCGAACGGCAATGCGACATTGCGCGGCATGGACACACCACGTATGGGTATTGCGGACAAGCTCGCCGACCGGATGAGCATGGCCGAACAGCATGAATACCTGCGCTCCCGGCTGACCCGCCGCGGGGTCATGCGCGGCACCGTCGCTGCCGCCGGTGCGGTAGCGGGGGCCGGACTGCTGAGCGGCACCGCGGCCGCCGCCTCGCCCACGCTGCTGAGCAAGCCCGCGACCGGGCATCACGTCAGCGGCTCCCTCGTCGCCCCCTTCGGGCGCCACCTCGCTTTCGGCGCGGACCCCAAGACCCAGTTCCGGGTCTCCTGGCAGGTCCCGCTGGCCGTCAGGAAGCCGTTCATCCGGGTGGGCCTCAAGCCCTGGGCCCTCAGCCACAAGATCCAGGCCGAGGTCCGCGCGCTGCACACCCCGCAGCTGCTCAACAGCAAGCTGCCGCCGGTGGACCAGTACTACCTGCACGCCGCGCTGGACGGGCTGCACCCCGGCACCACCTATTACTACGGCGTCGGCCACGAGGGCTTCGACCCGGCCGCCGGCCAGGCGTTCGGCACCATCGGCAGCTTCACCACCGCGCCCGCGCGCAGCGGTGAGCGGTTCACCTTCACCGCCTTCGGGGACCAGGGCGTCAGCTACCACGCGCTCGCCAACGACAGCCTGATCCTGGCGCAGAACCCGGCGTTCCACCTGCACGCCGGTGACATCTGCTACGCCGACCCGGCCGGTTCCGGCCAGCAGTCGGACTCCTCCGTCTACGACGCGCGGACCTGGGACCAGTTCCTGGCCCAGACCGAGTCCGTCGCGGCGCGTGTCCCGTGGATGGTGACGACCGGCAACCACGACATGGAGGCCTGGTACTCCCCCAACGGCTACGGCGGCCAGGAAGCCCGCTGGAGCCTGCCGGGCAACGGCCCGGACGCGAAGAACCAGCCGGGCGCGTACTCGTTCGTCTACGGCAACACCGCTGTGGTGGCGCTCGACGCGAACGACGTCTCGTACGAGATCCCGGCCAACTACGACATCAGTGCCGGCAAGCAGACCGCGTGGCTGGACAAGCGCCTCGGTGAGCTGCGCAGGCAGCGCGGCATCGACTTCATCGTGGTCTTCTTCCACCACTGCGCCTTCTCGACCACCAACTCGCACGCCTCCGACGGCGGTGTGCAGGAGAAGTGGGTGCCGCTCTTCGAGAAGCACCAGGTCGACCTGGTCGTCAACGGCCACAACCACGTGTACGAGCGCACCGACGCGATCCGCGGCGGCAAGGTCTCGAAGCCGGTCGCCATCGGCGACACGGTGCACCCCGAGAAGGACGGCGTCGTCTACGTGACGGCCGGCGGCGCGGGCCGCAGCCTGTACGACTTCCCGGCGCCCGACTCGTACGAGGGTCACGAGCACAACGTCGACTCCGTCACCACCTGGCACTCGGCCAAGGGCGGCGGCAAGGTCACCGAGACCGTCGCCTGGTCCCGGGTCCGCTACACGGGCTACTCGTTCATCGCGGTCGAGGTCGAGCCGGCGTCGTCCGGCCGGACGTCGACGCTGACGGTGTCCGCGCTGGCGGAGACCGGTGAGCGCGTGGACCACTTCACGGTAGCCCGAAGGGCGAAGTGAAGAACCAGCACAGCACGGTGGCGCGCAAGGCTCGCTGAGCAACGTCCTCAAGCGCCGGACGGGCTTTTCAGCCCGTCCGGCGCTTGAGGACCGCTGTGTTGTTGGCTGCGCGCCGCGCTAGCGGGCTTCGTGGCCCGTGCTGCCGCCGTTGTCCCGGCGGTCGAGCGAGCGCTGCAGTGCCTTCATCGCGTTCTCGCGTGCGGTCTCGTCCATGGTGATCAGCTCCAAAGGAAGATCAAGGAGATGGTTGTCGCCATAGAACGGGGCGGGGAACGTGCGCCGCAGGGGGTGACCTGCGTGAAGGGCGCTGGTTCGCATCCGCCGATCGCTGGTGGAGCGATTCGTTCGGCTTCTACAAAGCTAGGTCAGTGCGGCCGTTATGTCTCCACAGTTACTCGGACTTCCTACTATCTGAGACGGAGACCACCCGAACGCAGGCCGCCCCCGCATCCGGATGGGGACCGGAATACGGGGGCGGCGGTCTGCGGTCGGCCCGCGGTGGGGCCGCTACGGGGCTGGTCAGCCCTGGTGCGGGTACCGGTAGTCGGTCGGCGGGACCAGCGTCTCCTTGATGGAGCGGGTGGACGTCCAGCGCATCAGGTTGGACGCGGCGCCGGCCTTGTCGTTCGTCCCCGAGGCACGGCCGCCGCCGAAGGGCTGCTGGCCGACGACGGCACCGGTCGACTTGTCGTTGATGTAGAAGTTGCCGGCGGCGAAGCGCAGCTTCTCCATCGCGTCGACGGCCGCGGCGCGGTCCTGGGCGATGATCGAGCCGGTGAGGGCGTACGGCGAGACCGACTCCATCTGGGCGAGCATGGTGTCGAAGTCGGCGTCGTCGTAGACGTAGATGCCGAGGATCGGGCCGAAGTACTCGTCGCGGAAGATCTCGTTCGCCGGGTCGGTCGAGACCAGGACGGTCGGGCGGACGAAGTAGCCGACCGAGTCGTCGTAGGTGCCGCCGGCGACGACCTCGATGGTCGGGTCGGACTTCGCGCGGTCGATGGCCGCCTTGTTCTTGGCGAAGGAACGCTCGTCGATGACGGCGCCGATGAAGTTCGACAGGTCGGTGACGTCACCCATGGTGATGCCGTCGACCTCGGCCGCGAACTCCTCCTTGAAGCCGTTCTCCCAGATGGAGCGCGGGATGTAGGCGCGGGAGGAGGCCGAGCACTTCTGGCCCTGGTACTCGAAGGAGCCGCGGGTCAGCGCGGTCTTCAGGATCGCCGGGTCGGCGGAGGGGTGGGCGACGACGAAGTCCTTGCCGCCGGTCTCACCGACGAGGCGCGGGTACGTCTTGTACTTCTCGATGTTGGTGCCGACCGTCTTCCACAGGTGCTGGAAGGTCTTGGTCGAGCCGGTGAAGTGGATACCGGCCAGGTCCGGGTGGGTCAGCGCCACCTCGGAGACGGCGATGCCGTCACCGGTCACCAGGTTGATGACGCCCTTGGGGAGGCCGGCGGCCTCCAGCACGCGCATGAGCAGTACGGCGGCGTGCGTCTGCGTCGGGGACGGCTTCCACACGACGGTGTTGCCCATCAGGGCGGGGGCGGTCGGCAGGTTGCCCGCGATGGCCGTGAAGTTGAAGGGCGTGATCGCGTAGACGAAGCCCTCGAGCGGCCGGTGGTCGCTGCGGTTCCACACGCCCGCGCTGCTGATCGGCTGCTCGGCGAGGATCTGCCGCGCGAAGGAGACGTTGAAGCGCCAGAAGTCGACGAGCTCGCACGGGCAGTCGATCTCGGCCTGCTGGGCGGTCTTCGACTGGCCGAGCATCGTCGAAGCGGCGAGCGTCTCGCGCCACGGGCCCGACAGCAGGTCGGCGGCGCGCAGGATGATCGCGGCGCGGTCGTCGAAGGAGAGCGCGCGCCAGGCCGGGGCCGCGGCGAGGGCGGCGTCGACGGCGTCCTGCGCGTCCTTGGCGGTGGCGTTGGCGTAGGTGCCGATGCGGGCGCTGTGATTGTGCGGCTGCACGACGTCGAAGCGCTCGCCGCCGCCCATCCGCTGCTCGCCGCCGATGGTCATCGGCAGGTCGATCGGATTGCCGGCCAGCTCCTTCAGCTTCGCTTCGAGCCGGGCGCGCTCGGGGGATCCCGGGGCGTAGGAGTGGATCGGCTCGTTCACCGGCGTGGGGACCTGGGTCACAGCATCCATCGAGGTGCGCTCCTTTGGGGTGAGGGTTTCGCAGCGGGGATGAGGGTTGCTCAGCGGGGTTGAGGATCACTCGCCGGGGTTGAGGATTACTCAGCGGGTGAGGATCGCTCAGCGGCTGGGGAGGAAGGAACGGAGGAAGAAGGCGAGGTTGGCCGGGCGCTCCGCGAGGCGGCGCATGAAGTATCCGTACCAGTCTGCGCCGTACGGCACGTAGATGCGCATGCGCTCGCCGTCGTGCGCGAGGCGGCGCTGCTCGGCGGTGCGGATGCCGTAGAGCATCTGGAACTCGTAGCTGCCGGGCTTGCGGTCGTAGCGCGCGGCCAGCTCCTGGGCGATGGCGATCATGCGCGGGTCGTGCGAGCCGACCATCGGGTAGCCGTCGCCGGCCATGAGGATCTTCAGGACGCGCACATACGCCTTGTCGACCTCGGCCTTGGACTGGAACGCGACGCTCGCGGGCTCCTTGTAGGCGCCCTTCACCAGGCGCACGCGCGAGCCGGCGACGGCCAGCTTCCTGGCGTCGTCCTCGGTGCGGAACAGGTACGACTGGATGACGGCGCCGGTGTCCGGGTGTTCCTTGCGCAGCTCGGCGAGGATCCCCAGGGTCGAGTCGACCGTGGTGTGGTCCTCCATGTCGAGGGTGACCGTGGTGCCGATCGCGGTGGCGAGTTCCGCGACCTCGCGGACGTTCTCCAGCGCGATGTCGTGGCCGCCGTCCGGCAGCGCCTGCCCGAACGCGGACAGCTTCACGGAGACCTCGGCGCGGGTGCCGAGGCCCTCGGTCTCCAGCGCCCGCAGCAGGCCCAGGTACGCGTCGCGGGTCGCGTGCGCGGTGGCCTCGTCCGTGACGTCCTCGCCCAGGTGGTCGAGGGTGACCTCCAGGCCGGAGGCGGTGAGCTCGCGGACGTTGTCCATGGCGGGATGCAGTTCGTCGCCGGCGACGAAACGGTTCACCACGGGACGGGTGATCGGCGCGGCGGCGACGATGCGACGCATGCGGTCGCTGCGCGAGGCGGCGAGCAACACGGGACCGAGCACGGGGGGCTCCTTCAGGATCAGAGCATGAACAGGCAGCGACACCGCGAAATCTAGGGTTCACCTACCCCGTGAACCATCGACACCTGTCACGCATCCGTGCGGCGTCCCTCATACAGATGTAAGAGACAATGGCGGGGTGCGAGGTGACTACGAGGAACTGGTCGACGAGGTGTCCGCTCTCGTCGGCGCGCCCGCGACCCTGGAGGACCGCGATTTCCGGCTGATCGCCTTCGGCGCGCACGACAGCGACGACGGCGCGATGGACCCCGTCCGCACCCGGTCGATCCTGACCCGGCGCTCGACGGCCGAGGTCCGCTCCTGGTTCGAACGCTTCGGCATCGCCCGCGCCACCGGCCCGGTCCGCATCCCCGCCGCTCCTGACGCGGGCGTCGTCCGGGGCCGGATCTGCCTGCCGGTGCGCCATCGCGGCATCGTGCACGGCTATGTGTGGCTGCTCGACGATTCGGCCGCCGGCCCGGATCCCGACCCGCGGCTCGTCGCCGCGATGGAGGTCTGCGACCGGATCGGCGACCGGCTGGCCGCCGAGTCCCGGGCGGGCGCCGATGTCGGCCGCGAGCTGCGCGCGGCGCTGACCGCGAGCCCCGGCCAGCGGCGCGAGGCCGCGCGGGACGCGCTGAGCGCGGCGCTCGGCCCGGACGCGGACGAGGTGCACGCGCTGGTGTGCGTGCTGGGCTGGACGGCTCCGCCGGCGCCGGCCGGTACGGGCGGGTCCGATACCGCGGACGGCGCGGACGACGGCTCGGCGGAACTGCCGGGGATCCGCTCGATCCCCGGCGCCGCCGCGCTCTGCCGGGTCCCGGCCCACGGGCCGCCCGGCCCCGGCCCGGTGCCGGCCGCCGAACCGCTGGCCGTACTGGTCCGGCTCCGCTCAGCCCAGCACCTCTCCCCCGCCCGCACCGCCGCCGCCCGGCTGCTGGAGACGTCGACCGCGCCCGGCGCGGTGGCCGGAATCGGCGACCCGGCGCGCGGGCTGGACGGACTGTCGGAGGCCTGGCGGCAGGCGACCGCGGCCGCCCGCGCGGCCCGCGCCCAGCCCCGGCTCGCACCCGTCGCGGACTGGTCGGGCCTCGGCCCGTACCGCATGCTCTCGGCACTCCCCGGCGGCACCGCCCCCGACCCCGCCGTGCTCCCGCTGCTGGAACCGTCCCACCGCGAGCTCGCCCGCACCGCCGAGGTCTACCTCGACTGCGCCGGCCAGGCCGGCCGCACCGCCGCCGCCCTGGCCATCCACCGCCAGACCCTCTACTACCGGCTCTCCCGCATCGAACAGCTCACCGGCCTCGACCTCGACGAGGGCGAGGACCGGCTGCTGCTGCACATGGCACTGAAGGCGGCGCGATTGTGAGGGGGCGGGCCGGGCGGGGTCCTACAGGCGGTCGATCTCGGTGAGGTCGATGTCGATGGTGAAGGGGACGGGGACCTTGAGCCGTTCATGGTGGATGCCCGACGGAACATAGGTCTGGGTCATCGTGTCGAGTTCGTAGACATAGACGACCGGCTGCCGTCCCTCGCCCTTCTCGACCCGCCAGAAATGCGGGATACCCGCTTCCGCGTAGAGCTGGGGCTTGCGCTTACGGTCCCGTTCCGCTGACTCGGGTGATACGACTTCCACGGCGAGAACGACGTCCGCAGCCTGGTAGCCGGTTTCGTCAGCAGCCTCCGAAACCGCTTCGGCCCGCACGATCGAGATATCGGGCTCAGGCCGATTCGTCCTGTTCAGAACGACGGTCATCTCGCGCAGGACACGGAACTTCGCCGGCGCCGCCTGGCGCAGCAAAGTGCTCAAAAGATCCACGGCCAGCATGTGGAAATACTTCTGCGGACTCACGAAGACAAGGCTCCCGTCGATCAGCTCTGTGTGCGGCGGGAGATCGGGGATACGGTCGAGGTCGTCCGCAGTGAATCCGCCCTTGGGCGGGAAAGCCCAGGCCGGAAGCGGTTCGGCAGTCATGATTCCTCCCATGGACGGGATTCTGTCCGCAGCGTTCAGCGTAGCGGGAGGGAATGACGAAGCCGCCCCTCATACGAGTGAAGGGCGGCTGCGTCGCTGACGTCATGACCTCGATCGGTCGGTGACCTGCGGTCAGTCCGTGAGGTCCACCGCGCGGGCCGACGTGGCGCCGATCTCCTCGGCGATCTCGGCCAGGGCGGCCGGCGGGATGCAGGAGTCGACGGTCAGGGCCACGAGGGCCTCGCCGCCGACGGCCGCGCGGGCGACCTGCATGCCCGCGATGTTGACGCCGGCCTCACCGAGGATGCGGCCGACCGTGCCGACGACGCCGGGGCGGTCGGTGTAGCGGAGGAAGGCCATGTGGTCGGCGAGGACCAGGTCCACGTCCTCGTCGCCGACGGCGACGATCTTCTGGATGTTCTTCGGGCCGGCCAGCGTGCCGGAGACCGACACCTCCGTACCGTCCGTCAGGGTGCCGCGCACCGTGACCATGTTGCGGTGGTCGGGCGACTCGCTCGACGTGGTCAGCCGGACCTCGACACCGCGCTCCTGGGCGAACAGCGGCGCGTTGACGTAGGAGACCGTCTCGGCGACGACGTCCTCGAAGACGCCCTTGAGCGCGGAGAGTTCGAGCACCTTCACGTCGTGCTGGGTGATCTCGCCGCGGACCTCGACGTCCAGGCGGGCGGCGACCTCGCCGGCCAGCGCGGTGAAGATCCGGCCGAGCTTCTCGGCGAGCGGCAGACCCGGGCGTACGTCCTCGGCGATGACGCCGCCCTGGACGTTGACCGCGTCCGGTACCAGCTCACCGGCGAGCGCGAGGCGGACGGACTTGGCGACGGCGATGCCGGCCTTCTCCTGCGCCTCGTCGGTGGAGGCGCCCAGGTGCGGGGTGGCCACCACGTTGTCGAACTGGAAGAGCGGGGAGTCGGTGCACGGCTCCTTCGCGTACACGTCCAGGCCGGCACCCGCGACGCGGCCCTCCTTCAGGGCCGAGGCGAGCGCCTCCTCGTCGACGATCCCGCCGCGCGCGGCGTTGACGATCCGGACCGACGGCTTGACCTTGTGCAGGGCGTCGTCACCGATCAGGCCGAGGGTCTCGGGGGTCTTCGGCAGGTGGACGGTGATGAAGTCGGAGACCTCCAGCAGCTCGTCCAGGCTGAGGATCTTGACACCCATCTGGGCCGCGCGAGCGGGCTGGATGTAGGGGTCGTACGCGACGATCTTCATACCGAACGCGGACATGCGCTGGGCGACCAGCGCGCCGATGCGGCCGAGGCCGACGACGCCGAGGGTCTTCTCGGCCAGCTCCACGCCGGTGTACTTGTTCCGCTTCCACTCGCCGTTCTTCAGCGCCGAGTTGGCCGGCGCGATGTTACGGGCGGTGGCGATGAGCAGGCCGCAGGCCAGCTCGGCGGCGGTGACGATGTTCGAGGTCGGGGCGTTGACGACCATCACGCCGGCCTTGGTGGCGGCGGACACGTCGACGTTGTCCAGACCGACGCCCGCGCGGGCGACGACTCGCAGCTTGGGCGCGGCGGCGATGGCTTCCGCATCCACCTTGGTGGCGCTGCGGACCAGGATGGCGTCGGCATCCTTGATCGCGGAGAGCAACTCACCCCGGTCGGCGCCGTTGCAGTGCCGGATGTCGAAATCCGGTCCCAGTGCGTCGACAGTGGCCGGCGACAGCTCTTCGGCGATGAGTACGACAGGCTTCTGGCTCACGTGGTCCTCACTTGTCCTTCGTGGGCGGCCGGTCCCGCGGACGCTCCAGGGAGGGAGGGGATGGCATGCCGCGTGGAAGACGCACGACGCTGTGAGCCTGACGCGCTTTGTAGTTGCAGTGTATCGGCGCCGCCGAGTACGACTTGTGCCTTGGTGGAAGGATCACCCGCACGTGGCTGTACGCCGTGGACAAGGTGCGGGGCGGCCACTGCGACCGCCCCGCACCCGATGAGGCTCACGCCTCGTCGTCGACCCAGCTCATGAGCTTGCGGAGCTTCTTGCCGGTGGTCTCCAGCAGGTGGTCCTGGTCGGCCTTCTTGTACTCGTTGTACTTCGGCAGACCGGCCTCGTACTCGGCCATCCAGTTCTTGGCGAAGGTGCCGTCCTGGATCTCGGCGAGGACCTTCTTCATCTCGACCTTGGTCTGGTCGTTGATGATGCGGGGGCCGGTGATGTAGTCGCCCCACTCGGCGGTCTCGGAGACCGACCAGCGCATCTTCTCCAGGCCGCCCTCGTACATGAGGTCCACGATCAGCTTGAGCTCGTGGAGGCACTCGAAGTACGCGATCTCGGGCTGGTAGCCGGCCTCGACGAGGGTCTCGAAGCCCGCCTTGACGAGCGCGGAGGCACCGCCGCAGAGGACCGCCTGCTCGCCGAAGAGGTCGGTCTCGGTCTCCTCGGTGAAGGTGGTCTTGATGACGCCGGCACGGGTGCCGCCGATGCCCTTCGCGTAGGAGAGGGCGAGCGCGAACGCCTTGCCCGTCGCGTCCTGCTCGACGCCCGCGATGCACGGGACGCCGCGGCCCTCTTCGTACTGACGGCGGACCAGGTGGCCTGGGCCCTTCGGGGCGACCAGGGCGACGTCGACGTTGGCCGGCGGCTTGATGAAGCCGTAGCGGATGTTGAGGCCGTGACCGAAGAAGAGCGCGTCGCCGTCCTTGAGGTTGTCCTTGATGGACTCCTCGTAGACCTTGCCCTGGAGCGGGTCCGGGACCAGGATCATGATCACGTCGGCCTCGGCGGCGGCCTCGGCGACGGAGACGACGCGCAGGCCCTCCTCCTCGGCCTTGACCTTGGACTTGGAACCCTCGTGCAGGCCGACGCGCACGTCGACGCCGGAGTCACGCAGCGACAGCGCGTGGGCGTGGCCCTGGCTGCCGTATCCGATGACCGCGACCTTGCGGCCCTGGATGATGGAGAGGTCGGCGTCGTCGTCGTAGAACAGCTCGGCAGCCACTTGGGATATCTCCTTGGTTCTGGTGGATTGCCCACACAGTACGTCCGGTGGGCGGAAGAAAGCTTGTCGGTCTCGCTATGCGGTACCGCGTCGCCGCCGGAGCGGCGACGCGGTGCGCCGGTCACTACGCGGAGCGGTCGAGAGCCCGCAGCGAGCGGTCGGTGATGGAGCGGGCGCCCCGCCCTATGGCGATGGTGCCGGACTGCACCAGCTCCTTGATGCCGAAGGGCTCCAGCATCTTGAGCATCGCCTCGAGCTTGTCGGCGCCGCCGGTGGCCTCGATCGTGACAGCCTCCGGGGAGACGTCCACGGTCTTGGCGCGGAACAGCTGGACGATCTCGACGATCTTGGATCGGGACTCGTTGTCGGCCCGCACCTTCACCAGAACGAGTTCACGCTGAACAGCGCCGCCGGGCTCCAGTTCTACGATCTTCAGAACGTTGACCAGCTTGTTGAGCTGCTTGGTGACCTGCTCCAGCGGCAGCTCGTCGATCACGTTGACGACGATCGTGATGCGGGAGATCTCGGGGTGCTCCGTGGTGCCCACCGCGAGGGAGTCGATATTGAACCCGCGGCGGGAGAACAGCGCGGTGATCCTGGCGAGGACGCCGGGCTTGTTCTCCACCAGGACGGAGAGCGTGTGCTTGGACATGTCGCTTCGTTCCTTCTCTCGGTCCTGCGCCTCAGTCTTCCTGGCCGTCGCTGAAGTCCGGGCGGACGTCGCGGGCGGCCAGGATCTCGTCGTTGGAGGTACCGGCCGCGACCATCGGCCACACCATGGCGTCCTCGTGGACGATGAAGTCCACGACCACCGGGCGGTCGTTGATCGAGTTGGCCTTGGCGATGACCGCGTCCAGCTCGTCCGGGCTCTCGCAGCGCAGACCCACGCAGCCCATCGCCTCGGACAGCTTGACGAAGTCCGGGACGCGGGTGCCGCGGTTCACCGTCGAGCCGACGCCGACCGTCGAGCCGCTGTCGGCGTTGGTCTCACCGGCGTGCAGCACGGTGTTGGAGAACCGCTCGCCGTAGAAGAGGTTCTGCCACTGGCGGACCATGCCCAGGGCGCCGTTGTTGATGATGGCGACCTTGATCGGGATGTTGTTGAGCGCGCAGGTGACCAGCTCCTGGTTGGTCATCTGGAAGCAGCCGTCACCGTCGACCGCCCAGACGGTCGCGCCGGGGACGCCGGCCTTGGCGCCCATCGCGGCGGGCACCGCGTACCCCATGGTGCCGGCGCCGCCGGAGTTGAACCACGTGTTGGGCTTCTCGTACTTGATGAACTGCGCGGCCCACATCTGGTGCTGGCCGACGCCCGCCGCGAACAGGGTGCCCTCGGGGGCCAGCTGGCCGATCCGCTCGATGACCTGCTGCGGGGAGAGGCTGCCGTCGTTCGGGGTGTCGTAGCCCAGCGGATAGGTGTCACGCCAGCGGTTGAGGTCCTTCCACCAGTCGGTGTAGTCGCCCTTGTGGCCGGCCTCGTGGTCCGCCTGGACCGCGACGATCAGGTCGGCGAGGACCTCGCGGGCGTCGCCGACGATCGGCACGTCCGCGGCGCGGTTCTTGCCGATCTCGGCGGGGTCGATGTCGGCGTGCACGATCTTCGCGAACGGGGCGAAGGTGTCGAGCCGGCCGGTGACCCGGTCGTCGAAGCGGGCGCCGAGCGCGATCAGCAGGTCGGACTTCTGCAGCGCGGTGACCGCGGTGACGTCACCGTGCATGCCGGGCATGCCGACGTGCTGCGGGTGGCTGTCGGGGAACGAGCCGAGCGCCATCAGCGTGGTGACGACCGGGGCGCCGGTCAGCTCGGCCAGGATCCGCAGCTCGGCGGTGGCGCGGGCCTTCATGACGCCGCCGCCGACGTACAGCACCGGGCGCTGGGCCTCGTTGATCAGCCGGGCGGCCTCGCGGATCTGCTTGGCGTGCGGCTTGGTCACCGGGCGGTAGCCGGGCAGGTCCATCTGCGGCGGCCAGGAGAAGGTCGTCTGGTTCTGCAGCGCGTCCTTGGCGATGTCGACGAGGACCGGGCCCGGACGGCCGGTGGAGGCGATGTGGAACGCCTCGGCGATCGTCCGCGGGATGTCCTCGGCCTTGGTCACCAGGAAGTTGTGCTTGGTGATCGGCATCGTGATGCCGCAGATGTCCGCCTCCTGGAAGGCGTCGGTACCGATCGCCTTGGAGGCGACCTGACCGGTGATCGCGACCAGCGGGACGGAGTCCATGTGGGCGTCGGCGATCGGCGTGACGAGGTTGGTGGCGCCCGGACCCGAGGTGGCCATGCAGACGCCGACCCGGCCGGTGGCCTGCGCGTAGCCGGTGGCGGCGTGGCCGGCCCCCTGCTCGTGGCGGACCAGGATGTGGCGGACCTTGACGGAGTCCATCAGCGGGTCGTAGGCCGGCAGGATCGCACCGCCAGGGATACCGAATACGGTGTCGGCGCCGACCGCCTCGAGCGAACGGATGAGGGACTGCGCGCCCGTCATGCGCTCGGGAGTGGTGGGCTGCTGTCCCCCGCTGCGGGCCCGCTGCTGCGGATGGGGGGCCCCGGTGGCCTGCTCGGTCATCTGCGTTCTCTTCTCTCGAAGATGAGTTTCTTCTGGGTGCCAGGCAACAAAAAACCCCTCGTGCCGTCAGGCAAGCGAGGGGAGCGCGTCGGTGCGTTTTCCAAGGCGATGGTGGGCCTCGGTCAGCCGACGCGCTTTCCAAGTACGAGAATTCGGGTGCGCATGGACACGACCCTCCCTCTGGACCCCTCGGAGTGTCAAGCGGGTGGGACGGGCGTCTCAGCATTTGAGCGAAGGGGATCACTCGTTCCGGTGCTTCCGGTGTGCCGCACGGGTAGTGGGCCGCCGGTCAGAGCGATGGAACCATGAGGTACGGGGTAGCCGCCACGGGCCAGGGAGCCCCTCAGCCGGTGCTCGTCGAGCGGCCCGGAGAAGGCCATGCCCTGGCCGTGCGTACAGCCCATGGCGCGCAGCGCGGTCACCTGCTCGGGCCGGTCCACCCCGTCCGCCACGGTGCGGATGCCCAGGTCCTCGGCGATCCGCAGCATGCCCGCGGTGATCTTGTGCAGCCGGGCGGATTCGACGATCCCCTCGACGAAGCTGCGGTCGATCTTGAGCAGGTCCACCGGGAGGGTGCGCAGCGCGGTCATCGCGGCGTATCCGGTGCCGAAGCCGTCCAGCGCGATCTGCACACCGAGCCGGCGCAGCGCCGAGAGCCTGCGCTCCAGCTCCTCCAGGGAGATCCGCGGGTCGTTGTCGGTCAGCTCCAGCACCAGGCCGCCGGCCGGCAGCTCATGGCGGCTCAGCAGGGTCTCGATGCTGCCGAGCGGCAGGTCCCGGTGCATCAGCCGGCGGACGGACATCCGGACGGCCACCGGCACGGCATGGCCCGAGCCGTGCCGCAGCGCGGCCTGCTCGACCGCCTCCTGCAGCAGCCAGCGGCTCAGCTCCGCGGTGCGGTCGGTGTCCTCCGCCACCCGCAGGAACTCGGCGGGGGTGAAGAGGATGCCCTGGGCGGAGCGCCAGCGGGCCTGCGCCTCGACGGCCGCCACCCGCCCGGTGCGCAGCTCGACCACGGGCTGGTGCAGCAGGGTGAACTCCCCGTCGTGCAGGGCGTTGCGCAGCCGGGTGGCCAGCTCGGCGCGGCGCACCACGTCGGCCTGCATCTGGGGCGCGTACATTTCGACCCGGCCCTTGCCCGCCTGTTTGGCGCGGTACATCGCCAGGTCCGCGTTGCGCATGAGCTCGCTGGGCGTGATCCCCGGCTCGGCGAAGGCGACCCCGATGCTGGCGGCGACCCGGACCTCGCCGGACTCCACGCGGTACGGCTCGGAGAGCGCGGACCGCAGCCGGTCGGCGATCTCGTGGATCTGGTACTCCCGCAGCTCGCGGTCGGCGCTCCCGCCACAGATGAGGGCGGCGAATTCATCGCCGCCCAACCGTGCCGCCGTGTCCCCGGACCGGACCGACTCCTGGAGCCGCCGGGCCGCCTGGACGAGAAGCTCGTCGCCGGCCTGGTGGCCGACCGTATCGTTGACCGCCTTGAAACCGTCGAGGTCGACGAAGAGCACCGCCGCCTCGCCGTCGCCGCTGCGCCGGCCGCCGAGGGCATGGCTCACCCGTTCGGTGAACAGGGCCCGGTTGGGCAGGTCGGTGAGCGGGTCGTGCGAGGCGTTGTGCTGGAGCTGGGCCTGCAATCGCACCCGTTCGGTCACATCGCGGCTGTTGAAGATCAGCCCGCCCTGGTAGCGGTTGACGCTGGACTCCACGTTGAGCCAGCCGCCGCCGTCCCGGCCGCGGCCGGCGCGGATCCGGCACTCGATGCGCGTAGCGGGCTCCGCGGCGGGCGAGGCGGCGAGAAACCTGCGGACCTCGTGCACCACCCGCCCCAGGTCCTCGGGATGGATGTGCGAGGCGAGCTCGGTGCCCACCATGTCCTCGGCGTCCCGCCCGTACACACCCCGGGCCGCCGGACTCACGTAGCGCAGCACGCCGGTGGGCGCGGCGATCATGATGACGTCGCTGGAGCCCTGCACCAGGGACCGGAAGTGGTTCTCCTTCTGGGCCAGTTCCTGGGTGAGGGAGATGTTGTCGAGCAGCATGATGCCCTGGCGGACGACGAGCGCGAGGACGACGGTGCAGCCGGTGAAGAGCACCACATGGTCGGTCTTCCGGCCGTCGATGACGTTGTACAGGATGCCGAGGGTGCAGACGCCCGCCGAGAGGTACGGGACGAGGGCGGCCAGCGAGCCGGCGACCTTGCGGCTGGAGTGCGCGATGGAGCGCGGCTCCAGCCGGGCGGCGTCCCGCCGGCCCGCCCAGGGGGCGTAGGCGAGGAGCATGCTGCCGGCGAACCACCCGGCGTCCAGGATGTGGCCGGACTGGTAGTGGTCGCGCCAGAGCGGGGAACGGAACAGCGCGTCGCACAGCACGGTCAGCGCGAGGGCGGCGATGGCGGTGTTGACCGCGACGCGGTTGGCCGGGGAGCGCCGGAAGTGCAGCGCCAGCACCATGCTGGCGAGCGCGATGTCGAGCAGCGGGTAGGCGAGCCGCAGCGCGGCCTGGGCGGCGCTGAGCCCCTTCAGGCTCGCGTCGTTGGCGAGCGCGAGGCTCCAGGCCAGGGTGAGCAGGGAGCCGCCGACGAGCCAGGCGTCCAGCGCCAGGCAGACCCAGCCGGCCCGGGTGACCGGGCGTTTGGCGAGCATCAGCAGACCGATGATCGCCGGTGGGGCGAAGAGCAGGAAGAAGAAGTCGGCGATCGAGGTCTTGGGGTACGGGCCGTCCAGCACGACCTCGTACCAGCCCCAGGTGCCGTTGCCGAGCGCCACCATGGCGGACGAGCCGGCGAACAGGAACCAGGTGGGCCGCTGGCGGCCGGTGAGGGTCCGGGCGTAGACGAACGAGGAGACGCTGGCCGCGGCCGCGGCGGCGGCGAGCCCGAAGTCGCCCATGATGTCGGCGATCCAGGCCGATCCCCAGCCCACCGCGGCGCCGGTCGCGTAGCCTCCGCAGAGCACGGCGACCAGGAGTTGCGGCACGAGCCCCGCCCGGCCGGTGTGGGCGGGCGGCTGAGCGATCACCGCCCCGGTCGAGCTCACCGTGTGGTCCCGTATCGCTGTCGCGGTGCGCCGCTGTACCGCGTCAGGTCGTCTCGCCATTGGCCGTGCATCACCCGTCGCCCCCCTCGCTTGCTGACCTTTCGCGCGCCGCCGGCAACCCATGGGCGTCCGTGACGCGTCCCCCGGTCGGGACGATACACCAGACTCGTCACTCAGGGACATAGTTCCTCTACACAGCGTAACCGCAAGGGAGATCACCACCACGCAGTGCAGTCACCGGGTGCCGCACGCCCTCCACCTGCGACGTCAGGTGGTGGTGACCACGTTGCTCAGCGGCTCTCCTGTGGCGAAACGGAACAACTGTGCGCGCAGCAGCCGCTTGGCCCTCGGGAGGAACGCGGAGGTGCTGCCGCCGACGTGCGGGCTGATGAGAAGGCCCGGAGCGTGCCACAGCGGGTGCCCGGCGGGCAGCGGTTCCGGGTCCGTGACATCGAGTGCCGCGCGCAGCCGTCCGGACTCCAGTTCGGCGAGCAGCGCCTTGGTGTCGACCACGGGCCCGCGCGCGACGTTCACCAGGAGTGCGCCGTCCTTCATCCGGGACAGGAACTCCGCTCCCACCAGTCCTCTGGTCGCCTCGGTCAGCGGGGTGGAGAGCACCACCACATCGGCCTCCGGCAGGAGTTCCGGCAGTTCGGCGAGGGCGTGCACCGGGCCGCGCGGGGAGGGGCGCGCGGTGCGGGCGACCCGGACGATGTCGCACTCGAACGGGGTGAGCCGGTCCTCGATCGCACTGCCGATCGAGCCGTAGCCGATGATCAGCACGCTCTTGTCGGCGAGCGCGGGGTAGAAGCCGTCGTGCCACTCCTCGGCGTCCTGGCCGCGGACGAAGCGCGGGATGCCGCGCAGCGAGGCGAGGGTGAGCGCGAGAGTGAGTTCCGCGGTGCTCGCCTCGTGCACGCCGCGGGCGTTGCAGAGGCGTACGCCGGGCGGCAGGTGCCCGAGGTAGCCGGCGACCTGGTCGGTGCCGGCGCTCAGGGTCTGTACGACGCGGAGGCCCGTCATCCGGGGCAGCGGCCGGGCGGCGACCTCCGCTCCCTTCATGTACGGGACGACGTAGAACGCGGCGGTCGACGGATCCGCCGGGTACGCGTCGGCACCGTTCCAGAAGACGTAGTCCAGGTCGGTGGGCAGCGGGCCGATCTCCTCGGCCGGGATGGGCAGCCAGACCTGGGGCCGGTGGTTCAGCAACGTGTCAGCCATGGTCAGGAGGCTATGCGATGCACTGTCCGAGGGGGACGTTACCTTGGTCCACGCCCCTGTTGGGGCGCTGTGAGAAGGGCAGGCCAGGTGGAGCGCAGGACAATCGGTGCAGCAGCTCTCGAAGTGGGCGCCGTGGGCCTGGGCTGCATGCCCATGAGCTGGGCGTACAGCGCTTCGCGGCAGGACGGCGAGGGGTCCCTGCGGGCGGTGCACACGGCGCTGGACAGCGGGACGTCGCTGCTGGACACCGCCGACATGTACGGGCCGTTCACCAATGAGCTGCTGGTCGGGCGGGTGCTGCGGGAGCGCCGTCAGGACGTGTTCGTCTCCACCAAGTGCGGGCTGCTGGTGGGCGAGCAGCACATCGTGGCCAACGGGCGGCCCGGCTACGTCAAGCGGGCCTGCGACGCGTCGCTGCGGCGGCTGCAGACCGATGTCATCGACCTGTACCAGCTGCACCGGATCGACGCGGAGGTCCCGGTCGAGGAAACCTGGGGCGCGATGGCGGAGCTGGTGGCGGCGGGCAAGGTGCGTGCGCTGGGGCTGTGCGCGGTCGGCGCCCGCGGAAACCGGCGGACCGGCTCCCGTATGCACGACGAAACGATCCGGCAGCTGGTGCGCGCGCAGCAGGTCTTCCCGGTGAGCTGTGTGCAGGCGGAGTTGTCCGTGTGGTCCACCGAGGCGCTGGAGGCGCTCGTGCCGTGGTGCGCGGCGCGCGGTGTCGGGTTCATGGCGGCGATGCCGCTCGGCAACGGCTTCCTCACCGGCACCCTCACCCCGGGGCAGGGCTTCGAGCCGGACGATCTGCGGGCCCGGCATCCCCGGTTCACGGCCGAGATGATGGCCGCCAACCAGCCGATCGTGGCGGGCCTGCGGCGGATCGCGGAACGGCACGGCGCGACCCCGGCCCAGGTGGCGCTGGCCTGGGTGCTGGGCCAGGGGCCCGCGGTGGTTCCGGTGCCGGGCACCAAGACCGGGCGCTGGGCGGCGGAGAACGCGGGGGCGGCGGCGCTCCGCCTGGAGCCGGCGGACTTCGCGGAGATCGCCGGGCTGCCCGCCGTACGGGGCTCCTGGGACTGACGGGGGTGCGGGCTCCCGGGACTGATCGTGCGGGCTCCCGGGGCGGGCGGGAGACTGGGACGGGCGGGTCTGAGAGGCCGTGGACGATCGGCTCGCGGGGGCCGCGGGCGGACCCACGACAACCGGAGGCGGGCCATGGGAACCGCGAAGAGCCGGGCGGCGCGGGCCCGTTGTGTGCTGCAATTTCCCGGGGGTCGTCCCCGAGTCCCAGGCCGGCATCGCGGGGCGGAGCCCGGTGATGCCGCCGCGGGACACCACGAGGGAGGACCCACCGTGCACCGCCGTACCACCACCGCGACCACCGTGACCGCCGTGACGTCCGTGCTCGCCGCCGCCGCGCTGCTCGCGGGCTGCTCGTCGCCCGGCGGCGGGGTGCCGGAGCCGCCGGCCACGTCGCGGCCGGCCACCTCCACCGCCGCCGCTCCCACGGCGACCGCCGAACCGTCGGATTCCGAGTCCGCCGCTCCGGCGACGGGTACCGCCACCGTGACCGGGACCGTCGCCACCGGCCTCACCACGCCGTGGGGGGTGGCCGAACTCCCGGACGGGGCACTGCTGGTCGCCTCCCGGGACACCGGGAAGATCCTCAGGACCGATCCGGCCACCGGGAAGACCACCGAGGTCGGCTCGGTGCCGGGGGTGGCCGGCGGGACGCCGGGCAGCGAGGGCGGGCTGCTCGGGCTCGCGATCTCCCCGTCGTTCGGCGCGGACCGGCTGGTGTACGCGTACTTCACCACCGCCGACGACAACCGCATCGCGCGCATGCTCTACGACCCGTCCCGGCCCGTCGGCCAGCAGCTGGGGGCGCCGGACACGATCCTGCGCGGCATCCCCAGCGGCACCAACCACAACGGCGGCCGGATCGCCTTCGGCCCCGACAAGATGCTCTACGCCGGGACCGGTGAGAGCGGGAACCAGCCGCTGGCCCAGGACAAGACGTCGCTGGGCGGGAAGATCCTGCGGATGACCCCGGACGGGCAGCCGGCGCACGGCAACCCCGAGGCGGACTCCGTGGTCTATTCGTACGGCCACCGCAATGTGCAGGGCCTGGCGTGGGACGCGCAGGGCCGGCTGTGGGCGGCGGAGTTCGGACAGAACACCTGGGACGAGCTGAACCTCATCGAGCCGGGCAAGAACTACGGCTGGCCGGTCGTCGAGGGCCAGGCGCACCGCGCGGGATACGTCGACCCCGTCGCGCAGTGGCACACCGACGACGCCTCCCCCAGCGGCATCGCCTACGCCGCCGGCTGCATCTGGATGGCCTCGCTGAAGGGCGAGCGGCTGTGGCGCATCCCGCTGGACGGCACGAAGGCCGCCGCGGCCCCGCAGGCGTTCTTCACAGGAACCTACGGGCGGCTGCGTACCGTGGTGACCGTGGAGGACGGCACCCTGCTGCTGACCACGAGCAACACGGACGGGCGGGGCACCCCCAAGCCCGGCGACGACCGCATTCTGCGGCTCAAGGTCGGCTGACACCGGGAAGGTGCGCGATGTTCAATCCCCTCGAGGAGCTGTTCACCCCGGGACGCAAGCACACCGACGACGAGCGGAACCGGCTGGCGCTGTCCCGCGAGGACACCGGCGACAACGATCCCGGACGCGGGTCGATAGACCTCGAGTCCGGGACGGTCGTCATACGGACGGAACCGTGAACAGCCGCAGCCGGTGCGCCAGTGCCGCCGCCTCGCCCCGGCCGGAGACGTTGAGCTTGGCCAGGATGTTGGAGACGTGCACGCTCGCCGTCTTCGGCGAGATGAAGAGCTCCTCGGCGATCTGACGGTTCGTCCGGCCGTCGGTGACCAGCCGCAGCACATCGCGCTCGCGTGCCGTCAGGCCCAGCGCCTCGGCCGGATCGGCGGGTTCGTCCACCGCGGGGACCGCCCGCGCGCCGTCCCGGCCGGCCGGCTCGTGCAGCGACAGCCGGGCGCGCTGGGCGAGCAGCGCGACCTCGTCGGTCAGCGGGCGCGCGCCGAGCGTTTCGGCGGCCGTGTGGGCGAGCGTGAGGAGCGCGCAGGCCTCCTCACGGCTCTCCCTGGCCTCGCGGGCCTCCCCGGCCTCGTGCCCGGTGGCCAGCAGCGCCTCGGCCCACCGGTAGCGGCTCTGGGCGAGTTCGTACGGGCGCCCCACCGGTTCGAAGGCGCGGACCACGGCGGCCCACCGCTCGGGCGCGGCCTGTCCCTCGGCGCGGGCCAGCTCCGCCTCGACGAGCAGGGCGTACGCCTCCCAGACCGGTGCGAGCCGGGGCAGTGACGACGCGGTGGTGCGGATGCGCTTCAGGTGCGCCGCGCGGTCCCGGTCGTCGACGGTCATCCAGGGCGCGTCCGCCTCGGCGGCGGCGCCGGCGGCCAGCAGCGGCCACCAGTAGCGGGACGTGCCGGGCACGAAGCCCTCGTCGAGCGCGTCGGCCAGGACCGTACGCGCCTCGTCGAAGCGGCCCCGCCGGACGGCGATCTCCAGCGTCAGCGTGCGGATCGGGACCAGGTGCTGCGGCTGGGTGTCGTGCAGAAAGCTCTCGCGGGCGGCCGTCGCGTACTCGTCGGCCGCTCCGGTCCGGCCGCGGCGCAGGGCGAGGAAGCCCAGGTTCATCGTCTGTCCGCCGGCCGCCATCCTTCCGGACCCGTTGGTGCGGGCCCACTGGACCGCCGCCTCGCTGCGGTCCCACAGCCCGAGCGAGAACAGCGACTCGCCCTCGTTGCCGCGCAGATAGGCGCGGACGCTGCGGGTGGCGATCTCCCGGACCAGCTCGATGCCCTCGGTGGCGACCGCGATGGCGTCGTGGGACCGGCCGACGCCCTCCAGGACCGAGGCGAGGTTGCCGTGGGAGCGGCCGATGAGCCCGGGCAGTCCGAGCTTGCGCGCTTCGCGGCAGACGTCTTCGGCCAGCACCAGACCGCCCTCGACGTCCCCGGAGTCGGCGTGCAGCAGCCCGAGGGTCAGCCGGGCGTTCAGTTCCGTCTCGCGGGCGCCGACCAGGCGGGCCAGGTCCACGGCCCGCTCCGCCGTGGTGATGGCCTCCTCACCGGACTTGTGGATCATCATCCAGGCGGCGGCGAAGGCGAGGACGTCGGCGTGGACGGCGGACGGCGGCAGACCGCGCAGGAGCTCCTGGGCGCGGCCCACGTCCTCCCAGCCGTCGCCGCGGCCCAGGTCCTGGACCAGTCGCGAGCGCTGGGCCCGGAACCAGGCGGCCCGCAGCGCGTCCGTCGTGTCGTCGATCAGCCGGAGCGCGCGCTTGGCCACGGCGAAGGCGCGCTCGGGCTCACCGCTCAGCCGGGCGGAGACGGTGATCTCGGCCAGCAGGTCGAGGAAGCTCAGCGGGGTGTCGGGGTGGCAGCCGCACGGCGGGTAGACCTCGGCGTAGTCCGCGGGGCGCAGCTCGCCGCGGATCTCCTCCGGCGTGTCCTCCCACAGCTCCAGGGCGCGCTCCAGCAACCGGTGCTGCTCGGCGTAGGCGTGCCGGTGCCGGGCCTCGACGGAGGCGCGCAGCACGGCGGGCAGCGCCTTGGCCGGGTCGTGCGCGTAGTACCAGTAGCTGGCCAGCCGGGCGGCCCGCTCGTCCGTGCGGACGAGGCCGGGGCCGGCCTCCAGGGCCTGTGCGTACCGGCGGTTGATCCGGCTGCGCTCCCCGGGCAGGAGATCGTCGCTGACCGCCTCGCGGACCAGGGAGTGCCGGAAGCGGTAGCCGTCGCCGTCCTCGGAGGGCAGCAGGATGTTGGCGCCGACGCAGGCGCGCAGCGCCTCGATGAGGTCGTCCTCGGAGAGTCCCGCGACGGCGGCGAGCAGCGGGTACTCCACGGTGGTGCCGCCTTCGGCGACGATCCGCGCGGCGCGCTGGGCGTCCTCCGACAGCGTTTCGAGCCGTACCAGCAGCAGGTCGCGCAGTGAGTCGCTCAGCCCGGAGCTGCAGCCCTGCTGGATGCTGACGGCGAGTTCCTCCACGAAGAACGGGTTGCCGTCGGAACGCTCGAAGACCCGGTCCACCATGCCGCCTTCGGGCTCGGCGGCCAGGATGCCGGTGATCTGGCGGCGGACCTCCGCGCGGCTGAACCGGGACAGCTCGATCCGGTCGACGGTGCGCAGCCGGTCCAGCTCGGCGAGGAAGGGCCGCAGCGGGTGCCTGCGGTGGATGTCGTCGGACCGGTAGGTGGCCACGATCACGAGCCGGCCGCGGTGCAGCGACCGGAAGAGATAGGCGAGCAGCTCGCGGGTGGAGCGGTCGCCCCAGTGCAGGTCCTCCAGGACGAGGACGACGGTACGGTCCGCCGCGAGCCGTTCCAGCAGCCGGGCGGTGAGCTCGAAGAGCCGCACCCGGCCGTCGTCGTCCTGCGAATCGCGTCCGTCGCGCGTCATCTCGCGGTGTTCGCCCAGCTCGGGCAGGAGCCGCGACAGCTCGCCCGCCTGGTTGCCTGCGGCGGCCGTCAGCTCGTCCCCGAGCTGCCGATACAGCGAGCGCAGTGCGGTCGACACCGGGGCGAAGGGCAGACCGTCCGCGCCGATCTCCACACAGCCGCCGACGGCGGTGACCGCGCCCGACGAGGCGGCCGCCGCGAGGAACTCCTCGGTGAGGCGGGTCTTGCCGACGCCGGCCTCACCGCTGACGACCAGGCCCTGCGGCTCGCCCGCTCGGGCGCGGGCGAGCGCATCGGCGAGGCGGGTCATTTCGCTGTCGCGGCCGACGAAGACGGGGCTGACGGACTGGGTCTGCACAGTGCTGAGCATCGCACGGCAGTCCGACAGCGCAGTAACGGATATCACTTCACGACGCCGCGTGGTGGCGTACGCCGCGCAGTGCGCGGCCCACCCGGCCGGCGTCCGTGGTCACCCGCCCCTCGCGGCGTGCCGCGCGCTGCGCCCGGCGCTGGGCCTGGCGCTCGCTCCGGCGGACGGCGATGACCGCGCGGGCCTGGTTCTCGTCCCGTGCCCGGCGCTGGAGTTCGGTGGCGCGGACCTGGTGGAGTTCGAGCTCATACATGGCGTGTTCCCCTTGGCTGTGCGGCTTGTTCCGCTGGGACAAGCCTCGTCCCCAAGGGGGGTGCGCCACATCGGGCAGCTGCCCGAACTCCGGTCGCCCGGGGTACTTAGGCCCGGTGCCTTACCGGCACGGGGGGCCTTAGTCCACTGCTGAGGGGTTCACTGCTGGGGGGGTTCGCTGCTCAGGGGTTCACTGCTGAGGGGTTCACTGCTGAGGCGTGGCGGCGACCACCGGCAGGTCGGTGAAGACGTCGAACCACATGGCTCCGGCGATCAGCAGGCCGAGGACACCGAGGATGAGGCCGCCCCACGCGAGCGCCTGGCTCCAGTGGTTCCCGGCGGCGGCGGGCCGGCCGGGACGGAACAGGACGACGGCGGCGACGAGGATGGCGACCGCGGCGAAGATGCCGTTGAAGAGCGCCACCGTGTGCCAGGGGGTGCCGTATCCGGCGGCGAGCTGGGCCTGCACCGAGCCGCCCGAGGTCTTGATCTGGCCGATCAGCTGCTCACGGTCCTTCATGAGGTCGCCGATCCAGGTACCGGTGAGCGACGAGACGCCCAGCCCGACCGCGACGACCGAGCCCGCGGCGGCGAGCACACCGGTCGCGCCCTGCGTCCCGGACGGCTCGTCGTCGAGGTCGTCCTCGTCGAAGCCGTCCTCGTCGCGTGCGTCCGGTTCGATACCGCCCTGTGCCGGGACGGCCGTGTCCCGGTCGTCCGCCGCTGTGGCCGTGGAGTCCGTGCTCTCCGTGCTGTCCTGGGTCTCCGGGTCGGTGGCGGCCTTGTCCAGTGCGTCGGTCTTCGTGGTGTCCATGCGACGAAACCGTAGGTTCCGTTTCTGAGAGGAACCTGAGAGGTCGCTGAGTGCGATCCCCGTGTTACGGCCCGGCAACTGCGCTTGACCTGCCCGAGTCGTGAGCGGCAACCTGAACTCCCCCTGGCCGCAACGTTTTCCGCGGGACTCCAGGGATATAGGGGGAGGGAAGAAACACCAAGTGGACACCGGTCTGTACATCGGCCCTGACGGCGCACCCGACCGTTACCGCCTGCTGCGATCCATCGGCCGCGGAGGTGAGGCCGTGCTCTACCTCGCCGAGATCGAACTCGGCGGTGGCACCGAACCCGTCGTCGTCAAGGTGCTCGATTCGAAGACGACGCTGTCGCAGGAACAGTTCGACCGGATCAGCTCCAAATGGCGTGAGCAGGCCGAGCTGTTGCGGTTCGTCAACCGCCTCGGTGTGGTCGGCATCCGCGAGCACTTCGAGGGTCCGTCCGCGCACCGTACGGGTGAGGCCGCCCCGGAGGCGGCGGGCCGCGCCCTGTACCTGGTCATGAACCATGTGGACGGCCTCGACCTGCGTGACTGGCGCGCCGAGCGCGCCCTGGACACCCCCGCAGAACGCCGCGAGGCCGTGCGCTGTCTGGAACAGCTCGCCGACGTCCTGGACTGGCTGCACACGGGCTCCGCCACTCCCTCCGGCCGCTCGGTGGTGCACGGCGACCTCTCCCCCGGCAACGTCATGATCGACGCCAACGGCCAGGCCACCCTGGTCGACTTCGGTCTGAGCAAGCTGACCGCGGACCATCAGACCGCCGAGGTGTGGTTCACCCCCGGGTTCGCCGCGCCGGAGGTCTTCGAGGGCAAGCGCAGCGCCGCGACCGACCGCTACGCCTTCGGCGCCCTCGCGTACTTCCTGCTCAGCGGGGAGTCGCCGGCCACCATGCCGGAGCAGATCAGGGCCGCGCTGCTGGCGCTGCCCGAGCTGGCCGGTCTTGAGCCGGAGCGGGCGGCGCGGATCGCGGCGGTCTTCGCGACGGATCCGGGGAACCGGCCGGAGTCGCTGTCGGCGTGGGTGCGTGAGCTGCGCCCGGCGGTGATCTCGACGACGCGCACTCCGCGCACCTCGGGACCCAAGGACGCGGTCCCGGTCGCGGACGCCGCCCCGCCGCCGCCCGACCAGGCGCCGGCCGTACCGCCGCTTCCGGACCGGCCGGCCCCCGTCCCCATGCCGGTCCACGCACCGCCGGTGCACACGCCGCCGCCCTCGTACATCCCGGCGCCGCCGGAGGAGGACCCGGTGACGGACACCAGGCCCACGGTGGTGCTCGGAGCACAGCCACAGCCACCGGCACCGACCCCGACGCAAACCCCGGAGCAGGTGGAGGCGCCGGTGGCCGCGTTCCACCAGCAGCCGCCTCCGCGGGGCCCAGGCCCAGGCCCAGGTCCCGGTTCCGGTTCCGGTTCCGGTTCCGGTCCCGCGACGGCGGCGACCCCGCTGCCGCCCAAGCGTGGCAAGAAGGGCCCGCTGATCCTGGCCGCGGTCCTCGCCGTCGTGCTGATGGCGTCCGGGGCGCTGGTCGCCGTCAAGTTCATGGGCGACGACAAGAAGGACGGCGACACGGCCGCCGCGAAGAACAGCACCAGCGCACAGCAGCAGAGCAGTTCGCCGCCGCAGACCACGACCCCGCCCACCACGCCGGAGACCACGGACGCGACGCCGTCCGACGGCGTGTCCTCCTCGGGCGACCCGACGGGTCCGACCGCGGTGTCGCCGGGCTCCACGGACTCCCTGACCGCCTCCACGGCCGTCGATGAGAACGACAGCCTGGAGACCGGCACGGCCACCATCGACGCCAAGGTGTACACGGACGTGCTGCGCACCAAGGGCTGCTCAGGCGGCTACGCCGAGTACTACCTGGGCCGCGCGTGGAAGTCCATGTCGACCGTCGTGGGGCTCGACGACTACGGAAAGAACGGTCCGGTCACGTTCACCTTCACCGCGGACGGCAAGCGGGTCTCGTTCCAGCAGCTCCTGCTCGGTGTGGCGAAGCCGGTGACCATGGATGTGAGCGGCGCGCTGCGACTGCGGATCGAGTGGAAGCAGAACGACACCGATGTGTGCGGTGTGGGAGTGCTCGCCAGTCCGACGCTCAAGCAGTAGGCGTCGGCTCCCGTTCGGCTGCCCGGGGTCCGGGCAGCTGGACGGGGGTGGGGGCCGGGGCCGCCGGCGGTTCGATGCTGATCCTCGGGAGCCGGCGGTCCAGCCACGCCGGCAGCCACCAGTTGGCGCCGCCGAGCAGGTGCATGAGCGCCGGCACCAGCAGGGTGCGCAGGATGAACGCGTCCAGCGCGACGGCCGCCGCGAGGCCGATGCCGAACATCGCGATGACCCGGTCGCCGCTGAGCACGAAGGCCAGGAAGACCGCGATCATGATCACCGCGGCCGAGTTGATCACCCGGCTGGTCTCGGCGAGCCCGACCCGTACCGCCCGCCGGTTGTCCTTGGTCTCCAGCCACTCCTCGTACATCCGGCTCACCAGGAAGACCTGGTAGTCCATCGACAGTCCGAAGAGCACCGAGACCATGATCACCGGCAGGAACGGCTCGATCGGGCCGGCCGCCCCCAGGCCCAGGAACTCGCTCCCCCAGCCCCACTGGAAGATCGCGACGACGATCCCGAAGGACGACGCGACCGCGGCCACGTTCATCGCCGCCGCCTTCAGCGGGATGCCGATGGACCGGAACGCCAGGAGCAGCAGCAGACAGCCGAGGCCGACGACCGCCCCGATGAACAGCGGCAGCTTGCCGATGATGACGGAGGCGAAGTCGTCGTAGCTCGCGGTGGGACCGCCCACGTACACCTGGAGCGAGGAGCGGTCCTCGGCCTGCGGCAGCACGTCGTCGCGCAGCCGGTTCACCAGCTCCGAGGTGTCCCGGGACTGCGGTGCGGTGGCCGGGACGACGGTGATCACGCCGGTGTCGCCGCTGACGGTCGCGGGGGTCACCGACGCGACGCCCGGGGTGTCGCGCAGGGTCTGCGGCAGCTGGTCGAGGGCGAGCCGGGCGTCGGCGCCCTGGATGTCCGCGACGAGGGTCAGCGGCCCGTTGGTGCCGGGGCCGAAGCCGTCCGCGAGCAGCTCGTAGGCCTGCCGGGTGGTGCTGGCGGCCGGATTGTTGCCCTGGTCGGAGGTGCCGAGGTGCAGCGAGAGGGTGGGCAGCGCGAGGACGAGCATCACGGCCGCGGCCAGACTGCCGAGCAGTTTGGGGTGCCGTTCCACGAAGGCGGACCAGCGGGCGGCGAGCCCGGTGGGCACCTCGGGCTGCGGGCCGTGCTCGGTCAGCCGGCGCCGTTCCCGGCGGCTGAGCGCCTTCATGCCGATCATCGACAGCAGGGCGGGCAGCAGGGTGACCGAGGCGGCCACCGTCAGAACGACGGTGAGCGCAGCCGCGACGGCGACCCCGTTGAGGAAGCTGAGCCGCAGGATGAGCATGCCGAGCAGCGCCACACAGACCGTGCCGCCCGCGAAGACCACCGCGCGGCCGGTGGTGCTGACGGCCTGCTCGGCCGCGTCGCGCACCGACAGGCCGCGTTTGAGACCTCTGCGGTGCCGGGTGACGATGAACAGCGCGTAGTCGATGCCCACGCCGAGGCCGATGAGCATGCCGAGCATCGGCGCGAAGTCGGCCACGGTCATCACATGGCCGAGCAGCTCGATGCCCATGTAGGCGGTGCCGACGCCCATCAGTGCGGTCGCGATCGGCAGGCACATGGCGGCGAAGGAGCCGAAGGCCAGCAGCAGCACCAGGGCGGCGACGCCGATCCCGATCAGTTCGCTGAGGTGGGCGCTGCCGCTCTCGGTGGCCGCGACGGCGGTGCCGCCCAGCTCGACCCGCAGTCCGTCGCCCTCGGCGGCCTTCGCGGTGTCCACGACGGCCTTGGCCTGGCCCGCGCCGATGTCGTCGGCGGCGCTGTCGAAGGTGACGTCGGCGTAGGCGGTCCTGCCGTCATGGCTGATGTGTCCGGCGCCCTCGGGGTTGTACGGGTTGGTCACCGAGGCGACGCCGGGGAGTTTCGCGATCCGGTCGAGGGTCCTGGTCATCCGCTGTTCGACGCCGTCGGCGCGGACGCTGCCGGTGCCGCCGGTGTGCCAGACGATGGTGTCCGAGTCGCCGGCCTGGTGCGGGAAGGCCTGCTCCAGCAGGGCGGTCGCCCGGCCGGACTCGGTGCCCGGTATCTCGTAGTCGTTCGAGTAGGCGGAACCGGCGAGGGCGGCGCCGGCGGTGAGGCCGGCGAGCGCGACGATCCACAGCAGAACGACGGAGAGACGACGGCGGAGACACCACCGGGCGAGTGCGGCCATTCCCTGCTTCCCTGGGTATCTCGGGTGGATCTTTCAGGGAATAGCCCTCAAAGAACACTTCAGGTGCGGCTGTCACTCTTGCAGCGAAAAGAGATCCTTTGGTGGTTTCGTGCGCTTCCTCACAGGGAAAAGGCGGCCCCCACCGGGGGCCGCCTTTTCACCGTTCGAACGTGTCTTCGACCCCTCGGGTCAGCCCTGAACCCCGAGCTTCTCCAGGACGAGCTCCCGGACGCGCTTGGCGTCGGCCTGGCCGCGGGTCAGCTTCATGACCGCACCGATCAGGGCGCCGGCCGCCGCGAGGTTGCCGCCGCGGATCTTGTCGGCGACGGCGGCGTTGGCCGCGATCGCCTCGTCCACGGCCGCGCCGAGCGCGCCCTCGTCCGAGACGACCTTGAGACCGCGCTTCTCCACGACCTCGTCGGGACCGCCCTCGCCCGCGAGGACACCCTCGATGACCTGGCGGGCCAGCTTGTCGTTGAGCGAGCCCTCGGCGACCAGCGCCGTCACCCGCGCGACCTGGGCCGGCGAGATACCGAGGTCGGCCAGCTCCTTGCCGGTCTCGTTCGAGGCACGGGCCAGCTCGCCCATCCACCACTTACGGGCCTGGTCGGCCGGGGCGCCCTCGTCGATCGTCGCCGTGATCAGATCGATCGCGCCCGCGTTGAGCGCCGACTGCATCTCGTGGTCGGAGATGCCCCACTCGGTCTTCAGCCGGTCCCGCCGCACCCGCGGCAGCTCGGGAAGTCCGGCGCGCAGCTCCTCGACCCAGTCGCGGGCCGGGGCGATCGGGACGAGGTCGGGCTCCGGGAAGTACCGGTAGTCCTCGGCGTTGTCCTTGATGCGGCCGGCCGTCGTGGAGCCGTCCTCCTCGTGGAAGTGCCGGGTCTCCTGCACGATCGTGCCGCCGGAGTTGAGCACCGCCGCGTGCCGCATGATCTCGTAGCGCGCCGCGCGCTCCACCGAACGGAGCGAGTTGACGTTCTTCGTCTCCGAGCGGGTGCCGAACTTCTCGCGGCCGTGCGGGCGCAGCGACAGGTTCACGTCGCAGCGCATCTGGCCCTGCTCCATGCGCGCCTCGGAGACGTCCAGCGCCTTGATCAGCTCGCGCAGCTCGGCGACGTACGCCTTGGCGACCTCGGGAGCGCGCGCCCCCGCTCCCTCGATCGGCTTGGTGACGATCTCGATGAGCGGGATGCCGGCCCGGTTGTAGTCGAGCAGCGAGTGCGAGGCGCCGTGGATACGGCCCGTCGCGCCGCCGACGTGGAGGGACTTGCCGGTGTCCTCCTCCATGTGGGCGCGCTCGATCTCGACCCGGAAGACCTCGCCGTCCTCCAGCGCGACGTCCAGATAGCCGTTGAAGGCGATCGGCTCGTCGTACTGCGAGGTCTGGAAGTTCTTCGGCATGTCCGGGTAGAAGTAGTTCTTCCGCGCGAAGCGGCACCAGGTCGCGATCTCGCAGTTCAGCGCGAGACCGATCTTGATGGCCGACTCGATGCCGATCGCGTTGACGACCGGGAGCGAGCCGGGCAGGCCCAGACAGGTCGGGCAGGTCTGGGAGTTGGGGTCGGCGCCGAGGGTGGTCGAGCAGCCGCAGAACATCTTGGTCTTGGTGCCGAGCTCGACGTGGACCTCAAGGCCCATCACCGGGTCGTACACCGACAGGGCGTCCTCGTAGGACTCCAGGTCCGTGACGGTCATTCCTATACCTCTCAGTCCGCCAGGACGTCGTCGTCGGCGAGGCTGCGCAGCTCGCGGACGAGCAGGGCCAGGCCGGTGGCGATGGCGGCGGCGCTGATCACGGCGTCGGCCAGCATCAGCCGGTCGTGCTCGCCCTGAGCGTTGCGTGCCTGCTTGATGGTGCTCACGGCGCCGAAGAGCGTGGTGCCGATCGAGATGTACAGGCCGAGCTTGCTCTTCTTGAAGCCCTTGGCCTTCTTCAGGGTGCTCACAGCGCGGGTGCCTCCTCGAGCAGCGGGTGACCCCATCGTCCGGTGAACGCGGCCTCGACCGCGGCACCGACCCGGTAGAGCCGGTCGTCGGCCATGGCCGGGGCGATGATCTGCAGCCCGACCGGGAGCCCGTCCTCGGGAGCCAGGCCGCACGGGACGGACATCGCCGCGTTGCCTGCCAGGTTGGACGGGATGGTGCACAGGTCGGCGAGGTACATCGCCATTGGGTCGTCCACGCGCTCACCGATGGGGAACGCGGTGGTCGGGGTGGTCGGCGAGATCAGCACGTCCACCGTGCCGAAGGCGGCCTCGAAGTCGCGCGAGATCAGCGTGCGGACCTTCTGCGCCGAGCCGTAGTACGCGTCGTAGTAGCCGGAGCTGAGCGCGTACGTGCCGAGGATGATGCGGCGCTTGACCTCGTCGCCGAAGCCGGCCTCGCGGGTGAGCGCGGTGACCTCCTCGGCGGACTTCGTGCCGTCGTCGCCGACCCGCAGGCCGTAGCGCATGGCGTCGAAGCGGGCCAGGTTGGACGAGGCCTCGGACGGCGCGATCAGGTAGTACGCGGGCAGCGCCAGCTTGAACGAGGGGCAGGAGATCTCCACGATCTCGGCGCCCAGCTCGCGCAGCAGCTCCACGGACTCGTTGAACCGCTGCATGACGCCGGCCTGGTAGCCCTCGCCGCCGAACTCCTTGACGACGCCGATCCGCATGCCCTTGACGTTGCCGTTGCGGGCCGCCTCGACGACGGCCGGGACCGGTGCGTCGATGGACGTCGAGTCCAGCGGGTCGTGACCGGCGATCGCCTCGTGCAGCAGCGCCGCGTCCAGGACCGTACGGGCGCAGGGCCCGCCCTGGTCGAGGGAGGACGAGAAGGCGACCATGCCGTAGCGGGAGACGCCGCCGTAGGTCGGCTTGACGCCGACCGTGCCGGTGACGGCCGCGGGCTGGCGGATCGAGCCACCGGTGTCGGTGCCGATCGCGAGCGGCGCCTGGTAGCTGGCGAGCGCCGCGGACGAGCCGCCGCCGGAGCCGCCGGGGATCCGGGTGAGGTCCCACGGGTTGCCGGTCGGGCCGTAGGCGCTGTTCTCGGTCGAGGACCCCATGGCGAATTCGTCCATGTTGGTCTTGCCGAGGATGACGATGCCCGCGTCCTTGAGGCGCTTGGTCACCGTCGCGTCGTAGGGCGGGATCCAGCCTTCGAGGATCTTCGAGCCGACGGTGGTCGGGATCCCCTTCGTGGTGAAGATGTCCTTCAGCGCGAGCGGGACGCCGGCCAGCGGGCCGAGCTTCTCGCCCTTGGCGCGCCGCTCGTCGACGGCGCGGGCGGCGCCGAGCGCGCCCTCGGTGTCGACGTGCAGGAAGGCGTGCACCTTCTCGTCGACGGCGCCGATGCGGTCGAGGTGCGCTTGGGCGACCTCGACGGCGGAGGCCTTGCCGGTGGCGACGACGTCGGCGGTCTCGGCCGCGGTGAGCCTGGTCAGGTCAGTCATGGTGATTAGTCCTCCCCCAGGATCTGCGGCACCTTGAAGCGCTGCTGCTCCTGCGCCGGGGCGCCGGAGAGCGCCTCGGCCGCGGTCAGCGACGGCCGGACCACGTCCGGGCGCATGACATTGGTCAGCGGCAGCGCGTGGGAGGTCGGGGGTACGTCCTCGCCGGCCACCTCGGATACGCGGGCGACCGCGCCGATGATCACGTCGAGCTGCTCGGCGAAGTGGTCGAGCTCTTCGTCCTTCAGCTCAAGACGCGACAGCCGGCCGAGGTGGGCGACCTCCTCGCGTGTGATGCCAGGCATGCAGCGATCCTCTGGGGGTGAGTTCGATGGTTTCGCGGCCAATCCTATGGGGGCGGACCCCCTGGCGACGAAACGGTTGGGCCCGCGGGCCGCCGGTGCGGCCCACAGCGTGCCGGGAACCGGCCCGTCCTACGGCACGGCCTGCCCGGACGGCTGGTCCGCGTCCGCCACCGGTGCGTGCTCCGGCTCCGGCTCACGCTCCAGCGCGTTGGGGCGCCGCCAGCCGTGCTCACCGCGGGCGCGCAGCCAGGCGGTCGCCTCGTCGGGCGGCATCGCGGCGGCGACCAGCCAGCCCTGTACGGCGTCGCAGCCCAGGTCCCGCAGCCGCTCCCAGGTCTCGTCGTCCTCCACGCCCTCGGCGACGACGAGCAGCCCGAGCGAGTGCGCGAGGTCGACGGTGCAGCGGACGATTTCGGCGTCCTCGTTGTCGAGGACCAGCCGGGCCACGAACGAGCGGTCGATCTTCAGCTCGCTGACCGGCAGTTTGCGCAGGTGGACCAGGGAGGAGTAGCCGGTGCCGAAGTCGTCGAGCGACATCTTCACGCCGTGCCCGGTCAGCCCGGCCATGGTGTCGGCGGCCCGCTGCGGGTCCTCCAGCAGGACGTGTTCGGTTATCTCCAGTTGCAGTGAGCCGGGCGGGACGCCGTGCCGGGCGAGCCGCGCGGCGACCGCACCGGCGAAGCCGGGGCTGTGCACATCGCGCGGCGAGACGTTCACCGCGACCGGTACGTCCAGGCCCATCTTGCGCCAGCGGGCGACCTGGCCCAGCGCCGTCTCCAGCACGTACTCCGTCAGCTGGGGCATCAGCCCGGAGGTCTCCGCCATGGCGATGAACTCCTCGGGATTGACCCGGCCGCGCTGCGGGTGCTCCCAGCGCACCAGCGCCTCCAGGCCGGCGATCTTCCCGTCGAAGCAGACCTTCGGCTGGTAGTGCAGCTCGACGTCGCCCGAGTCCAGCGCCCGGCGCAGATCGCCCAACAGGCCCAGCCGGTCCGGGGTGTTGCCGTCCCGGGTCGCCTCGTAGACCTCGACGCCGCTGCGGTCGCGCTTGGCCTGGTACATCGCCACGTCCGCGCGGCGCAGCAGCCCTTCGGCGTCCACCGCGTGGTCCGGGAAGACCGCGACGCCGGCGCTGGCCTCCAGCACCAGGGTCAGCCCGTCGAGACTCAGCGGTGAGCCGAGGGCCGCCACCAGGGCGCGGGCGATGCGCTGGGCGCGGGTCGGGGAGTCGCAGCAGGGCAGCAGGACCGCGAACTCGTCGCCGCCCAGCCGGGCCGCCTCGGCGCCGCGGGGCAGCGCGAGCCGCAGCCGGTCGGCGACCTGGAGCAGCAGCCGGTCGCCGGCCAGGTGTCCGAGGGTGTCGTTGACCGACCGGAACTTGTCGAGGTCGATGAGGATCAGCGCGGTGCGTTCGCCCTTGCGCTCCGCGTCGTCCAGCGCGGTCCAGGCGCGTTCCAGCAGCCACTGCCGGTTGGGCAGCCCGGTCAGCGGGTCGCGCAGCTGCTCCTCGGCGCGGGCGTGCGCGATCCACAGCGTCGAGTCCAGGGCGATGAGCGGGACGGCGAACAGCGGCAGCAGGACGGGCATGTCGCAGCCGACGACCAGGATCAGCGGGGAGAGCCCCAGCAGGGCGACGCCCACCATCCCCTGGCGCATCAGCGCGGTGCGGGCCACCGTCGGCAGACCGCCGCCGCGCGGGGCGACCGCGTACCAGAGCAGCGCACGCGTGGCGGTCAGATAGGCCAGAGCGGTGACGACGATCGCCGGACCGGCCGCCAGGCCCCAGTCCTCGGGGTGCCAGGGCGTGGCCACCGAGGGGTGCACACCGAAGCAGGCCAGGGTCAGCGAGGCGGTGCCGACGCCCAGTATGTCCACGGCGCCGTGCAGCAGCGCCTGCCGCCAGCGGTGCCGGCGGGCGGCGCCGACCAGCACCACGACGGCCAGGCTGACCAGCACCGACGGCACCCAGCCGTAGAGCAGCAGCATCGCCAGGGTGAGGGCCGCGCCGGAGCCGGTGCCGCCCCACCAGCGGTCGCGGCCCATCGCCACGAGGTGGCCGACGATGATGCCGGTCAGGACGGCGAACGCCCAGCCGACGGTGCCGCCGGGGAAGAGCGCCCGGCCCTCATGGACGGTGCTCAGAACGCCGGCCGCCAGTGCGAGTCCCGCGACCGCCACCACCGCGATGCGTAAAACCGCCGGGGGCAGTACCGGCGCGGCCGGCCAACGCAGCCGCTGCGCCGGTCCGGCGCCCTCCGTCGGTTCCATTCCTGTCCCTCTCACAGCCTGGTGCGACACCCGGGTCCACCGCGCCGTGCCCGCAGCGGAAACCCGCAAAGGCTGCTGGAAGGTTCATGCCCTTCCGGCGCGCCTCTCAACAGTAGGCCGCAGAAGGCTGCCTCGGGCACCGATCGAGCGTGGTTGCCCGAATGGGATCCCCGCACCCGGAACGTTCGGATATAGGCCGAACGGGTGATTGGCGCCCGGTTATCCGGCCGGGTTGACCGCGGCCTCCCGGGCGGCCTCCGGCCCCTCCGTCAGCAGCACCGCGAAGCCCGGCTCGTCGAGGATGGGGACCTTCAGCTGGACGGCCTTGTCGTACTTCGAGCCGGGGTTCTCCCCCACCACCACGAAGTCCGTCTTCTTGGAGACCGACCCGGTGACCTTCGCCCCGAGCGAGGTCAGCGCCTCCTTCGCGCCGTCCCTCGTGTGGCCGGCGAGCGTGCCGGTCACGACGGCGGTGAGTCCTTCGAGCGGCCGCGGGCCCTCGTCCGAGCCCTCCTCGGTGAACTTCACCCCGGCGGCACGCCACTTCTCGATGATCTCCAGATGCCAGTCCTCGGCGAACCACTGCTTGACCGAGGCGGCGATCGTCCCCCCGACCCCGTCCACCGCGGCCAGCTCGGCTTCCTCGGCGTCCCTGATCCGGTCCAGGTCCCGGAACTCCCTGGCCAGCGCCTCGGCGGCGACGGGGCCGACATGCCGGATCGACAGCCCGGTGATGATCCGCGCCAGCGGCCGGTCCTTCGCCGCGGCGATGTTCTCCAGCATGGCCAGCGCGTTCTTCTTCGGCTCGCCCTGCTGGTTGGCGAAGAAGGTGACGATCTTCTCGTCACCGGTCTTCGCGTCCCGCTTGGGCAGACCGGTGTCCTGGTCCAGGACGTACGACCGGATCGGCAGCAACTGCTCGATGTTCATGTCGAACAGATCGCCCTCGTCCTTGAGCGGTGGCTCGGAAGGCTCCAGCGGCTGGGTGAGCGCGGTGGACGCCACGTACCCGAAGTTCTCGATGTCGAGGCACTTGCGGCCCACCAGGTAGAAGATCCGCTCACGCAACTGCGCAGGGCAGTAGCGGGCGTTGGGACACCGCAGATCGATGTCCCCCTCCTTCATCGGCTGCAGCGCCGTACCGCAGTCCGGGCACTCGGCCGGCATCACGAACTCGCGCTCGCTGCCGTCCCGGAGATCGACGACCGGGCCGAGGATCTCCGGAATGACGTCGCCGGCCTTGCGGAGCACCACGGTGTCGCCGATGAAGACGCCCTTGGCCTTGACGACCTCCTGGTTGTGCAGGGTCGCGAACTCGACCTCGGAGCCGGCGACGGTGACCGGCTCCACGACCGCGTACGGAGTGACCCGGCCGGTGCGGCCGACGCCCACCCGGATGTCCAGGAGCTTGGTGTTGACCTCCTCGGGCGCGTACTTCCACGCGATCGCCCAGCGCGGCGCCCGGGACGTCGACCCGAGCCGGCCCTGCAGCGGGATCTCGTCCACCTTGACGACGACGCCGTCGATCTCGTGCTCCACCGCGTCGTGCCGGTGCTCGCCGAAGTAGGCGATGAACTCCCGCACCTCGTCGAGGGAGCCGACGACCTTGTTGTGCGTCGCGGTGGGCAGACCCCATTCGTGCAGCAACTCGTAGGCGTGCGACTGGCAGTCGATGTCGAAGCCCTCGCGGGCGCCGATGCCGTGCACCACCATGTGCAGCGGCCGGGTGGCGGTGACCCGGGGGTCCTTCTGCCGCAGGCTGCCGGCCGCGGCGTTGCGCGGGTTGGCGAACGGCTTGTCGCCGGCCTCCACCAGCCGCGCGTTGAGCGCCTCGAACTCCTCGCCGGGGAAGTACACCTCGCCGCGGATCTCCACGAGCTCCGGGATCCGGCTCCCGGAGAGCCGGTCAGGGATGTCGGAGATGGTGCGGACGTTCGGCGTGATGTCCTCGCCGGTGCGGCCGTCGCCGCGGGTCGCGGCGCGGGTCAGCCGCCCGTGCTCATAGGTGAGGTTGACGGCGAGGCCGTCCACCTTCAGCTCGCACAGGAAGTGGTACGGGATGCCCGCCAGCTCGGCGGCGACGCGGTCCGCCCAGCCGGACAGCTCCTCGTCGTCGAACGCGTTGTCCAGCGACAGCAGCCGCTCGCGGTGCACGACCGAGGTGAAATCCGTCTGGTACGCCCCCGCCACCTTCTGCGTGGGGGAGTCCGGAGTGCGCAGGCCGGGGTGCTCGTCCTCGATCGCCTCCAGCCGCCGCAGCAGCCGGTCGAACTCGGCGTCGCTGACGACCGGCGCGTCGTTGACGTAGTAGCGGAAGCGGTGCTCCTCGACCTGCTCGGCCAACTGAGCGTGCTCTTCGCGCACTTCGGCAGGAATCTCCACGGCGGTCCTGTCCTTCCTCACTCAGGGTTGTCGACGAGCGATCGCGCCGCCTTGGCACAGTGCACCAGAGCGGCACGGGCATAGGCCGGCGAGGCCCCCGCCAGACCGCAGGAAGGGGTGACGGCCAGGGAGGTGCCCAACGCCCCCGGATCCAGCCCCAGCCTGCGCCACAGCGCCCGAACACCACTCACGCTACCGGCAGGGTCTGACAATCCGGTGTCCGTGCCGGGCACGACACCGGCGAACAGCGCCGTACCGCCCTCGACCGCCTCACCGAACGCGTCCCAGTCACTCTCCGTCAGCAACGCGAAATCGAACGAGATGCCCGAGACGCCGGCCCGCCGCAGCATCCGGAACGGGACGTCCGGCGCGCAGGAGTGGACGACCACCGGTACGTCCACGGCCTCGACCAGATCGCGGATCATGTCCTCGGCCACCTGCCGGTCCACCACCCGGTACGTCCGGTAGCCGCTCGCCGTCCGCACGTGCCCGCGCAGCACGGCGGTCAGCGACGGCTCGTCCAGCTGCAGCACCAGCTCGGCACCGGGCACGCGGCGGCGCAGGTCGGCCAGGTGCAGCCGCAGCCCCTCGGTGAGCGATCCGGCCAGGTCCCGGACGGCGCCGGGGTCGCCGAGGGCGGCCTCGCCGTTGGGCCGCTCCACCGAAGCGGACAGCGTCCACGGCCCGACGGCCTGCACCTTCAGCGGACCCTGGAACCCCTGGGTGAACTCCTCCAGGGCGTCCAGGTCCTCGCCCAGCCAGGCCACCGCCCGCCGGCTGTCCCGCCCCGGCCGGTCCCCGAACCGCCATCCGCTGGGCTCCACCCGGGCGTACAGGTCGACCAGCATCCCGAGCGAGCGCCCGATCATGTCCGCCCCGGGCCCCCGCGCGGGCAGCTCCGGCAGGAACGGCAGCGCCTCCACCGCCCCGGTAGCGGTCCGCGCGGCCTCCCGCGCATCACCTCCGGGCATCGACCCGACGCCGGTAGCGGCACCGGCGGGCAGCGTGAACTTCGCATCCGTACTCACGCACGAAGCGTACGAGACGGGCCGCCCGCGGATTCCCACGGCGCAGGGCTGCGGGTCAGCGACCCGGGCGAATCGTCAGGTCGTTGATCTCGGCGTCGCGCGGCAGATCGATCCCCGCGAGGATCGCGGTGGCCACCGACTCCGGGTCGATCCAGCGCGAGGCGTCGTACTCCGTGCCCTCCTGGTGGTGCACCTTCTCCTGCATCGGGGTCGCCGTGCGGCCCGGGTACACGCTCGTCACCCGCACCCCGTTCCCGTGCTCCTCCTGCCGCAGCGCGTCCGCCACCGCCTTCAGGCCGTGCTTGCTCGCCGCGTACACCCCCCAGTTCGCGTGCGCGTTGAGGCCGGCGCCGGAGTTCACGAAGACCACATGGCCCTGGGACATCCGCAGCTGGGGCAGGAGCAGCCGGGTCAGTTCGGCCGGGGCGATCAGGTTGACGGCGAGGGTCTGCTGCCAGACCTTCGCGGTGAGTTCGCCGATCCCGCCGAGCTCGACGATGCCCGCGATGTGCAGCAGCGAGTCGAGCCGGTCCGGCATCGGCTGGTGGGCGAAGGCCCACGACAGCCGGGCCGGTTCCGCGAGGTCGCCGACGAGGGTGCGGGCGCCGGCGAAACGCGACGCCAGCTCCTTGGCCCGGCCGGCGTCCCGCGCCAGGAGCAGCACCTCGTCGCCGCGGTCCAGCAGCCGCTGGGCGACAGCGGCGCCGATGCCGGAACCGGCGCCAGTGATCAGATGCGTGCTCACGCGTTCTCCTCCAGGTATGCCATGGCCTCGGCGCCGTCCTCGGCGAAGAAGACCAGGTCGCTCAGGGGCAGCGGCAGGAAGCCTTCGGCGTCCATCCGCTGGAACTGCAGTTTGAGGCCGTCGTAGAACCCCGCCGCGTTCAACAGCACGACCGGCTTGGTGTGCAGGCCGTGCTTCTTCAGCTCGAGGATCTCGGTGGCCTCGTCGAGAGTGCCCGTACCGCCGACCATGATGACGATCGCGTCCGACCGCAGCAGCAGCTGCGCCTTCCGCTCCGCGAGGTTCGCGGTGATCAGCATCTCGTCGGCGTTCTCGCGCGCCTTGGTGTGCAGGAACTCCACGGACACGCCGACCAGCCGGCCGCCCGCCTCCTGCACGCCGTCCGCCACCACCTTCATGAGGCCCGACTCCGAGCCGCCCCACACCAGGGTGTGGCCGCCGCGGCCGATCAGCGTGGCGAACTCGCGGGCCGGGACGGTGTAGCGCTCGTCGAGATCGGCGGCGGACATGAAGACACAGATGTTCATGCCCGCCACCCTACGAGGCGGCGCGGCCGGTCCTAGACCTGACCGTGGGAGCCGGCACCGGCGCCCGCGCGGGCCCGCTGCGTGGTGGCGATGGTCGCGGAGCCCACGACGCGGGTGCCGTCGTACAGCACCACGGCCTGCCCCGGGGCGATGCCGCGGACCGGCTCGCCGTCGAACTCCACCAGCAGCTCGCCGTCGACCAGCTCGGCGGTGACGGGTACGTCCTCGCCGTGGGCGCGCAGCTGCGCGGTGTACGTGGCGCGGCCGGTGGGCGGGGTGCCGCACCAGCGGGGCTTGACGGCGGTGAGCGCGGTGACGTCCAGCGCCTCGACCGGGCCGACGGTGACGGTGTTGTTCACCGGCGAGATGTCGAGGACATAGCGCGGCTTGCCGTCGTCGGCGGGGGTGCCGATGCGCAGCCCCTTGCGCTGCCCGATGGTGAAGCCGAACGCTCCGCTGTGGGTGCCGAGACTGGTGCCGTCCTCGTCCAGGATCTCGCCCTCGGCGCTGCCGAGGTGCTTCGCGAGGAAGCCCTGGGTGTCGCCGTCGGCGATGAAGCAGATGTCGTGGCTGTCCGGCTTCTTCGCGACGGCCAGGTCGCGGCGCTCGGCCTCGGCGCGGATCTCGCCCTTGGTGGTGAGGGTGTCCCCGAGCGGGAACATCGCGTGCGCGAGCTGGCGCTCGTCGAGCACGCCGAGCACATAGCTCTGGTCCTTCGCGGCGTCCGAGGCGCGGTGCAGTTCACGGGTGCCGTCGTCGTTGATCACGACGGTCGCGTAGTGGCCGGTGCAGACGGCGTCGAAGCCCAGCGCGATCGCCTTGTCCAGCAGCGCCGCGAACTTGATCTTCTCGTTGCAGCGCAGGCAGGGGTTGGGCGTGCGGCCGGCCGCGTACTCCGCGACGAAGTCGTCGACGACGTCCTCACGGAAGCGGTCCGCCAGGTCCCACACGTAGAACGGGATGCCGATGACGTCGGCCGCGCGCCGGGCGTCACGGGAGTCCTCGACCGTGCAGCAGCCGCGGGCGCCGGTCCTGAAGGACTTCGGGTTCGCCGAGAGGGCCAGATGGACACCGGTGACGTCGTGGCCAGCCTCGGCGGCGCGGGCCGCGGCGACCGCGGAGTCGACGCCGCCGCTCATGGCGGCCAGGACGCGCAGGCGACGAGCGTCGCGGGGGGAGTCAGTCATAACCCCTCCAGAGTACGTTGCGCCTCCGGCGCGGTTCGACGGGATTACCCGCCGGGTCCGGTAGGGCGCCCTCAAACGCCGGGCGGGCTGGTGGTGGCTGAGGCCGTCCCCGAGCCGATCGGTGTCCCGCGCCTGCGGCGGGCGCCCTCAAACGCCGGGCGGGCTGCTGTGGCTGGGCCCGGCCCGTCAGTCCCTGCGCCGTCCGCCGGACGTCAGCTCAGGCCGGCCTTGCGGGCGCGGTCCACCACTGGTCCGATCGCCGCGGCCAGGGCGTCGATCTCGGGCTGGGTGGTGGTGTGGCCGAGGGAGAAGCGGAGGGAGCCGCGGGCCCGGTCGGCGGGCTGGCCCATCGCGATGAGGACGTGGCTGGGCTGGGCGACGCCGGCCGTGCAGGCGGAGCCGGTGGAGCAGGCGATGCCCTGGGCGTCGAGGAGGAGGAGCAGCGAGTCGCCCTCGCAGCCGGGGAACGTGAAGTGCGCGTTGGCCGGCAGCCGGCCAGCCGGCGCCGGGTCGCCGTTGAGCACGGCCTCCGGGACGGCGGCGCGGACCTTCGCCACCAGGTCGTCGCGCAGCGCGCCGACCCCGTGGGCGAACTGCTCGCGCCGCTCGGCGGCGAGCGTGCCGGCCGTCGCGAAGGCGGCGATCGCGGGGATGTCGAGGGTGCCGGAGCGGCTGCGCTCCTGGCCGCCGCCGTGCAGCAGCGGGACGGGCGTGTGCTCGCGGCGCAGGACGAGCGCGCCGACGCCGTAGGGGCCGCCGATCTTGTGGCCGGTCACGGTCATGGCGTCGAGGCCGGAGGCCGCGAAGTCGACCTCGATCTGGCCGAACGCCTGGACCGCGTCCGCGTGCAGCGGGACCCCGTGCTCGTGGGCGACCGCGGCCAGCTCGCGGACCGGCATGATCGTGCCGACCTCGTTGTTGGCCCACATCACGGTCGCGAGGGAGACCGTCCCGGGGTCGCGTTCGATCGCCTCGCGCAGCGCGTCGGCGTGCACCCGGCCGTACGCGTCGACCGGCAGCCACTCGACGCGCGCGCCCTCGTGCTCGACGAGCCAGTCGACGGCGTCCAGGACGGCGTGGTGCTCGACGGGGCTGGCCAGCACCCGTACCCGGCGCGGGTCCTCGGCCCGGCGCGCCCAGTACAGGCCCTTGACGGCGAGGTTGTCGGACTCGGTTCCGCCGCTGGTGAAGACGATCTCACTGGGGCGGGCGCCGAGTGCCTCGGCGAGCGATTCCCGGGACTCCTCGACGGTTCTCCGGGCCCGCCGCCCGGGTGCGTGCAGCGAGGAGGCGTTGCCGGTGACCGTGAGGTGCGCGGTCATCGTCCGCACCGCTTCCGGCAGCATCGGCGTGGTGGCGGCGTGGTCGAGGTAGGCCATGATGACGCCGATTCTACGGTCGCCCGGTCGGCTGTCGGGACAGACCCGGTCGACTGTCAGGACAGAAGGGCCCGCGCGAGCTGGCGGGACTGCGCGACCAGCCGGTCCTCGCTGTCCCAGACCTGGGCGTCCTCCTCCAGGAAGCCGCCGGCCAGGTTGCGGGTGGTGATGGAGACGCGCAGCGGACCCGGCGCGGGGCGGCAGCGGATGTGCACCGTCAGCTCGACGGTCGGGACCCAGCCCTTGATGCCGAGGTCGAAGGCGGTCGGCGGCAGGGCGTCGACGGTGAGCAGCAGCGAGAGCGGGTCGTGGTCGCGGCCGTCGGCGAGGCCGAGCCAGCCGCGCATGTCGCCCTTGCCGGAGGGGGCGCCGACGGCCCAGCCGGCGGTGGCGGGATCGAGCCGCAGGTCGAGGCGCTGGATGATGGCGGTCGAGCCGGCGATGGCGCCGCCGCCCGCGGGCGCCGCGTCGGCGCCGAAGCACTCCTCGTAGGGCGGTACCGGCGGCACGGCGGCGGTGGTGCGCACGTCGTCCGGCAGTGCGTCGAGGTCGCCGTAGGCCGCCATGACCCGCATCCGCTCGACCTCGCGGCCCTCCGCGTCGGTCTGGAAGAGCGACGCCTGGCCGGTGGACAGGGTGCGGCCGGCGCGGACGGTCTCGGTGCGGATCGTCGCCGGGCCGGGCTGGGAGGCGGTGAGGTAGTGCGCGGTGACGGTGAAGGGGTCGGGGTGCGGCAGCGCCTGTTGGAGGGCGCGGCCGATCACGCCGAGCAGGTAGCCGCCGTTGACGGCCTGGATGATGGTCCAGCCCGCCGAGAGGTCGGCGTCGTAGACGCCGGGCTCGCCGGGTCGCGGGACGACCGCCGTGTCCCGGTCGAATTCGCTGTCCCCGATGGTCGCCTGAGCTGCCGCATATGCCATGGGGCGAATGTTACCCGCCAGTAGCGCCGTCTTGTCCAGCTCCGCCGCCCTCTTTCGACCGGCCGCAACACCCTTGACACAGATGGGCCCGCTCCCTAGTTTCCAACCAAGGACATGAATGGCGTTCATATACATGACGGGGTGCACAGTGGGACGACGGGTAGTGGTGTCCGGCGGGGGCACCGGCATCGGGCTCGCGACCGCCGAGGCGTTCGCGGCCGACGGCGACCGGGTCGTCATCATCGGCCGGCGCGCGGAGCTGCTGCGGGAGACGGCGGACAAGCTCAACGCCACCCACGGCGACGGGCTGGTCAGCTGGACCGCCGCCGACCTCAGCGATCCGGAGCAGGTACGGGACGCGGCGCGGTTCGTCGAGGGCGACGGCCCGGTCGACGTGATCGTCACCAACGCGGGCGGCAACGTCGCCTCGTCCTCGGACGGAACGCTGGAGGGGATCGCGGCCGGCTACCGCAGGAACTTCGAGGCCAACGTGCTCACCGCGGTCCTGCTCACCGAGGCGCTGCTGCCGCAGATCCGGCGGCCCGGCGGGCGCATCGTGCACCTGTCGTCGATCGCCGCGCTGCGCGGCCCCGGCTCCTACGGCGGCGCCAAGGCGGCCCTGCACGCCTACACCTTCGAGCTGGCGCAGCGGCTGGGCACCGACGGGGTGACGGCCAACGCGGTGGCACCGGGCTTCGTCGGCGACACCGAGTTCTTCGGCGACCGGGCGACGCCCGACTTCGTCGCGTCGCGGGTCTCCCAGACCCTGACCGGCCAGCCCGGCGCGCCCAGCGAGATCGCGGCGGCCATCCGGTATCTGGCCTCCCCCGGGGCGGCGTACGTCACCGGCCAGATCCTGCACATCAACGGCGGTGCGGCGCTGGGACGGTAGCCAGGACGGGCGCCGGCCTACAGCGCCTGCCGCGCCTCCTCCTCGCTGGTCGCCCTGCTCCTGCGGTGCCAGGCGCGGGGCGCGCGCCAGCCGAAGTACATGGCGCACAGCCGCAGCACGAAGGCGCTGACGACCGCGGCGCCGCTGGTGAACCCGGTGAGCGCGTCGAACTTGATCAGCAGTGCCGCCATGATCGAGCCGACCATGGCGGGGACCGCGTACAGGTCGCGGTCCCAGCGGAGCAGCGACGGCACCTCGTTGGCGAGCAGATCGCGCAGCACCCCGCCGCCCGCCGCCGTGGCCAGCCCCAGGGCGGCGGACGGGACCAGGCCGAGGCCGTAGTCGTGCGCCTTGACGGTGCCGGCCACGCAGAAGAGGCCGAGGCCGGCGGCGTCGAAGACGTTCACGGTGGTGTTGATCCGCTCGACCTCGGGGTGCAGGAAGAACACCAGCGCCGTGGCGAAGAGCGGGGTGCTGAAGTAGCCGAGGTCGCTGAAGGCGGCGGGCGGCACCGCGCCGATCATCAGGTCCCGGAAGATCCCCCCGCCCAGCGCGGTCACCTCGGCGAGCACGGCCATGCCGAACACGTCGTAGTTCTTGCGGACGGCGGCCAGCGCGCCCGAGATCGCGAAGACGAAGATGCCGACGATGTCGAGCGTGTGCTGGACGGAGGGAGAGATGAGTTCCGAGATCACGCCATATGGTCTCTTACGTCAGAGCCGGCTTGCCCTTCGTGGAGAGCCAGGTGCCGAACAGGTCGTCCAGCTGCTGTCCCGACACCTTCTCGGCGAGCGCGATGAACTGGGCCGTGTTCGCGTTGCCGTAGCGGTGCTGCGAGGTCCAGGTCTTGAGGAGCTTGAAGAAGGCGGCGTCGCCGATCTTCTCGCGCAGCATCTCGAGCGTCATCGCGCCGCGGGTGTAGACGGCGTCGGCGAACATCGTGTCGCGCTGCGGGTCGGCGACGTCGATCTGCCAGAAGGCTGCCGTGGCGGGGCGCCCGTTGTACGCGGCGAGGAACGCGTCGTGGGCGGAGCGGGTGCCCCGGTGCTCGGTCCACAGCCACTGGGCGTAGGTCGCGAAGCCCTCGTTGAGCCAGATGTCCTTCCACTGCTCGACGCTGACCGAGTCGCCGAACCACTGGTGGGCCAGTTCATGGACGATCGTGGACTCGCTGCGGACGGCGGAGTAGGCGGGCTTGGACTGCACCTCCAGCGAGAACCCGGCCTCCGGCATGTCGTCGACGATCGCGCCGGTCTCCTCGAAGGGGTAGCGGCCGAAGACCTGCGACCAGTAGTCGGTGGCTTCCGCGGTGACCGCGTAGACGTCCACCGGGCCGTTGGCGAGGACCGGGTCGGTGGCGACGTAGATCGGTATGCCGCCCGGCGTGGTCCCGGTCTTGACGTCGAACTTCCCGATGGTGGCCGTCGCGAGGTAGGTGGCCATCGGCCGGGACTCGCGCCAGGTGGAGACGGTGCGCGAGCCCTTGTCGTACTGGGAGGTCAGCACGCCGTTGGAGACGCCCTTGAGGCCCTTGGGGGCGCTGATCCGGATGTCGAAGGTGGCCTTGTCGGCCGGGTGGTCGCTGCCGGGGAACCAGGTCGAGGCGGCGTTCGGCTCGCAGGCGACGAAGACGCCGTCGGTGGTCTTCATCCAGCCGTAGTTGGACCCGAAGACGATGGGGCCGGTCAGCGGCTCCGGCACTCCGCCGTAGACGACGGTGGTGGTGAACTCCTGCCCCTTGCGCAGCGCGTGCCGCGGGGTGATGACGATCTCGTCGCCGCTGCGGGTGAACCGCGCCGGCTTGCCGTCCACGCTGACCGAGGTGACGGTGAGCTGCTGCAGGTCGAGGTCGAAGGAGGAGAGGTTCTGGTTGGCGCGGGCGGTGACGGCCGCCCGGCCGTCGAGCCGGTCACTGGCCGGGTCGTAGGAGACGTCCAGCCCGTAGTGCCCGACGTCGTAGCCGCCGTTGCCGAGTTGGGGGAAGTACGGGTCCCCGATGCCGGGGGCGCCGGGCTTGGGGCCGTGCGAGGCGGCCGACGCGGGCGCGCCGGAGATCAGACAGGCCGACACGCTGAGGACAGCGAGTGCGGTGCCGAGGAGTCGGGCCGGACGGGAGGGTGCCATGGGGGTCTGCCCTTCGGACGCGAACAGTGACGCGCCGACTCTGCACCCTCCCCCCTCGTCATGACCATGACTTTTCGCTAAGTGGTCATGCACTAAAGGTCAGTTGGCTGATTACCGACCGCCGGGGCGTTCTCCGGGTGGTGGCACGCCACCTCGTGTCCCGTGGCCAGGGCGATCAGCGGCGGCTCCTGCGTGGAGCACACCTCGGTCGCCTTCCAGCACCGGGTGTGGAAGCGGCAGCCGGACGGCGGGTTGATCGGCGACGGCACATCGCCGGTCAGCAGGATCCGCTGCCGGGAGGTACGCCGCTTCGGGTCCGGCACCGGCACCGCGGACAGCAGCGCGTTGGTGTAGGGGTGCATCGGCTGCGCGTAGAGCGCCTCGCGGTCCGCGACCTCGACCACCTTGCCGAGGTACATCACCGCGATCCGGTCCGAGACGTGCCGGATGACGGACAGGTCGTGCGCGATGATCACGTACGTCAGCCCGAGCTCGTTCTGCAGGTCGTCCAGCAGGTTGACCACCTGCGCCTGGATGGAGACGTCCAGCGCCGAGACCGGCTCGTCCGCGACGACCAGCTTCGGCTTGAGGGCGAGCGCCCGCGCGATCCCGATGCGCTGCCGCTGCCCGCCGGAGAACTCGTGCGGATAGCGGTTGTAGTGCTCGGGGTTGAGGCCGACCAGCTCCAGGAGGTTCTGCACCTCCTTCTTCACGCCCGACTCCGTCGCCACCTTCTGGAGCTTGAACGGCGCTCCGACGATGGTGCCGATGGTGTGCCGCGGATTGAGCGAGGAGTAGGGGTCCTGGAAGATCATCTGCACATCGCGGCGCAGCGGTCGCATCTCCCCCACGCTCAGATGGGTGATGTCACGGCCCTGGAACTCGATCTTCCCGCCGGTGGGTTCGAGCAGCCGGGTGATCAGCCGGCCCATGGTGGACTTGCCGCAGCCCGACTCCCCCACCACGCCGAGCGTCTGGCCCGCCGCCACCTGGAGGTCGATCCCGTCGACCGCCTGCACCGCGCCGACCTGCCGGCGCAGCATTCCCTTGGTGATCGGGAAGTGCTTGACCAGGCCGGTGACCCTGAGCAGGGGCTCCGCCCCCGCGGTGGACTGCTGGGGGATCTTCACGTCTTCTTGAGGCACGGCCTGGTCCTTCACAGCTTGGGCGCAATCTCTTCGGTCCAGATCCGGTCCCGGTCCTGCTCGCCGAGGTGGCAGGCCGACCAGTGCCCGGCCGCGGTCTCCCGCAGCTCCGGCACGATCGTTTCGCTGGAACCGCCGTTGAGCCCGGCGTACGGGCAGCGCGGGTGGAAGGCACAGCCGGACGGCACGTTGATCAGGCTGGGCGGGGCGCCCTTGACCGGGTTGAGCCGTTCGGTCCGCTCGCGGTCCATGCGCGGCATGGAGCCCAGCAGGCCCCAGGTGTACGGGTGCTGCGGTTCGGTGAAGACCTTCTCGGCCGTACCGCGCTCGACGCACCGGCCGGCGTACATCACCAGCAGGTCGTCGGCGAGCTCCGCCACCACGCCCAGGTCGTGCGTGATCATGATGACGGCGGAGCCGAACTCCTTCTGCAGGTCCCGGATCAGGTCCAGGATCTGCGCCTGGACGGTGACGTCCAGGGCGGTCGTCGGCTCGTCGGCGATCAGCAGTTCCGGGTTGTTGACCAGCGCCATCGCGATCATCGCGCGCTGGCGCATACCGCCGGAGAACTGGTGCGGATAGTCGGCGATGCGCTGGTGCGGCTCGGGGATGCCGACCCGGTCCAGCATCTCGATCGCCCGTTTGCGGGCGACCTGCTTGCTGACGTCCTGGTGCACCCGGCAGGCCTCGACGATCTGCGCGCCCACCGTGTAGTAGGGGTGCATCGCCGACAGCGGGTCCTGGAAGATCATCGCCATCTTCATGCCGCGCAGCCGCCGGACCCGGTCGGGGTCGGCGCCGATCAGCTCCTCGCCGTCCAGCCACACCTCGCCGGAGATCCTGGCCTTGGCGGTGCGGTGCAGGCCCATGATGCCCAGCGAGGTCACGGACTTGCCGGAGCCGGACTCCCCGACGATGCCGAGCGTCCGGCCGCGCTGGAGATCGAAGCTGATCCCGTCGACCGACCGGACGAGACCGTCGTCGGTATCGAAGTGGATCTTCAGATCGCGTACCGCCAGGAAGGCCTCCGCCGTGTCCGGCCGGGCGGTGAGCACCGGCTCGCCGACCGTGGCCCCCGGGCCGGAGGCCGGCCCGTCCTCCTTGCGCAACGGGTCGCGGTCGCTGTCCTTCCGCAGCGGATCGCTGCCGGCGGTGCTCACGAGTACCTCACCCTGGGGTCGATAGCGGCGTACAGCAGGTCCACCAGGAGACTGCACATGATGATGAAGAAGGCCGCGACCATGGTCACGCCGAGCACGATGGGCAGGTCGTTGTCCCTGATCCCGTCGACGGCGTAGGCGCCGATCCCCTTGAAGGAGAAGACGTTCTCGGTGATGACGGCACCGCCGATCAGCAGGCCGAAGTCCATGCCGAAGATCGTGACGATCGGGGTGAGCGCGGCCCGCAGCCCGTGTTTGGCGACGACCCTGCTCTCCCGCAGCCCCTTGGCCCGCGCGGTGCGGATGTAGTCCTCGCCCATCGTCTCCAGCATCCCGGCGCGGGTGAGCCGCGCGTAGAGGGCGGAGTAGAGGAAGGCCAGGCTGCACCAGGGCAGGACCAGGTTCCAGGCCCACTGGAACGGATCATCGGAGATGGGCACGAACTGGACGTTGTCCCAGATGTGCCAGTTGTACTGGAAGAAGCCCAGCGCGAGCATTCCGGTGAAGAAGGTCGGCAGCGAGACGCCGGCCAGCGCGACACCCATCGACAACCGGTCGAAGACCGAGCCGCGCTTGAGCGCCGACAGCACACCGATCGCCACCCCGGAAACGACCCAGATCACGGCGGCACCGATGGCCAGCGACAGCGTGACCGGAATCCGGGACTTCAGCTCGGGCCACACCTCGATGTGGCTCTTGAAGGAGTAGCCGAAGCAGGGCGCGTGGCAGACCGACGCGTCCGGGCCGAACTTGTAGTTCGCCCCGACGGCGATGGCCTTGATGAAGTGCCAGTACTGCTCGTACAGCGGCAGGTCGAAGCCGAGGTTTCGCTTGACCGCCGCGATGCTCTCGGGGTTGGCGTCCTTGCCGACGTACTGGGTGGCCAACTGGGTGGTGGTTTGCCCGCCGAGGCGCGGCAGAAGGAAGAAGATCGCGAATGTGACCGCGCTGACGACCAGCAGCAGCAGCAAAGCGGCGATCACGCGTCGAATGATGTACGCAGTCACAGCCGTGCGGCGCCGGGTCCGCCGGGCCGGGGGTCACCCGGCCCGGCGGACACCGATGCCTTCACCTGCCTTCCGATTACTTGGAGGAGCTGATCAGCAGGTAGTCGTACATGCCCAGATAGGCCTGCGTGACCGTGACGTTGGTCGCGGACGGCGGCCGGTAGAGCAGGTTCTTGCGGTACAGCAGCGGCACCACGGAAGCGTTCTCCATGGTCAGCTTGTCGATGTCGCCCCATGCCTTGGTGCGGGCCGCGTTGTCCGTGGTGGCGATGGCGTCCGAGAGCGCCTTGTTGATCGCCGGGTCGTTCAGCTCCATCAGGTTGTTGCCGCCCGAGGGCTTGATGGCGGTGCCGTCGATGATCTGGTCGAGGAAGCCGTAGCCGGTCGGCCAGTCGGCGCCCCAGGCCATCATCATCATGCCGAGGCCGTGCGAGTGGACGTAGTCCGGGACACCCGCGAAGTTGGAGAAGTACTTGCCGGCCGGGAAGCTCTTGATGTTGACCGTGATGCCCACGGCCTTCAGCGAGTTCTGGATCGCCGTCGCCGCCGCCATCTCGGAGGCCCGGTCGGAACGCGCCGACAGGTTGGTGGTGAAGCCGCCGGGCTGGCCGCAGGCGGTCAGCGCGGCCTTGGCCTTCGTGGCGTCGCCCTTGTTGCCCGGGGTCGGGTACAGGTCGAACTTGCTGTAGCCGTTGACCGACGGCGGCAGCAGCGTCGTGGCGACGTCACCCTTCACGTTGCCGCCCGCGGCGGTCTGCACCGAGGTCTTGTCGATCGCCCACTGGACCGCCTTGCGGCAGTCCGGGTTGTCGAACGGCTTCACGTTCACGTTGAGCGCCACGTAGGACGTGGCTCCCGCGTAGGAGTTGTCCGTGTTCTTCTTGTTCGCCGCGCTCAGTACCGACGGCTGGCTCGCGGGCTGCACGCCCGCGCCGGCCGCGTCGACCGTGATGGCGCCGGCCAGCAGGTCCTTGTCGATCGTGACGCCGTTCACCTTGAACTTCATCGTGATCTTGTCCGGGAGCGCGGGACGCAGCGGGTCGTTCTCCTTGGTCCACTGCGGGTTGCGCACCAGGACGGCGCTCTTGCCGTCGTCGTAGGACTCGAACTTGTACGGGCCCGTCGACATGATGTGCTTCACGTACTGGGCGCCGGTGTCCTTGGCCGCGGGCACGGGCGCGGTCTGCGAGAACGTCGCCAGGTAGTCGAAGTCCGCGAAGGGCTTGCTCAGGTGGAAGACGATCGTCGAGTCGTCCGGGGTCTCGATGGACGCGAGCCCGTTCGGGTTCTTGTCCTTGTACGGACCCTTGTACGCGTCGCCGCCGACCAGGTACGCCTTGAAGTACGTCGGGCCGTTGGACAGCGCCTCGGGCGCGAAGTTGCTGCGCTCGATCGCGTACTTGACGTCCTTGGAGGTGACCGCCGTGCCGTCCTCGTACTTCACGCCCTTGCGCAGCGTGTAGGTCCAGGTCTTGGCGTCGGCGCTGGCCTTGCCGAGACCGGTGGCGAGGTCGGGGACGATCTGCAGGCCCTCGGCGCCCGCGGCGGGCTTGAAGGTGACCAGCGTGCGGCCGTACAGCCGGGAGAAGTTCTGCACCCAGCCGTAGTACGTGTTCCCCGGGTCGAGCGAGTCGGGCACGTCGGAGTGCTCGTACGAGACCGTCCCACCGGCCTTGTCACTCTTGTTGACGACCTGGGTCAGAGCCGCGTCGGTACCCGCGCTCGTCCCCGTTCCCTTGTCGGTGGTCTTGTCGCTGCTGCTGCAAGCGGACGCTCCCAAGGCCAGAGCCGTGGCAAGCGCCAGCACCGCTGTCGCTTTTCTGCTGTTCATGCCGAGGAAAGCCCCCTCGTTCGGTGGAGATACACAGCCGCGCGCGGAAGGTCGCGCCGCGGGATCACTTGCTGCGGGGATCGAGGGCGTCGCGCAGCCCGTCGCCCAGCAGGTTGAATGCCAGGACCGTGACGAAGATCGCCAGGCCGGGCACGATCATGTATTGCGGATCGGCCTCGTAGAGATCGATCGCGCTGGTGAGCATGCCGCCCCAGGACGATTGCGGCGGGGCGATTCCGACCCCGAGGAAGCTCAGTGCGGCCTCGAAAATGATGTTGGTCGGAATCAGCAGCGTCGAATACACGAGGATCGGCGCCACAAGGTTGGGGAGCAGCTCACGGAAAAGAATGAACGGACCGCGGGCACCCAGGCTGCGGGCGGCTTCCACGAACTCACGTTCACGCAGGCTGAGGGTCTGCCCGCGCACAATTCGGCCCATGTAGGGCCAGTTGAAGAATCCGATGACGAAGATCAGTACGCAGATGCGGAGCGGAAGTCCGTCCAGTCCGAACGCGCCGTCCTGCAGCGAAGCCGAAATGGAGATCGCGAAGAGCAGCAGCGGAAAGGCCAGGAAGGTGTCCATCATCCGGCTGATCAGGCTGTCGACCCAGCCGCCGTAGTAGCCCGCGATGACGCCGAGCACCGTACCGATGACGTTGGACAGGATCGTCGCGCCGGTCGCCACGAGCAGCGACACCCATGATCCCTCGATCACCCGGGCCAGCAGATCGCGGCCGAACTGTGGATCGACCCCGAGCGGGTGTTCCCAACTCATGCCGCCCCAGGCGCCCTTGGGTGCGAGGAGCACCGGGTCCACGAGGTCCTGATGGAACGCGTTCGGGTCCAGGCCGAAGATCGACTCGATCGGCTTCGCCAGCACGGCCAGCAGCACCAGGAGGATCACGACGATGCCGCCGGCCACGGCCACCTTGTCGCGCCGGAAGCGCAGCCAGGCGATCTGGCCGAGGGAACGTCCCTCGATCTGACTCTTCTTGACCCCACTGAGAATGGCTTCGGGCTGCGCCCCGGCCTGTGAAGCAGTGGTCTCGATCGGTGCGGTCATGGTGAAACTGACCCCTCTCGCCGGCGGATAACCGGCGCGCGCCCGCCGCTGTAGCGGCTTTACTCTTCACTCATCAGTCGTGCTGCTGGTGCTGTGCCATGCTCAATTGCAGGGAAAACAGGCGGTGCAGGCGGTGCTGTTGGTGCAGGCGGAGCAGGTGTTCGCCGGGGCCGCGAGCCCCTTGCGGCGAGAGTCTTCATCCAGTCCGCGATCACCCGCCAGACTTCACAACGAATGGATGCGCAACTGTGATCTGGTGAATCATCGTCCGTTATGGGCCCGCGCCGGATGTAACGTCGGCACATGAATGATCGGCTGCATGCGGTGTGCGACCTGATGATCCCCACTGTCCGGGAAATGGCCGGTCTGCACGAGTACGACGGGCGGGTGCAGGATTTGTCACCCGCCGGCGTCCGGCGCGGACTGTCCGCCCTCGCGCACGCGCGGCGCGGGCGCCCGGCCCCGCACGGCGCGCGCGAGCGCCATGACGACGCGCACCTGTCCGTCTTCGAGGAGTCGCTGAAGGTCCAGTACGGCGAGCTGGAGCTGCACCGCCGCGACCCGTACCCGCACCTGTCCAACCTGGAACTGGCCTCCTACGACCGCGAGTACGCCCCGCGGCAGGAGCGGGCCGCCGCCCGGCTCAAGCACCTGGCGCAGTGGCCGGAGGCCGTGGACGCCGCGATCAGCTCGCTCGACCGGGTGAGCGCGCCGGTCGCGGGTGCGCTCCTCGGCGCCGTACGCGGCCTGGCCGCGGGGCTCCACCCGGACCAGGGCCCCGAGGCCGCCGCGGCGCTCCCCGCGCACGAGCGGCTGGTGGCGCACGTGGCCCGGGCCGCGAAGACCGGCGATCCCGACCCGCGGCTCGGCGGCCCCGCGCTGGCCGCCCTGATGGGCAGTCAGGAGGGCCTGCCCGTCGACCTGACGGCGCTGGCGGACGAGGCGGCCCGCGAACGGGACCGGCTGACGGAGCTGCTGACCGAGTCCTGTCGCGCGCTCGACCCGAACCGCGACGTCGACGAGCTGATCGCGGAGCTCCTCGCCGACCACCCGGCGGCCGACGGCGTCATCCCGGAGGCCGCCCGGCTGACCGAGGAGGTCATCGAGTTCACCCGGGCCAAGCGGCTGGTGCCGCATCTGGACGGCGACTGCCTGGTCGGCCCCGCGCCGCCCTCCCGCCGCTGGGCGATGGCGATGATGTCCTGGGCCGCGCCCGGCGAGCCCGACGCCGCATCCTGGTACCACGTCACCCCGCCGGAGCCGGACTGGCCGGAGGCCGAGCGCGAGGAGTGGCTGACCGTGTTCAGCCGCACCAGCCTCCCCTCGATCACCGTCCACGAGGTCTCCCCCGGCCACTTCGCGCACGGGCGCTCACTGCGCCGCGCGCCCACGCCCGTCCGGCGGGTCCTGCACTCGCTGTCCTTCTGCGAGGGCTGGGCGCACTACGTCGAGGAAGTCTGCCTCGAAGAGGGCTTCCGGGCCCGCGACCCGCGGTTCGCCATCGGGGTGGCCCTGGAGGCGCTGGTGCGGGTCACCCGGCTGTCCTGCGCGATCGGTCTGCACACCGGCGCGATGACGGTCGACGAGGCCACCGAGCTGTTCATGCGCGATGCCCATCTGGCCCGCGCCGGCGCCGCCTCCGAGGCCCGCCGCGGTACCTTCGACGCCGCCTACGGGCGCTACACCTGGGGCAAGCTGGAGATCATGCGGCTGCGCGAACGGGCCCGCCGCGACTGGGGGTCCGGCTTCTCGCTGGAACGCTTCCACGGCGCGCTGCTGGACCTCGGCAGCCCGCCGCTCGGCCTCATCGGCGCGGCACTCACCGGCGCGTAGCGAACCCCGTCGACCGGCCCCGTCTCCCCGGCCGGGCGCGCCCTAGCGGGGCGCCTGGCCCTGTGGCCAGCCCTGCTGCGGCCAGCCCCAGGCGGCCGCGGGGGCCGGGCCCGAGGCGGCGTGCGCCTCACGGTCGAAGAAGGGCTGGCCGTTCATCCGCATCCACATCGCGACGGGGTCGTACTCGTCCGCCATGGCGACCGTGGAGACGGCCAGCCCGTCCGGCACTCCGCTGATCGACTGCTGCATCATCAGCCGTACCGCTTCCACCGCCTGCGGCGAGGAGTCGTACATGTCCAGGCCGATCGCGAGATACGGCTCGCCCAGCGCGGGCTGCACCCAGGCGCGGCGCAGCGACCGTACGGCCGGCGTCCGGTGGGCGTGCTGCGAGAGCAGGGCGTAGAACTGCGGGATCTGCAGGGCCGGCTCGCCGATCTGCAGCGGTCCTGCGGGCAGCCGTTCGAGGCCGGTGGCGATCCGGCGCAGATCGAGCCAGGGGATGCCGACGCCGCCGCCGGGGGCGTGCGGATTCAGCCACAGCCCCCAGCGCTCGGGGAACAGCGCGGTGGCGATGTCGCGGCCCTGGACGAGCTCATGGGCCCGGTTCCAGCCGCTGGTGGCGAGCTCCTGGGGGGAGGTGACGGCCGGCGCGTAGCCGTAGCCGTCGATCTCCATGTTCCCGTACTGGGCGTCGGGCGATCCGGGTGCGCCGTGCCACAGCAGCATCCAGACCTGGCCGCCGGCCAGTGACACGAGCAGATCCTCGTAGGCGTCGAATCGTCCGGGCGCCACCTGCCGAAGCATCTGCTCGACGTGGCCGGCTGCCGCCGCACCGCCCTGCGCGCCCGCGATCACGTGGGTCCGCCCCTTCTCTCCGTCACCGGTGTCACCGGGTCCGGCGCACGCCTGTGCACCGCCCGCCATCAAACCAGGTTGTGCGCCCCCGCAGACAGCGCACGGGCTCAGTCCCGTCCGAAGAAGGGCAGGACCCGCTCCAGCATCCAGTCGCCGACGGGGTCCTGGGCGATGTCCAGCAATACCAGCTGCACCGGCAGCGGCAGCGGTACGGCGCCGAGCGCACGGCCCAGCGCGTCCATCGCGGCCGCCCGGTCCTCCTCCTGCCAGCGGTCCAGCTCGACGCCGACGAACAGCTGCGGCGCCGCGCCCTCGACGCTGGCCAGCGCGCGCCGTGCGGAGAGCACCACCGGGGTGACCGCGAACTCGCCCGCGGCGGCGGCGAGGAAGTCGACCGGCTCGTCGTCCGGCTCGGGCTCCCACAGCCGGACGCGGCCGCCGGACGCCGCCCGCGGGTCGCGGTCGGACCGGCAGAGGTCCTGGACGGCGGGGGGCGGCAGCGGGATCCCGGCCGTCCCGCCCGGATTGACGGCGATGCCGACCTCCGGGGGCAGCCCGCGGGCGAACTCGCGGGCCGGTGCGACCGTGCAGGCCATCCCCTGGGCGGCCCGCAGGAACTGCTGCTCGGAACTGAACACCGGTATGTAGAGGGTGCCGTCGATCTCGAAGGACGGCAGGTCCAGGTCCCGGCTGCCGGGCCCGCCGCCGTTGGGCAGCGGCACCCACAGCTGGGAGCGGCCGAGCACTTCGAGGAGCCGGGCGTTCGCGCCCGGGGTGCCGACGCTCGCGGCGAGGACGGCTTCGAGTTCGTTGGCCGGCCATGCGCCGGCCGGGCCGTGGGCACCCCCAGCGGTGGCTGGGGGAGGCGGAAGCTGCGTGTTCACTGCGCTGTGCCTCGCGGGTTTAGAGCCTGCAATGTCTGCTGCGTGCGGCCGGCGACCGCCGTTCCCGACGCCTGCCGCCCTGCCGGAACCCTAGCGGTTACCGGGTTGGCAACTGCCCTGATCCGCTGTAACGGCCACCGGGGACGCCTCGGATCCGGCCCGGCCGCCGCCGAAGACTATCCGCCGCACATCGCCCGCCGCGGGCCGGTCCAGGAGCAGCGCGGAGACACAGCCGTCCGGCCGTCCGCCGGGCCCGGCCAGCGCCACCAGCCGCCGGGCGGCCCTGCGGTGCCGGGCCATGGCGTACCCGGACACCATCCGCCCGCGCGCGAGCTGGCCGGCGCGGGCCGCGTCCTCCGGAACGTCCAGCACCAGCAGGTGCAGCCCCCGGCCGCGGCGCCGGGCGTCCCTGGCGAGCCAGCGCCGTACCCAGGCCAGCGAGCCGCAGTCGTGCACGACGAGGCTGGCGCCGGTGCGCAGCGCCCGGCGCAGCCTCGCGTAGTGGTCGAGCCGCACCAGCGGGCGGTACGCCGCGTACGGCAGCAGGGCCGGCATCAGCGCCTCCCAGTGCACCCGTACGTCCTGCGAGTCGATCCGGCGGACCGCTCCGTCGGAGGTATCCCCCGCGCCGTCCCGCTCGTCGACCGCGCGCCGCATGAGCGTGCTCTTGCCGCTGCCCGGCAGTCCCGACACGACCAGCACGTCCCCCGCCGGGTAGCGCAGCGTCGTCCCGGCCCACCGCTCGTCCCCCTGCACAGCCCCCGCCTCCCCCAGGCCGGCCTGCCGGCCTCGGCCTCGACCGGACCCCGGTGGAACCCGGCCACTGTCAGTAAAGAGAGGGTAATGGCAAGCAAAGGGTTTCCCCAGAGGCCCGGTGGCTTCCGCCGCATGCAATGATGAGCGCCACAACTTGCATACTGGCCGTTCGAGGCCGCGCGGGAGAGTCCCTGCCATCATGAGCAGGGCGCCGAAGGAGCAAGTCCTCCCATGAATCTCTCAGGCACAGTCACCGCGCGGGCGAGGCACATCTGAAAAGCGGTCGGGCCCGTTCACGGTCCGGCCCACCCAAGGTGCAAGCCGGGGCCCCACCAGGCCGCGGTGAACCTCTCAGGTTCCGATGACAGATGGGGAGGCCCCTTCCTTCGGGGTTTCGTCATTCTTTGTCATTGCCATGAGAGTCTCGCCACGCCTGCACCGGGAGCCCGACTGATGAGCCAGCCGCCCACCGACGCCCCGCGCCGTACCGCGCTCGACGCCCTGCATCGTGCGCTCGGCGCGACGATGACCGACTTCGCCGGCTGGGACATGCCGCTGCGCTACGCCAGCGAGCGTGACGAGCACACCGCCGTCCGCACCCGCGCCGGGCTGTTCGACCTCTCGCACATGGGCGAGATCACCGTCACCGGCCCGCAGGCGGGCGAAGCGCTGGACCACGCGCTCGTCGGCCACATCTCGGCCCTCGCGGTCGGCCGGGCCCGCTACACGATGATCTGCGCCGCGGACGGCGGGATCGTGGACGACCTGATCGTCTACCGCCTCGGCGAGGACGAGTACATGGTCGTCGCGAACGCCGGCAACGCCCAGGTCGTCCTGGACGCCGTCACCGAGCGCGCCGCGGCGTTCGACGCCACGGTCCGCGACGACCGTGACGCGTACGCGCTGATCGCCGTCCAGGGCCCCGAGTCCCCCGGCATCATGAAGGGCCTCACCGACGCGGACCTGGACGGGCTCAAGTACTACGCGGGCCTGCCCGGCACCGTCGCGGGCGTCCCCGCGCTGATCGCCCGTACCGGCTACACCGGCGAGGACGGCTTCGAGCTGTTCGTGGCCCCCGAGCACGCCGAGGCGCTGTGGAAGGCGATCACCGAGGCGGGCGCCGGCGTCGGCCTCATCCCGTGCGGCCTGTCCTGCCGCGACACGCTGCGCCTGGAGGCCGGCATGCCGCTCTACGGGCATGAGCTGACCACCGCCACCACGCCGTTCGACGCCGGTCTCGGCCGCGTCGTGAAGTTCGACAAGCCGGGCGACTTCGTCGGGCGCACCGCGCTCACCGCCGCCGCCGAGCGGGCCGCCGAGCAGCCGCCGCGCAAGCTGGTCGGGCTGGTCGCCGAGGGCCGCCGGGTCCCGCGCGCCGGGTACCCGGTCACCGCCGCCGACGGCACCGTGATCGGCGAGGTCACCTCCGGTGCGCCCTCCCCGACCCTCGGACAGCCGATCGCCATCGCCTACGTCGACGCGGCCCACGCCGCGCCCGGCACCGAGGGCGTGGCCGTCGACATCCGTGGCGCTCAAGAGCCGCACAAGGTGGTTGCGCTGCCCTTCTACAAGCGCCAGCGCTGACCGACCCGCCCACCCCTGCGCGAGCACCCCTTCACATCCGGGAGAATTCCGTTATGAGCAACCCCCAGCAGCTGCGCTACAGCAAGGAGCACGAGTGGCTCTCCGCCTCTGAGGCCGGAGTGTCCGCCGTGGGCATCACCTCACACGCCGCCGACGCGCTCGGCGACGTCGTCTTCGTCCAGCTCCCGGAGGTCGGAGCCGTCGTCACCGCCGGCGAGACCTGCGGCGAACTGGAGTCGACCAAGTCGGTCAGCGACCTGTACTCCCCGGTCACCGGCGAGGTCACGGACGTCAACCAGGACGTCGTCGACGACCCCTCCCTCGTCAACTCGGCCCCCTTCGAGGGCGGCTGGCTGTTCAAGGTGAAGACGACGGAGGAGCCCTCGGACCTGCTCTCCGCCGAGGAGTACTCCGCCTTCACCGGCGGCTGATCCCTCCGGACCTCGATCCGGGCCTCAGGTCCGGAGCTCGAAACCGACCTCGACCAGGAAGATCCCATGTCGCTCCTGAACAGCTCCCTTCATGAGTTCGACCCGGACGTCGCCGCCGCCGTCGACGCCGAGCTGCACCGTCAGCAGTCCACCCTCGAAATGATCGCGTCGGAGAACTTCGCGCCTGTCGCCGTCCTGGAGGCCCAGGGCTCGGTCCTCACCAACAAGTACGCCGAGGGCTACCCCGGCCGCCGCTACTACGGCGGCTGCGAGCACGTCGACGTCATCGAGACGCTCGCCATCGAGCGGGTCAAGGCGCTGTTCGGCGCCGAGGCCGCTAACGTGCAGCCGCACTCCGGCGCGCAGGCCAACGCCGCCGCGATGTTCGCGCTGATCAAGCCGGGCGACACCATCCTCGGCCTGGATCTGGCGCACGGTGGGCACCTCACCCACGGCATGAAGATCAACTTCTCCGGCAAGCTCTACAAGGTCGCGGCCTACCACGTCGACGAGAAGACCAGCCTCGTGGACATGGAGGAGGTCGAGCGCCTCGCCAGGGAGCACCGTCCGCAGCTGATCATCGCGGGCTGGTCGGCCTACCCCCGCCAGCTCGACTTCGCCGAGTTCCGCCGGATCGCGGACGAGGTCGGCGCCCTGCTGATGGTCGACATGGCCCACTTCGCGGGCCTCGTCGCGGCCGGGCTGCACCCCTCGCCCGTGCCGTACGCGGACGTGGTCACCACCACGACCCACAAGACCCTGGGCGGCCCGCGCGGTGGCGTGATCCTCTCCAAGGCCGAGTACGCCAAGAAGATCAACTCCGCGGTCTTCCCCGGCCAGCAGGGCGGCCCGCTGGAGCACGTGATCGCGGCCAAGGCGGTGGCCTTCAAGGCCGCGGCCACCGACGAGTTCAAGGACCGCCAGGTCCGCACCCTCGAAGGCGCCAAGATCCTCGCCGACCGGCTGGTCCAGCCCGACCTGACCGAGGTCGGCGTCTCGGTGCTGTCCGGCGGCACCGACGTCCACCTGGTCCTGGTCGACCTGCGCAGCAGCGAACTCGACGGGCAGCAGGCCGAGGACCGGCTCCACCAGGTCGGCATCACGGTCAACCGCAACGCCATCCCGAACGACCCGCGTCCCCCGATGGTCACCTCGGGCCTGCGGATCGGCACCCCGGCGCTGGCCACCCGCGGCTTCGGCACCGAGGACTTCACCGAGGTCGCCGACATCATCGCCGAGGTCCTGAAGCCGGACTTCGACGAGGACCTGGCCAAGAGCCTGTCCGCCCGCGTCTCCGCACTGGCGGCGAAGCACCCGCTGTACCCCGGACTGTAATCGGACCGTCGTACGCGTCAGGTCGGGGCACCGCGCACACTGGAAGGTGAGCCGGTGCCCCGCACCATGTCTCCCGCACCACCTGTCCCGCGCACCACCCGGCAGACAACGGCGTCTGCGCAACCAAGGAGTTTCTCGTGGCCATCTCGGTCTTCGACCTGTTCTCGATCGGTATCGGCCCGTCCAGCTCGCACACCGTCGGCCCCATGCGGGCCGCCGGGATCTTCGCCCACCGGCTCAAGAACGAGGGCCTGCTCGCCCACACCGCCGCCGTCCGCGCCGAGCTCTTCGGCTCGCTGGGCGCCACCGGCCACGGCCACGGCACGCCGAAGGCGGTCCTGCTGGGCCTGGAGGGCCACTCGCCCCGCACGGTCGACGTCGAGACCGCCGACGCCGAGGTGGAGCGGATCCGCACCAGCGGCCGCCTCAACCTGCTCGGCGCCCACGAGATCCCCTTCGACGCCTCGTCCCAGCTGATCCTGCACCGCCGCCGCTCGCTGCCGTACCACGCCAACGGCATGACGCTCTTCGCCTACGACGCGGACGGCGCGCCCCTCCTGGAGAAGACGTACTACTCGGTCGGCGGCGGCTTCGTCGTCGACGAGGACGCGGTCGGCCAGGACCGGATCAAGCTCGACGACACCGTGCTGCGCCACCCGTTCCGCACCGGCGACGAGCTGCTGCGGCTGTCCCGCGACACCGGCCTGTCGATCGCCGCCCTGATGCTGGAGAACGAGAAGGCCTGGCGCAGCGAGACCGAGATCCGTACCGGGCTGCTGGAGATCTGGGGCGTCATGCAGGCGTGCGTCTCGCGCGGCATGTCCCGCGAGGGCATACTCCCCGGCGGCCTCAAGGTCCGCCGCCGCGCGGCCAACTCGGCCCGCCAGCTGCGCGCCGAGGGCAACCCGGCCGCTCTGGCGATGGAGTGGGTCACCCTCTACGCCATGGCCGTGAACGAGGAGAACGCCGCGGGCGGCCGCGTCGTCACCGCGCCCACCAACGGCGCGGCCGGCATCATCCCGGCCGTTCTGCACTACTACATGAACTTCGTGCCCGGCGCGGACGAGGAGGGCGTCGTCCGCTTCCTGCTCGCCGCCGGCGCCATCGGCATGCTCTTCAAGGAGAACGCCTCCATCTCCGGCGCCGAGGTCGGCTGCCAGGGCGAGGTCGGCTCCGCCTGCTCGATGGCGGCCGGCGCCCTCGCCGAGGTGCTGGGCGGCTCCCCCGAGCAGGTCGAGAACGCGGCCGAGATCGGCATGGAGCACAACCTCGGCCTCACCTGCGACCCGGTCGGCGGCCTGGTCCAGATCCCGTGCATCGAGCGCAACGGCATGGCCGCGGTGAAGGCCATCACGGCCGCCAAGATGGCGATGCGCGGCGACGGCCGGCACCACGTGTCTCTCGACAAGGTCATCAAGACCATGAAGGAGACCGGTGCCGACATGAAGGTCAAGTACAAGGAGACGGCGCGCGGGGGCCTGGCGGTCAACGTCATCGAGTGCTGAGAAACCACATCTGATCAGTGGTTTCGGTTCTTTCAGCTCTGTCACGGCCTTCCCCGTCTGCACGGCGGATCGTCCCTGAAAAGCCCCTGTGACAGAGCTGAAAGTCCCTGAGAAGTCCCTGGGAGATCCCTGGCGGATTGGTACCTGACCAGGCTGTTCGAGCTCCACCTCCGACAGCCCCAGTCCCTCGGGAACGAGGGTCTGGCGGTCCCGGACGCCCATCACAGCCGCTCAGGGCAGCCGGAAGAGCGGCCACCCAGGCTCCATCGCCAGCCTCTCGGCGCCTGTGGGGAGGCCATTGGCGACCTTGAAGGATGGGCCGTGGTCTGCAGGGTGGCGCCCAAAATCACCCGACCCCAATAACAAGACTTTTGTTAATGTGGCGTCATGACCACCTCGCCGGCTCCCGGAGAAGGACCCGTCCGCCCGGTCTCCGTCTCGCTCCATGAAGGCACCATCGCGGCCCTCAAAGCGCGCACCGGCAACCGGGGCATGTCCGCGTACGTCGAGGCCCTCATCCAGCGCCAGCTGGAACGGGACCGGCTGCGCGAGCTCATCGAGGACGCGGAAGCCGAGCACGGCCCGGTCGACCAGGCCGCGGTCGAGGCCAAGCGCGCGCTGCTGCGCGGCAACCCGGCCGGCTCGGCGGACGCCGCGTGAGCGGGACCCTCGTCCTGGACTGCGAGGGTCTGTCCAAGCTCGTACGACGCACCCCGGAACTCACCGAATGGCTGGCCGCGGCCGAGGCCGAGGACATCCGCGTCGTCACCAGTTCCGTCACGCTCGTCGAAGCCCGCGACCCGAGGACCAACCAGGCCCGCTTCGACCACGCCGTGTCACGCGTGAACATCGTCCCGCCCACGGAAGCCATCGCCCGCCACGCGAGCAAACTGCTCGCCTCGGCGGGGCTGCACGGCCACCAGTACGCACTCGACGCCATCGTGGCCGCCACCGCACTCGCTTCGCCCGCCCCCGCGACCGTCCTGACGTCGGACCCCGAGGATCTCCTGATGTTGTGCGGCCCCGGTATCCGAGTGATCAAGATCTGACCCCCTGGCGGTCAACGTCATCGCGTGCTGAGCCGCTCACACTCCGTGCCGGACGGAAAGTACATGTGTTAGCGTTGGTACATGTCGATGAAGAGGACCAACGTCTACGCCGACCCCGAGGACCTCACCCTCATCAAGGAAGCCGCCCAGCGCCGTGGCATTCCCGAAGCGGAGATCATTCGCGAGGGCATCCACCTCGCTGCCATGGCGAACCGGATCTGGGACGAGCCCCTCGAGTGGCCCACGTTCGACGGGAACGGTGAGACGGCCACCGGCGAGGAGGTCGCTTCGGCGGTCATCGAGGGAGCCACCCCCCGGTGATCGTCATCGCCGGCACGTCCGGCATCATCGCGGCCTCCGACCGGAAGGCAGCCGAAGCCGGCGCCTGCCAGAACGTGCTGCGCGACGCCGGAACGGTGATCGTCTCTCCGCTGGTGCTCGCGGAGGTCGACCATCTGGCCAAGGCCCGGTTCGGCTCCGCGGCGCGGGCCACCATCATCGCGTTCATCCTCACGCAGGTCCGCAGTACGCGCTTCCAGATGCCGCAGATCACCACCGGCATCCTGGACACGGCGCAAGCCGTCCAACGGCGTTACGCCGACCTGGACCTGGAGCTTGCGGACGCGGTGAACGTGGCTCTGGCCGCCGAGTACCGCAGCGATGCCGTACTCACCCTGGACCGCCGTGATCTCCGCGCGGTGCGGCCCCTGACTCCGCACCACGCGTTCCGCTTGTTGCCGGACGATCTGTAGGGGCGATGGGCGAGGCTCACCGGGGCATGGGTTCAGGCCGTCACCGGCGGGCGCGGGGTCAGCCGGAAGGCGGCGAGCGCGGACACGCTCAGGCCGGCGATGACCAGGGCCATCGGGACCGAGGTGTCGGAGCCGCCGAGGCCGGCCATCGGGGCGGCGAGGCCGCCGAGGGCGAACTGGGCCAGCCCCATGAGGGCGGAGGCGGTGCCCGCCATCCGCGGCGGGCGGCCGGACAGCGCGAGGGCCATCGAGTTCGGCAGGATGAGCCCGATCGGCGCGACCACCAGGAACAGGCCGGGCAGCAGCGTCCAGAGCCCGGCGGCCAGGGAGCTCACCACCGTGAGACTGCCGACGGCGGCGATGGTCAGGCCGATGCCGAGCAGCCGGCGGGAGCCGTGCCGGTCCAGCAGCCGGGCGCCGACGCGGCCGGCGATGACGATGCCCGCGCCGTTCGCCGCGAAGATGCCGGCGAACGCCAGCTGCGGCAGGTCGTAGACCTCCTGGATCACGAACGGCGATCCGGAGATGTACGTGAACATCGCGGCGAAGGCCAGCCCGCCGGTGAGCATGTAGCCCGCGAAGGCCCGGTCGGCGGCCAGCTTGCCGAACGTCACGAGGACGGCCTTCGGCCCGTCGCCGCGCCGGTCCTCGGGGGCCAGCGTCTCGGGCATGCCGCGGTACACGACGACGACCAGCACCGCGCCGAGCCCGGTGATGACCGCGAACAGCCCGCGCCAGGGCATGACCTGGAGCAGCGCCCCGCCGGCCAGCGGCGCCACGATCGGCGCGAGCGCGCTGACCTGGACGAGACTGGCGAAGAAGCGGGCCGCCGCGGCCCCTTCGTTCCGGTCCCGGACCACGGCGCGGGCGATCACGATCGCGGTGCCGCCGGAGGCGCCCTGGAGCAGCCGGAACGCGATCAGGAACCAGACGTTCGGCGCGATGACGCACAGCAGCGACGCCACGGTGTAGCCGATGACGCCGCCGAGCAGCAGCCGGCGCCGTCCCAGCAGGTCGCTGGCCGGGCCGGCCACCGCCTGGCCGAGCGCGAGTCCGACCAGACAGGCGGTGAGGGTGAGCTGGATCAGTGAGGCGCCGCCGCCGAGGTCCTTGCCGAGCTCGGGCAGCGCCGGGAGGTACATGTCGATCGACAGCGGGCCGAGCGCGGACAGCCCGGCCAGAGTCGCCACAAGAGTGAACGGGGGTTTCTCGGCACGGACTTGTGCGGTCTTCGTCACGCTGTTCCCTTCCGGGGGACGGGGGTCGGGCGGTCCTGCCGGGGCCGTCGTGAGGACGGCCCCGGCCGGACCGCCCGGTCAACTCAGTGTCGTTCAGGCCCCGATGAGGGTGACCGGGTCACCGAACCTCATCAGATCGCGGTACAGCTCCGCCCGGGAATGCCGCATCGTGCGCAGCACGCCGACCGCGCTCTCGGCCGACGCCTCGCCCTGGACGATCGAGCGGTCGTCACCGACCAGGCCGGCCGTCACGCTGATGTGCCGCTCGATGTCCTGCAGATCGGCCTCGAGCAGCGCGTCGCGGGCGAGCGCCAGTTCGGGGTCGGTCGCCGCCAGTTCGGCGAAGGGCTGCGCGGAGACCTTGACGAGGTTCCGCATCGCCTTCCGGAACGCCTTGTGCTCGGGCTGCGTCCGGCCGGTGAGTGCCACCGGCACGGCCGGCGGCTGCATGGTCGGCCGGACCTTCGCGTCGTAGCACGGAGCCGACATGTCCCCGGAGTGGATCATGGCCGCGGTGAACCCGCGGACATAGGCGATGGACTCCTGGAGGGCGTCGAAGGCCGCGTCGCGGTCCCCGTCCGCCAGCGCGGTAATCGCCCGGGAGACGGCGTCGGCCGCCGCGAGGTTGAGCACGAAGTAGAAGTGGTGGGTGATGACCCACCGCGTCAGCTCGTCGTTGCCCGGAACGTACGGGCTCTGACCCCCGGCGGGGGTCCCGCCCGAGGGCGCCGCGGCGCCGTCGCGCGGCACCAGGCCTTCCAGGATCTTGGCCATGGCGTGGACCTCGTAGGCCTGATCGTTCAGATCCAGCCGCGCGACACGCAGATCGCGCAGCGTCCGCGCGATGATCGTCGTCACTTCCGAGACGAGCCGGGCGTCGTCGACCGGCGCCGTACGGACCCCGAAGTACTCGTGGTTGGGAACGATCGGCTTCAGCGCCGCGGCGTCCATCGGGACGACCATGGCCTCGACGGCGAGCCGGTCGGTCTCCTCCACCGCCGCGTCCATCGCCTTGCGGACCGCGTCACCGGCTCCCGCCGGGTTGAGCAGTTCGCCGTGCAGGCGCATCAGCGCGTCGGTCGCCGTGGTGAGGGCGGTACCGACCGGTGCGGCGGGGCGGGTGCGGCCGCGCACCGTGTTGTTCTCGGGAAGGACGACGATCGGGATGTCGGGACAGGCAGCAGACATGTCAATCACCTCACTATCTTCGGAATGACCTGGGAGCGGTCGGTCGGGGCACCGCTGGTTTCACGAGCCGGCGAAACCACGTGCCTCCTTGAGGAACTGCCCGATGTACCCGTCGTGCGGCAGATACGGATCCCGGTACCAGCCCGGGACCCTGCCGTGCAGGACCGTGCGGATGCCGGGGGTGTCCAGGGCCTCGTCGACGAGCGCGGCGTCGTCGGTGAGCAGGGTCAGGGCCAGCGAGTCGTCCAGCGGGCCGATGCCCTCCGACCGCTGCCAGGGCGCCACCCACACGCAGGGGAACGGCAGTTCCGTGCCCAGCCCCGGGTGGTCGGACCGGTCCACGCACATCACCGCGGGCCGCAGTGCCGCGGCGTCCTCATCGACGAGGGTCACCGGACCGCCGGCCGCCTCGTAGTACCGCTCCGTCAGATCGACGGCGCCCTGTGCGGCCCGGTCGAGAGCCGCCCGCAGACCGGCCGCCTCCTTGCGGGGGCGGACGGGGAGGACCGCCCGGTCGTCGGTGACCGGAAGGGCCGGCAGCGAGGCCAGTCTTTCGGCCAGCGCCTCGGCCAGGGCGCGGTGGTCGCCCGAGGTGAGGACGGCGGTGGTGTTGGTGCACCGCACTCCGCCGTCCCCGGAGATCTCGGCGACGAGATGGTCGAGCACCGCCTCGTCGACCGGGCCGTCCACGAGGATCTTGCTCCGGCCGGGACCGCGGACCAGCACCCGGTCGTTGCCGCGCAGCCGGGCCACCGTGGCCTCGCTGCCGTAGACCAGGGCCAGGTCGGCCGCGTCCACGAGAGCGTCGGCGGCCGCGTGGGACCCGGGCAGCAGACTGATCCAGCCGGGATCGAGACCGGCCTCCAGCAGCGCCCGCACCAGACGCAGCGGGGTGACGGGGTCACGGGTGCCAGGACGCACCACGACCCGGTACCCCAGCGCCACGGCCTGGAGCCAGGCTCCATGGGTGGCCGGGTGGTTGCTGGGGGCCACGACGCCGAAGACGGAACCGCGGCGCACCCAGCGGGCAGTGCGGCCGGCGCCGACCGGGGACTGTTTCCCGACGACGTCGCCGAGCAGCCCGCAGTCGTTCCGCATCCGGCCGAGGGTCTGGCGGGCCACGCTGATGGGCACGCCGGAGACGAGTGCCTGGATACGGCAGTACTCCTCCGGGGTCTGTCCGCCCAGGGTGGCGTCGGCGAACCGGCGGCCCGCGTCGGCGAGCACCGCGAGGCGCTCGTCCCGCGTCATCCGCGGCGCTTCGCGCATGCGCTTGACGGTGAGCCTGGTCACCAGGGCGGGTGCTTCATGGACGGTGGCGAGGGGAGCGCCGTTCACGCCGTGCAGCACACGCGTGTCACGGGAGCTCCGCTCCTCCCCGTCGCGGAGCACGGGTATGGACAACACGTCAGACCAACTCCTCGGGTGCCGGCCAGGAAAGGGGGCGGGAATCGTCCGAGAGCCGGGTCGGGACCCGGAACTGGGTGCGTTCCTGGTCCGTGACGTCATGGCCCATCGCATGGCGGATTCCGGCCGTCTGGATCGCCCGTGGCGGGCAGCCCTCCAGGTAGACGCCGGCTTCCCGGTGTTCGTAGAGGGCGTTGCCCACCAGGACCACCGCACCGCGCAGTTCGGGGAGGCGCTCCATCGGGCCGGAAACGATCGTCAGTTCCCCGGGGAAGGCCAGCAGTTCGTCCCGCAGCCGGTGCATGGCGGCCGCCAGCCACCGGCGGCAGTCCTCGCACGCCGTGTCGGCGTGGACGTGGATGCCCTCCCGTGGCGGGGTGAGGGTCACCGGCGCGCGGTCGATGGTGAACGCGACATCGTCGACCGCGACGCCCCTGACCTCGATGTCCGCGAGGTCGATCGGACCGAGTCCACGCTGGGCGGCGTCCTGCAGATAGGCCAGTTCCCACGCCCCGACGCCCGCGACCGCCGCCATGGTGACGTCCATCGCGACGGCGTTGCGGGAGGCCGCGATCAGGCCGACCTCCCGGGTGCTGCCCTCCATCGGGTAGTTGCCCTCAATGACGGTCATGGCGTCGCAGACCACGAGGTGCTGTGGCCGGAGCTGGTTCAGGTCGACGATGGATTCCTCGACACCGGCCATATGGACGATGCGGGTGGTGAATCCGGGCAGCAGACCGACCAGGTTCTTCATGGCGTTGGTGAAGACCACGCTGGAGTGCGTGCGCAGCTGTGGGGCACCGATGAAGAAATCACACTCGGTGACGATATCGGGAACGGCGATCGGTACCCGCAACGATCTTGCGCCGGGAACCTGCACAATGCGTAACGGCCGGTCGTCGAAACTGACCACCTGAGCGTACCGGTGAACCGGGTGCTCGAGGAGTATCTCCTTGAGTACCTGAGTGCGCTCGGCAATGAATACTTCGGCCCCGCGCGCGGACGCGCGCTTTGCCAGTGCCAGCAGCAGTTCCGGACTTGTCCGGAAACCCGGTTTTCGCTGGAACATGTTTGGCTTGATGACGACACGGTCGCCCTTGCCGATGTCCTGTAATGGATCCCCGAGCAGATCCAGCGCCGCTTCGACCCCTTCGTCGACGGCGGCGGCGGTTTGGTTCCCGACTTCTTTCAGAGAAACGGCTGTCAGATTTCCAGCCATGTGGACCCCCTTGTGTGAGTTTTCGGCCGAGGGGGTCAGACCGGCCATCCGTCGAACACCACGGCGCGCGCCGGGGCGGCTTCCACACCGGAGATCTTGATGGGGAGCGCCATCAGCTGGGCGACCTGGTTCTCGATCTGGTCGAGGTTCTGGATGTTCTCCAGGATCGGGATGTTGGCGGCCAGCAGCCGCCGGTGCACCTGTCCGCTGCGGTCGTCCGGCCGCTCGGTGATGCAGTCCATGCCGACGAGCCGGACGTCGTTCTCGACCATCCAGTCCGCCGAGGACAGGGTGAGATAGGGCGGCTTGTCCCAGTAATCCTCCCGGCCGAGGTACCGGTTCGGGTGGTCGGTGCGGATCAGCAGGCGGTCGCCGGCCTGCCATACGTCGCGGACCGCCTTCTCCAGTTCGTCGCCGGTGACGGGGTCGAGGTCGCGGTGGCCGGAGAGGTCCGCGATGACCACCCGGCCGACGAAGGTCTCCAGCGGGACCTCGTCGATCTTCGCGCCGTCCTCGTAGAAGTGGAAACCGGATTCCACGTGGGTCCCGTTGTGCGGGAAAATCTGCAGATCGGAGAAGGTCCGGCCGCCGCCGGCCGGATCGGTCTCCGGAGTCATCGCCTTACGTATACCAAACTTCGGATACCACGAGGCGTTATAGGAAGGCATTCCCTCATACCAACCCTGGCTGATATCGACCATCTTCATGTCGTACCCCCGCTGTTCATGTCGTTCGGTTTTCGGCCAACGAAACGTCTTTCGGCCAACGGCATCCGCCCCGTCTGAGGACGGCACGGCGATGACAGCACAGGAAGAATGCGCTTGGCAATCCCCTCACTTCTGGGTTACTGTCCGGAAGAAGATCTTTCCGGGGGGACGAGTCTCAGTGAAAACCGATGCCATGACCACGACTGGGTGGCACTCCCCCTGAGCTCCATCGGAGCATCCCGACACCCCTTGGAAGGCACTCCCATGATTGTGGTAATGAGTCCGCAGGCTGCCCGGGAACAAGTTGAATCCGTAAATGAATTACTTCGGGGCAGTGGCCTGATTCCGATATCCAGCACTGTGGCGGGAGTCACAGTGCTCATCACAGAGGGAACCGACGGGCCGGATCTGGCAACGGTTCTGGAGAATGCGCCGGGCGTCGACCGGGTGGTCGTGGTGTCCGGATCGCAGCGGTTGACCAGTCGGGTGTTCCGTCCCGAGGACACCCAGGTGACGCTCGGCTCCGCCGGCGGAGCGGTGTTCGGCGGCACCGGATTCGCCGTCATCGCCGGTCCCTGCGCCGTCGAGAGCCCGGCGCAGATGAACGCCGTGGTGGACTCGGTCGTCGCGAGCGGCGCGGTCATGCTGCGCGGCGGCGCTTTCAAGCCCCGCACCTCCCCGTACAGCTTCCAGGGACTGGGACTCGCGGGGCTGACCCTCCTCGCCGAGCAGCGGAAGCGGACCGGCCTGCCGGTCGTCACCGAGGTCGTGACCCCGGGCGACGTGGAAAGCGTCGCCGAGGAGAGCGACATGCTCCAGATCGGCGCGCGCAACATGCAGAACTTCGAGTTGCTGCGCGAGGCGGGAGCCTCCGGCCGGCCCGTCCTCCTCAAGCGCGGCATGTCCGCCACCATCGAGGAGTGGCTGCTCGCGGCCGAGTACGTGCTGCACATGGGGAACAGCGACGTCGTCCTGTGCGAGCGCGGTATCCGCAGCTTCGAGCGCGGCACCCGGTTCACCCTGGACCTCAGCGCGGTGGCCGAGGCCAAGCGGCTGACCCATCTGCCGGTGATCGTCGACCCGAGCCACAGCACGGGCAAGCCGCACCTCGTCGCGCCGATGTCGCTGGCGGCGGCCGCGTGCGGCGCCGACGGGCTGATCGTCGATGTCCACACGGACGCGTCGAACGCGATGTGCGACGGCGCCCAGGCCCTCAGCGGTGAGCAGTTCAGCACCCTCATGGGCCGGTTGAAGCCGGTCGTGGAGGCCGTGGGGCGCACCCTGTCGCCGGCCGTCACCCACTCCCTCGCCCGGGTCTGACCCCCACCTTCCTTGGAGAACCGCATGTCCGAGCACATCGTCGACCCGTTAACCGCCGATCTCGCGCCGGAGGAGTTCATCCACGCCGCGATGCAGTGGCACTTCTCCCCCGCCACCGGCTCGCCGTACTGGGTGAAGCGCGCGGCCGAGCTGGACTTCAACCCGCTCACCGACGTCCACACCTGGGACGACCTCGACCTCTTCCCGGACGTCAGCGACGAGTGGAAGGACGTCCCGGTCGACGCGCTGGTCCCCGCCGGGATCGGCAGGGAGGGCTGGGACTTCCAGGTCTTCGACAGCGGGGGCACCACGGGACGGCCCAAACGCATCGTGGAATCACGGTCGCGCCGCAACGGTGTCCACTGGGTGAGCCAGGTGCTCGCCGATCACAAGGTCCCGGGCGAGGGTGAGGGCCACTGGCTGCATCTCGGCCCCACGGGACCGCACATCGTCGGCCGTTCCGTCGGACTGCTGGCGCAGCTGCGGGGCACGTTCTGCCACTACATCGACTTCGACCCGCGCTGGGTCAAGAACAGCGTGAAGCAGGGCAGGACCGATGAGGCGGCCCGCTATGTGAAGCACATCCTGGCGCAGGCCCACGACATCCTGTCCACCCAGCCCGTCTCCGTCCTCTTCGCCACCCCGCCGGTGCTCGAGGCGCTGGCCGCCGACGAGAAGCTGCTGGACCTGGTGCAGCGGAAGGTGCGCGGCATCATCTGGGCCGGCACCAGCGTGAGCCCCGAGACGCTGCGGGTCTTCGAGGACGAGCTCTTCCCCGACGCCGCCGTGGTCGGTCTGTACGGCAACACCATGATGGGCATCGCCCCGCAGCGCCCCCGGAACGGCGAACGGGACGACGAACGCTGTGTCTTCATCCCCTTCCACCCGTTCAGCCGGGTCAAGGTGGTGGACCCCGAGAACACCAGCACCTCCGTGGCGCACGGCGAGCGCGGGCAGGCGAAGATCAGCCTCGTCTCCCGGGACCTGCTGCTGCCCTGGACGCTGGAGCGCGACTCCGTACTGCGCATCGCGCCCACCGCCAAGTACCCCCAGGACGGGCTGGCCGACATCAGGCCCCTCACCGTGGCCGGCGGCCCGACCGCTGTCGAAGGGGTGTACTAGGCATGACCTCCACTGCCGCACCAGTGGTCACCTCTGAACGGCCCGTCACGGTGCTCGACCGCACCGACCGGGACAGTCTCCTCGCCACCTGCCGGCGCGCCCTCGACCAGGCCCGCCGCAGCCAGCGGCTGGTCCTCGTCAGCTGGGCCAAACCGCTCACCCTCGCCGACCCCGTCGCGATCTGGAGCCGGGCCCGGCGCGGTACGCCGCGCTCCTTCCTGTGGCAGTCGGCATGGGACCGCGGATCCGTCGTCGCTATCGGATCGGCCCGCGATCTGCGCGGACGGGGCGAGAACCGTGTCGCGTCCGTCCGCGACGGATGGCAGGCACTGACCCGCGACCTCGTCACCGGCGGAACGGCGGTCACCGAACTGCCCGCGGGCGAAGGCCCGCTGGCCATCGGCGGTTTCGCCTTCAGCCCCGAGAACGCCCCGGAGAAGGGCCGCCTTCCGGACGCCCTGATGTGGGTGCCCGCGCTGCAGATCCGCGGCACGGTGCCCGACCAGGACGCCGCCGACCGTCCCGGCCCGGCCGAACTGCGCCTGAACGCGGTGCTGTTGCACGACAGCGACGCCGAGCAGGTGGTCAACGGCCTGATCCACCTCGCCGACCTCTGCCTTCCGCCGGAGGCCGCCGCCGAGGAGCGGAAACCGGCATACGCCGACGAACGGACCCACACCAGCGCCGAGCTGCCGGACGCCGACCACTGGAAGGGGCTGGTCCGCCGCGCGACCGGCCGGATCCGGGACGGCGACTTCGAGAAGGTGGTGCTGGCCCGTGAGCTGCGGGTCACCGCCTCCAGCCCGTTCGACGTGCCGACCGCGGTGCACCGGCTGCGCAGCGCCTATCCCGGCACCACCGTCTTCGCCGTGGACCACGAGGAGTACACGTTCCTCGGCGCGACCCCCGAATACCTCGTACGGGTCGACCACCGGGCGGTGCACGCGCTGGGACTGGCCGGTACCGCGCCCCGTGGGCTCACCCCGGAACAGGACGCGGCTCTCGCCCTCGAACTGGCCGGCAGCGCCAAGATCCAGCACGAGCACGACGTCGTGGTGCAGATGCTCCGCGACGCCCTGCGGGACTCGTGCGTCAACGTGGACTCCGACGCGGAGCCGAGCGTGGTCAAGCTCGCCAACGTCCAGCATCTGTCCACGAAGGTCCGCGGCGAGCTGGCGGCCGACTCCACCGCGGGCATCCTGGACTTCGTCGACCGTCTCCACCCGACCCCGGCCCTCGGCGGCCACCCCCGCAAGGAGTCGCTGAGCTGGCTCTCCGACAACGAGGGGCTCGACCGGAGCTGGTACGCGGGAGTGGTCGGCTGGGCCGACCACTCCGGGCAGGGCCAGTTCGCGGTCACCATCCGGTCCGCCCTGGTCGACGGCCCCTCCGCCTCGCTCTACGCCGGCTGCGGCATCGTGGCCGACTCCGATCCCGAGGCGGAGTACGCGGAGTCCTGCGCGAAGCTGCGCCCGATGATGTCCGCGCTGGGGATCGAGTGACCGTCATGCCGTTCGCGCCCTCCCTCACCAGTGATCCACCCGGCACGGACGACGTTCTGACCCACCGGCTCGAAGCGCTCCGGCAGCAGCTGGCGGGCCTGGAATCGGTGGTGGTGGCCTTCTCCGGCGGCGCGGACTCCTCACTGCTGCTGGCGGCGGCGCTCCGCGCGCTCGGCCCCGGCCGGGTGCTGGCGGCCACCGGGGACTCGGCGAGCCTGTCGGGCCGGGAGCGGGCCGCCGGGCGGGACGTCGCGCGGGAGCAGGGGGCGCGGCACCTGTTCGTGGACACCCATGAGCTGGCGGCGGCCGGGTATGCGGAGAACTCCCCGTCGCGCTGCTGGTTCTGCAAGGACGAGCTGGTCAAGCGGCTGCTGAAGGTGGCGGCCGCCGAGGGTCTGGCGCATGTCGCGACGGGCACCAACGCGGACGATCTCACCGACCGCTTCCGGCCGGGCATCCGGGCAGCCGCGCTGCACGGTGTCGTCACCCCGCTGGCCGACGCCGGTCTGACCAAGGACCAGGTCCGGGCGGCCAGCCGGGACTGGGCGCTGCCGACCTGGGACAAGCCGGCGTCGCCGTGTCTGTCCAGCCGGATCGCCTACGGCCTGACCATCACCCGGGAGCGGCTGGCCCGGGTCGAGGCCGCCGAGGACGCGCTCCGCGACGGTCTGGTCCGGGCCGGCATCACGTCGTACAACCAGCGGGTCCGCGACCTGGGCGACCGGGCACTGATCCAGGTCGAGAGCTCGGTCGTGGCCGAAGTCACCGCCCTTGCCGAGGTGTTGGCGGCCGTGCGCCGGGCGGGGTTCGAGTCGGTGGAGGTCGACCCCCGCGGATTCCGGTCCGGCTCCCTCAACGAGGCCGCGGCCGGCGGCCCAGCGGAACGGAGCGGCTGAGCAGATGGATCGTGATGAAGTCCGGGACCTCCTGGAACGGGTGTCCTCGGGAAGCGAGACCGCGGAGGGGGCCCTCCGCACCTTGTCGCAGGGCCCCCTGTCCGGCGCCGGCGGTACCGGTGCCGGGACCGAGGATCTGGGGTTCGCCCGGCTGGACACCCATCGTGCCCTGCGCACCGGCGACCCCGAAGTGGTCTACGGGGCGGGCAAGACACCGGAGCAGACCGTCGCCCTGCTGGAGGCCCTGCGCCGCCAGCCGGGGCGGCGGTCCGCCCTCGCCACCCGGCTGCCGGACGCGACGCTGGACGCCGTGGCGGAGACGTTCCCCGGCGCCCGGATCGACCCGGTGGCCCGCTGCGCCGCGGTGGGCGGGGAACCGGCCGCCCGGGGCAGCGTCCTGGTGGTGACCGCCGGGACGTCGGACGAACCGGTGGCGCGCGAGGCGGCGTTCGTCGCCTCGGAGTTCGGCTGCTCGACGCGCATCGTGCGGGACGTCGGCGTGGCCGGCATCCACCGGCTGCTCGCGGTGCGGGACGAACTGGACGCCGCGGACTGCCTGATCGTGGTCGCGGGGATGGACGGCGCGCTGCCGAGCGTGGTGGCCGGCCTGGTCGGCAACCCCGTGATCGCGGTCCCGACGAGTGTCGGGTACGGCAGTTCCTTCGGCGGGATCGCGCCGCTGCTCACCATGCTCAACTCCTGCGGTCCCGGCGTCATGGTGTGCAACATCGACAACGGTTTCGGGGCGGCCGTCGCGGCGGCCCGGATGACCCGGCGCATGGTCCGCGCCGACAGCGACACCGGCGCCGACTCCTGCGCCTGCACCGGTACCCACGCACCGGTTCCGGTGAGCCGATGACGACCTCCGCATGGTTCGACTGTTCGTCCGGGGCGGCCGGGGACATGATCCTGGGCGCGCTCCTCGATGCCGGGGCCTCGGTGGCGGCGGTTCAGCGGGCCGTCGACGCCGTGGTCCCCGGCAGCGTCACCCTCCGCACCGAGACGGTCAAGCGCTGCGGTCTGTCGGCCACGAAGGTGCACGTCGACACGGATCCCAGCCCTCCGCACCGCACCTGGCACTCGATCCGCGCGATGCTCACCGAGGCCGCGCTCCCCGAACCGGTGCGGGAGCGGGCGCAGTCCGTGTTCTCGCGGCTGGCGCACGCCGAGGCCGCCGCCCATGGGACGGCCGTCGACGATGTGCACTTCCACGAGGTCGGCGCTCTCGACGCGATCGGCGATGTGGTGGGGGCGTGCATGGCCCACCACGAACTGGGCATCTCCACCGCGTCCTCGACGCCCATGGCGCTGGGCAACGGACGGGCGAACAGCGCCCACGGCGGGATTCCCGTCCCGACTCCGGCCGTGCTCCGGCTGCTCGCCGCCCACGGGGCGCCTGCGCGGTCCGGGGAGTTCCCGTTCGAGATGTGCACGCCGACCGGCGCGGCACTCATTCTGTCGATGTGTTCCTCGTGGGGCGGAATGCCGCCGCTGCGGATCCTCGGCAACGGAATGGGAGCCGGTACGCGGGATCTCCCGGAAACCCCGAATGTCGTCCGGGTCGTGCTGGGACATCCGGTCGCCGGGGAATCCGGCACCGGGGAATCCGGCACCGATGAGGCGGATACCCCGCCCGCGACGGACGCCGTGGTCGTCGACGCCAACATCGACGACCTCGACCCGCGGATCTGGCCGCATGTGCTGGCCCGGCTGATGGCGGTCGGGGCGTCCGACGCCTGGCTCACGCCCATTCTGATGAAGAAGGGCCGCCCCGCCCAGACGCTCTCGGTGCTCTGCCCGCCCCATCTCCTGCCGGCCGTGCGGGAGACGATCGTGACCGAGACCTCCACCATCGGGACCCGCGAGTACCACGTGGGCAAGCGGGAGCTGGCCCGGGAGTTCGCCACGGTCATGGTCGGCACCGCCGCCGTGCAGGTCAAGATCGCCCGCTATCGGCAGCGGATCGTCACCGCGCAACCGGAGTACCGGGACGTCGTCGCCGCGGCAGAACAACTGGGCATTCCGGTCAAGACGGCGCTGGCGAGATCGATCGCCGCCGCCGAACGCATGAGTCCACAATAAATGGTGAGGTAAGAATGACCGTCAAGCCTGCCGCTCCCCGCGTGGTCGTCATCGTCGACGCGTATTCGAGCGCACGATCCCTTGCCCCGCTCTTCCAGGCGCGCGGCTATGCATGCATCCACGTCCAGAGCACCCCGGCGATTCCGGCGGTGTACGAGAAGAGCTTCCGGGCCTCGGACTTCACCGCCAACATCGTGCACACGGGGGATGTCGCGGCAACGGTCGCGGCCCTCTCCGCGCACGCTCCGGTGAGTCTGCTGGCGGGCATCGAGAGCGGGGTCGAGGTCGCGGACGTGCTCAGCGAGGCGCTCGGCCTGCGGACGAACGGCACGGCGCTGAGCCCGTCCCGCCGGGACAAGTTCCGCATGATGGAGACGGTCAAGGAGGCCGGGGTGCCCGGCACCGGCCAGATCCTGGCCACCGACCTCGACACGCTGCTCGCCTGGCACCGGGAGGCCGAAGGCCGGGTCGTGCTGAAGCCGTTGAAGAGCGCGGGAAGCGACGGCATCTACTTCTGTGACGACGCGGACCAGGTGCGCGCCGCGTTCGAGTCGCTGCTCGGCTCCGAGAGCGCGCTGGAGCTGCACAACCACGCGGTGCTGGCGCAGGAGTACCTGGTCGGCAGCGAGTACATCGTGAACACCGTGAGCCTGGACGGGAAGCACCACGTCACGGACATCTGGAAGATGCACCACCTCGGCGCCAACGGGGTGCACGACATGGCGGCCGGCGCCCAGCTGATGCCCCGTCATGGCGTGGAGCAGGACGCGCTGGTCGAGTACAACTGCCTGGTCCTGGACGCCCTGGGGGTGCGCAACGGCCCCGCGCACACCGAGCTCAAGCTGACGCCGCAGGGCCCGCGGCTGGTCGAGAGCGCCGCCCGGATCTGCGGCGCGGACGTGCACGTGCCGGCCAAGGGCGCGATCGGCGAGAGCCAGCTGGACTGGACCGTGGACGCGTACGTCGACCCCGAGCGCTTCCTGGAGCGCTGGGAGGCCGGCTACGAACTGGCCCGGCACGCCGGCATCGTCAACATGGTCTCGCCGGCGGCCGGCAAGCTCGTCGGGTACCCGAAGATGGCCGAGCTCCGGGGTCTGGAGAGCTTCCACGACATCACGCTGAACGTGCACCCCGGCGACGAGATCCACCGCTCGATCGACGACTGGACCTACCCCATGCGCGTGTACCTCGTGCACGAGACCGAGAGCGTCGTCATGCACAACATCCTGTCGGCGCGGTACATGGACGGCGAAGGCTTCTACGACATCGTCTGAGCGACGACCGGCCGGCGCGGCAGGAACGAGTGGGGCCCGGCACCGGTCATGGTGCCGGGCCCCACTCATGAGGGTCAGCCCTGCAGCTTGGCCCAGAACTCGTCCCACGAGAGCTGCCCGTCACCGTCGGTGTCGTCGGCGTTGATCACGGCCTGGGCGACCGACTCGGTGGTGTAGAAGTCCCCGAGCTCGGCCATGACCTTCTTGTACTCGGCCGCGGTGATCTGACCGTCCTTGTCAAGGTCATACCGGTCGAAAGCCCTCTTCGCTGCCTCGATGTCCGCCACGTGACCCGCCCCTTCTCTGTGCCTGATTGACGGGCTCAGATTATCGGGGTTTCCAGGCCGAACAATAAGTGCGACCGGTCGGTCGTCTTTCTGTTACGGTGAGGTCATGGCAGACGGCGAGCGACCCGACGGCAGACGCGTACGCGGGGAGCGGACGCGGCAAGCGGTGCTGGACACGGCCGTGGCGCTCGCGTCGGTGGACGGACTGGACGGGCTCTCGCTGGCGCGGCTGTCCGGAGCGCTCGGAGTGAGCAAGTCCGGACTGTTCACGCACTGGCGGGACAAGGAGCAGCTCCAGCTGGACGTGATCGACCGGGCCCGCAAGCAGTGGGGCGCGCTCGTCATGCGGCCGGCGCAGGACGCGCCGGCCGGCGTACGGCGGCTGCTCGCGCTGCACGAGGCACGGCTGGCCTTCTACGCCGAGGACGTACTGCCCGGCGGCTGCTTCTTCGCCGCCGTGCAGACGGAGTTCGACGACCGGCCGGGCGCGGTGCACGACCGCGTCGCGCAGTCGATCGTCGACTGGGTGCGGCACATCCAGGACCTCGTCGAGGAGGCGATCACCCTCGGCGAGCTGCGGGCGGACGTGGACGCCGCGCAGCTGACGTTCGAGATCGACGCGCTCGGCGAGGCCGTCGTCACCCGCTCCCGGCTCATGGACCGGGCCACCGTCCTCGCCCAGGCGCACCGGGCCGTCCTGGAACGGCTCAGATCCTGCTGCACCGACCCTTCGATCCTCCCGGAGAGCTGAGACATGACGACCACCGCCCAGCCACCGGCCACCCCAGAGGCACCGGCCGCACAGATCTTCCCCGTCCAGATCCACTTCGACGATCTCGACGCCCTGGGAATGGTCCACAACGCCCGCTACGCGCTGTTCGTCGAGCGCGCGATCACCGCCTACTGGGTCGACCGGGGCTGGTCGTACACCGCCGACCGCACGGAGTACGACGACACCTTCCTCGCGGTGCGCGAGTTCCGCATCGAGTACCTGGCGCCGATCCTGGGCGCGGGCGACGGGGCCGTGCACATCTGGATCGAGCACCTGGGGCGCACCAGCATCGTCTACGGCTTCCGCGTGCTGTCCGCCGACCGGCGGGTGGTGCACGCGTCGGGACGCCGCGCCCAGGTCAAGCTCGACCCGGCCACCTTGCGCCCCAGCCCGCTGAGCGACGAGCTGCGCGCGGCGGCGGCTCCGTTGATGGACACGCGGTCCATACGCTCCACCGCATAGCGAATCGTTCGAATGCAAGATCGATACACTGCTTATCCACTGTTTACAAGGCAAGTGGCGCAGTTCACTCCCTTATACGTAAGGGATTGATGAAGAATATTGGCTAATGTCCCATATGCGGGTTTGCCTGCCCCGTGCCCCCTGTGTCAGAGTCGGTGCCAACGGCCCCCACTGACCCGGGCTGAGCCGTTCCCAAGGCGCCGCGGACCACACCCCCCTTGCTCCGCGGCGATACGAAGTGGCCCTCCCTGTGTCGCACTGCGACACCGGAGGGCTTCTTCGCGTTCCAGGGGGTGCGAACGCTCAGCGGTCCAGGACGCGCAGTTCGAACCAGGTCGTCTTGCCGCGTGGCTGGAGGTCGACACCCCAGCGGTCGGAGAGCTTGTCGACGAGGAAGAGGCCGCGGCCGCTGACGTCGAGCTCGCGGACCGGCAGCAGACAGGGCAGCGCCCGCGAGGGATCGCGGACCTCGACGCGGATCCAGCCGCGGCGGCGCAGCATCCGGATCCCGAAGGTACGGGCGCCGGTGTGCCGGACGGCGTTTCCGACGAGTTCCGAGACCAGTAACTCGACGGTTTCGGAGAGCTGCGGAAGCGACCACTGGCGCAACACCGAGACGGAGAGCCGGCGCGCGGTCGAGGCGGATTCGGGGCGCGAGGTCAGCCGGACCTCTTCCACCGACGGATCTCCGACCAGATCGAGGGCTTTGGCAGCGGCCTCGTCGGCCGCCGCCGACGGCCACGCCGCAGCGGCGATGGTCACCCGCTGCGGTTGCTCGGATGCTCCCCGGCCCGCCATGCGTTCATCATGGCCGCACGGAAGGCGGTTCGGGGTGGATCCGGCGGAATTGGCCGACCGGAATGAGGGGTTCCATAAGCGTGTTCAGGCATATGCCATGGGCATTGATCACCCCCGGGAAGCCGTGATGACCTGCAGTGATGAGTCGCTGACGATCAGCGACGAGCCGTTCGAGGCGGGGTTTCCTTAAGGTTCGCTTAAGGCTCTTTTAAGGTCGCCCCACCCGGTCGGCCCAACGTCAACAGGCCCTCGAAAGAGGGGTGATGGGCCGGCCGGGGGTCCGCAGCGGACCCCCGGCCGGCCCCTCGGCGCGAGGACTAACGGAACTTCGCCTTGCCCGGGCCGTCCTCGACGAAGCTGCGCATGCCCGTCTCGCGGTCGGCCGTCGCGAACAGACCGGCGAACAGGGTGCGTTCGATGGTCAGCCCGGTCTCCAGGTCCGTCTCCAGACCGCCGTCGATCGCTTCCTTGGCCGCGCGCAGCGCGTACGCGGGGCCGCGGGCGAGGCGTTCCGCCCAGGCGCGCGCCTCGGCGTAGACCTGCTCCGCCGGCACGACCTTGTCGACCAGGCCGATGGCCAGCGCCTCCTCGGCCTTCACCATCCGGCCGGTGAAGATCAGGTCCTTGGCCCGGGAGGGACCCACCAGGCGCGTCAGCCGCTGGGTTCCGCCGGCGCCCGGGATCAGGCCGAGCAGGATCTCCGGCTGGCCCAGCTTCGCGTTCTCCGCCGCGATGCGGATGTCGGCGCAGAGCGCCAGTTCGCAGCCGCCGCCCAGCGCGTAGCCGGTGACCGCGGCGACCACCGGCTTGGGGATGCGGGCGACCGCGGTGAAGGACTCCTGCAGCGCGCGCGAGCGGTCGACCATGCCCTCGTAGGACATGGCCTGCATCTCCTTGATGTCCGCGCCGGCGGCGAACACCTTCTCCCCGCCCCAGACGATCACGGCGCGTACGTCGTCGCGCCGGCCCGCCTCCTCCGCGACCACCTTCAGCCGGTCCTGGGTGGCGATGTCCAGTGCGTTCATCGGCGGCCGGTCGATGCGGATCGTGCCGACGCCTTCGGCGACTTCGAGGCTCACAGTCATGGTCCGGAGACTACTTCGCCGGGCGGGCCCGAAGAACAGGCCCGCCCGGCGACGGAGGTCACATCGACTGGTCAGCGGGTCAGCTGGTCCACTCGCTCCAGGAGAGGTTCCAGCCGTTGAGGCCGTTGTACCACTGCACGGTCTTGTCCTTGGAGTTGATCACCTGGACGACGTCGCCCACGATCGACTGGTTGTAGAACCAGGCGGCCGGGGTGGACGGGTCACCGGCACCACGGGTGTCGGACAGGCCCACGCAGCCGTGGCTGGTGTTGGAGTTGCCGAAGATCGACTTGGCCGCCCAGTAGTTGCCGTGGATGAAGGTGCCCGAGTTGGTCAGGCGGATGGCGTGCGGTACGTCCTTGATGTCGTACTCGCCGCCGAAGCCGACCGTGTCACCGTTCATCCGGGTCACGTCGTACTTCTCGGTCATCACCATCTTGCCGTTGTACGTGGTGTGCGCCGGGGCGCCCGAGCTGATCGGGATGGTGCGGATCACCGCGCCGTTACGGCTGACCGTCATGGTGTGCTTCGCGGCGTCGACCACGCTGACCTGGCTGCGGCCGACGGTGAACTTCACGTCCTTGGACTGCTTGCCGTAGACGCCGGGGGCGCCTTCGACGCCGTCCAGCCGCAGGCTCAGCGTCACCTTGGTACCGGCCGCCCAGTACTGCTCGGGGCGCAGGTCCAGACGCTGGTTGCCGTACCAGTGGCCCTTGACGGGGACGGACGGCGAAGCGGTGACCTGGACGGCCGCCTCGACGGCCTTCTTGTTGGTGATCGCCCGGTTGAAGTTGAGCGACACCTCCATGCCGACGCCGACGGTCTGGCCGTCCTCCGGCGTGTAGAAGCCGACGAAGGAATCCTTCGGCGTGATGGTGGTGAACACCGCGTGCTTGGCGGACTCGCGGCCGTCGGTGTCCTTGGCGATCGCGTCCACCGTGTACTTGGTGGAGGTGCCGAGGTGCTCGTCCGGCGCCCAGCTGGCGCCGTCGGCGGCTATGTCGCCCTTGACCGCCGTGCCCTTGTCGTCCTTGACGATGACGGAGCTGAGCTTGCCGCTCGCGGCCGTGACCTTCAACGCGCCGCTCGTGGCCACGTTGTTCGCGCCGTCCTTCGGCGTGATGGTGACCACCGCCGCCGAGGCCTTGGTGTCGGCGCTCGTGCCGGCCTGCGCCCCGGCCGGCTTGTTACCACCGGCGCCGCCGGTGCTGCCGGTGTTCGTGCCGCCGCCACCGCCACCGCACGCGGTGGTCATCAACAGCAGCGCCCCCAGCGCCAGCGCCAGCAACGTCTGCCTGGCGCCCGGCGCCGCCTGTATCGGCTTCAACTTTCTGCTCCCCTCACACGGCCGCCCGCCCACGCGTCCGGAATGCCCAGCTACGGCACCCCTGGTAGCGATTCTGCCCGGCCGATCCGACCCTGACCCCCCTGTGCGTGGCCGCTGCAGAGCCGCTGGGGCTTCTGCGCGTAATACCGCTCACGCAAACGACAGATAATCACACGCAAGGTGGGCCCGGTGACACGGGAATGTCACCATTCCGTCCCAGTCGGCTGTGAGCCCGCCACGAGGCCGGACCCGGCTCCGGAATCGCTTCCGGAACGGACTCCGGGCCCGGTCCCCCACCGGTTCCGGACCAGTGGCGGACGGGGCCCGGAAGGGACCGCGGAGAGCGCCGCGTCAGGGGTTGGAGCCGGATTCCGGGGACGCGGCGGAGTCCAGGGACGCGGCGGAACCCGCGCGCCACTCCTGCCAGCTGAGGTTCCAGCCGCCCATGCCGTTGTCCGCCGCGACCGTGCGGTCATGGGAGTTGATCACCTCGACGGTGTCACCGACGAGCGAGTGCTCGAAGAGCCAGCCCGCCGGCGTCGTCGAGCGGCCGCCCTTCACATCGGCGAGCCCGACACAGCCATGGCTGGTGTTGGTGATGCCGAAGGTCCCGGGCGCGGCCCAGTAGTTGCCGTGCAGGAACGTTCCGGAGCGGGTGAGGCGCATGGCGTGCGGAACATCCGGAATGTCGTACTCCCCGCCGAAACCGACCGTCTGGCCGTTCATCCGGGTGAGGGCGAACTTCTCTGCGATCACCATCGTGCCCTGGTACGTGGGGTGCTCCGGGCTGCCGGCCGAGATCGGGAGCGTCTTGAACAGCCGCCCCTCGCGCCGCACGGTCATGGTGTGCGCGTCCGCGTCGACCGTGCTGGTCTGGTCGCGGCCGATGGTGAACCGGACGTTCTTGGACTGCGTGCCGTACATGCCGTCGGCACCCTCGACGTCCTTCAGCCGCAGCGACATCGTCACCTCGGTGCCGGCCCGCCAGTGCTTCTTGGGCCGCAGGTCGAGGCGCCGGCTGCCGAACCAGTGCGGGACCACCTCCACCGCGGGCTTCGCGTGGACGGTGATCGCCCGCTCCACCGCCGCACGGTCGGTGACCGGCCGGTTGAAGTTGACGGTGATGATCATGCCGGTGCCGACGGTGGACCCGGCCTCGGGTGTGTAGAAGCCGATGAACTTGTGCTTGGGCACCAGCGTCGTGAACACCACGTGCTTGGCGGCCCGGCGGCCCTGGCCGTCCACCGCGTAGGCGTCCACCGTGTACTGCGTGGAGAGCGCCAGTTTGCCCGTGGGCAGCCAGCCGCTGTGGTCCGCCGCGAGGGTGCCGGCGACCGGTACGCCCTCGGCGTCGGCCACCTTGACCTGCGTCAACTCGCCCTTCTCCACTCCGACCCGCAGCTGCCCTTCGGGCAGCACATCGTGCGCCGCGTCGTCCGGCGTGATGCTGATGACCGCCTCCGACACCTTCGGGACGACTTCCCTGGGACGGGCGTCGTCACCACTGCTGCCGACGTCACCGCCGCCTCCCGCCGCGCACCCGGCGAGGAGCCCGCCGAGTACTACCGCTCCTACCAGTCCCGCCCCGGCGCTCAGGGCGCGCCTCACCACATTCGTCACGCAGGGTCAACGAGAGCGGCGCCCCTGGGGAAACGTGTCACCGCCCACGTGTACGGGAACGGGCGGCAACAGGGACGACACCGATCACACGGGTGACGGCACGCGTCCGGAGGGGAAGGAATGGTAGGAGGAGACGGCACCGACCCGGCACGGGACGCCGGGAAGGGCCGCGCCCGGCCAGGGCTTTAGTGGGACGCGTGGGGTTCCGCCGTACCGTGGCCGCGGACGCGCATGGCCGGATCCTGTCGAGCCGCGGGAGGCGAGCACGTGTCAGAGACACGCGAGCACGAGGCCATGGAGGCCGTTGAGGCGGTCCCCCGGCCGAACGGCCTGCGGACGAGCCCTCCGCCGGCCGTCCCCGGGCCCGCCCAGGAGCAGGCTCCGGGGACCTCCCCGGACCCCGGGGCGGCAGGCGGCCCCGAGCCCGGGAGCGCGCCCCGTACGGTCTGGCCCGGCAGTTCGGAACCGCTCGGCGCGCGCTTCCGCACCGGCCCCGACGGCCGGCCGGGCACCAACTTCGCGCTGTGGGCGGGCGGCGCCGAATCCGTCGAGCTGTGCCTCTTCGAGGCGGACGGCACCGAGACCCGGGCGCCGCTCACCGAGCTGACGCACGAGATCTGGCACGGTTTCGTGCCCGGCGTGCTCCCCGGCCAGCGCTACGGCTACCGGGTCAGCGGCCGCTGGGACCCGTGGACCGGCGCCCGCTGGAATCCCGCCAAGCTGCTGCTGGACCCGTACGCGCGCGCGGTGGACGGGGACTTCACGCTCCCCTCCGAGGTCTACGCGCACGTCCGCGACTGGCCGGAGCGGCAGATCGCCGACACCGTCCGCGACAACCGGGACTCGGCCCCGCTCGTCCCCAAGGGCGTCGTCGTCCACGATGACGACGACTGGTCCGACGACCACCGCCCCAAGACGCCGTGGTCCGACTCCGTCATCTACGAACTGCACGTCAAGGGCTTCACCAAACGCCATCCCGGCATACCCGAAGAGCTGCGCGGCACCTACGCGGGCCTGGCGCACCCAGCAGCGATCGAGCACCTCACCCGGCTGGGCGTCACGGCCGTCGAGCTGCTGCCCGTCCACCAGTTCGCCCACGAGGAGCACCTGGAGCGGGCCGGGCTGAAGAACTACTGGGGCTACAACTCCATCGGCTACTTCGCGCCGCACTCCGGCTACGCGGCCGGCGGCACCCGCGGCGAGCAGGTCGGGGAGTTCAAGCGGATGGTGCGCGCGCTGCACGCCGCCGGTATCGAGGTCATCCTGGACGTCGTCTACAACCACACCGCCGAGGGCGGCGAGCTGGGCCCGACGCTCTCGCTGCGCGGGATCGACAACCGCGGCTACTACCGGCTGCAGGACGACCCGCGCCGCTACGCCGACTACACCGGCTGCGGCAACACCCTGCACGTCGTACAGCCGCACGTCCTGCGGCTCATCACCGACTCGCTGCGCTACTGGGTGACGGAGATGGGCGTCGACGGCTTCCGCTTCGACCTCGCCGCGGCACTCGCCCGCTCCATGCACGACGTCGACATGCTCTCGCCGTTCCTCGCCGTCATCGCCCAGGACCCGGTCCTGCGGCGGGTGAAGCTGATCGCCGAGCCGTGGGACGTCGGGATGGGCGGCTACCAGGTCGGCGCGTTCCCCCCGCTGTGGACGGAGTGGAACGACCGTTACCGGGACGCGGTGCGCGACTTCTGGCGCGGCGCCCAGCACGACGTGCGCGACCTCGGCTACCGGCTCTCCGGCTCCAGCGACCTGTACGCCTGGGGCGGCCGGCGCCCGTACGCCTCGGTCAACTTCATCACCGCGCACGACGGCTTCACCCTGCGGGACCTGGTCTCCTACGAGTCCAAGCACAACGAGGCCAACGGCGAGAACAACAACGACGGCACCCACGACAACCGCTCCTGGAACTGCGGCGCCGAAGGCGCGACCACCGACCCCGGGATCAACACCCTGCGCCGCCGCCAGCTGCGCAATCTGCTCTCGACGCTGCTGCTGTCCACCGGCGTCCCGATGCTGGTGGCCGGTGACGAGATGGGCCGCACCCAGGGCGGCAACAACAACGCCTACTGCCAGGACAACGAGATCAGCTGGATCGACTGGTCGCAGCTGGACGACCCCGACTGGCGCGGGCTGAGCACGCTGGCCGCCCGTCTCATCGCGCTGCGCCGCGCCCACCCGGTGCTGCGCCGCCGCGCCTTCTTCTCCGGCCGCTCGCAGACCCCCGGCGGGCTGCCCGACCTCACCTGGTTCACGGCCGCGGGCCAGGAGATGACCGACGACGACTGGTTCGCCTCGTCGCACACCATCGGCATGTACCTCTCCGGCGACGACATCCCGCAGCGCGACGCCCAGGGCGTCCCCATCACCGACGACAGCTTCCTGATCATCGCCCACGCCTCGCACCGCCCCGCCCGCTTCGCCCTCCCCGGCCACCCCTGGGCCGACTCCTACGAACTCCTCCTCGACACCACCGCCGAGGACCAGTCCCGGCCACCGGGCACCGGATACCCGGCGGGCGGTTCGGTGACGGTCCCGGGACGCTCCCTCCTGCTGCTGCGCGCCCTCCCGGCCACCACCCCTCCGGCCCCGCGGACGTCCAGCCACTGAAATCCCTGGACACGGCGAATTGGTCCAGTCCACACTCGGTCCCTGTGACCTCTTCCGCGCCACAGCCCTGCGAGAACCCCCTCCTCATCGATCCACCGACCGGGCCGGTGGCGGGGTCCGTAAGAGCACCCGCAAAGGGCCCGGGGCTGTGGTCGGCCAACTTCCGGCTGTACTTCACCGCGCGCTCGATCGCCATGCTCGGCGACTCCATGCTGCCGGTGGCGATGGCCGCCGGGCTGCTGCAGTACGGGTACGGGGCCGGCGCCATCGGGCTGGTGATGGCGTCGTACATGGGGTGCTTCGCCGGGCTGGTGATATTCGGCGGCGTGATCGCGGACCGGTTCAACGCCCGGCTGCTGATGATCGGCGCGGACCTCGTACGGCTCGGCATGATGGCGCTGCTGGCCGGCCTGTTCTTCGCCGACCACGTGGTGCTGTGGCAGGTGTGCGCGATCACCGCCGTCAACGGTGTCGCCGCGGCGATGTTCCAGCCCGGCGTGGCCAGTACGGTGCCCCGGGTCGCGACGGATGTGCAGGGTGCCAACGGGGTGGTGCGGACCGCCGAGTCGATGATGGCGCTGGCCGGTCCCGCGGTCGCCGGGCTGCTGGTGGCGTTCGCGTCGGCGGGCGGCGTGATCGCGGTGGACGCGGTCACCTTCGGGGTGAGCGCGGTCTGTGTGTTCCTGCTCCGGCTGCCGCCGGTCGCCCATGAGACCACCGGGCCGAAGACCAGTACCTTCCGGGCCGATCTCGTCGAGGGGTGGCGGGAGTTCCGGGGCCGCACCTGGATGTGGACGGTCATCGTGATCTGGATGGTCTTCATGGTGACGGTGATGGGCCCGGTGACCCCGCTCACGGCCGGCGAGATCCTGCCGGCGCACGGCCCGAAGGCGTACGGCCTGGTCAACTCCTGCCTGGGCGCGGGCACCGCGCTCGGGGCGCTGCTCGCGATGCGGTTCCGGTCGCACTTCCCGCTGCGGGCGGGGGCCACCGCGCTGTTCGGCAGCGCGCTGTACCCGGCGTCCGTCGGTCTGCACCTGCCGGTCCCGGCCATCTGCGGCTGCATCTTCGTCGCCGGCGCCGCGTGGGCGTACTGGGGCGTGAACTGGGCGACCAGCGTGCAGACCCAGGTGCCCGGCGAGATCCTGAACCGCATCCACGCCTACGAGGTCGCCGGATCGGTCGCGATGCTGCCGGTGGGCCAGGCCCTGTCCGGGCCGGCGTCGTCCGCCTTCGGCGCCCGGCATGTGCTGCTGGCGGGCAGCGTGGTGTCCCTGGTGGTCTGTGTGTCGCTGTTGTCGGTGCCGGCGATCCGCAATCTGCGCCGGGTGGCACAACCGGCCGGAAAAACCGGATGAGCGCTGTCGGTGGTCGCCCGTATCGTCGAATCGATGCCTGAAGCGACTTCTGACCCCGCGACCCCCAGACCCCGATCCGCCGTCCGCTCCCTGCTGCGGCTGTGGCCGTATGTACGCCCCATCCGCGGCCGGTTGGCCGGCTCCGCGGTGGCGGCCGTCCTCGCGTCGAGCATGGCGCTGCTGATCCCGCTCGTCCTGAAGTGGATGGTGGACGGCCCGGTCGCGGACCACGACCCGTCGGGGGTGTGGCTCGGCGGCGGTGTGCTGCTGGTCCTCGGCCTGCTGGAGGCCGGGCTGTTCGGGCTGCGGCGCTGGCTGGTGGCGCGGCCGCTGGCGAGCGTCGAGGCGTCGATGCGCTCCGCCCTGTACGGGCATCTGCAGCGGCTGCCCGTCGCCTTCCACGACCGCTGGGCCTCCGGGCAGCTGCTGTCGCGCGCCACGATGGACCTGCAGATCCTGCGGATGTTCCTGGCGTTCCCGCTGGTCTTCCTGGTGGTGAACGGCGCCGCGATCGTGCTGGGCTTCGCGATCCTGTTCTCGCAGGCCTGGACGCTCGGGCTGGTGCTGCTGCTGCCGATCGTCCCGCTGGTGATCCTCTGCTCGGTGTTCGAGGCCCGGTACTCGCTGGCCGCCCGCTCCGCGCAGGACCAGGCCGGCGATCTGGCCACGGTGGTCGAGGAGTCGGTGCTCGGCGTGCGGATCATCAAGGCCTTCGGCCGGCACCGCAGCCAGACCGAGGCGTTCCGCGCGAAGGCGCACGGGCTGCGCGGTACCGAACTGCACAAGGCGAGGCTGCTGGCGGACATCTGGGCGCTGATCATGACGCTGCCCGAGGTCGCCATCGGCGCGGCGCTGATCCTCGGGATCATGCAGGTGTCCGACGGCGAGCTGTCGGCCGGCACCCTCGTCGCGTTCCTGACCACCGCGCTCGCACTGCGCTGGCCGGTGGAGTCGCTGGGCTTCCTGCTGGCGATCAGCAACGAGTCGGCGACGGCGGCCGACCGGTTCTTCGAGGCGATCGACGCCGTGGAGGCCGACGCGTCCGGCCTCGGCGCCCAGCCGGCCGGGGCCCTGGACGGGGTGCGGTTCGAGGACGTGCGCTTCCGCTACCCGGACGCGCCGGAGAACACCCCCGACCTGCTGCACGGCATCGATCTGCACATCCGCCCCGGCGAGACGATGGCGCTGGTCGGCGCCACCGGCTGCGGCAAGACCACGCTCACCGCGCTGATCCCCCGGCTGCACGACGCCACCGGCGGCCGGATCACGCTCGACGGCGCGGACATCTCGGCGCTGTCGCGGGAGCGGCTGCGCGAGCTGGTCGCGGTCGCGTTCGAGGAGCCGACGCTGTTCTCCGCGACGGTCCGGGAGAACGTGGCGATGGGCGCGGGACCGGGCGGCGCCGACGAGGCGGCCGTGCTGCGGGCGCTGGAGACCGCCCAGTGCGACTTCGTCGCCCGGCTGCCGCACGGCCTGGACACCCAGGTCGGCGAGCAGGGTCTGAGCCTGTCCGGCGGGCAGCGGCAGCGGCTCGCGCTGGCCCGCGCCGTCGTCGGCAGTCCGGCCTTCCTGGTGCTGGACGACCCGCTGTCCGCGCTGGACGTGCACACCGAGGCGCTCGTCGAGGCCGCGCTGCGGGAGGTCCTGGCGGAGACCACCGCGCTCGTCGTGGCGCACCGGCCGTCCACGGTGATGCTGGCCGACCGCGTCGCCCTGATGTCCGAGGGCCGCATCACCGCCGTCGGCACCCATCACGAACTGCTGACCGAGAGCGCGGAGTACCGCCATCTGATGTCCGGCGACAGCGAGAGGAGCGTGGCCCGATGACCTCCGTGGCCGAACAGACCGGGCAGGCCGGTTCCGGGGAGGAGCCGGCCGGCGCCGTGGACGACCCGATCCGCCCGCCGGCCCCGGACGACCCGTTCACCAAGGACGTGCTCCCCTCCCCCAAGGGCGCGCAGCTCGCCCTGCTGAAGTCGCTGCTGACGCCGCACACCCGCCGGGTCTGGGTGGCGACGGTGCTGCTGCTGGTGCAGCAGGCCGCCGTGCAGGCCGGGCCGCTGCTGGTGGCGTACGCCATCGACCGGGCGATCCCGGCGCTGCGCGACGGCCGGCACGGCCCGCTGATCCTGGTCGCCTGCGTCTACCTGGGCTGCGCGCTGGCCTCGGGTCTGCTGCAACGGGCGTTCATCCGGGTCGCGGCCCGGGTGAGCCAGGACGTGCTGATCGATCTGCGCGGCCGGATCTTCCGGCACGCGCAGGCGCTCAGCCTGGACTTCCACGAGCGCTACACCTCGGGCCGGCTGATCGCGCGCGCCACCTCGGACGTCGAATCGCTGCGCGAGCTGCTGACCGAGGGCATGGAGGAGCTGCTGGGCGTCATCCTGTCGTCGGTCTACATCTCGGTGATCCTGCTCTGGCTGGACTGGAAGCTGGGACTGGCGGCGCTGTTCTCCTGCGGCCCGCTGTATCTGATGATCCGGTCCTTCCAGAAGCGCTCGATGGTCGTCTACCGCAAGCGGTCCACGGCCATCGCCGCGGTCATCGTGAAGTTCACCGAGACGATGAACGGCATCCGGCCGGTCCAGGCGTTCCGCCGCGAGAAGCCGAACGAGGCGGACTTCGCCGAGCTCAACGGCACCCATGAGCGGATCAACGGGGACGCGATCCTGGAGATGGCGCGCTACGTCGTCGGATCCCGGCTGATGGCCAACGCGGCGATCGCCGGAATCGTGGTGTGGGGCGCGTACCGGGTGGCCGGCGGCGGGCTGGCGCTGGGCGTGCTGGCGGCGTTCGTGCTGTATCTGCGGCGGCTGTACGACCCCATCGACCGGCTCGGGATGTTCCTCAACTCGTACCAGTCGGCCGCCGCGTCGCTGGAGAAGATCGCCGGCCTGCTGGCGCAGCGCCCCTCGGTGCCCGAGCCCGAGGAGCCCCGGGAGCTGCCCGTCCGCGGCGGCGAACTGCCGGGCCGCGAGGTGCTCTTCGACGGCGTCCGCTTCGCCTACCGCACCGGCGGCGAGATCCTCCCGGTCTTCGATCTGCGGATTCCGGCCGGGCAGACGGTGGCGGTGGTCGGGGCGACCGGCGCCGGCAAGTCCACCCTCGCCAAGCTGCTGGCCCGCTTCTACGACCCGACGGACGGCCGGATCACGCTGGACGGCGTCCCGTTGCGGGAACTCGCGCTGCCGGAGCTGCGACGCGGAGTCGTGATGGTGACCCAGGAGGCCTTCTTGTTCTCCGGGACGGTCGCTGAGAACATCGCGATCGGCAGACCCGATGCCGGACGCGAGGAGGTCGAGCGGGCCGCGAAAGCGATCGGAGCACACGACTTCATCTCCGCGCTGCCGGACGGCTACGACACGGACGTCCGCAAGCGCGGCGGCCGGATCTCGGCCGGCCAGCGGCAGTTGGTGGCGTTCGCGCGGGCGCTGCTCGCCGATCCCGCCGTCCTCATCCTGGACGAGGCGACGTCCTCGCTGGACGTTCCGGGTGAACGGGCGGTGCAGCACGCGATGGACACGGTGCTGCGCGGCCGGACCGCGGTGATCATCGCGCACCGGCTCTCGACGGTGGAGATCGCCGACCGGGTGCTGGTCATGGAGGGTGGCCGGATCGTCGAGGACGGGGCCCCTTCGGAACTGATCGCCGACCATGGCCGGTTCGCGGATCTGCACGCGGCCTGGCGGGACAGCCTGGTCTGACCGGGGCGACCCGGTACGGGCCCGCTGACCTGGCCGCGGCCGGACCGGCTCCCGAATCGGGGCGGCGGCGTCCGTATAACGGGCGCCGCTCATCGGTCAACGGACGGAAATCGGCCAAGTTTTCGCCATCCCAATGACATGTACCGGTAAACAGTGGCACTCTTCCCGCAGCCGCCGTACAGCACTCCCCCAACAGCACCACGGGTCTGTGCAGCAGCAGCGGTCACGCACGTCCCACCAGCACGTCGCTCTACCCGGGCAGCACACAACCCCACCTGCCCGTCTGTTCACGGCCCGACCCCGCGGCCGCCGCAGAAGGAGTTCCGTAGTGAGACGATCCCCCCGCAAGGCAGTCGCGGCAGGCGCACTCGCCGCCACCGCCGCACTGCTAGCCGTAGCGCTGCCCTCGGGCACCGCCGCAGCCGGCACCGACGCACAGAGCGCTTCCCACGTCCAGCCCCGTGCCGGCGGCCTGCCGGCCGCCCTCTCGGCCACCCAGCGCGCGACGCTGCTGGCCGACGCCAACGCCAACGTCGCCCGCACCGCGGGCGAACTGCGGCTCGGCGCCAAGGAACGGCTCATACCGAGCAGCGTTCTGCGCGACGCCGACGGCACCGTGCACACCCGGTACCAGCGCACCTACGACGGCCTGCCCGTCCTGGGCGGCGACCTGGTCATCGCGAGCACGCCGGCCGGCGCCACCACGAGCGTCAACCGGGCGACCAACGCCGAGATCACGGTGGCGAGCACCACGGCCACCGCGAGCGCCGACTCCGCGAAGTCCTTCGCGATCAGCCGGGCCAAGGCGGACGGCGCAAAGAGCCCGGCACTGGCCGGCTCCCCGCGCAAGGTCGTCTGGGCGGCCACCGGTGTGCCGACCCTGGCCTGGGAGTCCGTCGTCGGCGGACTGCAGGACGACGGCACCCCGAACCAGCTGCACGTCATCACCGACGCCAAGACCGGTTCCCGGCTCTTCGAGTTCCAGGGCATCGAGACCGGCGTCGGCAACAGCGAGTACAGCGGCCAGGTCACCATCGGCACCACGCTGTCCGGCTCGAACTACACGATGACCGACGGCGCCCGTGGCGGACACAAGACGTACAACCTCAACCACGGCACCTCGGGCACCGGCACGCTCTTCTCGAAGACCACGGACACGTGGGGCAACGGCACCACGTCCAACGCCGAGACCGCGGGCGTCGACGCGGCCTACGGCGCCCAGGAGACCTGGGACTTCTACAAGAACGTGATGGGCCGCAACGGCATCCGCAACGACGGTGTCGGCGCGTACTCCCGCACTCACTACGGCAACTCCTACGTCAACGCCTTCTGGGACGACGGCTGCTTCTGCATGACGTACGGCGACGGCAGCAACAACGCCGACCCGCTGACCGCACTCGACGTCGCGGGCCACGAGATGAGCCACGGCGTCACCGCCGCCACCGCGGGTCTGAACTACAGCGGTGAGTCCGGCGGCCTGAACGAGGCGACGTCCGACATCTTCGGCACCTCGGTCGAGTTCTACGCCAACAACAGCAGCGACGTCGGTGACTACCTCATCGGCGAGAAGATCAACATCAACGGCGACGGCACCCCGCTGCGCTACCAGGACAAGCCCTCGCGCGACGGGACGTCGCCCGACAACTGGTACTCCGGCGTCGGCAACCTGGACGTGCACTACTCGTCCGGCCCGGCGAACCACTTCTTCTACCTGCTGTCCGAGGGCAGCGGCACGAAGGTGATCAACGGCGTCACGTACAACAGCCCGACCGCCGACAACCTGCCGGTCCCCGGTCTCGGCCGGGACATCGCCTCGAAGATCTGGTACAAGGCGCTGAGCGAGCGCTTCACCTCGACGACCAACTACGCGGCCGCCCGCACCCAGAGCCTGCAGGCCACCGCTGACCTGTACGGATCCGGCAGCGCGACGTGGAACACGGTCGCCAACACCTGGGCCGCCATCGGCGTCGGCGCCCGCGTCCCGACCAGTGGCGTCACCGTCACCAAGCCGGCCAACCAGAGCACCGTCGTGAACACCGCCGCCAGCCTGCAGATCCAGGCCAGCAGCACCAACGGCGGCGCGCTGACCTACTCGGCCACCGGCCTGCCGACCGGCCTGACGATCAACGCCTCCACCGGCCTGATCTCCGGCACGCCGACCGCGGCGGCCACCTACAACCCGACCGTCACGGCGAAGGACTCCACCAACGCCACCGGCTCGGCCACGTTCACCTGGACGGTCACCCCCACCGGTGGTGGCGGCAACGTCTTCGAGAACACCACCGACGTCTCGATCCCGGACCACGGCGCGGCGGTCTACTCGAACATCGCGGTGACCGGCCGTACCGGCAACGCCCCGAGCACCCTGCAGGTGGGCGTCAACATCGTCCACACCTACCGCGGTGACCTGGTCATCGACCTGGTCGCCCCCGACGGCACCGCCTACCGGCTGAAGAACTCCAGCGGGTCGGACTCCGCCGCGAACGTGATCGCCACCTACACCGTCAACGCCTCCAGCGAGGTCGCGAACGGCACGTGGCGGCTCAAGGTGCAGGACGTGTACAGCGCCGACAGCGGCTACATCAACAGCTGGAAGCTCACCTTCTGACCCGGAACGGACGCCCTGAGGATCCTCTGAGGGCACTCCGGACCGACTGAACGGCTCGAAAACGGCGGTCGCGCTGTGTGACGGAAGTCATGCGGCGCGACCGCTTTCGAGATGATCGTCCGCGACGTTTCTGGTACAGTTGGCTGCGTTGCAGTTGTGGTACCCATGAACTCCATGTGCGCCCGGTCCTTGCGGCCAGGCGCACATTTGTTTTACCGGCGTCATGTCCGGTGTGGGGAGATCATCGCGGCGACGCGGCATCCGTAAAGTGCGGGTGCTGTATTAACTGCACCCATTAGGGAGACAGACATGGCTACCGGAACCGTGAAGTGGTTCAACTCGGAAAAGGGCTTCGGCTTCATCGAGCAGGACGGCGGCGGCGCTGACGTCTTCGCCCACTACTCGAACATCGCCACCCAGGGCTTCCGTGAGCTCGTTGAGGGCCAGAAGGTCCAGTTCGACGTCACGCAGGGCCAGAAGGGCCCGCAGGCCGAGAACATCACGCCTCTTTAATCAAAGGCACCCCTGAGCGCTTAACGCGCACAGCAGCCGAGGGGCCCGCACCGCACGGTGCGGGCCCCTCGCGCGCAGCGGAAACAAAACAAGTGCGGCGCTCTTCGGAGAACCGCAGGACGCCGGTCCGCAGGCGTCGAAGAGGTGGTCCGCGATCCGCCGGACCGCCCCTGGCGCCGAGGGACCTCCCTCGTCTCCGTCACGAGGAAGGTTCCCCCTTGAAGTTGTTCTCCGAACTCTCGATCTCTCCCGCGCTGGTCACCGCGCTGAACGCGAACGGCGTCACCGAGCCGTTCCCGATCCAGGCCGCGACGATGCCCGACGCGCTCGCCGGCCGGGACGTGCTGGGCCGTGGCCGTACCGGCTCCGGCAAGACCCTCGCCTTCGGGCTCCCGATGCTGACCCGCACCGCCGGGCAGCGGGCCGAGGCCAAGCACCCGCTGGCGCTCGTCCTGGTGCCGACGCGTGAGCTCGCGACCCAGGTCACCGAGGCGCTCGCGCCCTACGCCCAGGTGCTCGGGCTGCGCCAGACGACCGTGGTCGGCGGCGCGTCCATCACCCGCCAGATCGCCGCGCTGCGCAACGGCGCCGAGATCCTCGTCGCCACCCCGGGCCGGCTCGCCGACCTCATCGACCGCCGGGCCTGCATGCTCGACCGGGTCGAGATCACGGTCCTGGACGAGGCCGACCAGATGGCCGACATGGGCTTCCTGCCGCAGGTCACCAAGCTGCTCGACCAGGTGAAGCCGAACGGCCAGCGGATGCTCTTCTCCGCCACCCTGGACAAGAACGTCGACCGGCTGGTCAAGCGCTTCCTGCACAGCCCGGTCACGCACTCGGTCGACCCGTCGGCCGCGACCGTGACGACCATGGAGCACCACGTGCTGCACGTGGACGACGACACCAAGCGCGCCGTGACCGCCGAGATCGCCGCCCGCGAGGGTGGCGTGATCATGTTCGTCGACACCAAGCGCGGTGCCGACCGGCTCACCAAGCACCTGCTGGCCGCCGGCGTCACCGCCGTCGCCCTGCACGGCGGGAAGTCCCAGCCGCAGCGCAACCGTGCCCTGGACCAGTTCCGTACCGGCAAGGCCACCGCGCTGGTCGCCACCAACGTCGCCGCCCGCGGTATCCACATCGACGGGCTCGACATGGTCGTGAACGTGGACCCGCCCGGCGACCACAAGGACTACCTGCACCGCGGCGGCCGTACCGCCCGTGCCGGCGAGTCCGGCACCGTCATCACCCTGGTGCTGCCCGCGCAGCGCCGGGAGAACGCCCGCCTGATGGCGCTGGCCGGTATCAAGCCGCACACCGCGCGGGTCCGCCCCGGCGACCCCGAGCTGGTGCGCGTCACCGGTGCCCGCAAGCCGTCCGGCAGCGCCGTCACCATCCACGACCCGGTGCACGCCGCCGCCCAGGAAGCCGCCAAGCCGAAGACGAACAAGGTCTCCGGGACGCGTGGCCGCGGCCGTCGCCCCGCCGGCACGGCCGCTGCGGGCGCGGGCACCACCGCTGCTCCGACGGGCACGCCGCGCAGCGCCGGCAGCACTCGTGGCGGCCGTGGCGGACGCCCCCGTACCGACGCCGAGGGCGCGGCGGCCGGCTCCGGCCGCGCCGGGGTCAACGGCCGTGGCGGCACCCCCGGGCGCCCCGCAGCCGGCAGCCGCACGGCCGCGGGCCGCGGTGGCGCCGTGGGCCGTCGCGCCCGTCGTGAGGACGGCGCGGGCGGCGGCCGCCGCGCGGCCTGACCGCTCGACGCACAGCAGCACCACTGACGAACGCGACGGCCGGTACCAGGGAGTCCCTGGTACCGGCCGTCGCGTTGTCATGCGTGCCGGGTCAGCGGAGTATGCCCGTCGTCATACCCTCGGATTCAGCGGGGGTGGCGATGAGGCCGAGCTCCGCGGGGGCGGCGAGCAGCGGGTGGGTGGGCAGGACGCGGACGGTGTAGCCGAAGGGCCCGGCCCGGTCGAGGGTGAGCGGGCCCTCGTACAGCCGGCGCCCCTCGATGTCGGGCTGGGACGACGGCTTGAGGGAGACGATCGCCGGGTCGGAGATCCGGTCGGCGTCGTCCACCCGCCCGGACAGCACCTGGACGTCGACGTCGCCGGTGTCGAGGTCCCCGAGGGTCACCTGGACCCGCAGGGTCAGGGTGGAGCCCAGCTCGGGTGATCCGCCCACCGAGCCGGTCTCCACATGGTCGACGGTGACCCGGTGCCAGTCGCCGCGGACCCGGGCCTTCCAGGCCGCGAGTTCCCGGGCGGCGTCACCCGCGATGGCCCGGTGGGCGAGGGCGGCCGGGGCGTAGAGCTGCCCGACGTAGTCGCGCACCATGCGTCCCGCGAGCACCTTGGGCCCCAGGGTCACCAGGGTGTGCCGGACCATCTCGATCCAGCGGGCGGGCAGGCCGTTCGCGTCATGGTCGTAGAAGCGCGGGGCGACCTGGTTCTCGACGAGGTCGTAGAGCGCCGCCGCCTCGACGTCGTCCCGGCGGTCGGGATCGTCGTCCGCGAAACCATCGGCCGTGGGAATGGCCCAGCCGTTGTTGCCGTCGAACCACTCGTCCCACCACCCGTCGAGCACGGACAGGTTGAGACAGCCGTTGAGGGCCGCCTTCATGCCCGAGGTGCCGCACGCCTCCAGCGGGCGCAGCGGGTTGTTGAGCCAGACGTCGCAGCCGGGGTAGAGGTGCTGGGCCATGCCCATGTCGTAGTCGGGCAGGAAGACGATGCGGTGGCGGACCCGCGGGTCGTCGGCGAAGCGGACCAGTTCCTGGACGAGCCGCTTGCCGCCGTCGTCCGCCGGGTGCGCCTTGCCCGCTACGACGATCTGGACCGGCCGCTCGGGGTGCAGCAGCAGGTCCATCAGCCGGTCCTGGTCGCGGAGCATCAGGGTGAGCCGCTTGTAGGACGGGACCCGGCGGGCGAAGCCGATGGTCAGGACGTCGGGGTCCAGGACGCCGTCGACCCAGCCCAGCTCGGCCTGGCCGGCGCCGCGCTGCCGCCAGGAGGCGCGCACCCGGCGCCGTACGTCCTCCACCAGCTGCTCGCGCAGCACCCGGCGCAGTTCCCACACGGCCGGGTCCGGGATCTCGGCGACGGGTTCCCAGCGCTGGGTCTCGCCGATCATCAAGGCGTCCTCGGCGCGCTGCGCGCCGATCTGGCGGGCGCCGAGCCGGAAGACCTCGGGGGCCACCCAGGTGGGGGCGTGCACCCCGTTGGTGATGGAGGCGATCGGCACCTCGTCGGCGTCGAACCCGGGCCACAGCCCGGCGAACATCTGCCGGCTGACGGCGCCGTGCAGGGTGGAGACGCCGTTGGCGCGCTGGGCCAGCCGCAGCCCCATCACCGCCATGTTGAAGACGTTCGGGTCGCCGCCGGAGTACGTCTCCATGCCCAGCTCCAGCACCCGCTGGATGTCGACACCGGGCAGTTCGCCGCCGTCGCCGAGGTGCTGCCCGACCAGCTCGCGGTCGAAGCGGTCGATCCCGGCCGGGACGGGCGTGTGGGTGGTGAAGACGGTGCCGGCCCGCACCGCCTCCACGGCCGCGTCGAAGCCGAGCCCTTCGCCGCCGAGTTCGCGGATGCGCTCCAGGCCGAGGAATCCGGCGTGGCCCTCGTTGGTGTGGAAGACCTCGGGGGCCGGGTGCGCGGTGAGCCGGCAGTACGCGCGGACGGCGCGCACCCCGCCGATGCCCAGCAGCATCTCCTGCAGCAGCCGGTGCTCGCTGCCGCCGCCGTACAGGCGGTCGGTGACATCGCGTTCCGTGCGGTGGTTCTCCTCGACGTCGGAGTCGAGGAGCAGCAGCGGGACGCGGCCCACCTGGGCCTTCCAGATGTGGGCGGTCAGCGACCGGCCGCCGGGCAGGGCGAGGACGACGTGGGCGGGGGTGCCGTCCTGCTCGCGCAGCAGGCTCAGCGGCAGCTCGTTGGGGTCGAGGACCGGGTAGTGCTCCTGCTGCCAGCCCTCGCGGGACAGGCTCTGGCGGAAGTAGCCGTGCCGGTAGAGCAGTCCGACGCCGATCAGCGGCACGCCGAGGTCGCTGGCGGCCTTGAGGTGGTCCCCGGCCAGGATGCCGAGGCCGCCCGAGTACTGGGGCAGGGCCGCGGTGATCCCGAACTCGGGCGAGAAATAGGCGATGGCGGCGGGGAGTTCGGAGGACTGCCCCTGGTACCAGCGCGGATTGGTGAGGTAGTCGGTCAGGTCCTCGGCGGCGGAGGAGAGACGGCGCAGGAATCTGCGGTCCTGGGCGAGGGCCTCGAGCCGTTCCCTGGAGACGGCGCCGAGCAGCCGTACCGGGTCTCCGGCAGCGGCCCGCCAGCCCTCCTCGTCGACGGTCTGGAACAGCTCCCGGGACTCCGGGTGCCAGGACCAGCGCAGATTCTGTGCCAGTTCGCCGAGCGGACGCAGCGGTTCCGGCAGGACAGTTCGCACGGTGAAACGACGGATTGCCTTCACGCTACGACGGTAGCCGGGTACCGCCCCGCGATCCGTCCGCTATCCACGATCCTGTCGTTCAAACGCCCGAACGGACGTGCGCCGGGGCATTCGGGCGGCGCGTCACCGCGCGGGGCGGCGCGGGGCGGGCAGCGGGCGGCGCAAGGCCCGCCGGGCCGGCCGCCGCCGCGACCGATGCCGCCCGTCCCGCCGGTGGCCCGCTCAGCGCACCGCCCGGACGGCTCGGCCGGCTCCGACGTCGTACGGGGAGCCCTGGTTCACCGTGGCCGGGTCGAACGCGCCGGCCACGGCGTAGCTCCTGGCGATCGTCTCCAGTTCGGACCGCGGGATCACGTCGTGGATGTCCGTGAAGCCGTCGGGGGCCCGCTCGTGGGCCATGTTGATGACCACCTCCGGGCCCAGCCGGCGGTTGGAGCGCTGCAGTTCGGTCATGGGCGGCCGGCGCTCGGCCTCGTACGCCAGCAGGGCCCGCGCGGGGTCCTCGTGGGCGGCCATCGCGTGGGCCAGGGCGCGGCCGTCGATGATCGACTGGGTGGCGCCGTTCGAGCCGATCGGGTACATCGCGTGGGCGGCGTCGCCGATCAGCGTCGCTCCGCCGAAGGTCCAGCGCACCAGCGGCTCGCGGTCCACCATCGGGTACTCGAAGGCGGCCTCGGCGGCGTCGATGACCTCGCCGACGTCGACCCCGTCGAAGATCCAGCCCTCGTAGTGGTGGCGGAACTTGGCGGTGGGCACCGGGCGGTTCCAGTCGCTGCGGTCCGGGGCGGCCGCCTGCTCGGCCGGCATCGCCAGCGCCCAGTTGACGAGCACCCGCTCGCCGGGCGCGGCCGGAATCGTCATGGGGTACACGACGGCCTTCTGCCGGTTGTTCCCCGCGATGAACATGAAGGTGCCGACGCGGTCGGCCGGCATCCAGGACACCCCGCGCCAGACCAGCATGCCGTTCCACGGCGGTTCGCCCTCGCCGGGGTACATGGCGGAGCGGACCGCCGAGCGGATGCCGTCCGCGCCGATCAGGATCTCCGCGCCGATGTCGGTGGTGGCGCCGCTGGCCCGGTCCCTGATGGCGACGCGCAGCTGGGCGCCGGGCAGCTCGGTGAAGTCGTCCACCCGGGCACCGGAGACGACCGCCGCGCGGCCGAGCCGTTCCCGGACCGCGCGGGACAGCACGTTCTGCAGCTGACCGCGGTGGATCGACAGCTGCGGCCAGCGGTATCCGGCGCCGGTGCCGCGCGGCTCCTGCCAGACGAGGCTGCCGCTGCTGTGGTAGTAGCGCAGCTCGCTGGTGGGCACCGATACGGCGGCCAGTTCCTCGTACAGCCCCAGGGCCGCCAGTTCACGGACCGCGTTGGGCATGATGTTGAGTCCCGCGCCGACCGGCTGGATCTCCGGGGCGGCCTCGACGACCATCACGTCGGTGCGGCCGACGGCGTGCAGGCTGAGTGCCGCGGTGAGGCCGGCGATGCCGCCTCCCGCGATGACGATGCGGTTCATCGTTCCCCTTCGGTGGAGCGCCGGACCAGCGTCTCGTTCTCGCGGGTCAGGTCGAGTACGGAGCGCAGCAGTTCGACCGGTGCGCCGCCGCTCCCGTAGTCGTACAGCCGCACTTCGTCGCTGTACGCCTCACGGGCGATACGGATGTGCCGGGCCCGGAACGTCTTCAGGATGCGCAGCACCCGGGCCAGCGCGACGGCGCTGGCCCGCAGGGTGGGCGGCAGCCGGTCCGCCTCCTCCCAGCTGATCGCGAAGGAGAGCTTGCCCACCGCGGAGGGGCGGCCCCGGTACCGCGCGTGGAAGGTGCGCCAGGCCGGGAGGCTGTAGGGCACCGACTCGGTGAGGAAGGACTCGTACCGCCCGGTGCTGCGGTCGGACTGCCAGAGGGTCAGATCGACCAGCCAGAGCGGCACCTGGGCCGCCGCCGGGCCGAGGTACTCGCGGCCGTCGAGGGTGATCTCCTCGAAGTAGGGGCGCAGGACCCGGGCGAAGAACACCGGTGAGACGTTGGCGATGGTGAAGTCGATCGAGTCGACCATGGCCTGGACGAGTCCGGCGAGCCGGTCGAGGCAGGACGAGAACCGGCTGTCGTGCGGTTCGAGGGTGGCCAGTTCCGAGCAGGCGTCCAGCGAGGCGCACAGGCTGGGGAAGACCATCCGGACGGCGTCCTGGAGGCAGGCCTCCATGGGGTCCCCGGTGTACATGCGCTGGCGGGCGCCGACCGGGTTCCAGGCCGTGTAGTGGTGGACGGTGTCCCGTGGCACCATGCCGGTCCGGCGGCCCAGCGCGCGCAGCACCGGCAGCGCCTCCGGTACGGCGTCGAGCGGCTCGGTGCCGTGCCGCTTGATGGAGCCGAGGAAGATGCCCAGGTCCCGCATGGCCGCGAGGTTCTCGACGGTGGAGAAGTCGTCCAGGACGTCGGTGGCCGGGAGGAGTTCGCGCAGCGCGGTGACCATGCCGGACACATCGCCGTCCGCGTTCATGACGCGGAGCTTCTCGCAGGCCTCGTCCGCTCCCAGCGGGTCGACACCGCGTATCTCCTCGATCCGGTAATAGGGCTCTTGCCCTTGGAGCACGTGGAGCACAGACATGTGGGGCACCGTCATTCCGAGGGTCACAGGGATGTGTGTGTGCTGGGCGTGGGGGGGTCGGCCTTCTCCCGCGACGGGCTGCGCAGCAGCAGCGTCAGGAGGGTGGCGCCCGCGGCGAAGGCGGCGCCGGCGAGCAGTGCGGTGCGGAAGCCCGCGGCTTCGGCGGCCGCGCCGGGTCCCGCGGTCCGGGTGTGCGCCGCGGCCACCGCGACGAGTACCGCGAGGCCGAGGACGGAGCCGAACTGCTGGCTGGTGTTGATCAGTCCGGACACCAGTCCGGTCTCGCCGGGTCCCGCCTGCGCGGTCGCGGCGACATTGGTGGTCACCATGACCAGCGGCAGCCCGGCCCCGATCAGCAGGCTGGGGGCGAGGACCGTCGTGGCGAAGGATCCGTCCGGCGACAGGGACAGCGCGAGCCACACCATGGCGGCGGCCACCAGCGCGAAGCCCGCGGTCATCACCGGGCGCAGTCCGAAGCGGGAGACCAGCCGTCCGGTCTGCGGCGCGGTCAGCACGACGACGATCGACAGCGGCAGCAGTCCGAGTCCGCCGGTCACCGGTGCGTAGTCCAGGACGTTCTGCAGATACAGGCTCACCAGGAAGAACATCGGGAACAGCGCCATCTGCGCCAGCGCGCTGAGGATGTTGGCCAGCCGCAGCGCCGGCCGGCCCAGGACACCGGGCGGAACCAGTGGACGGGCGGCGCGGGTCTCGATGGCGGCGAACGCCGTCAGCAGGAGCAGTCCGGCCGCTCCGGCGAGGAGGGTGCCGCTGTCGGTCCAGCCCGCGCTACCCGCGTCGACCAGCGCGTACGCGATCAGGCTGAGGCCGCCGGTGGCGGTGAGGGCGCCGCCGAGGTCGAAGTCCCGGAGGGCGCCGGGAGCCGCCGCGGTCCGCTCACGGCGGGCCAGGACGGGGGCCAGTGCGGCCGGCGTCAGGGCGATGAGCGCCGCACCCACCAGAACGTTCAGGACGAACGTGGAGCGCCAGCCGAGGCCGGAGGTGAGGACGCCGCCCAGCACGGTGCCCAGCGCGCCGCCCAGCCCCCCGAGCGCCGCGAACACCCCCAGGGCGCGATGCCGTTCCGGCCCCTCGGCGAAGAGCAGCAGGACCAGCGCGAACGCCGCGGCGGCCGCGCAGGCCGCGCCGACCCCCTGCAGGGCGCGGGCGGCGACGAGCAGCCGGCTGTCGCCTGCGAAGGCGCCGCCGAGGGAGGCGGCGGACAGCAGCGCCAGTCCGGCCGTGAAGAGCCGGCGGTGGCCGACGAGGTCGGCGACCCGGCCGGCCAGCAGCAGGAAGCCGCCGAAGGTGATCAGGTACGCGTTGGCGACCCAGGACAGGCCGGCGGCGTCGGTGCCGAGGTCCGCGCCGATGGACGGCAGCGCCACGTTGATGATCGCGGTGTCGAGGATCAGCAGCAGTTGGGTCGAGGCCAGCAGGGCGAGCGCGTGGCTGCGTCTATGCACCATCGCCTCAGGCCCGGGGCAGCGGCTGCAGTTCGTACCCGTCGAGGCAGGTCCTGGCCAGGCTCTCGCAGGCACCGGTGTCGCCCTCCCACGCCTGCTGCAGCAGATAGACGTGCGGGGCACCGTGGTAGAAGCGCTCGTACTGCTCGTGCCGTCCGGCGAACTCCGTGCCGAGCGCGTCCCAGGCGAGCTTGAGCAGCTTGACGCGGTCCTGCGCCGGGTGTCCCGGCGAGCGGATGTACTTCGCGATGACGGGGCCGATCTCCGGGTGCAGCAGGTCCTGCGCGGAGGCGGGGAGCTGGATGACGCCGCCGCCGGCCAGCAGCTTGATCTCGCTGATCGCCCTGGGGTAGAGGTCACCGGCCATGATCCGGTGGGCGTAGGAGATCTCCTTGTCGGGCATCACGCCGCCGCGTCCGCCGTCGACCTGCTCGTATCCGGCCTCGGCCGCCAGCACCATCGACTTGGCCTGCGCCACCCAGCCCATCAGCCGGCCGATCTGGGTCTGCACCGGCGGCAGCTGGTAGGTGTTGTTGGCCTTGGCGAGCAGGATCGCGACGCCGGTGAGGAACTCCAGCTTGGTCCAGAAGCGGGTGGCGGCCTGGTGGACGAAGTTCACGTACGCGGGGGTCTGCCACCACTGGCCGAAGCAGACGTCGACATTGCGGTACGCGAGCACGTTCTCCCACGGGACGAAGACGTCCTCGCAGACCAGCAGGGCGTCGTTCTCGTCGAAGCGCGAGGAGAGCGGGTTGTCGAAGACGCTGCGCGCCTGGGCCTCGTAGGAGGTGCGGGAGATGAACTTCAGGCCCGGGGTGTCGACCGGTATCGAGAAGCACAGCGCGTGCTCGACGTCCTGCGGGGCCAGCGGCTCGATGGTGCCGACGAGGACCTCGTTGCCGAAGACCGCCGCGGTGCCGATCATCTTGGCGCCGCGGACGACGATGCCGCCGTCGCGCTCCGCCACCACCCGGACGACGAGGTCGTCGCGCTCCTGCTCGGCCGCGGACTTCGTCCGGTCGATCTGCGGATTGGTGATGGTGAACGTCGGGTACAGATCGCCCTCCGACATCCGCCGGTGGTAGGCCGCGACGTTCGGGGCGCCGTCGAAGGTGTCCGTGGTGAACAGCGCGGGCGCCGCCGCGAAGCCCGCGATCCCGGCCGCCATGTAGTCGGGGGTGCGGCCCAGATAGCCGAAACTCGCCTCCGCCCACACCTTGTGCGCCGTGCGACGGGCGACCAGGTCCTCGTACGAACGGGGTATCAGGAAGGCGCGGTGGACGCCGCCTTCGGTGAGTACGGCCGAGTGCGCGGAGTCGTGGGAGAGGTCGTACAGTCCCGCGATGGAGTCGACGGTGTTGCGGAAGGCCGGGTGGCGGGTGATGTCCTTGACCCGCTCCCCGTCGATCCATATCTCGCGTCCGTCGCGCAGCGAATCCTTGTACTCCTGGCCGGACCTGGTCACCGTGTCTCCTCAACGATCTTCGACGCGCCGTTGAAGAGACTGCCTCATACACGTGTGCTAATCAATGAACGTCCTGCCGGTCCCGTTTATGAACCGGCCAGTTGCCGCGGTATTCACCGGGCGTTGTCCCGAACCACTTGCGGAACGCGAGATGGAACCCGACCGCGCTCTGATAGCCGACGCGGGGCGGCACGGCCGCCTGCGGAACCGCCGTCTCGGTCAGCAGCCGGGCGGCCTCCTGCATCCGACGCCCGGTCAGATGCCGGGCCGGCGCCTCGCCCACCAGCTCGCGGAAGGTGGCGGTGAAGGCGGACCGCGACATGCCGACCTCACGGGCCAGCGCCTCGATCGTCCACGGTTCGGAGAAGCGGGTGGAGACGATGATGAGCGCCCTGCTGATGCCCGGGTGGCGCAGTGCGGGCAGCACGGCCGGGTTGTCGGAGAGCTCGCGCAGCAGCGGGCGCAGCGCCAGCACGAAGGCCATCTCGAACGCCCGCAGGGTGACCAGTTGCGATCCCGGCTCGCCGCGCCGCTCGGCGGCGGCGAGCGAGGCCAGGGTGTCGCGCAGCAGCGGTTCCTTGTCGACCTGCGTGCGGTCCAGCACCAGCGACCACGGCAGCGCCCGGTACAGCGAGGTCGCGGCCGTCGCGTCGTAGTGCAGTCCGGCGCACAGGATGCGGCTCCGCTCCCCGGTGCCCTCCACGACGAGCACCCCTGACGTGCCGGGTTCGCGCTCCGGGAGCACCGCCCTGAGCGGGACGCCCTGCCGGCCGGGCAGATCGGAGAGGCGGTGCGCGGTCCCGGTGGGGAAGACCGCCAAGTCGCCCTGGTGGAGCTGGATCGGCGGGCAGTCGCCCGTGCTGATCCAGCAGTCGCCCTCGACCATGTAGTGCAGGATCGCGCAGCTCTGCTCGGAGTCCCCTTCGATCGCCCAGGGCGCCCGCACCGTCCAGAGGCTGTCGAACACGCCGGTCAGGCGCAGTGGCCTGAGCAGTTCACTGAGGAGGTCGTTCCCGCCAGATTCCATGGACGAACCCTTAATCCCCGTCCCGGTTTGCTTATTGCCGCCCCTGTGCGCCCCGACCAGCCTGAGGTGAGGCGGAATCGCTGATTCATTCTAGCGAAGGGCGACACACCGATGTCGGAGGAGATACACCAGCGTTGCTTGGTCGTGGGAGCGACCGGCTTCCAGGGGGGCGCCGTGGCCCGGCTGCTCGCCGGACGCGGGCACCGGGTCCGCAGCCTGACACGGCGGCCGGCCGTAGCGCGCCCGGACATCGCGGGGGTCTCGTTCGTGGCCGGTGACCTCGGTAGCCGGGACGACGTGATGTGGGCGTTCAAGGGCGCCACACACGCAGTAGTGACCATGCCGTTGGAGTACGACCCACTACGTATTGAGACGTATGCGATCCACATCGCGGAGGCCGCGCTCGAATCCGGGGTGACCCGGATCGTGTACAACGCGAACACCCGCGTGCCGTCGGACACCGCCGGAGTGGCCGCGTTCGAGACCCGCCGGATCGCCGAGGCGGTGCTCGCCGACTGCGGGGTGCCGCTGGTCGTGCTGCGGCCCCCGGTGTACCTGGACAACCTGTTCAGTCCCTGGAACGGGCCGGCCCTGGTCGACGAGGGCGTGCTCGCGTACCCGCTGCCGGCCGACCGGCGGGTCGCGTGGATCTCACACGACGACCTGGCGGTCGCGGTGGCCGCCGCGCTCTTCAACGACGGCCTCGACGGCCGGGTCCTGGACATCGGCGGCGGACAGGCCGTCGACGGGAACGAACTCGCCGCCGCGTTCGCCGAGGGCCTCGGCCGGCCCGTCGCCTACCAGGCCCTGCCGCCGGCCGCCTTCGAGGCCGCGCTGGCCAAGGCCATCGGCCCGAACGCGGCCGCCGGCGTGGCCGGGATCTACCACTACATGGCGGAGGGTGCGGACGAGCGGCTGATGGACGGCGACCCCCGGGAGGCCGAGCAGGCGCTGGGGATCAAGCTCACCTCCATCGCCGACTGGGTGGCGTCGCAGCCCTGGCAGACCTGGTCCAGCCGCCCGCTCTGACCGTCCTCCGGCATATTCACCGACCAGCCGTCCGGCCCCTCCCGTCCTGCGGGGCCGGACGGCTTCTCCAACTCCCCGCAAAGTACGCACCGGTACCCCTTCCCGGGAGCTTTTGACTGCCATCCAATGGGAAGGCTCCCGGCAATGCGGAGTCACTCCATCCCCCTCATGACTCCGCCATTCGCCCGACCCTCCAACCGAGTGAACGCGGACAGGAGCGGCCATGCACGCGAGAACACGTCCACAGGAGCAGATACAAAGAGCGGGAGCACGCAAGGAAGCCGCCCGCCGCGCCGCCGCCCGCCGGCGCAAGCAGCCTCCGGAGCATCCCCCTCCTGTCCACTCCCCAGCGCTCCCAGGTGAGGCAATGATCGGTCGCATCCCCGTCCTCGACGTCCGCCCGCTCGTGGACTGCGGCCGCCGGCCCGCCAAAGCGGTCGCCGGCGAGACCTTCCAGGTCACCGCCACGGTCTTCCGTGAAGGCCATGACGCGGTCGCCGCCAATGTCGTACTGCGCGACCCCAACGGCCGTTCGGGACCCTGGACCCCCATGCGGGAGCTGGCCCCCGGCACCGACCGGTGGGGCGCGGACGTCACCCCGCCGGCGGAAGGCCGCTGGACGTACACGGTGGAGGCCTGGAGCGATCCGGTCACCACCTGGCGGCATGTCGCCGGCATCAAGATCCCGGCCGGGATCGACACCGCCCTGGTCCTCGCCGAGGGCGCCCGGCTGCACGAGCTGGCCGCCGCCGGGGTGCCCAAGAACGACGGCCGGGCCGCCGTGCTGGCCGCCGTGGACGCGCTGCTCGACGAGAACAGGACCGCGGCGGAGCGGCACGCCGCGGCCGTGGCCCCCGCGGTCACCGCCGTCCTCGACCGCTTCCCGCTGCGGGAGCTGGTCACCGCCTCCCGTCCGATGCTGCTGCAGGTCGAGCGCCGGCGGGCGCTGTTCGGGTCCTGGTACGAGCTGTTCCCGCGCTCCGAGGGCGCGGTCGTCGAGGCGGGCCGCCCGCCGCGGTCCGGCACCTTCCGCACCGCCGCGGAACGGCTGCCGGCCGTCGCCGCGATGGGCTTCGACGTGCTGTACCTGCCGCCGATCCACCCGATCGGCACCGCCTTCCGCAAGGGCCCGGACAACAGCCTCGTCGCGGGCCCGGACGATGTCGGCTGCCCCTGGGCGATCGGCTCGCCGGAGGGCGGGCACGACGCGATCCACCCCGATCTGGGCACCATCGAGGACTTCGACTTCTTCGTGGCGCAGGCCCGCGAGCTGCGGCTGGAGATCGCCCTCGACTTCGCCCTGCAGTGCTCCCCCGACCACCCCTGGGTCGACAAGCACCCGGAGTGGTTCGCCCACCGGCCGGACGGCAGCATCGCCTACGCCGAGAACCCGCCGAAGAAGTACCAGGACATCTACCCCATCGCCTTCGACGCCGACATGCCCGGCATCGTGCGCGAGACGCTGCGCGTCCTGCGGTACTGGATGGAGCACGGCGTACGGATCTTCCGGGTCGACAACCCGCACACCAAGCCGGTGGTCTTCTGGGAGAAGGTCATCGCCGACATCAACCGCACCGACCCCGACGTGCTCTTCCTGGCCGAGGCGTTCACCCGGCCGGCGATGATGCACACCCTGGCGAAGATCGGCTTCCAGCAGTCGTACACGTACTTCACCTGGCGCACCGCCAAGGAGGAGCTGACCGACTACCTGACGGAGCTGTCCGGGGACGCGGCGAGTTACATGCGGCCGAATTTCTTTGTCAACACGCCGGACATCCTGCACGCGTACCTTCAGCACGGTGGCCGCCCCGCGTTCGAGGTGCGCGCCGTGCTGGCTGCGACGATGTCACCCACCTGGGGGGTCTACGCGGGCTTCGAGCTGTACGAGGGCGACGCCGTACGACACGGCGGCGAGGAATACCTGCACTCCGAGAAGTACGAGCTGCGTCCCCGCGACTGGGCCGCGGCCGAGGCGGAAGGACGCTCGCTGGCCCCGTTCATCACCCGGCTCAACCGGCTGCGGCGCCGCCATCCGGCCCTGCAGCAGCTGCGTGAGCTGGCTTTTCACCCCACGGACAACGACGCGGTGCTCGCGTACTCCAAGCGCAGCGGCGAGGACGTCGTACTGGTGGTCGTCAACCTCGACGCCCACCACACCCAGGAGGCCACCGTCTCGTTGAACATGCCGGAACTCGGCCTGACCTGGCACGAGTCCGTCCCGGTGCGCGACGAGCTCACCGGCGAGACCTACCACTGGGGCAGGGAAAACTATGTGCGCCTCGAACCGGGCCGTACGCCCGCGCACATCGTTCATCTGCGACCGTCTCCTTCGATCGGAGGGTCACTCAGTTGATCGTCAACGAACCCGTTCCCGACACCTTCGAGGACACACCGGCAAAGGACCGAGATCCCGACTGGTTCAAACGGGCGGTGTTCTACGAAGTCCTCGTGCGGTCCTTCCAGGACAGCAACGGCGATGGTGTCGGTGACCTGAAGGGCATCACCGCCAAGCTCGACTACCTGCAATGGCTCGGGGTGGACTGCCTGTGGCTGCCGCCCTTCTTCGCCTCGCCGCTGCGCGACGGGGGCTACGACGTCTCCGACTACACCGCGGTGCTCCCGGAATTCGGCGACCTCGCCGACTTCGTGGAGTTCGTGGACGCGGCGCACCAGCGCGGCATGCGCGTGATCATCGACTTCGTCATGAACCACACGAGTGACCAGCACGACTGGTTCCAGCAGTCCCGTTCCGACCCGGACGGCCCGTACGGCGACTACTACACCTGGGCGGACGACGACAAGGAGTTCCAGGACGCGCGGATCATCTTCGTCGACACCGAGACGTCGAACTGGACCTTCGACCCGGTGCGCAAGCAGTACTACTGGCACCGGTTCTTCTCCCACCAGCCGGATCTCAACTATGAGAACCCGCAGGTCCAGGAGGAGATCCTGGCCGCGCTGCGGTTCTGGCTCGATCTGGGGATCGACGGCTTCCGGCTCGACGCGGTGCCCTACCTCTACCAGCAGGAGGGCACCAACTGCGAGAACCTGCCGCAGACCCACCAGTTCCTGAAGCGGGTCCGCGCCGACATCGAACTGCACTACCCGGACACCGTGCTGCTCGCCGAGGCCAACCAGTGGCCCGAGGACGTCGTCGACTACTTCGGCGACTTCCAGAAGGGCGGCGACGAGTGCCACATGGCGTTCCACTTCCCGGTGATGCCGCGCATCTTCATGGCGGTGCGCCGCGAGTCGCGCTACCCCGTCTCGGAAATCCTGGCCAAGACCCCGGCCATCCCGCAGACCTGCCAGTGGGGCATCTTCCTGCGCAACCATGACGAGCTGACCCTCGAAATGGTCACCGACGAAGAGCGCGACTACATGTACGCGGAGTACGCCAAGGACCCGCGGATGCGGGCCAACATCGGCATCCGCCGCCGGCTCGCCCCGCTGCTGGACAACGACCGGAACCAGATCGAACTGTTCACGGCACTGCTGCTCTCGCTGCCCGGCTCGCCGATCCTGTACTACGGCGACGAGATCGGCATGGGCGACAACATCTGGCTCGGCGACCGGGACGCGGTCCGCACCCCCATGCAGTGGACGCCCGACCGCAACGCGGGCTTCTCCTCGTGCGACCCCGGCCGGCTCTACCTGCCGACCATCATGGATCCGGTCTACGGCTACCAGGTCACCAACGTCGAAGCGGCGATGAGCAGCCCGTCCTCGTTGCTGCACTGGACCCGGCGCATGATCGAGATCCGTAAGCAGAACCCGGCCTTCGGCCTCGGCTCCTACACGGAACTGCCCTCCAGCAACCCCGCTGTGCTGGCGTTCCTGCGGGAATACGGCGACGACCTCGTCCTCTGTGTGCACAACTTCTCCCGCTTCCCCCAGCCCACCGAGCTGGATCTGCGGACGTTCAGCGGCCGGCACCCGGTCGAGCTCATCGGCGGAGTGCGGTTCCCCGCCATCGGCGAACTGCCCTATCTGCTGACCCTCGCCGGTCACGGCTTCTACTGGTTCCGGCTGCGCCGCGACCCGGTGTAGTCCCCCAGCTAACGCTGGGAGGTGCCCCCACAGCTAACGCTGGGAGGTGCCCTCACGGCTACCGCTGGGGGGGGTGCCCCAAGCCCTCAGGCCCCCAGGCCCCCGGCCGGGCGGGCCCGCGGGCCCGCCCGGAACACCCTCCGGGCGGGCCCGTACGGCGGTTTCCTGTCACCCGGCCGGGGCAGGCTCCCCGTGTCGCCGGACAGCCACCGCCCGTCATCCGGGAGGCTTACGCGCACTCCCCGCCGCACGCTTCCGGGCAGGGTGCGCGATTCCCCGGGGAAAGGACGTCATGTCGGACAGCTCCTGGACCCGCACCTCTCCTACCACCGGCCGTTCACCGGCCACAGCCCCCGGGCTGCTGCACTCGCTCAGCCCACTGCTGCTGGAATGGCTACCGCAGCAGCGCTGGTTCGCCGGCAAGGGCCGGCCGATCACCGGCTTCGACCTGGTGTCGGTGACCGAACTGCTGCCCATGGGCGGCCGGCTGGGCACCCCGGGCCTGCTCCATCTGCTGCTCGACGTCGAGCAGGCCGGCCGCCGTGCCGACTGCTACCAACTGCTGCTCGGCACCCGCACCCTGCTGCCGCCCGCGCTCGCGCCCGCCGCCGTCGGCCAGGCCACCGGCGGGCCGCTCGACGGGCTGACGATCTACGAGGGGCTGTACGACCCGCGGCTCACCGCGGTGCTGCTGGAACGTCTCCGCGCCCCCGGCCGCACCGGACGGCTGCGCTTCCTCACCGAGCCCTCGGCCACCGTCCCGGCCGGGCTGGCGCCGCGGCTGTCCACCGCCGAGCAGTCGAACACCTCGGTCATCTACGGCGACGAGTACATCCTCAAGGTGTTCCGCCGGGTCTCCCCCGGCGCCAACCCGGACCTCGAACTCTCCCTCGCCCTGGCCCGTGACGGCTCCCGGCGGGTCGCGGCGCCGGCCGCGTGGTTCGAGGCGCTGGAACTGCCGGAGCCGGCGGGCACCCCGGACGGCATCGGCGCGGAACCGGCGACGCTCGGCGTGCTGCAGCGCTATCTGCCCGGTTCGGCCGACGGCTGGGAGCTGGCCCTGCGGGCCATGGACGACGGTACGGAGTTCACCGCCGACGCCCGCGCCCTGGGCGCCGCCACCGCCGAGGTCCATGCCGCGCTGGCCCGCGCGCTGCCCACCGGTTCACTGGACCGCCGCAGGATCCAGCTGATCGCCGCCACCATGGCGCAGCGGCTGGACACCGCCGCGGCCGAGGTCCCGGAGCTGCGCCCGTACCGCACCCGGCTGCGGGCGGCCTTCCACGACCTGTCGGAACTCGGCGGCACCGGGGCGCGGGTGGCCGCCCAGCGCATCCACGGCGATCTGCACCTCGGCCAGGCGCTGCGCACCGCGGACCACGACTGGCTGCTGATCGACTTCGAGGGCGAGCCCTCGCGCCCGCTGTCGGAGCGCCGGCTGCCCGCACCACCGGTCCAGGACGTCGCGGGCATGCTGCGCTCCTTCGACTACGCCGCCCGGCACCGCGACCCGGCCGCGCCGACGGCCGGCGCGTGGGCGGAACGGCACCGGGACGCGTTCTGCGCGGGCTACGCCGCGACGTCGGGCACCGACCCGCGCGACCAGCCCGTACTGATACGCGCCTACGAGACCGACAAGGCCGTCTACGAAGTCCTGTACGAGGCCCGGCACCGCCCCGCCTGGCTCCCCATCCCGATGTCAGCCATCGACCGCCTCGCCTCCAACCCCCCTCCGAGGAGGATCACACCGTGACCGAGCGCCAGCCGTCTCCCCTCACGCCGGGCGCGCCCGCCGCCGTGCCCACCACCGCCGTACCCCCGGCGGACAAGGCACCGGGCGAGCCGCTCGGCCGGCCGCCGGCTCCCGTGACGCCCGCCGCGCCGGCGCCCGCGCCCACACCCGCGGTGACTCCGGCGCCCACTCCGGCGCCCGCTCCTGCTCCGGCTCCGGCTCCGGCGGTGTCGGAGGCCGCCGCACGGGGATACGAGTCCGGGGTGACCCGCCCGCCCGCCTCGGGGAGCGCCCCCGGCCGACGACGGACGCCGTTCCGCCGTCCCGGGGCGAGACCCGTGACCCCGGCGCCGTCACCACCCCCCGGCCCGGCCCCCCGGCCGACGCGCCCTCTCCCGTGGCTCCCGCAGCCCCTGTCGTGCCCGCCACACCGGTCCCGCCGCCCGTCGCCCCGGCGCGGGTCGCGGTCCGCGGCGTCCGGCCCGCCGATCCGCTGGACGACGCGGACCGCGGCAGGCTGCTGGAGGGGGCGCACCACGATCCGCACGGGCTGCTCGGTGCCCATCCGGTGACCGGTGGCGTGCTGTTCCGGGTGCTGCGGCCGTACGCGCTGGGAGTGGCGGTCACCGCGAAGGGGCTGCGCGCGGAGCTGCTGGACGAGGGCGACGGGCTGTTCGCCGGGGTGCTGCCGCTGCGGGAGATCCCGGAGTACGAACTGCTGGTGCGGTACGCGGACGGCGAGCACCCCGTGCAGGACCCGTACCGGTTCCTGCCCTCGCTCGGCGAGCTGGACCTGCACCTGATCGGTGAGGGCCGCCACGAGCAGCTCTGGGAGGCGCTCGGCGCCCGGCCGATGACCCACCAGGGCGTCACCGGCACCCGGTTCGCCGTCTGGGCGCCCAACGCCCGCGGGGTGCGGGTCGCGGGCGGCTTCAACTTCTGGGACGGCACCGGCTTCCCGATGCGCTCGCTCGGCTCCACCGGTGTGTGGGAGCTGTTCGTGCCGGGTATCGGCGACGGGACGGCGTACAAGTTCGACATCGCCCGCCCGGACGGCGGCCGCACGCTGAAGGCCGACCCGATGGCCCGCAGCACCGAACTGCCGCCCGCGACGGCGTCGATCGTCACGTCCTCGCACCACACCTGGAACGACGGCGAGTGGATGGCCCGGCGGGCCGCGGTCCCCGTCCACCAGGCGCCGTTCTCGGTCTACGAGGTGCATCTGACGTCCTGGCGGCCGGGTCTGACCTACCGCGAGCTGGCGGAGCAGCTGCCCACGTACGTCGCCGACCTGGGGTTCACCCATGTCGAGCTGATGCCGGTGGCCGAGCACCCGTTCGGCGGCTCCTGGGGCTACCAGGTGACGTCGTACTACGCGCCGACCTCGCGGCTGGGCTCCCCCGACGACTTCAAGTTCCTCGTCGACGCGCTGCACCGGGCGGGCCTCGGCGTGATCATGGACTGGGTGCCCGCGCACTTCCCGAAGGACGACTGGGCGCTGGCGAACTTCGACGGTGTCCCGCTCTACGAGCACGGCGACCCGAACCGCGCCGAGCACCCGGACTGGGGCACCCTGGAGTTCGACCTCGGCCGTACCGAGGTCCGGAACTTCATGGTGGCCAACGCCGTCTACTGGTGCGAGGAGTTCCACATCGACGGCCTGCGGGTCGACGCGGTGGCCTCGATGCTCTACCTGGACTACTCGCGTGAGCACGGCGAATGGACGCCCAACCAGCACGGCGGCCGGGAGAACCTGGACGCGGTGGCGTTCCTGCAGGAGATGAACGCGACCGTCTACCGGCGCTGCCCCGGGGTCGTGACGATCGCCGAGGAGTCCACCGCCTGGGACGGCGTCACCCGCTCCACCGACTCCGGCGGGCTCGGCTTCGGGCTGAAGTGGAACATGGGCTGGATGCACGACTCGCTGGAGTACGTGTCGAAGGAGCCCGTGCACCGCAAGTACCACCATCACGAGATGACGTTCTCGATGGTCTACGCCTACTCCGAGAACTACGTGCTGCCGATCTCCCACGACGAGGTCGTGCACGGCAAGCGCTCGCTGGTCTCGAAGATGCCGGGCGACTGGTGGCAGCAGCGCGCCACCCACCGCGCGTACCTCGGCTTCATGTGGGCGCATCCGGGCAAGCAGTTGCTCTTCATGGGGCAGGAGTTCGCGCAGGGCGCGGAGTGGTCGCACGACCACGGGCCCGACTGGTGGCTGCTGGACGAGACGTACGCGGCGGCCGCCGACCACCGCGGGATCCGCGATCTGGTCCGGGAGCTGAACCGCACCTACAACGCGACACCGGCCCTGTGGCAGCGCGACACCGACCCGGGCGGCTTCGCCTGGATCGACGGCGGCGCGGCCGAGGACAACACCTTCTCGTTCCTCCGCTACGACGCGGAGGGCGAACCGCTGGTGTGCGTCAGCAACTTCTCCCCGGTGGTCCGCGAGAACTACCGGGTCGGCGTTCCGGACCGGGCCTGGCAGGAGGTGCTCAACACCGACGACGCGCGCTACGGCGGCAGCGGCACCGCCACCGGCAGCACCGGGCACCCGCTCAAGGCCGAACCGACGTCCTGGCACGGGCAGGAGCAGAGCCTCCTGCTCACCCTCCCGCCGCTGGCCACGGTCTGGCTGCGACCGGCCTGACCTCCGCACTCGTACGTTCCTCCGAACCGGTGGCGTATTCACGCGCCCCGGTTCGGTGGTCCGCACCATGGGGACGCGGCACCGGCACCCCTACGCTGACCCCGTGCACCGACCCTCTTCTGATCCGCCCCGGCTGCCGTTCGACGCATCGGCGATCAGACGGCTGCGTGCCCAGCTCGGGATGAACCACTCCCACATCGCCCATGCCATGTGGACCTCCTACGGCACCCCCGTCAGGCCCGAGACCATCGCCGCCTGGGAGCGCGGTGAGCTCGTGCCGCGCGCCTCCGAGCTGCCCGCTCTGGCCGGCGCCCTGTGGTGCGACCCGTCCGATCTCATGAGCACGCCGACGACCCTGCTGGAACACCGCTGGGCCCGCGGTATCGCCCCTTCCGACCTGGCGCGGGCGGTCGGCATGCCGATCTCCGACTACGAGCGCATGGAGGTCCAGGGCCGCTGGACCGGCAACGAGCGGCAGACCGCCGCGCTGGCCGACGTGCTCGGCCTGTCGCTGCCGGAACTCCTGACGGTCACCGGCGGCGACAAGCGGCTGGACGCGCTGCTGCGGGAAGCCGTGGCGACCCGCTGGCAGGCGTACGTCAAACCCGTCACGGCCCTGGTGCCGCTGCCCCGGCACCGGATAGAACCGGTGCTGCGCGGCATGCACTCGGAGTACCAGTCCGTGATGGTCGCGACCCTCAACTGGGGCAACGACGTGCCCGCGTCGGGCGGCGCGGGCGGCCGGGCCTTCCTGGACACCGTCACCGAGCGCTTCTGGGCCGGTCTGCAGAACCCCTAGGGCCTGTCGTCTGGATCTCCGCCCCGCGCGAGCCGGACGAACCTCTCCGCCCCGCGCGAGCCGCTAGCCGGCCTGCACGGTCTCGCGGTCCCTGGGGGCCGGCATCGGGTCAGGCGTGTCCGCGTCCTTCTTCGGGGCGGCGTCGGCGTGGTCGTCCACCAGCGTGGACTCGTCGAAGGGCAGCTCTCCGGCGAAGACCCGGACGGCGCGTTCCTTGTCGAACTCCTTGGTCCAGGTGCCGACGAGGACGGTCGCGACGGCGTTGCCCGCGAAGTTGGTGAGGGCGCGGGCCTCGCTCATGAAGCGGTCGATGCCGATGATGAGCCCGACCCCGTCGACCAGGGCGGGCTGGTGCGACTGCAGGCCGCCCGCCAGGGTGGCGATGCCCGCGCCGGTGACACCGGCCGCGCCCTTCGAGGCGATGATCATGAACAGCAGCAGCGAGATCTGCTGGCTCACCGACAGCGGGTCGCCCATCGCCTCGGCGATGAACAGCGAGGACATCGTCAGATAGATGGCGGTGCCGTCGAGGTTGAACGAGTAGCCGGTCGGCACGGTGATGCCGACCACCGGGCGGCTGACGCCCAGGTGCTCCATCTTGGCGATCAGCCGCGGCAGGGCCGATTCGGACGACGAGGTCGACAGGATCAGCAGGAACTCGCGGCCGAGGTACTTCAGCAGGTCGAAGAGGTTCACTCCGGCGACCAGCCGCAGCAGCGTGCCGAGCACCACGATCACGAACAGCGCACAGGTGAGATAGAAGCCGATCATGATCACGGCCAGCGACTTCAGCGCGTCCGTGCCGGTCTCGCCGACCACCGCCGCCATCGCGCCGAACGCGCCCACCGGCGCCGCCCACATGATCATCGACAGCACCCGGAAGACGAGCCGCTGGATGTGCCCGATGCCCCGCAGCACCGGCTCCCCGGCCTTTCCGAGCGCCTGCACGGCGAAGCCGACCAGCAGCGCGACCAGCAGCGTCTGCAGCACCTGGCCCTCGGTGAAGGACGACACCATCGTCTTGGGGATGATGCCGAGCAGGAAGTCGACGGTCCCCTCGCTGCCGGCCGCCTGCTTGTGCCCGGCCGCCTTCGCCGCCGAGGTCAGGTGCAGGGTGCTGCCGGGGTGCAGTACGTTGCCGACCACCAGGCCGATGGCGAGCGCCACCGTCGACATCACCATGAAGTAGCCGAGCGCGAGCCCGCCCACGGCGCCGACCTTGGCGGCCTTGCGCACCGATCCGATGCCGAGCACGATCGTGCAGAAGATGATCGGCGAGATCATCATCTTGATCAGGTTCACGAAGCCGGTGCCCAGCGGCTTGAACTCCTTGGCCACACCGGGTGCGGCCAGCCCCAGCACGATCCCGGCGACGACCGCCGCGATCACCGCCAGGTAGAGATAGTGCGTGCGGTCCTTCTTGGCGTTCTGCGGTGTCACGTCGCGGCTCTGCGTCGTCACGTCTGCCTCCCGAGGTCTGCGTAGCTTCGGTGACTATGCGCGTGCGCGTGACCGGGGTCACGTTTGCGTTCATTGAGTTCGCGCCGCGGAGTGCACACTGTGGGGCATGCCGATATCCCGGCGCGGCCCCTCGCGTCCCCGCAGCCTCGCCGGCCAGCTGTTCGCCATGCAGGTGGTGATCGTGGCCGTCGTCGTCGCGGGGTGCGCGGTGCTGGCCTACGTCCAGGCGCACAGCCGGGCCGAGGACGCGGCGGACGGCCGGGTGCGGGCGGCGGCCGTGTCGATCGCCGACTCCCCCACCGTCCGGCAGGCCGCCCTCGCGGCGCCCGGCACCGATCCGAGCACGGTGCTCCAGCCGTACGCGCAGCGGGTGGTCGCGGACGCGCGCGTGGACTTCGTGACGATCATGGCCCCGGACGGCATCCGCTGGACCCACCCCGACCCGAAGCGGATCGGCGAGCCGTTCCTCGGCCACACCGCGCGCGCCCTGCGGGGCGAGACCTTCACCGAGACGTACACCGGCACGCTCGGCCCGTCGGTGCGGGTCGTGGCCCCGGTGCTCGACGGGCCCGGCGGCCGGGTCATCGCGCTGGTCAGCGTCGGCATCAAGGTGGACGCGATCAGCCATGAGGTGCGTGGCCAGCTGACCGTGCTGCTCGCCGTCGCGGCCGCCGCGCTCGCGATCGGCGGCCTCGGCACGTACCTGGCCAACGCCCGGCTGCGCCGCCACACGCACGGCATGGCCGCCACCGAGCTGAGCCGGATGTACGACTACCACCAGGCGACGCTGCACGCGGTGCGCGAGGGGCTGATCCTGCTCGGCGCCGACCGCCGGGTGCTGCTCTGCAACGACGCGGCCCGCGAACTGCTCGGCCTCACCGGCGAGGTCGTCGGCGGCTACGTGGACGGCCTGGGGCTGCCCGCCTCCCTCACCGGCGCGCTGCTCGCGGCAGAGCCCCGCGTCGACGAGGTGCATCTGACCGCCGAGCGGGTCGTGGTCGTCAACACCTCGCCGGTGCTCGGCGGGGAGCACCGCGGCACCGTCGTCACCCTGCGGGACCACACCGATCTGCAGGCGCTGACCGGCGAGCTGGACTCGGTGCGGGGCTTCGCCGAGGCGCTGCGCTCCCAGGCGCACGAGGCCTCCAACCGGCTGCACACCGTGGTCTCGCTGATCGAACTGGGCCGCGCGGACGAGGCGGTGGACTTCGCCACCGCCGAACTGGAGCTGGCGCAGGCGCTCACCGACCAGGTCGTCGGTGCCGTCGGCGAACCGGTGCTCGCCGCGCTGCTGCTGGGCAAGGCGGCCGAGGCCAACGAGCGCGGGGTCGAGCTGACCGTCACCGAGGACAGCCGGATCGACGACGGCGTCCTGCCCGACGGATTCGCGGCGCGCGACCTCGTGACAATCCTGGGCAATCTTGTCGACAATGCCCTGGACGCCGCTGTCGAGGGCGCCGGCCGCCCGAAGGTCGCGGTCACCGCCAGGACCGAAGGGAACGAATTGCTGCTGAAGGTCACCGACACCGGGCGCGGCGTGGACCCCCAGGTGCTGCGCGAGGTGTTCCAGCGCGGCTGGACGACGAAGAGCGAGGGGCGCGGGCTCGGGCTGGCGCTGGTCGAGCAGGCGGCGCGGCGCGGCGGCGGCACGGTGGAACTGGGGCAGGACGACCGGGGCGGCGCGGTGTTCACCGTCCGCATGCCGCTGCTGCGGGAGGCACGGACATGAGCGACATCGCGCACACCGGACAGAAGACCGTCCACAGTCCCGGCACCAGCCGGGTGCTGGTGGTCGAGGACGATCCGATCGCCGCCGCGGCGCACGGGCTGTACGTCGAGCGGGTGGCGGGCTTCACGGTCGTCGGCACGGTGCACTCCGGCGGGGACGCGCTCCGCTTCTTCCGGCAGCACCCGGTGGACCTGGTGCTGCTCGACCTCCATCTGCCGGACGGCCACGGTCTGCAGGTCGTGCAGGCGATGCGGGCGGCCGGTCACACCGCCGACGTGATCGCCGTGACGTCCGCCCGCGACCTCGGGGTGGTGCGGCAGGCGGTGTCCGCCGGTGTCGTCCAGTACCTGCTCAAGCCGTTCACGTTCCCCAGCCTGCGCGACCGCCTCGACCGGTGGGCCCGGTTCCGCCGCGAGCTGGCCGGGGGCGAGGCCTCGGGGCAGGACGAGGTGGACCGGGCGCTGGCGGCGCTGCGCAGCCCGGAGGCACCGGTGCTGCCGAAGGGGCTCAGCGCCCCGACGCTGGAGGCCGTCACGGCCGCGTTGCGCGAGGCGGCGAGCGGGATCTCGGCGAACGCGGCGGCCACGGCCGTCGGTGTCTCGCGGATCACCGCCCGGCGCTATCTGGAGCATCTGGTGGACACCGGGCGCGCGGTGCGCAGCCCGCAGTACGGGCAGGTGGGGCGGCCGGAACTCAGCTACCGCTGGTGCCCGGGGCCCGGCCGGGACGGCCGTGGCAGCGGCTGAACGGCTGCCCTTCCTGCGGCAATAGGAAACTTTCCTAACCAATCTCTTGTCGCAGGCATGCGGGACCACTAGCGTTCACGCAGCGTTCCCAGAGCCAACTCCCGTACACGCTAGGAGTTCTCCCCCATGCTCTTCTTCCCGCACTCCCGCCGCGGCCGCATCGCGCTGGCCGCGACCGTAGGGCTCGCCGCGGCGTCCGCGCTCGGCGCGACCGCGCAGGCCACCACCCCCACCGCCGCGAAGGCCGCCCCGCAGGCCGCCGCCGCTCTCCCCAGCGGCATCGCGGCTCCGTATCTGTACCTCGGCTGGGGCACCCCGCCGTCCGCGACGTCCGTCATGTCGGCCACCGGCATCAAGCAGTTCACCATGGCCTTCATGCTCTCCGACGGCGGCTGCAATCCCAAGTGGGACGGGAGCCGCGCGCTCACCGGAGGCACCGACGCGTCGACGATCAACGCGATCCGCAACGCGGGCGGCGACGTCACCATCTCCTTCGGCGGCTGGAGCGGCAACAAGCTCGAAGAGAAGTGCACTTCGGCCTCCGCACTGGCCGGCGCGTACCAGAAGGCGATCAACGCCTACCAGCTGAAGTCCATCGACATCGACATCGAGGCCTCGGCGGTCGAGAACGCCACGGTCCGCAAGCGCACCGTGGACGCCCTGAAGATCATCAAGACCAACAACAGCGGCGTGAAGGTCTACCTCACCTTCGGCACCACCCCCACGGGGCCCGACTCCAACGGCAAGGACCTGATCAAGAAGGGCGCCGCGGCCGGGTTGAACGCCGACGGCTGGGCGGTCATGCCGTTCGACTACGACCAGGGCGCCGTCGACATGGCCGCCACCACCAAGTCCGCGGTCGACGGTCTGAAGAACGCCGTCGCCAGCGCCTACGGGCTCTCCTCGGACGCGGCCTACCGCAAGGTCGGCTTCTCCTCGATGAACGGCATCACCGACAGCGCCGGCGAAAAGGTCACCCTCGCCAACTTCAAGTCGATGGTCTCCTACGCGACCAGCCACCACCTGGCCCGCGTCAGCTTCTGGGCCGTCAACCGCGACCGCAAGTGCGGTTCCGGCACCGACGCGGACGCCTGCAGCGGAATCAGCCAGAACAACTGGGACTTCACCAAGGCGCTCGCGGCCTACACCGGCTGAGGCCGGCCGACACCGCACCTGTCGCACGCATGGATTCCGCGCCCCGGCCCGCAGCCCCGAGCTGTCGCCCGGGGCGCGGTCACGCGGTGCCGGAGAACGCTCCGCCGAACCGCCGGCAGCCGCGCGCCACCGCGTGCGCGACACCGGCCGCGGCCAGCGCGGGCACGAGCAGCATCAGCAGCCCGGGGCCGCCGGAGAAGAACTGCTCCACGGCACCCTCGGAGGTGAACGCGTCGACGGTGCCCAGCTCCAGCAGGATCACCACCGCGGCGGCCGATGCCGGCGCCGTCCCGGGGGCGAACGCCCAGCGCGGCGGCAGACAGGCCAGCAGCCCGCCGGCCAGACCGCCCGAGACCGCTCCGAGCACACCGCCGACGATCGGCCCGAGGGCGAGATAGGTGTACTGCCCGTACTCGGTCAGTTCGAAGAGAGTGCCGCCCAGCACGCCCCCGAGCAGACCCGCGGCCGCCAGACAGCAGAACAGCGTCCACCGCCAGTCGCCGGGTCGGTGGGCTGAGCCGTAGCCGGGCGCCTCGTCCGCCGTCGTCGCCACGCGGGGCACCTTCCTTCATCCGCCTCCGTCGTCGGATGGATCAGACTGCACCGCCGGTGGCCGCCGGATCAAGTACTTGGCGCGTTCGGGGTACTTCTGCGGAATCGTCCGTCAAGCGGCCGCAATGTCCCCGGCGGAACGGGCCAGCGCCGCGGCCTCGCCGCGGGTGTCGACATCGAGCTTGTTCAGGATGTTCGCGACGTGGAACTTCACCGTGGACTCGCTGATGTGCAGGTCCTCGGCGATGGCCCGGTTGCGGTGTCCCCGCACGAGATGCTCGAGGACTTCCAGCTCCCGTGTGCCCAGGGCGGCGAGCGGGTGGGCGGCCGGGGCGGTGACCGGTCCCAGCGGGACGGTGCCGGTGACGGTGGTGCCCCAGCCAGGGACCGCGTCGAGGACCAGCCGGCCGCCGAGCGCCTTGAGCCGGTCGGTGACCCGGTGGACGGTGAGCGCCTCGGAGGCCAGCGAGCCGGGCCCGTCGTCGCGGACGGTGACCCGCAGGATGTCGTCGTCGACCTGCCAGCCGACGTGGATCCGGCTCAGCTCCGCCTGCTCCAGCATCGCCAGCACCACCGCGCGGGTCACGGCGCGGGCGGCGTGCGCGGTGTCGACGGGCAGCGTCCGCCCGGAGTCCGGGGCGCGCAGGTCGAGTTGGACCGGCCCGTAGCGCACCAGCGGGTCGAGTTCGGCGGCGATCCGGGCGAACGCGGCGTCGGCGGGCTCCTCGCTGAGGCCCTGTTCGCGGTCGGCCGCCGAGCGCAGTTCGATCATCGCGGAGACCGCCAGGTCGGCGGCGGTGCGGCGGGCGGTGGCGTCGTCCAGGTTCCTGGAGCGCAGGGTGCCGAGCAGACCGGAGAGGACCGCGGCCTGGGCCTCGCCGAGTTCGGCGATGACCCTGGCCCGCTCGCTCGCCGTGGCCCGGGAGCGGGCGGCCATCCCCGGCGGCGCGTCGGCGGCCCGGTGGTCCAGATGGACACAGACCAGGTCCCACAGCCGCTGGACGACCCCGGCGGCCGCCTCCGGCAGCGGTTCCACGGGGGTGTCGACGAGGACCAGCAGCGCCCCGTTGCTGCCCGCGGCGGCGGAGGCCGCCGCGAAGACCTGCCGGGTGGCGCCCGCCACGACCGCCTCGCCCTGCCAGGGGCGGCCGACCGGAACGACACCGGCCAGCCGGCTCAATTCCGCGCTGGTGATCCGCTCGGCGACCTCGGCCGCACCCGAGGTCTTCATCGGGTAGTGCGCGCAGTATCCGGTCAGCTTCGCCGCGGCCCGGTGCGGGATCAGTCCGTCCAGTACCGCGGACAGGGTCGGGAGCGTCTGGCCGAGCGGGGCCCGGACGACTTCCAGGGCCACGGTCAGGGCGTGTTCCGGTTCGTTCCAGGCGCTGGATTCCATAGCGTCAACGGTACTGGGCACGGCTCCGGAACGGCCTGGTCTTTCGGACAGGTGGGACTGTCCGAAAGGCGGGGCGGGTTTCCGGGACGCACGGGCCAGGCTGAGAACACGACGACGAGACCGGTCCTGAACGGTTCGGTCCACCACTTTGAGGAGTGCGTTCCCATGACGAAGGCCATTGCGTTCGCGGCGTACGGCGACGCCGACGTCCTGCAGCCCACCGACATCGAGGTGCCCGCTCCCGGACCGGGCCAGGTGCGGCTGACCGTGCACGCCGCCGGAGTGAACCCGCTCGACTGCAAGATCCGCAGCGGCGCGGTGTCCGCCGTCTTCCCGGTGGAACTGCCGCACGTACCCGGCCTGGAGGCGTCAGGCACTGTGGAGGCGGTCGGCGAGGGCGCCACCGGCCTGGCGGTCGGCGACGAGGTCTTCGGTCCGGTCGCCGGGGCCTACGCCGAGCAGCTGGTGGTCGACGCCGGCCGGCTGGCGGTCAAGCCCGCCTCACTGTCCTGGGCGGAGGCCGCGGCACTGCCCGTCGCCGCCGAGACCGCCTGGCGCACCCTGGAACTGCTGGACGTGAAAGCGGGCGAGACACTGCTGATCCACGCCGCGGCCGGCGGCGTCGGCACACTGGCGGTGCAGTTCGCGGTGGCCCGCGGCGTCCGCGTCATCGGCACGGCGAGCGAGGCGAACCACGAGTACCTGCGCTCGCTGGGCGCCGTTCCCGTCACGTACGGCGACGGCCTGGCCGAGCGGGTCCGCGCCGTGTCCGACGGTCCCGTCGACGCCGTCCTGGACGCGGCGGGCCGGGACGTGCTGGGCGTCTCGGTGGAGCTGGCCGGCGGCCCCGAGCGGGTGGTGACCATCGCCGACGCGATGCACGCCCCCGCTCACCAGGTGCGCTTCTCCGGCGGCGGCCCCGGCCAGGACCGTACCGAGGCGGCGCTGGCCGACGCGCTGGCCCTGCACGCGGAGGGTTCGCTGCAGGTGCGCATCGCCCGCACGTACCCGCTGGCGGACGCCGCCGAGGCGCACCGCGCCAGCGAGCACGGCCACCACACCGGGAAGATCGTCCTCAGCATCGGCTGAACCACGGCCCTGGAATGGGCCCCGAGGGCGGGTGCAAGGACCGGCCGGTCAGAACACCGACTCGGCCTCGTCCATCCGCTCGTCCGGGACCCGCTTCAGTTCCACCACCGCGTCCGCGAGCGGCACCATCTCGATCTGGGTGCCGCGCAGCGCGGTCATGTGCCCGAAGGCGCCCTTGTGGACGCCTTCGACCGCGTGCCAGCCGAAGCGGTTGGCCAGCACCCGGTCGTAGGCGGTGGGGACGCCACCGCGCTGGACGTGGCCGAGGATGACGGGACGCGCCTCCTTGCCGAGGCGCTCCTCCAGTTCGACGGCGAGCCGGGTCCCGATGCCGGTGAACCGCTCGTGGCCGAACTTGTCGACCTCGCCGACGCCGTAGTCCATGGTGCCCTCGGCGGGGTGGGCGCCCTCGGCGACGCAGATGACGGCGAACTTCTTGCCGCGGGCGAAGCGCTCCTCGACCATCGCGACCAGGTCGGCGGGGTCGAACGGCCGCTCCGGGATGCAGATGCCGTGCGCGCCGCCCGCCATGCCGGACTCCAGGGCGATCCAGCCGGCGTGCCGGCCCATCACCTCGACGACCATGACGCGCTGGTGGGATTCGGCGGTGGTCTTCAAACGGTCGATGGCCTCGGTGGCGACCATGACGGCGGTGTCGAAGCCGAAGGTGCGGTCGGTGGCCGAGATGTCGTTGTCGATGGTCTTCGGCACGCCGACGACCGGCATTCCGGCGTCCGACAGCATCTTCGCGGCGGTCAGGGTGCCCTCGCCGCCGATCGGGATGAGGGCGTCGATGCCGTACTGGCGGCACAGCTCCTCGGCGTTGTCCGCGGCCTCGCGCAGCCGGCCGCGCTCCAGGCGCGCGGAGCCGAGGATGGTGCCGCCGCGGGCCAGGATGCCGCTGACCGAGTTGAGGCCGAGCGGCCGGTAGCGGCCTTCGAGCAGCCCGACGAAGCCGTCCTCGAAGCCGATGACCTCGTCGCCGTGCCCGGTGAGCGCGCGGTGCACGACCGATCGGATCACGGCGTTGAGGCCGGGGCAGTCGCCGCCTGCGGTGAGGACTCCGATACGCATGGGCTGGTCTCTCCTGGATGGTTTCGGGGCCTGGGGTGTCACGGGGCGGGGGCCGGGCTCGCCGGGTGTTTCGGGACCAGGGTGCCGGCGCCGACCCGGCCGGCCAGGAAGTCGTCGACGTTGCGGACCGTGGCCTCGACGATCTGGTCGAGCGCGTCCACGGTGTAGTACGCCTGGTGCGAGGTGATCAGGACGTTGGAGAAGGTGAGCAGGCGGGCGAGCGTGTCGTCCGTCATGATCTCCAGCGACTTGTCGAAGAAGAAGACGCCGGCCTCCTCCTCGTAGACGTCCAGGCCCACGCCGTCGAGCCGGCCGGCTCGCAGCGTCTCGACCAGGGCCGCGGAGTCGATGAGCCCGCCGCGGCTGGAGTTGATGAGGATCGCGTCGTCCTTCATCCGGGCCAGCGCGTGCGCGCCGACGAGGTGGTGGGTGTCGGGAAGCAGCGGTACATGCAGGGAGATCAGGTCGGACTCGGTGAGCAGCACGTCCAGTTCGACATACTCCATGCCCAGCTCGACACAGGCTGGATCGGGCGCGACGTCCCAGCCCAGCAGCTTCATCCCGAAACCGTGCGCGATCCTCGTGAACGCCGCGCCGATCTTGCCGGTGCCGACGACGCCGACCGTACGGCCCCGGAAGTCCCGGCCGAGCAGGCCGTCGAGGCGGAAGTCGAAGTCGCGGGTGCGGGTGGCGGCGCGGACGATCCGGCGGTTGAGGGCGGTGGCCAGCGTCCAGGCGAATTCGGCCACCGAGTACGGGGAGTAGTACGCGACGCGGGCGACGGTGAGGCCGAGGCGTTCGGCCGCGTCCAGGTCGATGTTGTTGAATCCGGTGGACCGCTGGGCGATCAGCTTGGTGCCGCCCTCGGCGAGCACCTCCAGGACGTCGGCGTCCAGCTGCGCGTTCACGCTGGTGCTGACGATCTCGTAACCTGCGGCGAGCGGCACGGTGTCGATGGTCAGGAAGGTCTCCAGACACCGCAGCTGGTAGCGGCCGGCGAATTCCCGCTCCAGCAGGGCCCGCTCGTCCTTCTGCACTCCGGTCGCCAGGATCTCCACCGACACTCCTCCCTCATCACCTTATTTCACCCTATGGGAACTGTGCGGAGATGCGTACCACCCGCGTCCCCGCGGCCGGCGGGAACCTCCTGCCGAGCGCCACGTACTTTCCCGCACCGAGCTTGTGGAAGGGCAAAGCGTCCACCCGGGTGACGTTCGGCAGGCTCCCGGTACAGCGCCGGCTCCCAGGACTTGATGTCCAGCAGGACGAGGTCGGTGTCGGCCGGCAGCGCGTCATGGGCCCGGCCGCCGAGGAAGCCGGAGGTGTGCAGGCCGAGTTCGCGCCGGAAGCGGTGCAGCAGCCTCACCGGTGAAGACCGGCTGCAGCAGCGGTTCGCCGCCGCTGGGCCGCGGGCGACCTCCTGCGGGAGCGTCCCCAGCACCCGGTGCCAGACCTTCTCGGTACGCTCGGTCGGACCGGCCAGGAAGGAGCCCTAGCCGTCGTGCACCGGAGCTGTTCCGCTGTTGGACCTTTCCAGTCTCCTCCCGGTGTTTTCGCTGGTGAGCAGGCGAATGGCATCTTGGGGAGGGCCGAAGGTCACCTCCGGGCGGGCCCTGTGCCGGCAAGCGACGGCACCAGCGTCGCGTTAGCGTCTTGGAGTAGGTACGAAGTGGAGAGCGGCCGCACCGGGAACGGAGCGCGGCACGAAGAGAGCAGTGGCGGGAAGCAGTGGTGAGCCGGCAGCGATGAGCAGCAACCCAGCGCGACGATGGATCGGAGAACGCGCGTGACGCGCAGCGTCTATGTAACGGGGATCGGCCGCGGCGACGGCCGCCAGGTGGTCGAGCTGGGGGTGATGGAGCTCCTGACCCGCCAGGTCGACCGGGTGGGGGTGTTCCGGCCGCTGATGCACGACGGGCCCGACCGGCTGTTCGATCTGCTGCGCAGCCGCTACCGGCTGTCCCAGGACCCGTCCACGGTCTACGGCATGGGGTACGCGGAGGCGGCGGCCCTCCAGGCCGAGCAGGGGCGCGACGCGCTGACCGCCCGGCTGGTGGAACGGTTCCACGAGGTCGCCCGGGAGTACGAGGCGGTGCTGATTCTCGGCTCCGACTTCGCGGAAACGAATCTTCCGGCGGAGCTGGGCATCAACGCCCGGCTCGCCAACGAATGCGGCGCCTCCGTGCTGCCGGTGATCGGCGGCATCGACCAGACGGCCGAATCGGTGGTCGCCGAGGTCCGCAACGCCTACCTCGCCTACACCAACCTCGGCTGCGACGTCATCGCCATGGTCGCCAACCGCGTCGGCACGGCAGAGGCGGAGGAGGCCGGCCGCCGGCTCGCCCGCCGGCCCGAGGTGCCCGTCTACGTCATCCCCGAGGAGCCCGCGCTGTCGGCGCCCACCGTGGCGCAGATCGTCGAGGCGCTCGGCGCCGACGTGCTGCTCGGCGACGACGCCGGGCTCTCCCGCGACGCGCTGGACTTCGTCTTCGGCGGCGCGATGCTGCCGGCCTTCCTGCCCGCGCTGACCCCCGGCTGTCTGGTGGTCACCCCCGGGGACCGCGCCGACCTCATCATCGGCTCGCTCGCCGCACACTCGGCCGGCGCCCCGCCGATCGCGGGCGTGCTGCTCACCCTCGACGAGCGGCCGGGCCCGGACATCCTGGCGCTGGCGGCGCGGCTCGCGCCCGGCACCCCCGTGATCGCGGTCGCGGCCGGCAGCTTCCCCACCGCGGCCGAGCTGTTCGCGCTGGACGGCAAGCTCGGTGCGGGCACCCCGCGCAAGGCGGAGACCGCGCTCGGACTGTTCGAAACCCATGTGGACACCGCCGAGTTGACGCAGCGGCTGTCGGTCGCCCGCAGCGAGCGCGTCACCCCGATGATGTTCGAGCACACCCTGATCGAACGGGCCCGCTCCGGGCGCCGCCGCATCGTGCTGCCGGAGGGCGCGGAGGAGCGCATCCTGCGCGCCGCCGAGGTGCTGCTGCGGCGCGGGGTGTGCGACCTGATCCTGCTCGGCGACGAGGACGCGGTCCGCAAGAAGGCCGCCGACCTGGGCATCTCCCTCGACCAGGCGGGCGTCACCGTCGTCGACCCGCAGACCTCACCGCTGCGGGAGCGGTTCGCCGAGCAGTACGCGAAGCTGCGCGCCCACAAGGGCGTCTCCTACGAGCTGGCCTACGACGTCGTCGCCGACGTCTCGTACTTCGGCACCCTGATGGTGCAGGAGGGCCTGGCCGACGGCATGGTGTCGGGCGCGGTCCACTCCACCGCCGCCACCATCCGCCCGGCCTTCGAGATCATCAAGACCGCGCCGGGCGCGGCGATCGTCAGCTCGGTGTTCTTCATGTGCCTGGCCGACAAGGTCCTCGTCTACGGCGACTGCGCCGTCAACCCGGACCCGGACGCCGAGCAGCTGGCGGACATCGCCATCCAGGCGGCGGCCACCGCCGCCCAGTTCGGTGTGCAGCCGCGGATCGCCATGCTGTCGTACTCCACCGGAACCTCGGGCTCCGGCGCGGACGTCGACAAGGTCCGCAGGGCCACCGAGCTGGTCCGCGAGCGCCGCCCCGACCTGGCCGTCGACGGTCCGATCCAGTACGACGCGGCCGTCGAACCGTCGGTCGCGGCCACCAAGATGCCGGACTCGGCGGTGGCGGGCCAGGCCACCGTGCTGGTCTTCCCCGACCTCAACACGGGCAACAACACCTACAAGGCCGTCCAGCGGTCGGCCGGCGCGGTCGCCGTCGGCCCGGTGCTGCAGGGCCTGCGCAAGCCGGTCAACGACCTGTCGCGCGGTGCGCTGGTCCAGGACATCGTGAACACGGTCGCCATCACGGCCATCCAGGCGCAGGGCGAATCCCCGGCGCGGCAGCAGGGCGAAGGAGACACCCAGTGAGCAGCCCCGCCGGCCCGGCCGGCAGCCCCTCCCGCGTGCTCGTCCTCAATTCCGGCTCGTCCTCCGTCAAGTACCAGCTGCTGGACATGGCGGCCGGTCCCGGCACGGACGCCCGGCTCGCCGCCGGGCTGGTCGAGCGGATCGGCGAGGGCGAGGTCGCCGATCACGACGCCGCGCTGCGGATCATCGCCGCCGAGCTGGACGGACAGGGCCTCGGCCTGGACTCCCCCGAGCTGGCGGCGGTCGGCCACCGCGTCGTGCACGGCGGCACCCGCTTCACCGAGCCGACGCTGATCACCGACGAGGTCGTCGCGGCGATCGAGAAGCTGGTGCCGCTCGCCCCGCTGCACAACCCGGCGAACATCACCGGCATCAAGGTCGCCCGCGAGCTGCGCCCCGACCTGCCGCAGGTCGCGGTCTTCGACACCGCGTTCCACTCGACGATCCCCGAGCACGCCGCCCGGTACGCGATCGACACCGGGACGGCGGACCGGTACGAGATCCGCCGCTACGGCTTCCACGGCACCTCGCACGCGTTCGTCTCACGCGCCGCCGCGGACCTGCTCGGCAAGGAGTCGTCGCAGGTCAACGTCATCGTGCTGCATCTGGGGAACGGCGCCTCCGCCTCCGCTGTGGCGGGCGGAAGCTGCGTGGAGACCTCGATGGGGCTGACGCCGCTGGAGGGTCTGGTCATGGGCACCCGTTCGGGCGATCTCGACCCGGCGGTAGTCTTCCACCTGGCGCGCGTAGGTGGAATGACGGTGGACGAGATCGACACCCTGCTCAACAAACGCAGTGGCTTGCTCGGCCTGTGCGGTGACAACGACATGCGCGAGATCGGACGCCGCATGGCCGAGGGCGACAAAGCCGCCCGGCTGGCGTTCGACATCTACATCCACCGCCTGCGCAAATACATCGGCGCGTACACCGCCGTACTGGGCCGGGTGGACGCCATCGCCTTCACCGCCGGGGTCGGGGAGAACTCCGCCGCGGTGCGCGAAGCGGCCCTGCGGGGCCTGGAGACCCTCGGCATCGAGGTCGACGCCGTACGCAACGCCATCCGCGGCCACGCCGCGCGGCTGATCTCCACGGACACCAGCAGAGTCGCGGTGGCCGTGGTGCCCACCGACGAAGAGCTCGAGATCGCCCGTGCCACCTATGCGCTCGCCCAACGCTGACCCCGCTTCATACCCACGACGCCCCAGGAATATTCCGGAGCGGAACAAACCCGATAGGATTGCGCCCATGCGCCGAGCAAAGATCGTTTGCACCCTGGGACCCGCCGTCGACTCCTACGACCAGCTGAAGACGCTGGCCGAGGCCGGCATGAACGTGGCCCGTTTCAACTTCAGCCACGGAACTCACGCCGAGCACGAGGAGCGCTATCAGCGCGTGCGCAAGGTGGCCGAGGAGACCGGCCGTGCGATCGGCGTCCTCGCCGACCTGCAGGGCCCCAAGATCCGGCTGGCCAAGTTCGCCGACGGACCCGTCGAGCTGGTCGCGGGTGACGAGTTCACCATCACCGCCGAGGACGTCCCCGGCGACAAGACCATCTGCGGCACCACGTACAAGGGCCTGCCCGGCGATGTCAGCAAGGGCGACCCGATCCTGATCAACGACGGCAACGTCGCGCTGCGGGTCATCCAGGTCGAGGGCCCCCGGGTGCGGTGTCTGGTCGTCGAGGGCGGAGTGATCTCCGACCACAAGGGCATCAACCTTCCCGGCGCGGCCGTGAACGTCCCGGCGCTGTCCGAGAAGGACATCGAGGACCTGCGCTTCGCGCTGGCGATGGGCGTCGACATGGTCGCCCTGTCGTTCGTCCGCGACGCCTCGGACGTCAAGGACGTCCACCGCGTCATGGACGAGGAGGGCCGCCGGGTCCCCGTCATCGCCAAGGTGGAGAAGCCGCAGGCGGTCGAGAACATGGAGGCCGTCGTCATGGCCTTCGACGCGGTCATGGTCGCCCGCGGCGACCTCGCCGTGGAGTACCCGCTGGAGCGGGTGCCGGTCGTCCAGAAGCAGCTCATCGAGCTCTGCCGCCGCAACGCCAAGCCGGTGATCGTCGCGACCCAGATGATGGAGTCGATGATCACCAACTCGCGCCCGACGCGCGCCGAGGCCTCCGACGTCGCCAACGCGATCCTCGACGGCGCGGACGCGGTCATGCTCTCCGCCGAGTCCTCGGTGGGCAAGTACCCGATCGACACGGTCAAGACGATGTCCCGCATCGTCGAGGCCGCCGAGGAGGAGCTGCTCAAGCGCGGCCTGCAGCCGCTGGCGCCCGGCAAGAAGCCGCGCACCCAGGGCGGCGCCGTGGCCCGCGCCGCGGCCGAGCTGGCCGACTTCCTGGACGCCAAGACCCTGGTCGCGTTCACCCAGTCCGGCGACACCGCCCGCCGACTGGCCCGCTACCGCGTCCCGGCCCCGGTGCTGGCGTTCACCACCGACCCCTCGACCCGCAACCAGCTCGCGCTGACCTGGGGCGTCGAGACGTACGTGGTCCCGTACGTCGACAACACCGACGCCATGGTGGACGTCGTCGACACCGAGATGCTCAAGCTCAAGGAGTACAACGCGGGTGACACCGTGATCATCACCGCCGGTTCGCCCCCCGGCGTCCCCGGCAACACCAACATGGTCCGGGTGCACCACCTGGGCGACGACATCCGCAAGTAGCCGCACGGCCCGCGACGCCGCCGCACACGGCGTCGCGGCACGGAAGGTCGCGGCACGGCGTCGCGGCACGCGACGCGCCGAGGGCGCCGGACCCCTGACGGGTTCGGCGCCCTCGGCGTTTGTGCGGCTCCCGGACGGGCTCTGGGGGCACCCGCGGTTTACGGGTAGGTGCCCTTGGTGATCGACTGGTGCAGGTTGCTGATGTGCAGCGTGCCGCCGAACTGTCCGGCCTGACGGATCTTGACGTTGGTGAAGACCGCCAGCGGAACGTTGATCGGCGGGGGCGTGTCCGGGCTGAACGTCACCGGGATGAGGCCGAAGAGGTTGCCCTTCAGCTCCTCGGTGTACATCGTCACCGTGCCGTTCTGGATCGTGGACGTCGTGCCGGGACCCTGGACGTGGTGGACGTAGCCGGCGCCGTTGACGAGCTGGTGCAGATCCTTGATGTCCAGCGAGGACGCGGTGAACTTCAGGACCTTCTTCATCGTGCCGTTGGTCGTCCGGACCGTGACGATGCCCTTGTAGTCCAGGCCCTTCAGCGTCAGCACGCTGGATTCCAGGTACCAGGGCTGGTCCGGCAGCAGACCGTGCTCCGTCTCGTACGGCGCGTCGGCCAGTGCCTTGGCGTCGTGCGTCGGACACGGGAACGGGACCTTGCCGTCCACGGTGGTCGGGGTGGCCGACGGCGTGGGGGTGGCGGACTTCTCGGCCGCCTTCTCGGCGGCGTCGGCCGCCTTGGTGGCCGCCTCGGCCGCGGCCTTGGCGGACTTCTCCGCCACGGCGGCCGGGGACGACGACTTCGCCGCCGGTGCCTTCGCAGGGCTCGTACTCGGCGCCTTGGGCGGTGCCGTCGTGGGCGCGGTCGTCGGCGGCGCGGTGGTGGGCGCCGTCGTCGGGGCGGCCGGCTTGTTCAGACCGAGAACGTCCTTGATCGCGTCACCGACACCCAGCGGGTCCCACGGGTTGTAGGACTTCGTCGGACTCGGCGTCGCCTTGGGAGCGGCCGGAGTCGTCGGCGCGGTGGTGGGTGCGGTCTTCGGCGCGGTCGTCGGCAGGGTCTTCGGCAGCGCCTTGAGGGCGCTCTTCGGCTCGGCCGTGCTCGCGGACGGGCTCGGCGAGGAGCTCGGCTTCGTGCTGGGCGCGGAACTCTCCGTCGCGGAGGGCGTCGCGCTGGGCTTGGCCGTGGTGGCATCCGGCGCCGGTGTGTCGGACTGCGTGACACACGGGCCGGGAGCGTACGGGTTCTTCGGCATCTCGTCGGCGAGGGCGAGATGCGGGGTTATGCCCATGCCCATCAGTACCGCTGTGGGCATCGCGGCGATGGCTATCGCCTTGCCCGCGGGCATCTGGAGCTTGGTGAAGAGCGACTTTCTCGGCGCCGCGTGGCGCGGCACCATTCTCGTACGGGGTCCGTCGCCGTCGGCCGGCAGAGCCTCGTCACCCCGCACTACGCCTCCCATGGTCGTCTGTGGTCACTTCGTCCACTCCGGCACCCGGCGACACCGAGTGCTTCTCCAGCTGTGGTGCGGGGTAGTACTCGGGCTCCGGGCCGGAGTCGTGACCACCGGTCGGCGCACCGTCCGGCAGTTCGGCCTTCTGGCCGGGATCGTCGGCCGCCGGAACGCCGGGCGCCCAGGCGATGGCGAGGGAGCCGCCCACCAGGCCCAGCAGGAAGCCGATCAGGAAGCCGCCGAAGTTGGACACGGGGATCGACACCAGTGCCAACAGGATCGCGGCGACACCCGCGAAGATGCGGACGACCGGCTGGAACCACATGGTCAGCCCGAGCACCATCAACAGGATGCCGATGATCAGCGACCCGGCACCCGCCGTGGTGGACATCCGCACGGTGAGCTGGCCGAGGGTCAGGTTCGCGTACGGGAGGTACGCGATGGGGATGCCCCCCAGGAGGGTCAGCAGGCCCGCCCAGAACGGCCGCTGCCACCGCCAGTTACGGAAACGCGTGTGGGCGGTATGGAAGGCGTTTGGTTCGTGACCCTGCAGCCCTGTCGACTCGGCACTCATGGAACAGCTCCCTGGGACTGACTTTTTCGCGCAAGAAAGTTGGAGGGCGACCGGGTGAGGGGCGCTGGGCCCCTCACCCGGCCGGTCAAGTGCCTAGTAGCACTCGTTGTTGCCCTTCTTGACCGACAGGCTCAGGCCGCTGAGCTTGAAGGTGCCCGCGCTGGTCGCCCAGGCGGTCTGCTGGACCTTCGTCAGGGTGGCCTCCTGGGCCTCCTGGGCGAAGGCGCCGGGCTGCTGCGGACCCTGGCCGGCCTTGTGCGGGCCGTCGATGCCCGTGGCGTCCTTGTTGTTACCCGCCGCGCCGGCCGGAACACCGATGTTGATGTTCTTGAACTCGGCATCGGCGTCGAGCTGGTCCAGGTCGATGTACAGGTTCTCGGCGTGGACCGGAGTGCCCTTGCCGCCGGCCTGCAGTCGCAGCGTCACGTCACCGAAGAGCGGGACGTGCGTGATGACCGACTGGCACATGTTGGTGATGTCGGCGTTGTTGAAGCCCGAGACCGCGACCGGCACGGTGGTGCCGCCAACCTGTGCGTCCATCGCGCCGTACTGGACGAACCCGAAGCCGTGCAGCTGGTCAGCGCTGACCTTGAAGTTCTGGCCGGACACCGCGAAGGACGCGGCAAGCGCGCCCTGTGCGAGCGCCATGCCGATTACTGCCGTGGCAGCAACACCCGGCACCATGACAACGGCGAACCGCTTCCACTTGGTGCCGCCTCTAACGACCGACTCCATGACTTTCCTCCTGATCGGACGTACACATCCGGCCGGATATGGAGATCCGGGGCCGGGATGGGGAGAAGAGCTACGTCCTCGGGAAAGGGAGCGCCGTCATCGAAGGCCGGTCCGCGGGTATGCGGACGGCGCAGTCCGAATCATCAGCGATCACCCCCGAGCGACAACCACTGGCCACGCTCTCGCGCAACCTGCTGGACAGGCCCTGCTGGGTGGGCAGAGACCCCCCTGTCCGGAAGCGGCGGCAGTTACGCCGTGCACTTCCACTCGGTGGGGACCCTCCCCCGGCTACCGCTGGGGGTCGCCCCCAGCCGCACCAGCTGGCTGCCGGATGGTCGGGGGAACAGGACCGAGCTTGGCCGATGGTGGTCCATTCCCAGCCGCTGCACAAGAGGTCTCGTTACCAGCGAGTAACGGAAGGATGTCGAGAGCGCGATCATCAAACGTCGCGATATCACGCAGCGTAGTTGCGGCGAGGTCGTGAATGTCCGACAAAGGGAAAGATTTCCGTAAGAAAAGGGGTCGCTCTCTTACCGGAAGTAACAGCGACCGCACTTCATCACGATTGCGTAAAGTGCGGTCGCCGTATCGATGAATCAGCTGTGGTCAGAACAGCACGCGAGCAAGTGCGACACGCGCTGTCACCACGCGGGGGTCGTCGGCGCCGATGACGTCGAAGAGTTCCAGCAGACGCAGCCGTGCCGTGTCCCGGTCGTCACCGGCCGTACGGCGCACGGTGTCCACGAGTCGCCCGAAGGCGTCCTCGACATGTCCGCCGACGAGGTCGAGATCCGCCGCGGCCAGCTGGGCCGCGACATCGGCCGGGTTGTCGGCGGCGGCCTTGCGGACCGCCTGCGGGTCGGCGTCCTGCACCCGCTGCAGCAGTTCGGCCTGGGCCAGGCCGAGCTTGGCCTCGGCGTTGGCCGGCTCGTCCGCCAGTACGTTCCGGTACGCCTGGACGGCGCCGCCCAGATCGCCCGCGTCCAGCGCGTCGTGCGCGGCGGACAGCGCCAGCTCCTGCGGAGTGGCGGGCCGGGGCGCGGGGGTGGCGGCGGCGGCCGGAACCGCGCCCGCCTCGACCGGAGTGCCGACGATGCCGAAGCGCTGCTCGCCCACCTGGATCAGCTGGTCCAGCACCTCGCGGATCTGGTCGTCGGCGGCCGCACCCTGGAAGAGCGGCATCGCCTGACCGGCGAGCACCGCGAAGACGGCCGGCACGCCCTGGGCGCCGAACTGCTGGAACAGCAGCTGGTTGGCGTACACATCGGCGCGGGCCAGCAGGAAGCGGCCGGCGTACTCGCCGACCAGCCGTTCCAGCGTCTCGTTGAGCTGCTTGCTCTGCTCGGCCTGTTCGGCCCAGAAGCTGATGACGACCGGGACCTCGGAGGAGCGCTGCAGTACTTCGCTCTCGAAAGTCTCCTCGGTGACATCGATGACGAGCGGGGAGGCGGCGGAAGGGGCGGGGGCGCCGGCGTCCTGCCGTTGCGCCCTGGCCTGCTCGGCCTTCGCCTTGGCCTCACCGGCCGCCTTCAGCGCGGCGAGGTCGACCACGCCGCTCATGGACATGTTCCGTGGCTGCATGAGGTCAATCCTCCCCCCTCGTCGTAAAAAAGTGTGAACGGCCCCCGAACCGTCCGCCGGATCGCGGACAGCCGGGAGCGTTCACCGCTGTTCAAGAGTGTCCTTCTCGGCGTGGGTCCCCACCTGCGCCAGTGGTCATCGCTCTTTCGCTACGAGTCGTAGCGTAACTCCTGACTGTCCGATCCCCGCAAGCTTCAACCGCACGAGGCGGCGTGATCCCGGTCACGGAGCGGTCGCGGGCCACCCGACGTACTGACCGGTATGGTCCCAGCCATGCACAACGGCACTCCCAACGGCACTTCAGCGAAGAAGACGGGCCGCCCCCGCAGCGCCGACGCCGACCACGCGATCCTGGAAGCCACCCGGGCCGCCCTGGTCGAACTGGGCTGGGGCGGGCTGACGATGGGCGACGTCGCCACCCGGGCCGGTGTCGCCAAGACCACCCTCTACCGCCGCTGGGCGGGCAAGAACGAGCTGGTCGTCGATGCGGTCGCGGTGCTCTTCGACGAACTGGAGCTGCCCGACCGGGGAAGCCTCCAGGCCGATATCGAGGACGTGGTGCTGCAGTTCGCGGCGCTGCTGGCCCTCCCCGAGGCCAGGACCGCCCTGATGGCCGTCGTCGCCGAGTCCACCCACGACGAAGCCCTGCGGCTGCGGATCCGCGAGGCCATCGTGGACCGGCAGAAGTGCCTCGTGGTCCTCGGCCGCCGGCGCGCCCAGGAGCGCGGCGAACTCCCGCCGGACGGCCCGCCCCTGGGCCCCCACGGCACGGACACCGCCACCCAGATCGACCTCATCTTCGACGTCATCGCGGGCGCCGTCGTCCACCGCACCCTGGTCAGCGGCGAACCGGTGGACCCGGCCTGGGCCCACACCTTCACGACGTTGCTGTTGGGCGGCCTGGCGGCCATCCGCTGATTCTCCTGAACGCTCGTGCAAACCGAAGCCGGGGCAGATAAGGAGAACGGTCCCGCCCGGAAACTCCGGACGGGACCATTTTCTCTTCGCCACGAACCAGGAGTCCTTCGTCGCCGGCATTGACAGCGGACTCCCCGGGAGCTTGCTATTCGAGCTTGCTGAGGAGTAGCGGTAGTTCGCCCTTGTCGAAGATTTCCCGGAGAACGCCGACCATGGCAGGTACTCCTGGGTCACGGATGATCACGAGATCCGGGCAATGGAAGTACCGACCGCCCAAGCTTTCACCCGTGATGCTCCAGCGCTCAAGGATTCGTGCGATCTCTTCCATCGTCAGGAAGGTAGCGCTCCAGCGGGACCCATCGCGCAGGGTGACTTCGGCATCAACGTTGGCGACGGTCTCGGGGTCGTCGCCGCCGCCGAGCATGAAGACGACGTCGAAGTGAGGCGTCGTCACGGCATGCAGAGGATCACCCATAGATCTTCCTCAATCTCGCGATGACTGCGGGCTCGTTGCCCTTATCGGCTTTGGCAACGATCTGGATGCCACCCTTCACATTGCGGAAGAAGATCCGGGCACCGTTACTGCCCCGAGCATAGGTGAGACCAGTGCCCGTCAGGGATTTGCTGCCCAATCCGGGGTTCATGCTGCCATCCATGAGCTGATCGCGAAGAGTATTGAGTTCCTGCTGTACCCTCTCGTTCTTTCCGGCCTCTTCGGCGGCCTTGCTGACCGCCCCGATCTTCGCGATGGGGATGGCGAGGGCGACAGCGTTCACCAAGGTCCGCAGGCAGCTCTCGACGTCCCCCTGGGTAAAGCAGCGCTTGAGATCGTTGACGCCGATGAACTCGAGGAGAACCTCGGCGCCATTGGCCTTGATCCAGTCGATGACGTCCATGGCGGCAAGCGACTTGGACTCTCGGAACTCGTCAACGCACTCCTGTCCGCATGCGGACAGGAGGAGTGTCTCTTCATCCGGGGACAGTTCCGCCCCGGTGTCGGGGCTGCCCGATGTGACCCGATCCGCCCGCTCTGTTAGATCCTCCTGACGTTGAGCCTCCTCGGCTCGGTCTGCGGCCTGATCGGCCTCCGTCGCGCTGCTCTGGGCGTTGGCGGCGGCGGTTTCAGCGACGGTCGCGTCGCCTTCCGCCTGGGTTGCAATGCCCCGGGCCGCGCTCGCATCGCCTTCCGCGGTGGTTGCGGCGCTGCGGGCTGCGGTGGCGTCCTGCTCGGCATCCGTGGCCGAGGCGCGCGCGGCGCCCGCTTGGGCCGCTGCCTCCCCCGCCGCCTTGCCCGCCACGAGGGCGTCCTGGGTGGCTTGCTGGTCGTAGGCAACAGTGTGTGCTTCCGCTGTGCTGGCGGCTTTGGCGGCTGCTGCCGCCTCGGCTGCGGAGCCACGTGCTTGAGTGAGGGATGCTTCCGCCCTCGAAGCTGAAGCGGCTGCCTCGGATGCTGCGGTGGCAGCGGCCTTTGCATCGGCGGAAGCGGCAGCGGCCAGTGCTGCGGCCTCTGCGGCTGCCTTAGCCGCCTGGTTGGCCTTGGCCTGGGCGAGGGCTTCCTGCTGCTGGGCGCCGGTCTTGGCGGCCTGGCCGATCAGGACGGCCAGTCCCGCCGAAGCGTCGGTCTCCTTGTAGGGGGAGCCGAGTTCGATGGCGTCGTTCGCGGGGTTGATGACCTGCGCAGCGGAATCGCGTGCTGCCAGAGCTGCTTGAGCGGTGGCGTAGGCGAATCCCGCGGTGCGGACACTATCGGCTGCCGCCAGGACCGCTTCGCTTTGGGCTGCGGTGGCGTCCTGACGTGCCTTGATTGCCTGCGTGGCGGCCGTCTTCGCGAACGCCTCCGCGTTCTTGACGTTCTGTGCAGCTGCCTCGGACGCGCCGATTGCCTCCGCCGCCGCGGCATGAGCTGCCTTGACCGCGGCGCCGGTGATCGCGGCGTCGGCTGCTGCCGCGTCGGCGGAGGCCTTGGACCGGGCGGAAGCGCCTTCGGCCTGCGTCGCTGCTGTGCGCGAGGCGATGGCCGCGGAACCGGCTTGATTGGCGGCGGAGCGGGAGTTCGTGGCGGCAGTCGTGGCCTGGTTGGCAGCGGTGCGTGCCTCGGTTGCCGCTTGCCGCGTCTCACCCGCTGCTGCGGTACCCTCCGCGGCAGCCGCAACCGCCTCCAACGCCTTCGCCCGGGCGCCGGCAGCGTCCTTGTTACGTTCAGCTGTCACAGCGCCGTCGCGGGCCGTGTTCGCCCTGGCCTCCGCCATGACCGCGACTTCCGACCGGGTGTCGGCGAGATCGCCGGCGGTCTGGGCGGTCCCCCGTGCCGTGGCGGCTGCCGCCTGCTGGTTCTGGGCGAGGACCTCGGCGTTGTGCGCCTTGGTCCGCTCCGCGTCCGCAGTGGCGCGGTAGGCGGCTGCCTTGTCGCGCTCGGTCTCGGCGGTGGCGCGCTTGGCCTTCGCGTCGGCGGCTGCGGTCTTGGCGGTCTGCTCGGCGGCCTCGGCCTTGGCCTGCGCGGCCTTGGCCTTGACCGCGTTCGCGGCGGCCTTGGTGGCCTGGACTGCGGCGCCGTCGGCGGCTGCCTTCGCCTGGGCTGCGGCCTCCTGGGCGGCGATGCGGCGGAACTCGGCCTGCGAGGCGTGCGCCTGCGTCTGGGCGAGAGCCATCAGCGTCTTGCTGTCGGCAGCCGAGGCCAACGTGGCGTTCGACGCGGTCTCTGTTGCCTTGGCCACCGCAGTCGCGGCGGCGGCCGAAGCGCGGGTGACCTGGACGGCCTGCTGCCCGTACATGAGCCCGCGCCCGCGAGGAAGCCCGGCTGCATCCGCGATGTTGTAAGCGGTCTGCTGAGCGGCTACGGCGGCGGCCGCGTGCTGCTGTGCGGCTTGTGCGGACCGTGACGCGACATGGACCCGGCCCAGCGCCAAGGCCTGCGCCTTGACGATGTCAACCTTGACCTTCGCGAAATCGGCAGCCGGAGGATAGGACAGACCGGCGCTGGCGGGGGTCTGCTTGAGCCAATAGGCCTGCCAGTCTGCCAAACGACTGGCAGTGATCGACTGAGCCAGTGCTTCGCCCATCGCCTGCGTGGCTACCTGCAGATCGGCCGAGGCCTGTGCCTCAGCGTTCAGGATCGTGTCGCGAGCGCCGGTCTGACCGGTCAGCTCGCTCTGCCACTCCACCGACGCCTGTGCAACCTCGGCACCCAGCACCTGATGCGGGTCCAAGGGGTTGGTGCTGTCGCAGGATGCGAAGCGGGCTTTCAAGCCCTCGACGTCGATCCGGAACTCCATCGAGTCGGGATCCGGTGCGCTGGTGGGAAATCCGCCGTACTGCAGGAAGAGCCGGGCGTCATCGGAAGAGATGGGTTTGGCACCCGTTCCTGCCAGGTCGGACCAGGCGCGCCGGTCCTCATAGGACGCCGGGCCGCCGTCGGCGTACTGGGAGTTCCCCAGGGCCCGCACCGCGTCAGCCGAGGCTTTCCCGGCACGTGGTACCAGGTCCTCGTGGAACAGGTCGTACTCACTCTGCCAGGACTGGTCAGCAATCCAACCGGACAGCCCGGTCGTATTGAACGGGTTGTCCTTCCACTCGATCCACTGGAATCCGACGACCGTGAACCGGCCGGGGGTTGTTCCGTGAGGGACTTGTTCCATTCATTGGACCGGTTGTAGAGCTCGTCCGTCTTGGCCGTGGCCCAGGTACGGTCCTTCTTGTAGGCAACGTCGAGCGGCACACCGTTGTCGTAGTCGGTTCTGGCCGCCTGCAACAGGTCTGCGTTTGTGCCGTTCAATCCGGCACGGGCGACGCTCTTGAGTTCTTGGCCGCCCTTGCGCTGCATCAGATTGAGCGTGCACTGAGCTGTGCGGGTCGCCGCGGCTTCCGTCGGGCTGAACACAGGTGCGTCCTGGGCTGCACCGGCCGGGGTGTTGAAGGAGCTCCATCCGGACGAGCCGATCTGCACCCGGGCGGGCTGAAGCCAGACCGGAAGCACGGATCACCGCCCGGCGGATCGGGCGTTTGACGAAATTGAGCATGCGGACGAACGTCCTCACAAGCGGCACGAGAGCGGACATGCGCGCAGGCGCAGGCGCGACGGATCCGCCTGGCCACCCCCCACGGATGAACACACGCCAGGTCCACGACCATGGCCAACGCACGCTATGGGAACTTGTGTTCGCTTGTGAAGACCGTGTGAGGGTGGCTTGCGGCCGCTTGAGCCACTGCGTCCTGATGCGGCCCTGTCGCGCGCCCTACACCTGGTAGCGGTCCGCCGCGAAGAGGTTCAGGTTCTCCGCGACCCACTCCGAGGTGCGGCGCAGTCCCTCCTCCAGGGACACCTGGGGCTCCCACCCCGCCCACTCGCGCGCCCGGGAGTTGTCCGACAGCAGGCGCTGGACCTCGCTGCCCGAGGGGCGCAGGCGGGCCGGGTCGACGACGATCTCCGCTGTGCGGCCGGAGGCGGCGATCAGGGAGCGGGCGAGGTCGCCGATGGAGACCTCGCGGCCGGTGCCGAGGTTGACCACCTCGCCGAGGGCCCGGTCGCAGCCGGCCAGTGCCAGGAAGCCGGCGGCGGTGTCGGTGGCGTAGGTGAAGTCGCGGGTCGGCGCGAGGGATCCGAGGCGGATCTGCTCGGCGCCGGAGTGCAGTTGGGCCAGGATCGCCGGGATGACGGCGCGCGCGGACTGCCGGGGGCCGTAGGTGTTGAAGGGCCGGACGACGGTGACGGGCAGCTCGAAGGAGTGGAAGTACGACAGCGCCGTCATGTCCGCGCCGATCTTCGAGGCGGAGTACGGGGACTGCGGCTGCAGCGGGTGGCTCTCGCTGATCGGCACGGTGAGCGCGCTGCCGTAGACCTCGCTGGTGGAGGTGTGGACGAGCCGGCGCACTCCGTGCCGCAGACAGGCCCCGGCGACGTTCTGGGTGCCGGCCACGTTCGTCTGCACATAGGCCTCGGGGGCCTGGTAGCTGTACGGGATGCCGATCAGCGCCGCGAGGTGGAAGACGGTGTCGCAGCCGTCGACGGCGTCCATGACGCGGCCCGCGTCGCGGACGTCGCCGGCGAGCATCTCGACGGGGCTGTCCGGCCGCAGATAGCGGGCGAGGTGGCCGCGTTCGCCGTAGGGCTTGTAGTGCACCAGGGCGCGGACGTTCGCGCCGCGCTCGACCAGCAGGTCGACCAGAGTGCTGCCGATGAAGCCCTCGGCACCGGTCACCAGGACGGTACGGCCGGTCCAGTCGACAGGGTTCAACGATGTGGTCGCGGTCATGCGGCGTTCCTCAGTTCGAGAGTCTTGGCGGCGAGCAGGTCGGCCGCCCGGGCGTGGGTGCCGGGGTCGGCGGCGCCGCTCATCGCGGCGAGCCGGCGGGGGTCGCGCAGCAGCGGCTCGACGAGCGCGGCCAGCCGGTCGGCGGTCGCGTCGGCGTCGGGGAGCAGCACGGCGGCGCCGGCGTCCGACAGGACGCGGGCGTTGTGCGTCTGGTGGTCGCCGGGCGCGTGCGGATAGGGGACGAGCACGGCGGGCACCCCGGTGGTGGCCAGCTCGGCGATGGTCGCCGACCCGGCTCGGCAGATCACCAGGTCGGCGGCCGCGTAGGCGAGGTCCATCCGGTCCAGGTACGCGACGGCCTCGGCGACCGGGTTCCCGGCCAGCCGGGTCGTGGCCTCGGCCAGCGCGGCGGGGCCGGTCTTGATGAGCAGCCGTACGTCGTTCCGGTCCCGCCAGCGCGCGGCGAGTCCGATGGCCGCCTCGGTCAGCCGGGTGGCGCCCAGGCTGCCGCCGTTGACGAGGACCAGCCGGGCCCCGGCCGGCACGCCCAGTTCGGCGCGGGCCCGGCCGCGCAGGGCGGCCCGGTCCAGGGTGGCCAGCGGCCCGGACAGCGGCATGCCCACGGTCTCCGCGGTAATGCCGGACGGCAGGTGCGCGCGGCTGCGGTCGAAGGCCAGCGCGATGTGCGGGGTGAGCCGGGCCGCGAACTGGTTGGCGCGGCCCGGCACCGCGTTGGACTCGTGGACCAGGCTCGGCAGCCCGGCCAGCCGCGCCCCGAGGATCACCGGCGCGCTGGGGTAGCCGCCCATCCCCACGGCGATCTGCGCGCCCTGCTCGCGCAGGATCGTCCGGCAGCGCACCGCCGAGCTCAGCAGCGCGGCGGGCAGCAGATAGCGGCGGGCGCCGAGCGACCGGTCGAACGGGATCATGTTGACGGTGTGCAGCCGGTAGCCGGCTTCCGGTATCAGCCGGGTCTCCAGCCCGCGTTCGGTGCCGACGAAGGTGACGACCGCCCGTGGATCGGCCCGGCGCAGCGCGTCGGCGAGTGCCAGTCCTGGATAGATGTGCCCACCGGTGCCGCCCGCCCCGATGACCACTGACAGTGGGATGTCCTGTGAGGTCCGCATGGCCGCAACGCTGACGGGACGGTCTAAGAGGGTTCTAAGAGCCCGGTTTGGGACCCTTGGGCCCATGGACACTGCACCACCGCCCGCCCGCATCCTCGTCGTGGACGACGAACCCGAGGTACGCGCCGCCGTCGAGGACGGCCTCACCGTCGAGGGCTACGCGGTGCGCGGGGCCGCCGACGGGCTCGCCGCGCTGTCGGAGGTGGCGGCCTGGCAGCCGGACGCGATCGTGCTGGACGTGATGATGCCGGTGCTCGACGGGCTGGCGGTCTGCCGGCGGCTGCGCGGGCTGGGCGACCGTACGCCCGTCCTCGTCCTCACGGCGCTCGACTCGGTGAGCGAGCGGGTCGACGGCCTGGACGCGGGCGCCGACGACTACCTCGTCAAGCCCTTCGCCCTGGACGAACTGCTGGCCCGGCTGCGGGCGTTGCTGCGCCGGGCCGCGTCGGGGGGCGGCGAGGAACCGGAGCTGTCGTACGCGGACCTGGTCGTCCAGCCGGTCACCCGCACCGGCAGCAGGGGCGGCCGCCCGCTGGAGTTCAGCCGTACCGAGTTCGCGCTGCTGGAGCTGCTGATGCGGCACCCGGGGCAGGCGCTGCCGCGCGAGGTGATCCTGGAGCGGGTCTGGGGCCATGACTTCGGCCCGGACTCCAACTCGCTGGCCGTCTACATCGGTTATCTGCGGCGGAAGCTGGAGGCGGGCGGCGAGCCGCGGCTGGTGCAGACCGTGCACGGTGTCGGCTACCGGCTGGACCTCGGATGACGGGGACCCGCGGGATGGCGCGCTGGCGCCGGCACCGGCCGCTGCGCACCCGGCTGGCGGTCGCGGCGTCCGCCGCCGTCGCCCTGGTCGCGGTCGGGGTCTGCGCGGCGGCCTTCTTCGTCATCCGCTACGAACTCGTCCACCAACTGGATCTGCATCTCACCCAGTCGGCGACGCTGGTCAAGCAGCAGCACCGCGGCGAGAGTCCGCAGGTGGTGGCCGGGGAGTGCGTGTACCTGTCGGCGCCCGCCTGCTCGCAGATCGTCCCGGCGGACCCGGCGGCCGACCCGCGGGAGCCGTACCCGCTGCCGGTCTCCGCGCCGGTTCGGGAGGTCGCGGCCGGGGACCGTCCGGCGTACTTCAGCAACGTCACGCTGTCCGGGCATCCGGCGCGGATGTTCACCAGCGGCTTCGGAGGTGGCCGGGCGCTGCAGGTGGCGGTGCGGTCCGACACCGTCGAGCAGGGCGTCCGGCAGGCCGCCTGGCTGCTGGCGGGCGTCGGCGGCACGGGGGTGCTGCTCGCCGCCCTCCTCGGCTACTGGGTCTCCCGGACGGGACTGGCGCCGGTCGCCCGGCTGACGGCCACGGCGGAACGGATCGCCGCCACCCGGGACGCCCGGCACCGGATCGAGATCCCGGCCGGTCCCGAACACCGCCAGGACGAGGTCACCCGGCTCGCCACCGCCTTCAACACCATGCTCGGCGAGCTGGAACAGTCCGTCGCGGCGCAGCGCCGGCTGGTCGCCGACGCCTCGCACGAGCTGCGCACACCGCTCACCGCGCTGCGCACCAACGCCGACCTGCTGGCGCGCGCCGACCGGCTCACCGACGCCCAGCGGGACCGCGCCTCCGGCGCCCTGCAGCGGCAGCTGCGCGAGGTCACCCAGCTCGTCAACGACCTGATCGAGCTGGCGCGGGACGAGGAACCGCTGCCGCTGGTCGAGGACGTGGGCCTCGCCGACCTGGCGGGCCATGCCGTACGGGCCGCCCGCGGCCACTGGCCCGACGTCCCCTTCACCCTGGCCACGGACCCGGCCGCCGCCCCGGCGCACGTGCCCGGCGTCCCGGCCCGGCTCAGCCGGCTGCTGACCAACCTCCTGGACAACGCGGCCAAGTTCAGCCCGCCGGGAGCCCCGGTCGAGGTCGCCCTCACCCGGACCGGCTCCGAGTCACGTCGCGGGCAGGCGGTGGAGCTGACCGTCCGCGACCACGGGCCGGGGATCGCCGCGCAGGACGCCCCGTACGTCTTCGACCGCTTCTACCGCGCGGACTCCGCCCGCGCGCTGCCCGGCTCCGGCCTCGGTCTCGCCATGGCCCGGCAGATCGCCCACGCACACGGCGCCACCATCACCGCGGAACCGGCACCGGGCGGCGGCGCCCTGTTCCGGGTGAGCTTCCAGGACCACCCATCGGGCAAGTCCTAGCGAGTGTCGGAGGCGGAGGTTCCGTCCGGCTCCTCCGCGAACGCGTCGAACTCCCCCGCCTTGACGCCCTTCACGAACGCCTCCCACTTGGCGGGGCTGGTGACGGCCACGATCTCCGGCTCGTCCGTCTCGCGGATGTAGATCATCCCGTCGTCGCCGACGGTCGCCTCAAGTGCCACGGGCTGCGCCTTTCGGTGGTGCGGTGTGATGCGGTGCGCTGCGTGATGCGGTGCGCTGCGAAGCGTCATCGTCACCCGCCCACCCGGGCGCACGCAACGGCGCGGAGCCGTCGCGTGCGCCACCGGTTCGGGAACCGGTCCCGGAACCGGTCCCGGAACCGGCCTCAGAAGCGGGCCGGCTCGGTGTACGTGCCCCACTCCTCGCGCAGCACACCGCAGATCTCGCCGAGGGTGGCCTCGGCACGGGCCGCCGCGAGCATCGGGACGATCATGTTCGAGCCGTCCCGGGCCGCGGCGAGCATGGCGGCGAGGGCGTCCTGGACGGCGCTGTCGTCGCGGGCCGCCTTGCGGGCGGCCAGCACGCGCACCTGCTCGCGCTCGACCTCGTGGCTGACCCGGAGGATCTCCAGGTCGCCGGTGACCGAGCCGTGGTGGCAGTTGACGCCGACGACGCGCTTCTCGCCCTTCTCCAGGGCGCGCTGGTACTGGAAGGCCGACTCGGCGGTCTCGCCGGTGAAGTAGCCGTCCTCGATACCGCGCAGGATGCCGCTGGTGATGGGGCCGACGGAGTGCTTGCCGCTGGGGACCGCCTTCGCGCCGAGCGCCCTGATCTTGTCGAAGATCTTCTCGGCGTCGGCCTCGATCCGGTCGGTGAGGGCCTCGACGTACCAGGAGCCGCCCAGCGGGTCGGCCACGTTCGCGACGCCGGTCTCCTCCATCAGGACCTGCTGGGTGCGCAGCGCGATCTCCGCGGCCTGCTCGCTCGGCAGCGCGAGGGTCTCGTCGAGGGCGTTGGTGTGCAGGGAGTTGGTGCCGCCCAGGACGGCGGCCAGCGCCTCCACTGCGGTGCGCACGACGTTGTTGTAGGGCTGCTGGGCGGTGAGCGAGACGCCCGCGGTCTGGGTGTGGAACCGCAGCCACTGCGCCTTGTCGGTCTTGGCGCCGTACTCGTCGCGCATCCAGCGCGCCCAGATGCGGCGGGCGGCGCGGAACTTGGCGATCTCCTCGAAGAAGTCGAGGTGCGCGTCGAAGAAGAACGACAGGCCGGGGGCGAACGCGTCGACGTCCATTCCGCGCGACAGCCCCAGCTCCACGTACCCGAAGCCGTCGGCGAGGGTGTACGCGAGCTCCTGCGCGGCCGTGGAGCCGGCCTCGCGGATGTGGTAGCCGGAGACGGAGAGCGGCTTGTACGCGGGGATGCCCGTCGCGCAGTGCTCCATGAGGTCGCCGATGAGGCGCAGATGGGGCTCGGGAGAGAAGAGCCACTCCTTCTGCGCGATGTACTCCTTGAAGATGTCGGTCTGCAGCGTGCCGTTGAGCAGGGCCGGGTCGACGCCCTGCCGCTCGGCGGCGACCAGGTACATGCAGAAGACCGGGACGGCCGGGCCGGAGATCGTCATCGAGGTGGTGACGTCGCCGAGCGGGATGCCCGCGAAGAGCACCTCCATGTCGGCGGCCGAGTCGATGGCGACACCGCAGTGGCCGACCTCGCCCAGCGCCATGCCGTCGTCGGAGTCGCGGCCCATCAGGGTCGGCATGTCGAAGGCGACGGAGAGACCGCCACCGCCGGCCTCCAGGATCATCTTGTAGCGCTCGTTGGTCTGCTCGGCGTTGCCGAAGCCGGCGAACTGCCGGATCGTCCACGTACGGCCCCGGTACCCGGTCGGGTGCAGACCGCGGGTGAACGGGTACTCGCCGGGCCATCCGATCCGCTCGAAGCCGTCCACGGTGTCGCCGGGGGCGGGCCCGTACACGGGCTCGACCGGATCCCCGGAGAGCGTGGTGAAGTCCGCGTCCCGCTTACGAGCCGCGTCGTACCGGGCCTGCCAGCGCTGGCGGCCCTCTTCGATGCCTTCGGCGTCCATACCCTCGAATTTACTAGGACGTCCTAGTAAATGTCGATGGCAAACCGCCCACCCCTTGCGGGAAGGGCGGTGCGATGCGTCACGTGCGATGCGTCACACACCGTGTGTCACCCCTCAGGTCACCCTGTGGGCCACCCCCTGGGGCACCCACTGTGCGTCACGACCAAGGTGCCACACGACGGGCGTCAGGCCTGCGCGGGCTCGCCGTTCGCGGTGACGACCAGCGGGGCCACCTCGCGCGTCACGTTGCGCTCGACGAAGAAGGCGGCGGTCGGGATCGTGCCCGCGAGCAGCACCCAGGCCAGCTTGCCCAGCGGCCACTTCGCCTTGGAGCCCAGGTCGAAGGCGAACACCACGTAGACCACGTAGAGCCAGCCGTGGGCGATCCCGACGGCGGTGACGAAGCCGGCCGCCCCGTTCATGTCGAGGAGGTACTTCGCGATCACGCCCAGGGTGAGGAGGACCAGCAGGACGCCGGTCACATAGGCCATCACGCGGTAGCGGGTCAGCGTCCCTTGTTTCATGGCATTGAGCGTAACCGGTGCGATTCCGGCGCCTTCACGCCCCTCCTCGAACGCCGGCCCGCTTCAGTGCCCGTCCTCGAAGTCGCCCGCGGCTATCCGCAGCGGGCGCAGCGACGCGAAGATCTCGCCGCACTCCTCGGCGTCGTAGACACCGAGGCCGAAGTCCATCGCCATCAGGTCCCGGGTGGCCGCGTCGACGACCTCGCGGCCCTTGTCGGTGATGGAGGCGAGGGTGCCGCGTCCGTCGTTCGGGTTGGGCCGCTTGGCGACCAGGCCGGAGCCGACGAGGCGGTCCACGGTGTTGGTGACCGACGTGGGGTGCACCATCAGCCGCTCGCCGATCTTCGACATCGGCAATTCGCCGGCCTTGCTGAAGGTGAGCAGCACCAGCGCCTCGTACCGGGCGAAGGTCAGCCCGTACGGCTTGACGACGGCGTCCACCTGGCCCAGCAGGATCTGCTGGGCCCGCATGATCGAGGTGATGGCGCCCATCGACGGAACGCGTCCCCAGCGCTGGGTCCACAGCTCGTCGGCGCGGGCGATGGGGTCGAAGGGCAGGCTCAGGGGCTTCGGCACGCCGATGAGCCTACCCGTCGGTCACATAGTGGGAGGGGCTGTCTCGTCCATCGGAACCGGAGACACCCGGGCCGGTTCGGGAACGGGTTCGAGCACAGGCTCGGTGACCGGTTCGGGAACGGGCCCGGGGACGGATTCCGGGGCGGGTCAGGACAGGGCGCTCAGCTTGGCCCACGCCTCGGCGCTGAGGTTCCAGTCGCCGTAGCCGTTGCCCTTGTCGACGGTGGCGCGGGTCGATCCGGCGACCTCGACGACATCACCGCGGACGGCCTTGTCGAAGAACCACTTGGCGTCTGCGTCCGACATCCCGACGCAGCCGTGGCTGGTGTTCGCCTTGCCCATGTTGGCGTCGTTCCACGGAGCGGCGTGGACGAAGGTGCCCGAAGTGGTCAGGTGCACCGCCATCTTGACGTCCTTGTCGTAGAAGTCCGCGGCGTCCTTGTTGGTGGCGATGCCGACGGACGCCGACGTCATCTTGATCGTGGACTCCTTGCTGAGCACGACCATGCGGCCGTTCCAGGTCGGGAAGTCGCTCTTGCCCGCCGAGACGTTGATGACCTTGATGGTCTTGCCGTCCTCGGTGACCGTCATCTTCTTGGCGCCGATGTCGACCTTGGAGACCCGGGCGGTGCCGATGGTGAAGGTGGAGGTGACATCGCGGCGCAGGTAGCGGCCGCCGCCGGTGTCGAGGCCGCTGAGCTTGGCCGTCATCGTGACCTTGGTGCCCTTGGCCCAGTAAGCGGCCGGGCGCCAGTCGGCGCGCTGGGTGCCGGTCAGCGGGTCGGTGATCCAGCCCCAGCTGCCCTGCACGGCGGGCGTCGTCGTCACGGACAGCTGCTTCTCGACGGCCGCGCGGTTGGTGACCGGCTTGTCGAAGGCGATGGAGACCGGCTGGCCCACGCCGACCACCGCGTTGCCCACCGGGGTGACGGTGACGCCGTTGGTCTTGGCCGCGGCCAGCGTGGTGAAGGTGCTGGTCTGCTCCTTCTGCGCGCCGGACTTGTCGGCCGCGGTGACCTTCACCGTGTAGGCGGTGCCGGGGGTCATCGTGCGGTCGGACTGCCAGCTGTGCTTGGCGGCGTCCAGCTTGCCGGTGACCGCCACGGCCTCGACGCCGTCGCTGCTCTTGGCCGCGGCGGTGACGGTCACGGCGCCGATGGTGCCCTCGGTCAGCGACACCTTCACCGGGCTGCCGGGGTCGACCCCGGTCTTGCCGTTGGCGGGCGACACGGTGACCGGCACGGCCGCCGGAGCGTCGGCGCCGCCCTTGTCGCTGCCGCCCTTGGCGTTGTCACCGCCACCGCCGCCGCCACAGGCGGTGAGCGCGACGGCCAGCAGGGCCGGCACGGCCAGGGCACGTATACGGGAGAAGGGAATGCGGGACGTTCGTATGGGTGTCACGGGAAATGTCCTCATCAGCAGCGGTCAGGAGAAGTCGAAGGGAAGTAGCCCGGCGGGAACTTCGCATCGGGTGGCGGGTCCGCCGGGACCCCGCCCCCGGTCGTCTGGTCGACGCCGCCGCCGACCGAGCCCCCGGCGAATGCGGAAGACGGAGAAGTACTGGGGGTGCCGGGGGTGGCCTGGGTGGAAGGGGGAGCGAGCCGTTCGAGGGACCGCGCCATGCACTGCACCGGCGTCCCGTCGAAGTACGGCGGATTCGGTCCCTTGCGCACCGGCATGACCACCTGGAGCACCGACACGTACCGGCCCCGGTTCGCCAGCCACACCTGGTTCATCCGGCCGCCCTGTTTCGTTGCCGCGTAGACGCGGAACACGGTCTCCATAGTTCCCCCCTCCTTCCCAGTGTAAGCAGCAACAAGTCCACATTTGCCCAATTCGTCACGTATGCGGTTCAGTTCGGCAGCGGCCTTGGCCTCGTTACTGAGGGCGTGGATCGCGTACCGCGCGCTGCTGTTCTCGTTCCCCTGAAAGAAACGGACACTCGCCGAGGCCGGATCGTACAGCGACGCTCCGCAGTGCATGAGCGGGATCTTCGCCGAGACATCCCCCGCGACGGTGCGCCAGTGCCAGTAGGAGTCCCAGGGCAGCGCGGTCGGCGGGAGCAGTTCACCGGTCAGCGGGTCGGTCGGCAGCGGGTCCGGCGAGGAGGAGCCACCGACCGCCGGGGTCTGCGCGCCGTTCTCCAGCCGCGGCAGGACCGCCCAACTGCCGACGGCCAGCGCGGCCGCGGCCACCACGGCCACCGCGCCCACCCGGCGCCGGGCACGGCGGCGCTCCCCCCGCCTGCGGACATCGGCGGGACGGGCGAGGACGATCAGCGGCTCGGTGTCGCGAGCCAGGTCCCGGAGGCGGTCGTCGAGCGGGTCAGCCATGGAGGGGCACCTCCTCTTCCTCGGTCAGCCGGTCGCCCAGCGCCTTGCGTGCGCGGCTGAGCCGGGTTCGTACCGCCGCGTTGGACACTCCGGTCTCCCGGGCGACCTCCTCGATCGGCAGGTCCATCAAATGGTGCAGCACGACGGCCGTGCGCTGCTCCGCGCCGAGCTCGCGCAGAGCGGCGATCAGAGCCACCCGGTCGGGTGCCAGTGCGGGCGCGTCCGACGGAACCCCGTACCTGAAGTGTGCCCGTACCCGGTTGCGGGTCTTGCGCCACGTGCTCACCGCCAGTCGCAGAGCCACCGTCCGCACCCACGGCGTCGGGTCGCCCTCGGCCGTGAGCTTCGCCCACCGCTGCCACGCGCGGGCATACGCCTCCTGCACGGCGTCCTCGGCCTCGCCGAGATCGCCGGTCACCGCGTACACCGCGGCCACCAGGCGTTTCGCGGTGACGGCGTAGAACTCGTCGAAGTCGTTCTGCGGCGTCGCGCCCGGGCTCACACCCACCCCGGAGGCGCGTGTGTCGTACGGATGTTCAATGTCCCTCCCGCTACGTACACGCACGGCGGGCTCGAAAGGTGACAACGAAATCGGGAAAACTTTTCAGCGACCGGGCAGCCGCCGCAGGAGCGGGGCGGCCAGCGACCGCACTTCGGTCAGCCGCAACGGGCCCGCCAGGGCCAGGACGGAGCAGCCGAGCGCGGCGCCGCCGAGCAGCAGTCCGGCGCTGTCCCCGGCGAAGCCGGTGCCGAGCAGCCGCCCGCTGCCCTGCGCGATCCCGTACGCGGCGGCCGCGCCCGGCAGGCACGCGACGGCCAGCCGGACATGCGTGCCCAGGACGGCGGGCCGCCAGTTCAGCCGCCGGCGCAGCACCCAGGTGGTGCACGCCAGCCCGGCGCAGCAGGCGATCGCGTAACCGCCCGCCATGCCGGCCACGGCCCAGCGGGCGGGCAGCAGGGTGTACGAGGCGACGGCGAGCCCGGCGTTGACGGCGGCGATGACGACGTTGAGGAAGAAGGGCGTACGGGTGTCGCCGAGCGCGTAGAAGCCGCGGGCCAGCAGGTACTGGCCGGCGAAGGCCGGCAGGCCGAGGGCGAACGCCATCAGGATCCAGGCGATGGCCTGGGCGTCCGCGTCGGTGGTGCGGCCGTGCTGGAAGACGACCCCGGTGATCTGCGGGCCGAGTGCCAGGAAGGCCAGCACCGCCGGCACGATCGCGGCGGCCGAGCCGCGCAGCCCGTACGACAGGTCGGCGCCGATCCGCGCGTGGTCGCCCTCGGTGGCGGCCCGGCTCATCCGCGGCAGCAGAGCGGTGACGAGGGAGACGGTGATGATCCCCTGGGGCACGACCCACAGCAGATAGGCGTTGCTGTAGGCGGCGAAGCCGACACCCACCGGGCTGCCGCCGGCCAGCGCGTGGGCACCGGCCGAGGTGGCCAGCCGGGTGACGACCCAGTACGCGATCTGGTTGACGAAGACCAGCAGCAGCGTCCACCCGGCGGCCCGCATCGGCTGCATGAGCCCGGAGCCGCGCCAGTCGAAACGGGGCCGCCAGCGGAATCCGGCGCCGCGCAGGGCCGGGATCAGCGCCAGGGCCTGCACGGCGATGCCCGCGGTGGAGCCGAGCCCGAGGAGCAGCGCGTTGGCGTCGCTCATGGTGCCGGCGGCGGTCGTGTCGTGCGCGACCGCGAGGTACAGGCCGAACACCGCGATGACGACGACGTTGTTGAGGACCGGCGACCACATCATGGCGCCGAACCGGTCGCGGGCGGTGAGGATCTGGCCGAGCAGCGTGAAGACGCCGTAGAAGAGGATCTGCGGCAGGCAGTACCGGGCGAGCGCGATCGTCAGGTCGCGCTGGCCGCTGGTGAAGTCCGGCCCGTACGCGCTGACCAGCCAGGGGGCGGCGAGCGCCGCCCCGGCCGTGATCACCAGCAGCGCGGCCAGGCAGACGGTGAGCAGCCGGTCGGTGTAGGCGGCGCCGCCGTCGGCGTGCTCCTTGGCGGCGCGCACCAGCTGCGGGACGAACACCGAGTTCAGCGCCCCGCCGATGAGCATGATGTACAGGATGTTCGGGACGGTGTTCGCGACGCTGAACGCGTCACCGAGCAGGGTGGTGCCGAGCGCGGCGGTGATGATGCCGCTGCGCACGAAACCGGTGGCGCGCGAGGCGAGCGAGCCCAGCGCCATGACGCTGCCGCTGCGTTTCAGCGAGGCGGCGGTGTCGGTCGTGGTGGAAGCGGCGGCCGGTTCCGTGGGAGCGGGAGGGGCCGCGGCCTCCGGCGGGCAGGGACCGCCGAAGGGGGCGCCGCGCACCGCGTCCTGACCGCCGGGATCGCCGGTCCCGGCGTCACTGCCCACTGCTGATGTCACCCGTTGTGCTCCCCGGCCGGTCGCGGCCGTCGGCCGCGCAGACGCCGAAGTCTGCCCGTCCCGGGGCCGCTTGGGAAACCGGTGCGCGCTGTCGCGAACATCTCTGTCACATAGCGGTCCCGTCGGGCGTGAGACAGGTGAGCGGGCCATCAGGCCCACCGCACCGCGGAGGACGAGCCTTGACGATGACCACCCACCAGGACGCCGCCCGCAACGCCTTCCCCGGCCCGGCGGCACGGCTGCGACTGCGTCCCGTCACGGAGGACGAACACCTGGAGTTCGTGCGGCGGCGCGGCCCGCGCGCGGTCAGTTTCCTGCAGAGCCCCTCCTGGGCCCGGGTCAAACCGGGCTGGTCGGCCGAGAGTCTGGGCTGGTTCGACGACACCGGGGCGATGGTCGGCTCGGCGCTGGTGCTGTACCGGCAGCTGCCCGGCACCCGGAGATCGTTCGCGTACCTCCCGGAGGGCCCGGTGCTGGACTGGTCCGCGCCGGACCTGGACCGCTGGCTGGAGCCGCTGCTGGACCATCTGCGGGGCACCGGGGCCTTCGCCGTACGGATGGGGCCGCCGCTGCCGTACCGGCGGTGGTCGGCGCGCACCCTCAAGGACGCGGTGGCGCCCGGCCGCCGGATGGGCGACGTCCTGCCGGACCTGGTCGACCCGCTGGGGGCGGCGGTCGCGGACCGGCTGCGCGAGGCGGGCTGGCGGCGCGGCGGCGAGGACGGCGCCAACGGGGACGCCCAGCCCCGGCTGATCTTCGAGATACCGCTGGCGGGCCGCGGCCTGGACGACCTGTGGACCGGGCTGAACCAGGAGTGGCGGCGGAACGTCAAGAAGGCCGCCAAGGCGGGGGTGGAGACCGCGGTCGGGGGCCTGGAGGAGCTGGCGGCCTTCCATGAGCTGCTGGGCGTCACCGAGCGGCGCGACGGCTTCCGGCTGGGGCGCGATCTGGCCTACTACCGGCGCCAGTACGAGGTGCTGAACGCGGAACGGCCGGGCGCCATGCGGCTCTACACCGCCCGCCACGGCGGCGAGATCCTCGCCGCGCACACCCTGCTCGTCTCACCGGACGGGTCCCGGGTCTGGTACCAGACGGGTGCCTCCGCCGATCACCGCCGCGAGGTGCGGCCGAGCAACGCGCTGCAGTGGCGGATGCTCTGTGACGCGCACGTGCTGGGCGCGTCCGTGTACGACATGCGGGGCGTACCGGACAGCCTGGACCCGGACGCGCGCTCGTTCGGCCTGTTGCGCTGGAAGCTCGGTACGGGCGGCGAGGCGGTGGAGACGCTCGGCGAGTGGGAGCTGCCGCTCCAGGGCGCGGTCAACAAGACCCTGCACCGGGCGATGAACGCGTATCTGGCGCGGCGCTGAACCCGTGCCTGGCGCGGCGCTGAACGCGTATCCGGGCGCCGCTGAACCGTACGGCGCCGCGGCCGGGCGCCGCCCCCAGGAACGGGGCCGCAGCGCGCGCCGCCGGCCGGCCCGGAACCGGCCGGTGCCCGCCCGGTGTTACGCGCGTCGACCAGCGGCAAAGGGGTGTCCGTCCTCAGACCGCCTCCACCACGCCGCGGCCGGTCGCCGCCACGGAGCGCAGCACCAGCAGCGTGCTCACCAGACCGAGCATCCCGGCCCCGGCGATCACGGCGTACGGCGGGGCCACCTCGGCGATCGCGCCGCCGATCGTCATGCCCAGGCCCTGGAGCGTCATCATGCCCGCGCCCAGCAACGACATCGCCTGGCCGCGCATCTCCTCCGGCACCGCTTCGACGAACCACTTGTCCATACCGAGCGCGTAGGCGGAACACAGCCCCACCACCAGCATGATGCCGATCGCCACCGGCAGCGGCGGGTGGAAGGCGAACAGCGCCATCGGCACCAGGGCCAGACCGGCGAGCGGCATCGCGATCCAGGTGCGCGCGGCCGGCGAGAGCAGCGTGCCGGCCGCCAGCTCGCTGACCACCGTTCCGGCCGGCATCGCCGCCAGCAGCAGCCCGACCCCGGCCGAACCGGCGCCGGCCGCGGCGGCGAACGGTGTCGCCAGCCCCTCGGCCACCGCGAAGAACATCGGCGGCACCCACCACCACAGCAGCAGCGCCCGGATCCTGCGGTGGCTCAGCAGCTGGCGGGCGCCGAGCAGCGACTGCCGCATCATCGAGCCGCTGCCGGTGACCCGTGCGGGACGGTTCAGGGTGCCGAGGCGCAGCAGCGCGGCCGAGCAGAGGAAGGTCCCCACGGCCACCGTGAGCGCGGCGCGCGGCGACAGCACCACCAGCACCAGGCCGCCGATCCCGAACCCGACGATCTGCGCGCTCTGCGAGACGATCCTCAGCAGGGAGCGTCCCAGGACGTACGCATCGCCCTCCAGGATGTCCGCGAGGCTCGCGGCCCGCGTCCCCTGGAAGAGCGGCGTGATCATCGCGAGGACCGCCCGCAGCAGGAACAGCAGTGCCAGCGGGGTGAACGGCAGCGCCAGGACTCCGACGCAGGCCGCGCAGAGCAGGTCGCACGTCACGAGCACCCGGCGGGCCGGATACCGGTCGGAGACCCCCGCGAGCAGCACCCCGCTGAGCGCGTACGGCAGCATGCCGAGCGCGAAGATCAGAGACGTCAGCAACGGGGACCCGGTGCGCTGGAACACCAGCACCGCCAGTGCGACCTCGGCGAAGAAACTGCCGAACATGGACAGTACGTGTGCGGCGAAGATCGGCCGGAACTCACGGACCGCGAACACCGTGCGATATCCGACGGGCTGCGGCTCGACGGGATCGGCCGTCGTCCCCGCTGTCCCGTCGCACGTCGGCTCGTCACTTTTCTGAAGTCCCGAGTCTGAGTTTTCCGTTGTCATGGACGCAGCCTGGCGGACATCGGGACATGGCTTCTACAGTTTCGGCTGAAAACGAAACTTGGGAGAGATCATGCCGTTCCACATGCACTTCACGGCCGACGATCTGCTGTCCTCCCGGTTCGCGATCTCACCCCTCTGGGAGACCCAGGAGGCGATCCGCACCCTCCGGACACCGGCGCGCCAGGGGTACCACCTGCCGTGGCTGCGACAGGTCCGGTCGGTGGCCCGCGGGCTCGACCTCAGCCCGTTCGAGCTGGTGATGCCGCGGCGCGGCCACAACCCGGATTTCCTGTGCCCGCCGCCCGACGGGGTCTTCGCCACGATCGACGAGGAGCTGGCCCGGGTCCGCGGCACCGACCCCGCCGTGGCCCACGCGGACCTGGCCGGGGCGCTGGCGGCGACTCCGGGTGCCGACGACGACGAGCGGGTCCGGGCGCTGCTCGACGACCCGGCGCGCACGGTGGACGAGCTCGCGGAACTGATGGCCCGGGTCTGGGACACGCTCCTCGCCCCGTTCTGGCCCCGGATGCGCGCCGTGCTGGAGGCCGATGTCGCCTTCCACTCCCGCCGGCTGGCCGACGGCGGCCCGGAGCGGCTCTTCGCCGATCTGCACCCGAAGGTGAGCTGGTCGGACGGCACGCTCACGGTGGACCAGCGGGCCGAGCACGTCAGGACGCTGGGCGGCGAGGGGCTGCTGCTGGTGCCGAGCGTCTTCGTCCGGCCGGACGTGGTGAGCGGCTTCGACCCGCCCTGGCAGGCCACGATGGTCTACCCGGCGCGCGGCACCGCCACCCTGTGGACCGTGCCGGGCCCCGCGCCCGCCGAGCCGCTGATCCGGCTGCTGGGCCCCAACCGGGCGGCGATCCTCACCAACCTCGACGCGCCCGCGACCACCAGCGGGCTCGCCCGCCGTCACGACCTGGCGCTGTCGTCCGTCTCGGCCCATCTGTCGGTACTGCGCGACGCGGGCCTGCTCACCTCGCACCGCGACGGCCACCGGGTGCTGTACGAAAGGACCCCGCTCGGCCTCACCCTGGCCACGGGCGGGGGGTAGCGGCGTCCGTCAGCTCCCCGCGTCCCTCAGCTCCCGGCGGCGGGATCCGCGGCGGGGTCCGCGTCGGGGGCGAGGTACCGCTCGACGGTCTCGACCTTCGACGTCATCCCGTCCGTCACGCCGGGCCGGATGTCGGCCTTCAGCACGAGGGAGACGCGCGGCGCACGGGCCTCGACGGCGGCGACGGCGCGCTTGACGACGTCCATCACCTCGTCCCACTCGCCCTCGATGGAGGTGAACATCGCATCGGTGCGGTTCGGGAGACCGGACTCCCGGACGACGCGGACGGCGTCGGCGACGTACTCGCCCACGTCCTCGCCGACGCCCAGCGGGGAGACCGAGAAGGCGACGATCACGCGACGACGCCTTCCTGGCGGGCACGGGCGGCGATGATCTCCGACTCGGCCTCGCGGCGCAGCATGCGCTCGGCGAAGAAGCCGCCGGTGGGGAGCACGGACAGCACCGCGTAGAGCGCGCCGCGGCCCAGCGTCCACTTGGCCCGGTACCAGGCCAGGGCCCACAGGACGACATAGAGGACGAACAGCACTCCGTGGACCATGCCCATGACCGGGACGGCGTTGAAGTCGGTGGTGCGCTTCAGGATCGAGCAGAGCAGCAGCAGCAGGAAGGAGACCGCCTCGGGGGCGGAGACCAGGCGGAGCCGGCGCAGGGCGGAGGCGGTCTTGATGTCCACGGATTCCTCATCATCGACGGGGGCGGTTCTTGTGAACGTGATCACAAAGCCCGTCCATTATCGCCGCCTCCTCCCCCGGACCCCGCCCCGGGGGTCGAGAACCGCACGGAGGGCGATAGCGTCCCCCTCCACGTAGAACACGTGAATGACACCGACGGACGACAACAAACGGGGGAACGGGACCCATGAAGTTCGACTGGGACCGGCGCCACTGCTCGCGCCGGGGCCACATCACCTACGCGCCGGACGAACGCCATCTGCGCGAGCGGCTGCACGCCACCACGTCCGTCGGCGAGGTCTGGCGCTGTCTGCGCTGCGGTGACTTCGCACTGGGCGAGCCGCACGGCTCGGGGCCGGCCGACCAGGCACCCGAGGTACCGCGCGGGCGGGCGCTGCGCGATCTGTTCATCCTGCGGTTCCTGGCGGTCGAGCGGCTGGTGCGCGGCGTCTTCATCGTGCTCGCCGCGTGGGCGGTGTGGAGGTTCAGCAACTCCCAGGACTCCGTCCGCAAGCTCTTCGAGGACCAGCTCTCGGTCTTCGGCCCGGTCGCCAAGCACTTCCACTACGACCTGGACCACTCCCCGGTCGTCGACACCATCCGCAAGACCTTCGACTACAAGCACTCGACGCTGGTGATCGTCGCCGTCGCGCTGCTCGTGTACGCGCTGATCGAGATCGTCGAGGCGTTCGGGCTCTGGTGGGGCAAGCGCTGGGCGGAGTACCTGACGGTCGTCGCGACCGCCGCGTTCCTGCCGCTGGAGGTCTACGAGCTGACCGAGAAGGTCAGCTGGGTCAAGGTCGCGACGCTGACGCTCAACGTGCTGGCGGTGCTGTGGATCGCGCTGTCGAAGCGGCTGTTCGGGCTGCGCGGCGGCGTCGAGGCGTTCGAGGCCGAGCGCCGTGGCGCTTCGCTGCTGGAGGTCGAGGTCGCCGCCGGGGAAGAGCCTGTTCGCCCGATTCCGGTGACGGCTCCCGCACGGACGGATAGCGTCTGACCGTGGCCATGTTCCGATTGCAGGGCAGCAAAGTACTCGCCGTGGAGATGACCGGCGACGCCGTCAAGGCGAAGAACGGCGCGATGGTGGCCTACGACGGCCAGATGGCGTTCAAGAAGATGTCCGGGGGCGGTGAGGGGATCCGCGGCATGGTGACCCGCCGGCTGACCGGCGAATCCATGGAGGTCATGGAGGTGAAGGGGCACGGCACGTGCTACTTCGCCGACCGTGCGAGCGAGATCAACCTGGTGCGGCTGAACGGCGAGAAGCTCTACGTCGAGGCCAGCAACCTGCTGGCGACCGACCCCGGGCTGCGCACCGGCACCACCTTCACCGGGCTGCGCGGCGCGAGCCAGGGCAACGGCCTGTTCACCACGACCGTCGAGGGCGTCGGCCAGGCCGCGATCACCTCGGACGGTCCGGCGATCGTGCTGCGGGTCTCGGCGGGCATGCCGCTGCAGGTCGACCCGGGCGCTTACGTGGCGCACACCGGCAATCTGCAGCAGCACTTCCAGACCGGCATCAGCTGGCGGACGGTGATGGGCGAGGGGTCCGGGGAGAGCTTCCAGATCCGTTTCGAGGGCGAGGGGCTGGTCTACGTGCAGCCCAGCGAGCGCAACACGATCGGGGGACAGCTCTAGTGCCGTTCACCAAGATCAATTCCAAGATGGTCGAGGCGCAGATCCTGCCCGGCCAGCGGCTGTTCAGCCAGCGCGGCGCGATGCTCGCGTACCGCGGCGAGGTGTCGTTCACACCGAACATCCAGGGCGGCCAGGGCGGCATCGCCTCGATGATCGGCCGGCGGGTCGCCAACGAGGCGACACCGCTGATGACCGTCGAGGGCCAGGGCTCGGTGATGTTCGGGCACGGCGGCCACCACATCCACACCATCGATCTGAGCGGCGAGACGCTCTACGTCGAGGCGGACCGGTTGCTGGCCTTCGACGGCACGCTGCAGCAGTCCACGATGTTCATGGGCTCGCAGGGCGGCGTCATGGGCGTGATCCGCGGCCAGGTCACCGGCCAGGGGCTGTTCACCACCACACTGCAGGGCAAGGGCTCGGTCGCCGTCATGGCGCACGGCGGCGTCATCGAGCTGCCGATCACCCACCAGGGCCCGGTGCACGTCGACCCGCAGGCGTACGTCGCGCACCGCGGCGACGTGCGCAACAAGCTGTCCACGGCGCTGGGCTGGCGGGACATGGTCGGGCGGGGCTCGGGCGAGGCGTTCCAGCTGGAACTGTCGGGCCAGGGCACGGTGTACGTACAGGCGTCGGAGGACAAGCTGTGACCGCGATGGCCGGTGGGCCCGTCATTCACGATCCGCGCACGCTGCCGGTCGACGACAACGTCAACCCGTACGCGTTCAGCGTCGAGCTCAAGGGACAGTGGTTCCTGCAGAAGGGGAAGATGATCGCCTATTACGGGCAGATCGACTTCCACGGCATCGGCAACGGCCGGCTCGACCGGCTGGTCGCCGCCAACTTCCACTCCCCCATGCACGCGTCGGACTGGGTGGTCGCCGAGGGCCAGGGCAAGCTGCTGCTCGCGGACCGGGCGTACGACGTCAACTCGTTCGACCTGGAGAACGGCAACCTGACCATCCGGTCGGGCAACCTGCTGGCCTTCCAGCCCGGCCTCGCGCTGAAGCAGTCGATCATCCCCGGCTTCCTCACCCTGATCGGGACCGGCAAGTTCGTCGCCGCCTCGAACGGGGCGGTGCACTTCGTGGAGCCGCCGATCCGGGTGGACCCGCAGGCGCTGGTCGGCTGGGCGGACTGCCCCTCCCCCTGCCACCACTACGACCACGGCTACATGCGCGGCGTCCTCGGCGGCCTGCGGGCGCTCACCGGGATCGGCGGGACCTCGGGCGAGGAGCACCAGTTCGAGTTCGTGGGGGCAGGACAGGTGCTGCTGCAGTCCACCGAGGTCCTGATGCCGGAGACGGCGACCGGCGGCGTGCCGGCCTCCGCCGGGCCCGGCGTGCCGGGCGCGGGGGTGCCGGGGGCACCGGGCGGCCAGCAGGGACAGGTGCCGCGGCTGCCCGGTCAGCTGGGCGATCTGCAGCGGCGCTTCGGGCTCTGAGGGGTGTGGCCGGAGGGCGTTCGTTCCGGGCTGTGACCGGTTGACTACGGGGCCCGTTCATACGGTTTTCAACTACCTGTAGAATTCAACCCATGGAGACTGAGAACGGCACCAAGTGGCTCACCGAGGACGAGCAGCGCGCCTGGCGCACACATCTCGACGTCAGCCGACTGCTGATGCACCAGCTGGAGCGTGACCTGCAGCCGTTCGGCCTCACCAACAACGACTACGAGATCCTGGTCAATCTCTCGGAGTCCGACGACCGGCGCATGCGGATGAGCGATCTCGCACGCGTCACTCTCCAGTCCAAGAGCCGGCTCTCCCACCAGATCACCCGGATGGAGAGCACCGGCCTGGTCCGCCGGGAGAACTGCGAGTCCGACCGGCGCGGGCTGTACGCCGTGCTCACGGAGCTCGGCTGGGACACGATGCGGAAGGTCGCGCCGCACCACGTGGCATCGGTCCGGGAGAACTTCATCGGGCTGCTGCCGGCGGAGGACCTGGCGGCGCTGCACAAGGCGCTGCTGCCGATCGCGGAACACTTGCGCTCGGCGCGCGGCCGGTAGTTCCTGACGGTGGCTGGACGGGTCGGGGCCGGGCTCTCCGGCGCGGGGTTCCGAAATCGACTATTTACGGGCCTGGCGGCCCACAAATAGCTCGGCAGCATTTCGGAACCCCGCGCCTGCGATCCCGGCCCCTCGCGTCACTGCCCCGTTGAGGTGACGGTGGGGCCCTACGCCTGCGTGACGCTCTCGATCAGTTCGTCCGCCGCGGTGTACGGATCCAGGCGGCCCGTGATGATCCGTTCCGCCAGGGCGTCGAGCCGCTGATCGCCGTGCAGGTCGCCGATCCGCTCGCGCAGGGCGGTGACCGCGATGTTCTCCACCTCGTTGGCGGCACGCCGGCGGCGGCGGGCGTCCAGGACGCCGTGCTCCTCCATCCAGGCGCGGTGCTTCTCCAGAGCCTCGACGACCTCGTCGATGCCCTCGCTGCGGGCCGCGACCGTCTTCACGATCGGCGGGCGCCAGTCCCCCGGGCCGCGCGACTCGCCCAGCCCGAGCATGTGGTTCAGCTCGCGCGCGGTGGAGTCGGCGCCGTCCCGGTCGGCCTTGTTGACCACGTAGACATCGCCGATCTCCAGGATCCCGGCCTTCGCGGCCTGGATCCCGTCGCCCATGCCCGGCGCCAGCAGCACCACGCAGGTGTCCGCCTGGGCGGCGATCTCCACCTCGGACTGCCCGACGCCGACCGTCTCGACGAGGATCACCTCGCAGCCGGCCGCGTCGAGCACCCGGATCGCCTGCGGCGCCGACCAGGCGAGGCCCCCGAGGTGGCCGCGGGTCGCCATCGAGCGGATGTAGACGCCGGGGTCGGAGGCGTGCTCCGACATCCGCACCCGGTCACCGAGCAGCGCGCCGCCGGAGAACGGCGAGGACGGGTCCACCGCCAGTACTCCGACCCGCTTGCCGCGCTTGCGGTACGCGGTGACCAGCGCGGACGTGGAGGTGGACTTGCCGACGCCCGGCGAGCCCGTCAGGCCGACCACGTACGCACCGCCGGACAGCGGCGCGAGCGCGGCCATCACCTCCCGGAGCTGCGGGGACGCCCCCTCCACCAGCGAGATCAGCCGGGCCACGGCCCGCGGCCTGCCCTCCCGCGCCTGCTCGACCAGCGTGGCGACGTCCATCGCTTCGCGCTCCTTCTTCTTTGGGGCTCGGTTCGCCGCCGGTGGGTGGTGCCGGTTGCGCCTTCTCCGGCTACTTGCCGGGGACGCGGATGATCAGGGCGTCGCCCTGGCCGCCTCCGCCGCAGAGCGCCGCGGCGCCCGTTCCGCCGCCGCGCCGCTTGAGCTCCAGCGCGAGGTGCAGGACGACCCGCGCCCCGGACATCCCGATCGGGTGACCCAGGGCGATCGCACCACCGTTGACGTTCACCTTTTCAGGTGTCACGCCGAGGTCCTTCATCGACTGCACGGCGACCGCGGCGAACGCCTCGTTGATCTCGATCAGGTCCAGATCCTGCACGGTCAGACCGTCCTTGGCCAGCGCGTGCGCGATGGCGTTGGAGGGCTGGGACTGCAGCGAGTTGTCCGGGCCCGCGACGTTGCCGTGCGCGCCGATCTCGGCGATCCACTCCAGGCCCAGCTCCTCGGCCTTCGCCTTGCTCATGACGACCACCGCGGCGGCGCCGTCGGAGATCTGCGAGGAGGTGCCGGCGGTGATCGTGCCGTCCTTGGCGAAGGCGGGGCGGAGCTTGCCGAGCGATTCCGTGGTGGTCTCGGGGCGGATGCCCTCGTCCTTGCTGAAGATCACCGGGTCGCCCTTGCGCTGCGGGATCTCGACGGGGGTGATCTCGGCCTCGAACAGGCCGTTCTTCTGCGCGGCGGCGGCGCGCTGGTGGGACTGGGCCGCGATCTCGTCCTGGGCCGCACGCCCGATGCCGAGGCGGGTGTTGTGCTTCTCGGTCGACTCCCCCATCGGAATGTTCTCGAAGGAGTCGGTGAGGCCGTCGTAGGCCATCGCGTCGAGCATCTCGATCGCGCCGTACTTGAAGCCCTCACGGGACTTCGGCAGCAGGTGCGGGGCGTTGGTCATCGACTCCTGGCCGCCGGCGACGACGATGTCGAACTCGCCGGCGCGGATCAGCTGGTCGGCGAGGGCGATCGCGTCAAGGCCGGAAAGGCAGACCTTGTTGATCGTCAGGGCCGGGACGTTCATCGGGATGCCGCCCTTGACGGCGGCCTGGCGGGCCGGGATCTGGCCGGCGCCGGCCTGCAGCACCTGGCCCATGATGACGTACTGCACCTGGTCGCCGCCGATCCCCGCGCGGTCCAGCGCCGCCTTGATCGCGACGCCCCCGAGGTCGGCGCCGCTAAAGGATCGCAAGGATCCGAGCAGCCTTCCCATGGGAGTTCTGGCACCTGCGACGATCACGGACGTACGTGGCTGGCTCATGGTGCGGCCCCTTCAGCAGAGGAAGAGAGAAGTTAACGAGGGTTACCGTCAATGTACTGAGCGGTAAGCGCGCGGTCATCGGGCGGAACGTGTGATCGCGCGCACGTTGCGTTACCGGGTCAGGTAGCGGTGCACTGTTCCCATGCTGACTCGCATCGACCACATCGGTATCGCGTGCTTCGATCTCGACGCCACCGTCGAGTTCTACCGCGCCACGTACGGCTTCGAGGTCCACCACTCCGAGGTGAACGAGGAGCAGGGCGTACGGGAGGCCATGCTCAAGATCAACGAGACCTCCGACGGCGGCGCCTCCTACCTCCAGCTCCTGGAACCGACCCGCGAGGACTCCGCGGTCGGCAAATGGCTGGCAAAGAACGGCGAGGGCGTGCACCACATCGCCTTCGGCACCGCGGACGTGGACGGCGACGCCGCGGACATCGCGGGCAAGGGCGTCCGCGTGCTCTACGAAGAGCCGCGAATCGGCTCCATGGGGTCACGGATCACGTTCCTGCACCCCAAGGACTGCCATGGTGTCCTCACCGAGCTGGTCACCGCCGCCAAGGACCACTGACCCCAGCCCCCCTTGGGCCGGTAGAGTGGCCCAGCCGACGGGTGGGCGTGGGGTACCGGCCCGCTCCACGGCGTGGATCAGACACACTTCTCCGTAGGGCTCTGTGCAAACAGGGCTCCGGAGAGTCTCACCCGGTTGGCGGGTGAGAACGCCAGGGGACGGATGGGACCGCGGAGTGCGGGGCAACGACCGCTACGAGGCCGACGATCACCTCTCGCTGTTCGAAGCTGAGATGGAGCGGCTTCGCACCGAGCGGGGTAAGGCCGTCGAGCACGCCGACGACCTGGGCTACCAGGTCGAGGTTCTGCGCGCCAAACTTCACGAGGCACGCCGCAATCTCGCCGCCCGCCCCGCCTACGACAACATCGGCCACCAGGCCGACCAGCTGCTGCGCAACGCCCAGATCCAGGCGGACCAGCTGCGCACCGACGCGGAGCGCGAGCTGCGCGAGGCGCGCGCCGCCACCCAGCGCCTGCTGCAGGAACAGGCCGAGCGGCAGTCCCGCTTCGAGGCCGAATGGCATGCCGAGGCCGTCGCCCGGCGCCGTCAGCTCGACGAGGAGCTGGGCGAGCGCCGGGCCACCGTCGAGACCCACGTCAACGAGAACGTGGCCTGGGCCGAGCAGCTGCGGGCCCGCAGCGAGTCCCAGGCCCGCCGGCTGCTGGACGAGACCCGCGCCGAGTCCGAGACGGCGCTCGCCGCCGCCCGCGCCGAGGCGACCCGGATCGCCGAGCAGACCCGCGAGCGGCTCACCGCCGAGGCGGAGTCAGCGAAGTCCGAGGCCGAGCAGCTGCTGCGGCGGGCCAGGACCGACGCGGAACGGCTGCTGAACGCGGCCTCCAACCAGGCGCAGGAAGCCAGCAGCCAGGCCGAACAGCTGCGGACGTCCACCCTCAGCGAGTCCGACGCGGCCCGCCAGGAGGCCACCGAGCTCACCCGGCTCGCCCAGGAGCGGATGCGCGAGGCCGACGATTCGCTGCGCGAGGCCCGCGCGGAGGCCGACCGGCTGCGTGAGGAGGCCAACACGGCCGCCTCGAAGCGGCTGTCCACGGCCGAGGCCGAGAACGAGCAGCGCACCCGTACCGCCCGCGCCGAGATCGCCCGCATGGTGACGGAGGCGACCAAGGAGTCGGAGGCCGCCAAGGCCGAGGCCGAGCAGGTCCGCGCCGACGCGGTCGCCGAAGCCGAGCGGGTCCGTGCCGAGGCCCAGGAGACGGCGCGGTCCGCCGCGTCCGAGGACGCCGCGGCGCAGCTGGCCCAGGCGGCCAGGAGCGCCGAGGAGGTGCTGACGAAGGCGTCCCAGGACGCCCAGTCCACCACCCGGGCGGCCGCCGAGGAGGCCGAGCGGATCCGCGGCGAGGCCGAGGCGGAGGCCGAGCGGCTGCGCGGCCAGGCCGAGGCGTCGGCGCAGGAGCTGCGCGGCGCCGCGCAGGACGACACCGAGGAGTACCGGGCCAAGACCGTCGAGCTGCAGGAGGAGGCGCGCAGGCTGCGCGGCGAGGCCGAGCAGCTGCGGGCCGACGCGGTCGCCGAGGGCGAGCGGATCCGCGGTGAGGCCCGCCGTGAGGCCGTCCAGCAGATCGAGGAGGCCGCCAGGACCGCCGAGGGCCTGCTGGCCAAGGCGAAGGCGGACGGCGACGAGATGCGCCAGGGCGCGTCCACCGAGTCCGACCGGATGCGGGCCGAGTCCACCGAGCGTGCCTCCGCGCTGAACAAGAAGGCCGAGGAGGCCCTGGAGCGGGCCCGCGCCGAGGCCGACGTGCTGCGCGGCGAGGCCGAGCAGCAGGCCGGCCAGGTCAAGGAGGACGCCGAGGCCGAGGTGCTGCGGCAGCGCGGCGAGGCCGAGCAGACCGTGCTGCGGCTGCGTGCCGACGCCGAAGCGGACCTGGTGCGGCTGCGCGAGGAGGCCGAGCAGCGCGTCACCACCGCCGAGCAGGCGCTGCGCGACGCCCGCGGCGAGGCCGAGCGGCTGCGCCGCGAGGCCGCCGACGAGGCGGAACGGCTGCGGAACGAGACCGCGGAGCGGGTCCGGGTCCTCCAGGAGCAGGCCGAGGCCGAAACGGTACGGCTGCGTGACGAGGCCGCGGCCGACGCGTCGCAGACCCGCGCCGAGGCCGAGACGATCGCGGTGCGGCTGCGTACCGACGCCGCGACCGAGGTCGAACAGCTGCGCGCCGAGGCGCAGGAGACCGCGGACCGGCTGCGCGCGGAGGCCGCCGCGGCCGCCGAGCGGACCGGCACCGAGGCCGCCGAGGCGCTGGCCGCCGCCCAGGAGGAGGCGGCCCGCCGCCGCCGCGAGGCCGAGGAACTGCTCGCCGCCGCGCGCGGCGAGGCCGACCAGGAGCGGTCCCAGGCCCGCCGCGAGAGCGAGGAACTGCTCGCGTCGGCCCGTACCCGGGTCCAGGAGGCCGGGGTCGAGGCCGACCGGCTGGTCGCCGAGGCCGAGTCGCGGGCCACCGAACTGGTCGCCGCCGCCGAGCAGACCGCTCAGCAGGTCCGTGACGCCGTCGCGCATCTGCACGAGCAGGCCGACGAGGAGATCGCCGGACTGCGGTCCGCCGCCGAGCACGCCGCCGACCGGCTGCGTACCGAGGCCCAGGGCGAGGCCGACCGGCTGCACGCGGACGCCAACTCCGAACGGGAGCGGGCCGCCGAGGACGCCGCGCGGGTCCGCCGCGACGCCAAGGAGGAGACGGACGCCGCCAAGTCACTGGCGGAGCGCACCGTTTCCGAGGCGATCGAGGAGTCCGAGCAGCTGCGCACGGAGTCCCGTGACGACGCCAACCGCCGCCGTACCGAGGCCGCGGGCCAGGCCGACCAGCTGATCACCAAGGCCCGTGAGGAGGCCGAACGTCTCGGCATCCTGGCCAAGGACGCGCTGGACACCGCCGAGCGCGAGTCGGAGGCGACCCGCGCGGAGGCCGACCGGATCCGCGACGAGGCCCGCGAGGCCGCCAACCGCCGCCGCAGCGAGGCCGCCGAGCAGGCGGACGAGCTGATCGCGAAGGCGCAGGCCGAGGCGGTGCGGATCGGGGCGGCCGCCGAGGAGCAGTCCGACACGATGGTCGGCGCCGCCCGCACCGAGGCCGAACGGATCTTCGCCGAGGCGACGCTGGAGTGCAACGGACTGGTCGAGCGGGCCCGTACGGACGCGGACACCCTGCTCGGCGAGGCGCGCCGGGACGCCACGTCGATAAGGGAACGCACCGAGGAACTGCGCAACCGCGTCGAGTCCGAGGTCGAGGAGCTGCACGAGCGGGCCCGCAAGGAATCCTCCGAGCAGATGCGGACGGCCGGCGAGCGCGTCGACAAGCTGGTCGCGGCCGCCACCGAGCAGCTCACCGAGGCCGAGGCGAAGGCCGAGGAGCTCAAGTCCACGGCCTCGTCCGAGGCGAGCAAGGTACGGATCGCCGCCGTGAAGAAGGCCGAGGGGCTGCTCAAGGAGGCCGAGCAGAAGAAGGCCGACGCGGATCGGGATGCGGAGCGGGTCAAGGGGGAGGCCCGGGCCGAGGCGGAGCGTACGGTCACCGAGGGCAAGCGCGAGTTGGAGATCCTGGTGCGCCGCCGACAGGACATCAATGCCGAGATCTCCCGTGTCCAGGACGTCCTGGAGGCGTTGGAGTCATTCGAGACCCCAGGAGCCGGGAAGAACGCGGTGACCGCCGGTGCGGGGGCCGGAACCACCCGTTCGGGGGGCAAGCGCAACGACGATGCTCCACTCGATTGAGCGGACATTCTCCATACCTAATAGGCAATGGCTCGGTGACACGCCGTCCGGGCCCCTAGGATTCCCCCTATCACCTCACCCGGTCTGAATTGACAGGAACCCCATGAGTGACACCTCCTCCCCCTTCGGCTTCGAACTCGTTCGGCGCGGATATGACCGCGGTCAGGTGGACGACCGCATCACCAAGCTCGTCGCCGACCGTGATAGCGCACTGACCCGGATCACCGCGCTGGAGAAGCGCATCGAGGAGCTACACCTCGAGACCCAGAACGCGCAGGCGCAGGTCAACGACGCCGAGCCGTCGTACGCCGGCCTCGGTGCTCGCGTCGAGAAGATCCTCCGCCTCGCCGAGGAGGAGGCGAAGGACCTTCGTGAGGAGGCCCGCCGCGCGGCCGAGCAGCACCGCGAGCTCGCCGAGTCCGCCGCCAACCAGGTGCGCAACGACGCCGAGACCTTCGCCGCGGACCGCAAGTCCAAGGCCGAGGACGAGGGCGCCCGGATCGTCGACAAGGCGAAGTCCGACTCCACGCAGCTGCGTGGCGAGGCCCAGAAGGACGCCCAGGCCAAGCGCGAGGAGGCCGACGCCCTCTTCGAGGAGACCCGTGCCAAGGCCGCCCAGGCCGCAGCCGACTTCGAGACGAACCTGGCCAAGCGCCGCGAGCAGTCCGAGCGTGACCTGGCGTCGCGTCAGGCCAAGGCCGAGAAGCGCCTGGCGGAGATCGAGCACCGCGCCGAGCAGCTCCGCCTGGAGGCCGAGAAGCTCCGTACCGACGCCGAGCGCCGCGCCCGCCAGACGGTGGAGACGGCCCAGCGCCAGTCCGAGGACATCGTCGCGGACGCGAACGCGAAGGCCGACCGGATCCGCAGCGAGTCCGAGCGCGAGCTGGCGGCGCTCACCAACCGCCGCGACAGCATCAACGCCCAGCTGACCAACGTCCGCGAGATGCTGGCCACCCTCACCGGTGCGGCGGTGGCCGCCGCCACCGGCCCGGCCGACGAGGAGCCGATCTCCCGCGGCGTCCCGGCGCAGCAGAGCAGGTAACACCACAAAGCGGGCACACCCCTCCCGCTGATCCCCCATCACCAGAAGCCCCCGTCCTCCTCGGATGGGGGTTTTTGGCGTGACGGAGGCCCGGTCGGACATTACGTTGGGACAATGATTGAACTGCAGGGGCTCACCAAGCGGTACGGGGACAAGACCGCTGTCGACCACCTCACGTTCACCGTGCGCCCCGGCGTGGTGACCGGCTTCCTCGGGCCGAACGGGGCGGGCAAGTCCACCACCATGCGGATGATGCTGGATCTGGACAACCCGACCGCGGGCGATGTGCGCATCGACGGCAAGCACTACCGGGAGCTCAGCGAGCCGTTCAAGTACATCGGCGCCCTCCTGGACGCGAAGGCCATCCACGGCGGCCGCACCGCGTACAACCATCTGCTGTGCCTCGCGCAGTCCAACCGCATTCCGGCCTCCCGGGTCGACGAGGTGCTGGAGACCGTCGGCCTGTCCTCGGTCGCGAAGAAGCGGTCCAAGGGCTTCTCGCTCGGCATGGGCCAGCGGCTCGGCATCGCGGGCGCCCTGCTCGGCGACCCCGAGATCCTGATGTTCGACGAGCCGGTCAACGGGCTCGACCCCGAGGGCATCCACTGGATCCGCAACCTGATGAAGGATCTGGCCGCCCAGGGGCGTACGGTCTTCGTCTCCAGCCACCTGATGAGCGAGATGGCGCTGACCGCCGAGCACCTGGTCGTCATCGGCCAGGGCCGGCTGCTCGCGGACACCTCGATGGCCGACTTCATCGCGACGAACTCCCGCTCGTACGTCCGGGTCAGGACCCCTGATCCGGAGCGGCTGCGGGACGCGCTGGCCGCCGCGCAGATCACCCCGGTGGTCACCGGCGACGGCTCCTTCGAGATCGAGGGCGGCGATCCGGCGCGGATCGGCGAGCTGGCCGCGAAGCACCAGCTGACCCTGCACGAGCTGAGCCCGCAGCGGGCCTCACTGGAAGAAGCCTTCATGCAGCTCACCGCCGACTCGGTGGAATACCACGCGGGCGGGCACCTCGCCGGTGACCCGGCCGGTGCGGTACCCGTCACGGACCCCGCCGCCCCGCAGTGGGGCGCCGGCTGGTCCGGCGGCAAGGACAGCACCCCCAGCACCGGAAAGGAGTCCTGACCATGGCGGCTCCCGGCGCGGTCCTGCAGTCGGAATGGACCAAGATCAGGACGGTACGGTCCACGGTGTGGACGCTGGCGCTGGCGTTCATCGTCACCGTCGCGCTCAGCGCGGTCATCTGTCTGGTCATCAAGAGCACCTTCAGCGACATGTCGGAGGGCGACCGGGCCACCTTCGACCCGACGAGCTCCAGCTTCGCGGGGATGGCACTCGGTCAGCTCGCGCTGATCGTGTTCGGTGTCCTGGTGATCGCCAGCGAGTACAGCTCGGGCATGATCCGCACCTCCCTCGCGGCGGTCCCGCAGCGCGCCTCGTTCTACTTCTCCAAGGTCGTCGTCGCCGGGGCGCTCGCGCTGGTGGTCGGCATGGCCACCAGCTTCATCTCGTTCTTCCTCGGCCAGGCGCTCCTCGGCAGCCACAAGGTGACGATCAGCGACCCGGGCGTGCTGCGCGCGGTGTTCGGCACCGGGCTCTACATGACGTTCCTGGTGCTGTTCTGCGTGGGCGTCGCGACGATGCTGCGCAGTCCGATGCTCGGCCTGGGCATCCTGATGCCGTTCTTCTTCCTCATCTCACCGATCCTGTCGGCGGTGCCGAAGGTGAAGACGGTGGCGAAGTACTTCCCCGACCAGGCCGGCCAGCAGATCATGCGCGTGGTGCAGGAGGACAACCCGGCACCGTACGGCCCGTGGGCCGGGCTGGGAATCATGGCGGTCTGGGTCGCCGCCGCCCTCATCGGCGGCTACGTGGTCCTGAAGAACCGCGACGCGTGAGCGATACCGGCAGGGGTACCGGAAGTACACCCCTGCTGGAACCGTTCATGCCCCTGTAGCCTCCTAAACCTCACGGGGGCACGTGCCCCGGTTGAAGGCGAGGGGCAAGCATGATCGAGGCAACGGGCCTCACCAAGCGCTACGGCGCGAAGACGGCTGTGTACAACCTGTCGTTCCAGGTCCGATCGGGCGCCGTGACCGGCTTCCTCGGACCCAACGGCTCGGGCAAGTCCACCACCATGCGGATGATCCTGGGCCTGGACGACCCGTCGGCGGGCCGTGTCACCATCGGCGGCCAGCCGTACCGGCAGCTGACCAACGCCCCCCGCAGAGTCGGTGCGCTCCTCGACGCCAAGGCCGTGCACGGCGGCCGCAGCGCGCGCCAGCACCTGCTGTGCCTGGCGCAGCTGTCCGGCATTCCGGCCCGCCGGGTGGACGAAGTACTGGGCGTCGTCGGGCTGCAGGACGTCGCGTCGCGCCGCTCCAAGGGCTTCTCGCTCGGCATGGGCCAGCGGCTCGGCATAGCGGGCGCCCTGCTCGGCGACCCCGAGGTGCTGCTCTTCGACGAACCGGTGAACGGCCTGGACCCCGAGGGCATCCTCTGGGTCCGCAACCTCATGCGGAAGCTCGCCGCCGAGGGCCGCACGGTCTTCGTGTCGAGCCACCTGATGAGCGAGATGGCGCTGACCGCCGACCACTTGATCGTGATCGGCCGCGGGCAGCTGCTCGCCGACATGAGCGTCAAGGACTTCATCGCCCGCAACTCGACCGCGCACGCCACGGTCCGCACCCCCGACGACGCCGGGATGCGCGAGAAGCTGTCGAAGGCGCTCAGCGAGGCCGGCGGCCTCGTGCAGCCCGAGCAGGACGGCGCCCTGCGCGTCACCGGCCTGGAGCTGCCGCGGATCAGCGACCTCGCGCACGAGATCGACGTCCGCCTCTGGGAACTGTCGCCGCACCAGGCCTCGCTGGAAGAGGCGTACATGCGGATGACCAGTGGCGCGGTGGACTACCGCTCCACCCAGGACCCGCGCCAGGGGCTGCAGCAGCCCGCCCCGCACCCGCAGCAGGGCTACCAGCAGGCCGGTTACCCGCCGCAGGGCCAGTACCCACAGGGCGGTTACCCGCCGGCCGGTTACCAGCAGCAGGCGCCCGCCGGCTGGGGTCAGCCGCCGGTGCAGCAGGCACCGCAGCAGCAGTACGCCCAGCCGCCGGCGCAGCCCTACGCGCAGCCGTACGGCCAGCAGCCCGCGGGACCACCGCCGCAGCCGTACGCGGCGACCACCGCGGTACCCGCGCAGCCGCCGGTCGTGCCTGCCGCCCCGGTCGCCCCGGCTCCGCCGGCCGCGCCCGCCGCGCCCGCCGCGCCCCCCGTGGTTCCGCCCACCGCTCCCAGCCTCAACAAGTCCGACAGCGAGGACGCCCGATGACCGCCCCCGTCCCCGCCCCCGGCGCTCCCTACGCGTACACCCAGCAGTACACGTCGCCGATCCCGGTGCAGAACACCACGCTCGCGCACGCGCTGAAGTCCGAGTGGACGAAGATCCGCACGGTGCGCTCCACCGTGTGGACGATCAGCGTGATGCTCGCCGTCGTCATCGGCATCGGCCTGCTGGTGACCATGGCGATGAGCAGCAGCGACTACGTCGGGGCGCCGCTGCTCAGCGGCGGCCTGTTCGGGCTGATGCTCGGCCAGCTCGCGGTGATCACCCTCGGCGTCCTGGTGGTGACCTCCGAGTACAGCACCGGCATGATCCGTACGACGTTCACCGCCTGCCCGAGCCGTTCCCGGGTGCTCACCGCCAAGGCGATCGTCTTCTTCGGCCTGTCGTTCGTGACGACGACCGCGGCCTGCGGCATCACCGCGCTCATCAACTCCGCGGCCCTGTCGGACCAGAAGGTCCCGTCCTCCGCCTACGAGGACTCGGTGATGCGGGATTCGATCGAGGCCGGCAAGGTCGTCGCCCACGGCGGCCAGTGGCTGGGCGCCACCGTCGGCGCCGGTCTGTTCGTGGCGCTGCTCGGTCTGCTCTCACTGGCGATCGGCACCCTGCTGCGGCACTCGGCGGGCGCGATCACGGCCATGATGGGCGTGGTGCTGCTGCCGCTGATCCTCGCGCTCTTCATGTTCGCCGAGAGCATGCACTCGCTGCGCGACTTCCTGATCAAGTACTCGGCGCTCAACGGGCTCGCGTCCATGTACCGGATCCCGATGGACGGCGGCACCAGTACCGGCTGGCCGGGCCTCGGGCTGCTGGCGATCATCACGGCGATCGCCCTGGCCGGCGCCTACGCGGTACTGGCCAAGCGCGACGTCTGACCGCACTTTCTTCAGTAGCGCGGTGCGTTACGGGACCGCTGCACCCTCGTGGTGCGGCGGTCCTTCGCGTTCCAGCACGCCCGGTGCCAGTGCCTGCGGTCGTCGACACCGCCGCCGTACTCCGGCCAGGCCACCAAGTGGCCGACGGCGGGCGGAATCTCCTGGTCGCAACCCGGGCACCGGTAGCTCTTGCCCGCGGCACTTCCGGCGATCGGCCGGACCGACCACTCCTCGCCCTGCCAGGTCTCGGTACGCTCGGGACCGCGGCCCGTGCCCGATTCCCCGGGACGGTCGGCGGGGCTGTCACCACCGCGCGGGTGGTTTCGACGCGGCGACATGGGACACCTCGCGGTTCGGTCGGATCGGGGCGGCTCGTCCCAGAATACGCGGCGGGTCACGGGGCGGACGTTCCTCCGATCGCGCCCCCACCCGCCCCCGTCCGACATCCGTTGCCGAAAATCATGAAATCGCTGCGGCAGGCCGTGCCTTTGGCACGTGTCAAGCGTTAGTGCCTGTAGAGGAGGGAGTGACCGATGCGTGTTGGGACTTTTGTTCTCGCGGCTCAGTTCCCCGGCCAGGGCCAGGGTGAGGTGCTGCACCGGGCGGTACGGTCGGCCGAGCTGGCCGAGTCCGCGGGGGTGGACACCGTATGGCTGGCCGAGCACCATTTCGTTCCGTACGGAGTCTGCCCGTCCGCGGTGACGCTCGCTGCGTTTCTGCTGGGTCGCACCAGCACCATCGGGGTCGGCACGGCGGTCAGCGTGTTGCCGACCGCCCATCCGGTGGCGCTCGGCGAGCAGGCCGCACTGCTGCACATAGCCTCCGGCGGCCGTTTCACCCTCGGCGTCGGGCGCGGCGGCCCCTGGGTGGACCTGGAGGTCTTCGGCGCCGGCCTCGAAGCCTTCGAGCACGGCTTCCCGGAATCGCTGGACCTGCTGATGCGCTGGCTGCGCGAGCCCCGGGTCGGGGCGGACGGACCGCGCTATTCGTTCCGCGAGGTGCCCGTCGTACCGCGCCCGGACGAGCTCGACGAGCCGGGCCCGCCGGTCGTGGTCGCCTGCACCTCACCGAACTCCGTCCGGCTGGCCGCGGAACGCGGTCTCCCGATGCTGCTCGGGATGCACTGCGGCGACGAGGAGAAGGCCGGGATGGTCGAGCTCTGGCAGCTCACAGCGCGGGCGGCGGGGCTCTCCCCCGAAGTCATCGCGGCGGCCGGGGCCGAGCATGTGTCGGCGGGCGTCGTCCAGATCGCGGACAGCCGCGCGGACGCGGTCGAGGCACTGGTGAAGGCGATGCCCGGCTGGCTGCAACGCGGCCTGGCCGCCCATCAGACCGTGGACGGCAGCGCCCGCGCGATGCGGAACCCGCTCAGCTACACGGAGTTGCTCTGCGATCTCCACCCGGTGGGTACCGCCCAGCTCTGCGCCGACCGGCTGGCGGCCACCTCCGAGCGGACGGGCATCACCCGCTTCGCGCTGCTGGTGGAGGGCTCGGGAGATCTGGCTGTCACCGAGGAGAACGTCATGCGACTGGGCAGCGACGTGCTCCCGCAATTGGCCTGAACCGGAGGCGGGAGCACGTGGACCGCTGTCACATGAGGATCAGCAGTCCCTGAACTCCGGTGACTGGTTGAGCAGTTGGGAGCGCACGGACGTGAACTTTCCGTAACTCCCGTCAACGGCCGGGTCGAGCGGGAAGACCGCTACCCGGTGGCAGTTCTGGAACGCGAGTCGGACCCCGAAATGGCGCTGCAGGGCACCGCGTATCGCGTCACTCGCCAGCGCGCGCAGCAGCTGACCGCGCGCCTGTTCGTCCGGCGGCGGCACCTGGTTGTCGGCGAAGGAACCACCGTCAACCTTGAGTTGCGCCACCAGTGAACTGATCATCTCCCATGCGTACGGCAGGGATGTCCGGACGCAGTCGACGAATTCCTTCTCGTCGACCTCGCCTCGCTCGGCCTGTTCGAGGAGGGCCGGTGAGACGTCGAGCGACATGGGTACTCCTCTCGTGACCCCGCAATGTGCGGAGCCAGACGGACATGGACCGGAAACCGGCCGAGCTTCTCCCGCACGACGGCTTCCACATACAACGGTAGGCGGCACGGTCCTGGCGCACCAGGAGGTAGCGCCCACAACCGGCCATTTTTCAACAGTCGCCCGGACCCTCCCCTTGAGGGCGAATCGCGCACGGGGCGGGGCGTCGAGTAGCGTTGCCCACCATGCGCCTCGTCATTGCCCGCTGCTCCGTGGACTACGCGGGCAAGCTCTCCGCCCACCTTCCGTCGGCGACCCGTCTGCTCCTCGTGAAGGCCGACGGTTCGGTCTCCATCCACGCCGACGACCGCGCCTACAAGCCGCTCAACTGGATGTCCCCGCCGTGCACGCTCAAGGTGGGCGACGACGGTGTCTGGACGGTGGTCAACAAGGCCGGTGAGCAGCTGATCATCACCATCGAGGAGGTCCTCCACGACTCCTCGCACGAGCTCGGGATCGACCCCGGCCTCATCAAGGACGGCGTCGAGGCCCACCTCCAGGAACTGCTCGCGGACCGCATGGAAGTACTGGGTGCGGGCTGGACCCTGATCCGGCGCGAGTACATGACGGCGATCGGGCCGGTCGACATCCTGTGCCGGGACGCCGAAGGCGTCACGGTCGCGGTCGAGCTCAAGCGGCGCGGCGACATCGACGGCGTCGAGCAGCTCACCCGCTACCTCGAGCTGCTGAACCGCGACCCGCACCTCGCCCCGGTGAAGGGCGTCTTCGCCGCCCAGGAAATCAAGCCCCAGGCCCGCGTCCTGGCCACCGACCGCGGCATCGGCTGCGTCGTCCTCGACTACGACGCGATGCGCGGCATCGAGGACGACAAACTCCGCCTGTTCTGATCGCAGGCCGTTCCGCTCACGAGCGGATCGCGCTAGGCGCGCTGAGCCCCGACCTGGGAGTTACTACCGGGCCGGGGCTTTCGCGTTACGGAGTGGTGCCGTTGCCGCCGGTCGTCGGCGGATCCGTGGTGGGCGGCGGAGTCGTCGTGGGCGGCGGAGTCGTCGTCGGCGGATCCGTGGTGGGTGGCGGTGTCGTATGCGTCGGCGGGGTCGTGTGCGTCGGCGAGCCTGAGCCGCCGCCTGTCGTGCCCGGCTTGGTCGACGGCGTGTGTCCCGGCGTCGAGGACGTCTGACCGCCGTTGCCCGGCACCGACGACGCGCCGCCGGAGGTCGCAGGCTGCGTGGTCGGCGCCGTGCCCGTCGTCGGCGTGCCCGGTTTCGTTGAGGTGGTGCCGTCCGTCGTCTGCTGGTCGGCGGGGAGGCCTGCGTTCTGGTCGTCCGGCTGGGCGGACTCGACGGGCTTCACGTTGTTCGGCACGTTGCGGTTCTCGCTGCTGCCCGCCGAGGTGCCGAGCGTGACGACGGTGCCGATGATCGCCGCGAGTGCGGCGCCCGCGCCCGCGGCGAGGAGGTTGCGGCGGGAGTTGCCGAAGACGGTCCGTGCGGTCCTGCGGGCCGGCAGGCCGCCCGCGGTGAGCCGCTTGCTGATGACCGTGACGGGCGGGTCGTAGGAATCGCGGCCGGGAGCGGCGGACGCCGCGAGGTGCGAGTCCGGGCCCGCGCCGGGTATCTCCAGGCCGGCGCCGGGCAGCGTGAGCGCCACGGAGCCGCTGGAACGGTCGTTGACGAGCGCGAGGGTCCGTCGGCCCACCAGGGTGCCCTGGCGGTCGGCGAGCGCCCCGCGCAGGGCTATGGAAGCCTCCAGCTCGGCCCGGGCCCGGTCGAGGCCGCCGGTGCAGAGCGCCAGGACGCCCAACTCGTGATGGAAGTACGCCTCTTCGGCCACTTCGCCGGCCAGCCGGGCTGATTCCTGCCCGATCCGCAGCGCCCGCTCCCAGGCGCTCCAGTGCAGTGCGCCGGCGAACGCGGGGGCCGCGGTGCGGGCGAGGAGGACGGCGTTGCTGGGGTGTCCGGCGTCGCGGCAGGCGGCCATCGCGGCGAGGATCGCCTCGGCCTCGGTGGCGGCCCGTTCCGGGGCGACCGAGGGGTGGCCCGCCCACCAGGCGTAGTGCTGGGCCGCGGCGAGAGCGAGGGCGGTGTCCTCCGACTCCGTGGAGAGTCCCACGGACAGCTGCTGACGCACCCCGGCGGCGAGCCGGTAGTGCGAGGCGACGGGGACGGCGAGGCCGCAGGCGGCTATCTCGCCGAGCGCGGCGTCACCGTGGGTGTCGCCCACGAGCGCGGGCAGGTGCGAGGGGTGCGGGCATTCGCCGTCGAGCGCGACGGCGAAGTCCAGCGCCTGCTGGGCCGCCTCGCTCAGCCGGGACGCGAGCAGTTCGGCGGGCGCGGCGCTCTCGGCGAGCGACGGCAGCGGTATGCGGCCAGCGGGCTCGGCGTCGAACGGGCCGGTGTCCTCGGGCCCTGAGCCCGAGGTCCAGACGGAGTCGTCCCACTCCTGCTCGGCCTCGATCGGGTTGCGCAGGACGTCGCGCTGCCGCAGCAGCGCACCGGCCTGGAAGAAGCGCAGCGGCAGACCCTCGGACTCGAACCAGAGGTCTGCTGCCCAGGCGGCCTCCTCCTCGTCGAGCGGGCGCTCCACGACGTGCTCCAGCAGGGCCAGGCACGCGACGCGGGTGAGGCCGGGCAGGAAGACCTCTTCGATCAGCGAGTCGGGCGCGGGGGCGGCGACGTCCGGGGTCGCGGTGATCAGAAAGGCGCACTCCGGCACGGCGTTCAGCAGCTCTTCGAGCGCGGTGCCGCCGAATTCCAGGTCGTCGAGGACGACGATCGCGCCGACGTCGCTGAGCAGCTCCAGGAGCCGCGGACGGTCGGGGCGGTATCCGTCGGCCTCGTAGACGAGGGCGAAGAGGTCCTGCAGCAGGTCGGCGGAGGTGCGGCGGTAGCCGGACAGCCGCAGTATCCCGTCGGGCGCCAGGTCGGCGCAGGCGTCGGCGACGACGTCCAGCAGCGAGCTGCGGCCGGCGCCGGAGGGGCCGGTGACCCGGACCGAGCGGCCTCGGGCGAGCAGCCGGACGAGCCGCTCCCGTTCCTCTTCGCGCTCCAGCAGGGGCAGCTCGGGCGCCCGCGGGCCCGGGGGCAGCTGCGGTCGGCGGTCCTTGGCCTGCCGCAGCCGGTCCTGCGGGGTGCGGCGCGCGGGCGCGCGCCGCTCCTCCGGCGGGCACTGCGCGACCTCGCTGCCGTCCACCGGGTTGATGGTGAGCAGGAAGTCGCCGGCGACCACCTGGACGACCCGGGCGGGGCCGGGGCGACCCGGGTCCCCTTCGGGCCACAGGGTCTCCCCGCCGAAGACGGGGGCAGGCTCGCGCGGCGGGCGCGGTATGCGCGCCAGCGCCATGGTCTCGTCGGCGGCACCCGTCTCGGGCTCTGGTGCCGCGAGATCGTCTGGTCGACCGGAGTGTGGGTCCATTGTTTCCGCCCCCCATATGCGTCGCGTACGGGGTCGTGTCGGACCACCGTAGTCCGCTTAGTCGGACCGGTCCGGTTCCCCTCCTCGACCCACCGTGTGGCAGGCCGGAAACCGAACTCTAAAGCCCCGGACAGTATTGCCGAAGGGCAGGGGCGTTGCGCTCCCCTTACATCACCTTTCAGCCTCGATCGCCAGGATTCGGTGCAGTCGTGTGGCTACGAGCAGCCGCTGCATCTGTGGCGGAACGCCCCGCAGCACGAGCCGTCGGTTGACCCGGCCCGCCCTTCGGTGCGCTCCCATGATCACGCCCAGGCCCGCGGCGTCCCACGAATCCAGTGCTGTCAGGTCCAGCACAAGATCGCCGCAACCGGAGTCCACGGCGGTGTGCAGGACGGTACGGGCGTCCGCCGCGCTGCGGACGTCGAGACGGCCTCCGACGACCAGCTCGGCATGGTCGCCCTGGATATGCATAAATCGCTCCCGGTGGAGTGATGGTGTGATGGGTTCCGCGATGGCTCACCACAACTGACGGTTCGTCGCATATAAACGTTGCCGTCTGTGAGCGAACCGATACCGAATTCACTCCTGGGAGTGAAAAGGGTTAGTACGTGTAGAAGCCCTGTCCGCTCTTCCGGCCCAGGTCGCCGGCGTCGACCATGCGGCGCATGATCTCCGGTGCGGCGAACTTCTCGTCCTGCGACTCGGCGTAGATGTTGCCGGTGGCGTGCAGCAGGATGTCGACGCCGGTCATGTCCGCGGTGGTCAGGGGACCCATCGCGTGGCCGAAGCCGAGCTTGCAGGCGATGTCGATGTCCTCGGCCGACGCGACCCCGGACTCGTAGAGCTTGGCCGCCTCGACGACGAGCGCCGAGATCAGCCGGGTGGTGACGAAGCCCGCCACGTCGCGGTTGACGACGATGCAGGTCTTGCCGATCTCCTCGGCGAAGGCCTTGGCGGCGGCCAGCGTCTCGTCACTGGTCTTGTAGCCGCGCACGAGTTCGCACAGCTGCATCAGCGGTACCGGCGAGAAGAAGTGGGTGCCGACGACGCGCTCCGGGCGCTCCGTGACCGCCGCGATCTTGGTGATCGGGATGGCGGAGGTGTTGGAGGCGAGGATGGCGTCCTGTCGGGCGATCTTGTCGAGCGCCCGGAAGATCTCCTGCTTGACCTCGATCTTCTCGAACACCGCCTCGACGACGATGTCGGCGTCGGCGACGGCTTCCAGCTCGGTGGTGGTGGTGATCCGGGCGAGCGCCGCCTCGGCGTCCTCGGCGGTCATCTTCCCCTTGGCGACGAACTTCCCGTACGAGGCCTGGATGCCGCCCAGACCGCGGGCGAGCGCCTCGTCCGTGACGTCACGCAGCACCACGTCGTAACCGGCTGCCGCCGATACCTGAGCGATGCCGGAGCCCATGAGACCGGCTCCGATGACGGCGAGCTTCTTCGCCACGACACACACCTTTACGTTCGGGGATTCTGGCCGGACCTTAGCGCCCGCTCACACCCCCGCGCAGTAGGAAGAGAGGCGGGTCACTCTGTGTCTTTCGTCGCATAGTTGAGGATCTCGTCGCTCAGCAGGGCTTCCATGGCGTCCAGTTTGACCAGGACCGCCCGCGAGACCTCGTTGGGCTCGCCGCCGTCGGCCATCGCGCGGCCGATGCCGCGCATCACCGTGTTCTGCAGCCAGGCGATCTGACCGGCTACCAGGTCCGACCGGTGTCCGTGACGGTGGGCACACGGGTCTTCACCAGGGCCGGTGCGTGACTACGCTCGGCCGTATGGTCAATCTGACGCGCATCTACACCCGCACCGGGGACACCGGCACGACCGCCCTCGGCGACATGAGCCGCACCGCCAAGACCGACGTGCGAATCTCGGCCTACGCGGACACCAACGAGGCGAACGCCGCCATCGGGGTGGCCATCGCGCTGGGCTCGCTCCCGGCGGAGGTCTCCGCGGTCCTCACCCGAGTGCAGAACGATCTCTTCGATGTCGGTGCGGACCTCGCCACGCCGGTGGCCGAGGACCCCAAGTACCCGCCGCTGCGCGTCGAGCAGTCGTACATCGACAAGCTGGAGGGCGACTGCGACCGCTTCCTGGAGGAGCTGGAGAAGCTCCGCAGCTTCATCCTGCCCGGCGGGACCGCGGGGGCGGCCCTGCTGCACGCCGCCTGCACGGTGGTCCGGCGCGCGGAGCGCTCGACGTGGGTGGCGCTGGAGCAGTACGGCGAGATCATGAACCCGCTCACCGCGACGTACCTCAACCGGCTGTCGGACCTGCTGTTCATCCTGGCGCGGACGGCCAACAAGGAGCTCGGCGACGTGCTGTGGGTGCCGGGCGGCGAGCGCTGACGGGCGCCGCTTCCCGAAGGACGGGCCGTCCGGTAGCGCTCAGGCCCGCCGGACGGCGGCCGGCTCGCGCTTCGGCCAGATCGTGTAGCCGGCGGCGATGACCAGGTTGATGCCGGTGATCATCGCCATCCGCAGTTGCCACTGTGTCAGCGCGTCCGTCCGGTCCGCGTCGCCGACCGCCCATTCGGCCGCCTGCAGCAGCACCACGGCGATGACCGCCGCGAGCGCGGTGCGGGCGAGCATCCGCCACTCGTGGACGGCGCGTGCCCTGCCGTACTTCGGCGCTCCGGCCGGCTTCGGTCCGCCGGCGAAGCGGTGGGCGAAGTGGCCGTCGGCCCACCGCACCATGGAGTGGCCGTAGGCGATGGAGAAGCCGATGTAGGCGGCGGCCAGCCCGTGCTTCCCGTCGGCGGTGGCGCCCGCGCGCAGGTCAAGGACGGTGGCGGCGAGCAGCACCACGTCCACCAGCGGCACGCAGGCCAGGACCACCGCACCGGCCTTGGGCCGCCGCAACGGGTAGCGCAGGACGAGCCCGGCGGCCAGCACCAGCCAGAAGCCGATCTCGCACGCGACGATCACGGTGATGATCATTGCCTGATACCTCTCCCTCGGTTTCCTCCAGCCTCGCGGGCGTCCCGCCCGGTTGCGTCGTCGCGCCTGACGATCCGCGTCTGCATCCTTCGATGTACCGGCCTACGACCGGCAGACGACGCCCGGACCCCCCGCGGCGTGCTGTGATGGACGCATGCCGCTCGCCCTCCCCCGCCCGCACCGGACCGATGTGCGGATCGCCGTCGCCGGGCTGCTCGGCGGGCTGGTGATGTGGTCGTTCGGCCTCTTCACGCATTCGGGCCGGGGGCATGTGATCCCGCCCTACGGAACGCTGTTGCCGCTGACGCTCATGGCGGGGTGCGAGCTGCTGCGCCGTACCGCGCCGGCCGTGGCGATCATCACCGGTGTGGTGGCCCTGACCGCCGACATGATCCTGGGGTCCCTGCTGGTCACGGTGCTGATGTTCACCGACATCGTCTACGCGGCCGTGCTGTACGGCCCGAAGCGGATGACCCGGTCGGTGCCCGCCGTGAGCATCGTCATGACGACGGCGATCACCATCACCCTGGCGCTGACCCAGCGCAACGCGCAGGCGCTGTCCGGCGGCCTGATCTGCGCACTGATCTCGGTGGCCCCGGCCTGGAGCGGGATCATCGTCCGGCAGCACCGCGACACCGCGGACGCGGCGACGCTGCAGGCCGAGCAGACGACGCTGCTGGCCGAGCTGGACCGGCAGCAGGCGGTGACGGCGGAGCGCGCCCGGATGGCGCGGGAGCTGCACGACATGGTCGCCAACCACCTCTCCGCGATCGCCATCCACTCCACGGCCGCGCTGTCGATCGACAAGCGCGAGGGCCCGGCCCGTGACGCGCTCGGGGTGATCCGGGAGAACAGCGTCCAGGGGCTGTCCGAGATGCGCCGGCTGATCGGGCTGCTCCGGGACACCGAGGGGGACGCGGCGCCGGCCGCCGCGCCCACGCTGAAGGCGCTGGACGCGCTGCTGGGGCACGCCCGCGCCGGCGGCGCCGAGAGCGGCCAGACGTTCGCGCTGCGGGACGACCGCCCGCACGACGCTCCCCCGCTGTCGACTCCCGTCGAGCTGGCGGCGTACCGGATCGTGCAGGAGTCGCTGACCAACGCGCTCAAGCACGCGGCGCCCGGCGAGGTCCTGGTCGTGCTGGAGCAGGACGAACAGGCCCTCACCGGCACCGTCAGCAGCCCGTTCGGCGACCGGGACGGTCCGCGCGCGCCCGGGTCCGGTTCGGGGCTGATCGGTATGCGGGAGCGGGCGGAGCTGCTCGGCGGCTCCTTCGAGGCGGGCCTGGAGCAGGCCGCTGACGGTGACGGCAAGGTGTGGCGGGTGCGGGCGGTACTGCCCGTCGACTGCGGGGGAAGAGCCGGATGATCCGTGTGGTGGTGGCCGAGGACCAGAGTGCCGTGCGCGCCGGGCTGGTGATGATCCTGCGCTCCGCCCCCGACATCGAGGTGGTCGGCGAGGCGGCCGACGGCGAGGAAGCGGTGCTGCTGGCCCGCGAACTGCGGCCTGACGTGGTGCTGATGGACATCCAGATGCCACGTCTCGACGGTGTCGAGGCGACCCGGCGGGTGGTCGCCGAGCAGCTCGCGGACGTCCTGGTGCTGACCACCTTCGACCTGGACGAGTACGTCTTCGGAGCGCTGCGCGCGGGCGCCGCCGGCTTCCTGCTCAAGGACACCGACGCGGAGCGGCTGCTGGAGGGGGTGCGGCTGGTGGCGCGCGGCGACGGGATGATCGCCCCGGCGGTCACCCGGCGGCTCATCGAAGCGTTCGCCGGGCAGCCGGTGAAGCGGTCCGCCGACCCCGCCGTTCTGGACGTACTGACCCCGCGCGAGCGCGAGGTGCTGGCGTGTCTCGGCAGCGGGCAGTCGAACGCCGAGATCGCGGTGCGGCTGGAGATGGCTGAGGCGACGACGAAGACGCACGTCAGCCGGATCCTGGGGAAGCTGGAGATGCGCAGCCGGGTCCAAGCGGCGGTACTGGCACAGGAGTTGGGTATGGTCCAGACCTCTTGACCTATGGTCCAGACCTTTCTACGCTCACCCACACAACAGATGGTGAGCGGACCATGACAATCACGCGATGATCCACCGTCGGAATGACTGTCGGGCGTGCTCTCCGGGCGGCGCAGGTTCCCCCCTTCCCCCCAACCTCGAGGAGCACCCTTGAGAACAGGAACCGCACAGCTCTTCCGGCGCAGATCAGCCGCGGTCGCCACCGCGCTGCTGCTCCCGCTGGCCGCGATCGTCGGTCTGGCCACCCAGGCGAGCGCGGCCGCGTCCGCCACCGCGACCTACGCCAAATCGTCCGACTGGGGCACCGGGTTCGGTGCCGGCTGGACCATCAAGAACACCGGTACGACGACGATCACCTCCTGGACCGTCGAATGGGACTACCCCACCGGCACCTCGGTCACCTCCTTCTGGGACGCGACCGTCACCCACACCGCCAACCACTGGACCGCCAAGAACGTGGGCTGGAACGGCACCCTCGCCCCCGGCGCCAGCGCCAGCTTCGGCTTCAACGGCGCGGGCTCCGGCAGCCCGAGCGGCTGCAAGGTCAACGGCGGTTCCTGTGACGGCGGTACGGTGCCACCGGGCGACAACCCGCCATCCGCCCCCGGCGCCCCCACGGCCAGCGGCATCACCAACACCTCCGCCACCCTCTCCTGGACGGCGGCGACCGACGACAAGGGCGTCAAGAACTACGACGTCATCCGCGACGGCAACACCGTGGCGACCGTCACCGGCCTCACCTACACCAACACCGGTCTGACCGCGGGCACCGACTACGTCTACACCGTCAAGGCCCGCGACACCATCGACCAGACCGGCCCGGCGAGCAACGCGGCCATCGTGCACACCACCGGCGGAGGCGGCGGCGACCCGGGCGGCACGTACGCCAAGGTCGGCTACTTCGTGCAGTGGGGCATCTACGGCCGCGGCTACACCGTGAAGTCCCTGGTCAGCACGGGCGCGGCGGCGAAGCTCACGCACATCAACTACGCCTTCTCCAACATCGACCCGGCCAACCTGACCTGCATGAACGGCGTCACCAAGGCCACCACCAGCAACCCGGAGGACCCCAACCAGGGGGACGGCGCCGGTGACTCCTGGGCGGACTACGAGAAGGGCTTCAGCGCCGGCGAGTCCGTCAACGGCAGCACCGACACCTGGGACCAGCCGCTGGCCGGCAACTTCAACCAGATCAAGCAGCTCAAGGCCAAGTACCCGAACCTCAAGGTCAACATCTCGATCGGCGGCTGGACCTACAGCAAGTACTTCTCGGACGCCGCAAAGACCGCGGCCTCCCGGCAGAAGTTCGTGCAGTCCTGCATCGACATGTACCTCAAGGGCAACCTGCCCGTCAGCAACGGACGCGGCGGCCCCGGCTCCGCGGCCGGTGTCTTCGACGGCGTCGACATCGACTGGGAGTGGCCCGGCTCGCCCGACGGGCACCCCGGCAACCACTACTCCACCGCGGACAAGGCCAACCTCACCGCGCTGCTGGCCGAGTTCCGCACCCAGATGAACGCGCTCACCACGACCACCGGGAAGAAGTACCTGCTCACCGCGTTCACCCCGGCCGACCCGGCCAAGGTCGACCTCGGCTGGGACATCAGCGCCAACGGCATCTTCAAGTCGATGGACTTCGCCAACGTCCAGGGGTACGACTTCCACGGCTCCGGCAGCGACAACAGCTGGGAACCGCTCCGCACCGGCCACCAGGCCAACCTCTATCCCGACACCCAGGACCCGTACACCACCCACTTCAGCGTCGAGGGCGCCGTCAACAAATACCTCGGCGCCGGCGTCAGCCCCCGCCAGCTCACCATCGGCCTCGCCTTCTACGGGCGCGGCTGGCAGCAGGTCACCGACGGTGGCGCGCACGGTGAATGGCAGGCGGCCAACGGGGCCGCGCCCGGCCAGTTCCCCGAGGAGTCCGGCACCCGCGGCTACAGCAACCTGATCGCCTCGGTCGGCGGCCTCACCGTCTACCACGACGAGCAGTCCGTGGCGACGTACGGCTACACCGGCGCCAACGGCCAGTGGTGGAGTTTCGACGACACCTGGTCGATCGGCAAGAAGAGCGCCTGGATCAAGTCCAAGAACCTGCTCGGCGCGATGATCTGGGAGATGTCCGGTGACACCGGAACCCTCATGACGTCCGTGGACAGCGGGCTCAAGTAGAAGCCCCCCGGCCGGGGCCCGACACGCCGCCCGTCGTCCCCGGCCGGGGACAGCCAGAAGCCCTCGACTGCCGTGCACGGCGGTCGAGGGCTTCTCACGTAGGACAGGGGCTTACGCCACATTCACTCTCTGGCCAGGCGGTGCGGCTTCCAGCCAGGCCAGGAAGCCCGTCAGGGCGTCCTCGCTCATCGCCAGCTCCAGCCGGGTGCCGCGGTGCGCGCACAGCAGCACGGTGGCGTCGGAGAGCAGTGCCAGCTCCTCCTGGCCCTGCGGGGGCCGGCGGCTGAGCACCTCGATCGCGGGACGGTCCAGCACGCGCCGCGGCCGCGGCGAGTACGAGAAGACCCGGAACCACTCGATCCGGTCACCGCTGTAGCGGGCCACACCGTAGACCCAGCCCTTGCCGGTGGACTCGACCTCTTCCCCGTCGGCCGGGGCCGGTCGCAGACTGCAGTCGAAGGTGCCGCCGGGGCGCTGGATCAGCCGCCGGCGGAGCCCGAAGACGAACAGTCCCAGCAGCGCCGCCGCCACAATCCCGCCACACACCTGAAAAGCGAGGATCACGCCCACCGACCTCCTCGCCTAGGAATGGCTACCGCCCTTACTGTGCCGGAGCCGCGGACCGCCCCATGGGCTGTCCGCGGCATCCAGGTATATCCGCTCAGTGACCGCTCGAAACGGCGGCCAGCCGGACCTCGGCACGCCTTTCGGCGGCTGCGTCGGTGTCGGCCTTGGAACGCTCCAGAGCCCGCTCGGCACGCGCGACGTCGATCTCGTCGGCGAGCTCCGCGATCTCGGCGAGCACCGAGAGCTTGTTGTCGGCGAAGGAGAGGAATCCACCGTGTACGGCGGCGACCACGGTCCCACCGTCGCTCGTACGGATCGTCACGGGACCGGACAGCAGCACACCCAGCAGCGGCTGGTGTCCCGGCATGACGCCGATGTCACCGGACGGCGTGCGCGCGATGACCATGGTGGCTTCGCCGGACCAGACACTGCGGTCCGCTGCGACCAGCTCGACGTGCAGCTCAGCCAAGACGGCTCCTCGGTTCGGCACCCACCGCTTCCGGCGGGTGTTGGGTCAAAGAATAGTGGAGGTTTCCCCGGCGTTACCGCCAGGGACCCGCTCCCGCGGGTGCGCAGGGGGTGAAAGGTGCTGTCGTACGCACCGTCCACCCCCCGCGCGTCGTGCCGCCGGACTCAGCTGACGCCGAGCTCCTTGGCGTTGCGCACCAGGTCCTCGATACCGCCGCACATGAAGAACGCCTGCTCGGGGAAGTGGTCGTAGTCACCGTCGGCGATGGCGTTGAACGCCGTGATCGACTCTTCGAGCGACACGTCGGAGCCGTCCACACCGGTGAACTGCTTCGCCACGTGGGTGTTCTGCGACAGGAAGCGCTCGATCCGACGGGCGCGGAAGACGGTGAGCTTGTCTTCTTCACCCAGCTCGTCGATGCCGAGGATCGCGATGATGTCCTGGAGGTCCTTGTACTTCTGCAGGATGCCCTTGACGCGCATGGCGCAGTCGTAGTGGTCCTGCGCGATGTAGCGCGGGTCCAGGATCCGGGACGTCGAGTCCAGCGGGTCGACCGCCGGGTAGATGCCCTTCTCCGAGATCGGACGCGACAGAACGGTCGTCGCGTCCAAGTGGGCGAAGGTCGTCGCCGGGGCCGGGTCGGTCAGGTCGTCCGCGGGGACGTAGATCGCCTGCATCGAGGTGATCGAGTGACCGCGGGTCGACGTGATGCGCTCCTGGAGGATGCCCATCTCGTCGGCCAGGTTCGGCTGGTAACCCACCGCGGACGGCATACGGCCGAGCAGGGTGGACACCTCCGAGCCCGCCTGGGTGTACCGGAAGATGTTGTCGATGAAGAAGAGCACGTCCTGGCCCTGAACATCGCGGAAGTACTCCGCCATGGTCAGACCGGCGAGCGCCACACGGAGACGGGTGCCCGGGGGCTCGTCCATCTGGCCGAAGACCAGCGCGGTCTTGTCGATGACGCCGGACTCGGTCATCTCCTCGATGAGGTCGTTGCCCTCACGGGTACGCTCACCGACACCCGCGAACACCGACACACCGTCGTGGTTGTTGGCGACGCGGTAGATCATTTCCTGGATCAGCACGGTCTTGCCGACACCGGCACCACCGAACAGACCGATCTTGCCGCCCTTGACGTACGGGGTCAGCAGGTCGATGACCTTGACGCCGGTCTCGAACATCTCGGTCTTGGACTCGAGCTGGTCGAAGGCCGGGGCCTTGCGGTGGATCGGCCAGCGCTCCGTGATCTCGACCGTGGACGGGTCCACGTTCAGGATCTCACCGAGGGTGTTGAACACCTTGCCCTTGGTGACGTCGCCGACGGGGACGGTGATGCCCGAGCCCGTGTTGGTCACCGGGGACTGGCGCACCAGACCGTCGGTGGGCTGCATCGAGATGGTGCGGACCAGGCCGTCACCCAGGTGCTGGGCGACTTCCAGGGTCAGCGTCTTCAGCTTGCCGTCCTCGGCCGGGTCAGCGACCGTGACGTGCAGAGCGTTGTAGATCTCCGGCATCGCGTCGACGGGGAATTCCACGTCGACGACCGGGCCGATGACCCGAGCGACGCGGCCAGTAGCCGTGGCCGTTTCAACAGTGGTGGTCATAGTGGTTAGTCACTCCCCGCGCTAGCGTCGGCGAGGGCGCTCGCGCCACCGACGATCTCGCTGATTTCCTGGGTGATTTCGGCCTGGCGGGCCGCGTTGGCAAGCCGGGAGAGCTTCTTGACGAGGTCTCCGGCGTTGTCGGTCGCCGACTTCATCGCACGACGACGGGCAGCGTGCTCGGAAGCGGCGGCCTGCAGAAGCGCGTTGTAGATACGGCTCTCGACGTACCGCGGCAGCAGGGCGTCGAGGACGCCCTCAGCCGACGGCTCGAAGTCGTACAGCGGCAGGATCTCTCCCTTGCCGTGCGACTCCTCCTGCGCCTCCAGCGCCTCCGCGTCGAGGCTGAGCGGCAGCAGCCGGTTGTCCACCGGCGACTGCAGCATCATCGAGACGAACTCGGTGAACACGATGTGGATCTCGTCCACACCGCCCTCGGCCGTGTCCTGCTGCACCGCCGCGATCAGCGGTGCGGCGATCGCCTTGGCGTCCCCGTAGGACGGCTGGTCGGTGAAGCCCGTCCAGGACTCCACGACCTTCCGCTCACGGAAGTTGTAGTACGCGACGGCCTTACGGCCGACGAGGTACGAGTCGACCTCCTTGCCCTCCGAGCGAAGCCGCTCGGCGAGCCGGTCCGCAGCCTTGATCGCGTTGGACGAGTACCCGCCGGCCAGGCCGCGGTCGCTCGTGATGAGCAGAACCGCGACCCGGGTGGGCGACTCGACCTCGGTGGTCAGGGCGTGCTTGGTGTTGGAGCCCGTGGCGACCGCGGTCACCGCGCGGGTGAGCTCGGTCGCGTACGGACCCGATGCCGCCACCTGACGCTGCGCCTTGACGATGCGCGAGGCGGCGATCATCTCCATCGCCTTGGTGATCTTCTTGGTCGCGGTTACCGACTTGATGCGACGCTTGTAGACCCTGAGCTGGGCTCCCATGCTCAGCCCTCACCCAGGAGCTTGCCGTCCGACGTCTCAAACTGCTGCTTGAAGGTGGCAACGGACTCGGCAAGCGCCTGCAGCGTGTCGTCGGACATCTTCGCGCCCTCGACGATGCTGTTCATCAGGCCCTTGTGCTCGCGGCCCATGTAGTCGAGGAGCTCCCGCTCGAAGCGGCGGATGTCCTCGACCGGGACGTCGTCCATCTTGCCGGTGGTGCCGGCCCAGATGGAGACGACCTGGTCCTCGACCGAGTACGGCGCGTACTGGCCCTGCTTCAGCAGCTCGACCATGCGCTTGCCGCGCTCCAGCTGGTTCTTGGACGCCGCGTCCAGGTCGGAACCGAAGGCGGCGAACGCCTCCAGCTCGCGGTACTGGGCGAGGTCCACGCGCAGTCGGCCGGACACCTGGCGCATGGCCTTGTGCTGCGCGCTGCCGCCGACTCGCGAGACCGAGATACCGACGTTCAGCGCCGGGCGCTGGCCCGCGTTGAACAGGTCGGACTCCAGGAAGCACTGGCCGTCGGTGATGGAGATGACGTTGGTCGGAATGAACGCCGACACGTCGTTCGCCTTGGTCTCGACGATCGGCAGACCGGTCATCGAACCCGCGCCCATGGCGTCCGAGAGCTTCGCGCAACGCTCGAGGAGACGGGAGTGCAGGTAGAAGACGTCACCCGGGTACGCCTCGCGGCCCGGCGGGCGGCGGAGCAGCAGGGAGACGGCGCGGTAGGCGTCGGCCTGCTTCGACAGGTCGTCGAAGACGATCAGGACGTGCTTGCCCTGGTACATCCAGTGCTGGCCGATGGCCGAACCGGTGTACGGGGCGAGGTACTTGAAGCCGGCCGGGTCGGACGCCGGAGCCGCGACGATCGTCGTGTACTCGAGAGCGCCCGCCTCCTCCAGCGCACCGCGCACGGACGCGATGGTGGAGCCCTTCTGGCCGATGGCGACGTAGATGCAGCGGACCTGCTTCTTCGGGTCGCCGGAACGCCAGTTGTCACGCTGGTTGATGATCGTGTCGACGGCCAGGGCGGTCTTGCCCGTCTGGCGGTCGCCGATGATCAGCTGACGCTGACCGCGGCCGATCGGCACCATCGCGTCGACGGCCTTGAGGCCGGTCTGCATCGGCTCGTGCACCGACTTACGCACCATGACGCCGGGAGCCTGCAGCTCCAGGGCGCGCCGGGCGTCCGTCTCGATCTCGCCGAGGCCGTCGATCGGGTTGCCGAGCGGGTCGACGACCCGGCCCAGGTAACCCTCGCCGACCGCGACGGACAGGACCTCTCCGGTGCGTCGCACCGGCTGGCCCTCCTCGATACCGCTGAACTCGCCGAGGACGATCGCGCCGATCTCGCGCTCTTCGAGGTTCAGCGCGAGACCGAGGGTCCCGTCCTCGAACTTCAGCAGTTCGTTCGCCATGGCCGAGGGAAGACCCTCGACCTTCGCGATGCCGTCACCGGCCTCGCTGACCGTGCCGACCTCCTCGCGCGAGGCGGCGTCCGGCTGGTACGACTGGACAAAGGTCTCCAGCGCGTCCCGGATCTCCTCCGGCCGGATCGTGAGCTCCGCCATCTGGGTTCCCTGCTCTCCTTGTTGGGCCCGAAGTTTCCTGCGGGTGCCTGGGGTCGTCCCCGGCAGGCACCTCGCTACGGCCCAACTCGGGCCGCGGTCATGCTCTTGAGTTGGTGGCTGGTCTCAGCCGGCCATCCGCCGGGCCGCCTCTTCGAGGCGGTCGGCGATGGTGCCGTTGATGACCTCTTCGCCTACGCGCACCGTGATCCCGCCGAGGACCGTCGGGTCCACGTCGAGGTTCAGGTGCACCTGCCGGCCGTACAGCTTGGCCAGCGCGGCGCCGAGGCGCTGCTTCTGCTGGTCGGTCAGCGGTACGGCCGAGACCACCACCGCGACCATCCGATTACGGCGGGCGGCTGCCAGCTTGGACAGGGCTTCGAGCCCTGCTTCCAGGCTACGTCCCCGCGGGTGGGTGACAAGCCGGGCGACCAGTCGCTCGGTGACCGGGCTGACCCGGCCGTCGAGCAGTGAGCGCAGCAGCTCGGCCTTGGCCGAGGTCGCGGCGACCTTGTCGGTCAGCGCGGCCCGCAGCTCGCTGCTGCCGGAGACGATCCGGCCGAAGCGGAACAGCTCGTCCTCGACGTCGTCGAGAGCGCCCACGCGCTGGGCGGCGACCAGGTCGGCGGCGTAGGAAAGCTCCTCCACCGCGTCCGTCAGGTCACGCGACCGGGACCAGCGGGAGCGGACCAGGCCCGACACGAGGTCGAGGGTCTCTCCGCCGATCTGGCCGCCGAGCAGCTGCTCGGCCAGTCCCGCCTTGGCCTCGCCGGTCTTCGCCGGGTCGGTCAGGGCACGCCGCAGCGATCCCTCACGGTCGAGCAGCCCCGTGACGGAGGCCAGCTCTTCCCCGAGCTTCGCCGCGTCGACGGACGTGTTGTCCGTCAGCGCGTCGAGCTGCTCGCGTCCGGCGGCCAGTGCCTCGCGGCTCGCGCCGTTCATCGCGTGGCCTCGGCCTTCTCCTCGAGCTCGTCGAGGAAGCGGTCGATGGTGCGGCTCTGCCGGGCGGTGTCCTCGAGGGACTCGCCGACGAGCTTGCCGGCCAGGTCGGTGGCGAGCTTGCCCACGTCCTGGCGCAGCGCCTGCGCGGCGGCCTTGCGGTCGGCCGCGATCTGCGCGTGGCCGGCCGTGACGATGTCCTCGCGCTGCCGCTGGCCTTCCGCGCGCATCTCGGCGATGAGCGCGGCGCCCTGCTCCTGCGCCTCCTGGCGCAGTCGCGCGGCTTCGTGCCGGGCCTCGGAGAGCTGCTCGCGGTACTGCTCGAGCGTCTGCTGCGCCTCGGCCTGGGTGGCCTCGGCCTTCTCCATGCCGCCTTCGATGGCCTCGCGGCGCTCGTCCAGAACCTTGTTGATGTTCGGGAGGAGCTTCTTGGCGAGGAAGCCGAAGACGATGGCGAAGGCGATCAGGCCGATGATGAGCTCGGGGATCGGCGGGATGAGGGGGTTTTCCGCCTCCTCGGCCGCCATCTGTACCAGGGCGATCACATCAGTGCCTTCCGTCGAAAGGATCTAGTGCCGTAATCAGCTGGTCGGGTAGACGAACGGCATGACCAGACCGATGAGGGCGAGCGCCTCACAGAAGGCGAAGCCGAGGATCTGGTTGGCACGGATCAGGCCGGCAGCCTCAGGCTGACGGGCAAGGGCCTGGGTGCCGTTACCGAAGATGATGCCGACGCCGACACCGGGGCCGATGGCGGCGAGGCCGTAGCCGATCGAGCCGAGGTTGCCCTTGATTTCGACGCCAGCGGCGAGGGTCTGCGCGAGAGCGGACATGCCGGTTCTTCCTTCTCTTTCACGGACCGGTGGGGGTTGGCCACCGGACATCTGTTGGACGGGGAGGCGCGGGTGCTCAGTGGTGCTCGGCGAGCGCGCCCTGTACATAGGTGGCGGCCAGCAGCACGAACACGTACGCCTGGACGGCCTGGATGAAGAGCTCGAAGGCGGTCATCACGATCGTCAGCACGAAGGAGACGCCCGCGTAGGCGATGCCGATTCCGTTCAGCAGGTACCAGCTGGCGATGGTGAACATCAGCAGCAGGAGGTGACCGGCGAACATGTTGGCGAAGAGCCGGACCGCGTGGGTGAACGGCCGCACGATCACGTTGGAGAGGAACTCCAGGAACATGACCAGCGGGAGGACCGGGCCGAGCGACTTGTCGTAACCGGTGAGGTTCTTGAAGCCGCCGACGAAACCGTGCTTCCTGAAGGTCAGCGTCATCCATGTGACGTAGACGATCAGGGCCATGGCGGCCGGGAAGGAGATGATCGAGGTCACGGGGAACTGGGCGATCGGAATGATCGACCAGATATTCATGATCCAGACCATGAAGAACAGGGTGACCATCAGCGGGACGTACTTCTCGCCCTGCTTCTTGCCGAGCGTCTCGTAGACGATCCCGCGGCGGACGAAGTCGTAGCCCGCCTCGCCGACCATCTGCAGCTTGCCCGGGACGACCTTCGCGCGGCCGAAGGCCGCCCAGAAGAAGCCGACGATGACGACGGTGCTCAGCAGAGCCAGCAGCATCGGCTTGTTGAAGTCATGGCCGCCGATGGTGAACATCGGGTCGAACACGAAGGAATTCAGGCCGGGAGCCGGGAAGCCGCACCCGTCAAAGATGTGGCAGTTGGTCTCGAAGGCGAGAACCTGGTCAGCACTCACCGCGAGCTCCTTCAGCGTGGCGCATGGGTACGGCAACCTCGATGTGTCGGCGCGGCGTACAGCCACGGAACGGCACTGGACTGGTCTGGCAGAAATGGGGGCGGCTCATCGGCTCGACGCCGAGAGACTGTGCAGGCGGCTCCGCCACCCGCGCCAGCTGTGCCGCAGTTGAGACCGGACGATAGCAAATGAGCGGAGACGTCTTTACACCGGCCCTACGGTTCACGACGTGGACCCGGCGGAGTCAGGCTCGACGTACAGGATCTTCGCCTTCATATGGGCTCGGGCCTGTGCGGCGATCCAGACGAGGGTCGTACCGAGAAGCGCGAAGGCGAAGGCCCGCTGGTTGAACAGCGAGGTGTTCTTGAACACCGCGAGGACCACCGCGAGCAACAGGATCTGGGTCGTGTACAGCGCCAGCCCCATCATCTGGAACAGCGCCGGGTACGACTTCGCCACTCGCTGCAGAACCAACAGGCCGATCGACATGAACGCGATCACCACGAACGTGCCGAAAGCGGCGCCGAGCGCTCCCTTGCCACCGGCGACCACGCTGCTGACAACGACGGCGATGACACCGGCGGCGGCGGCAGGGACAGCACAGTTGAGGAACGTTCGGACGTCGTTGGACTGCATGGTGGCAGCTCCTCCGGCGGGAGTTGGGGGAAAGCGGCTGGTCGTCGGAGACGAGCGTAGACCCGGACCGAGGACGTGCCTCACGCCGGAAGACCGTCGCACTAGGGTCTTTCGGCTTGTTTCCCGGGTTTCGTGAACGGTATCACAAAGTATTTGATGCGGTCTTTACCTTGTAAGTGTGCTGCCTGTCACACGGAAGGAGTAGTTGGCGTGTCGTCCCGCTGACGTCCAACTCGGCGTCTGGTAGAGGCGAACAGCCGATTACCTGCGGCTGTCGACCGGGCGTCGGTCGGGCAGCCGGGAGCGGTCGCCGATCGCCGTCGAACCGTGCACGCCGGCCGCTCCGCCGGCGCGGATCAGCTGCTCGGCGGCGAGCTGCGCGGCCTGCGTGGTGCGGCGCTTGCGGCGGTAGCGGGGCGGCACGAACGCCTCGGCCCAGCGCGGCGCGCGCGGCCGGAACCGCGGCAGCAGCAGCACGACCAGGCCGACGGCGCTGAGGACCATGATCACCAGCACGATCCACAGGCTGGAGGAGTTGAGCGAGAACGCGACCGCGCCGAACGCGATCAGCGCCGACCAGAAGTACATGATCAACACGGCCCGGCTGTGCGAGTGTCCGATCTCCAGCAGCCGGTGGTGCAGATGGCCGCGGTCGGCGGCGAACGGCGACTGCCCGTTCCAGGTGCGGCGCACGATGGCCAGCACCAGGTCCGCGGCCGGGATCGCGATCAGCGTGAGCGGCAGCAGCAGCGGCATGTAGACCGGCACCATGAAGTGCACGGTCTCGCGGGTGGACCCCGTCATGTCGGTGATGGCGTCCGGGTCCACCTGGCCGGTGATGGAGATCGCGGACGAGGCGAGGACCAGACCGATCAGCATCGAGCCGGAGTCGCCCATGAAGATCCGGGCCGGGTGCAGGTTGTGCGGCAGGAAGCCCAGGCACATCCCGATGAGGATGGCGCTGAACAGCGTCGCGGGGGCGGCCGCCTCGACGCCGTAGCCGTACCACATGCGGTACGCGTACATGAAGAACGCGATGGCGGCGATGGCGACCATGCCGGACGCCAGGCCGTCGAGGCCGTCAACGAAGTTGACGGCGTTGATGGTGATCACGACCAGCGCGACGGTGAGCAGCGTGGACTGGATCGGCGACAGGGAGACGGTGCCCACACCGGGGACCGGCAGCCACAGGATCGTCAGACCCTGCAGCACCATGACGCCCGCGGCGATCATCTGGGCGCCGAGCTTGATCAGCGCGTCCACGCCCCACTTGTCGTCCAGCACGCCCAGCAGCCAGATCAGGCCCGCTCCGGAGAGCAGCGCCCGCGGCTCGTTCGACAGCTCGAAGACACTGCTGAGGTTCCACAGATGGGAGGAGACCAGCAGACCCGCGCACAGCCCGCCGAACATCGCGATCCCGCCGAGCCTCGGTGTCGGCTCCCGGTGCACGTCCCGCTCACGGATCTCCGGCATGGCGCCGGCCGCGATCGCGAACTTCCGCACCGGGCCCGTCAGCAGATACGTGACGGCGGCGGTCACACAAAGCGTCAGCAGATACTCGCGCACAGGGCTGCCTCCGGCAGGGTCGGCCGGACGAAGCGGTGCTTCAGGGGCGTCGGGCAGGTCCTCACAGCGTCACACCTTAGTGGCGTCGTACTCCCAGCTGCGAACATCTGCGAAGACTCACAGATACCGGCCCGTGGTTCCACCGCCTCCGGAAGACCGGTCACGCCGGATACGGCGGGAAGCCTCCGACGAACTGCGCGACCTCGGGCGCGAGCCCCTGCTCCTCGCGCAGCGCTCGGGCGATCAGCGGCGCGACCTGCGACATCTCCGGTTCCGCCATGCCCTGGGTGGTCACCGCGGCGGTACCGATCCGGATGCCGGACGCGATGTCGGACGGCTGCGGATCGTACGGGAGCGCGTACTTGTCGAGGACGATTCCGGCGGCGGCGCAGCGTCCTCTCGCCTGTACTCCGGTGACACCCAGCGGAGTGACGTCGGCGGTGATCAGATGGGTGTCGGTCCCGCCGGTGGTGATCGTCATCCCCTCGGCGGCGAGCGCGTCGGCCAGCAGCCGCGCGTTGGCGACGACCTGGTGCGCGTACGCGGCGAACGCCGGGGTCGCGGCCTCGGCGAAGGCCGCCGCCTTCGCGGCGATGGAGTGCAGATGCGGGCCGCCCTGCGAGAACGGGAAGACCGCCCGGTCGATGCGCTGGGCGAGGTCCGCGCCGCAGAGGATCAGCCCGCCGCGCGGTCCGCGCAGCACCTTGTGGGTGGTGGCGCACACCACGTCCGCGTACGGCACGGGGCTGGGCGCGGCGCCGCCGGCGACCAGGCCCAGGGTGTGCGCCGCGTCCACGATCAGATACGCGTCGACCTCGTCGGCGATCTCCCGGAACGTCCGGTAGTCGATGTGCCGGGGGTACGCGATGGCACCGCACACGATCGCCTTGGGGCGGTGCTCCCGGGCCAGTGCCCGTACCTGGTCGTAGTCGATCAGTCCGCCGCCGTCCGGGGCACCGGGCGGCGTCACCCCGTAGCCGACGAAGCGGAACCAGCGGCCGGAGAAGTTCGCCTGCGAGCCGTGCGTGAGGTGGCCGCCGTGCGGCAGCGCCATCGCGAGCACCTTGTCACCGGGGACCAGCAGCGCCGCGTACGCGGCCAGGACGGCCGACGAGCCGGAGTACGGCTGCACGTTGGCGTGCGCGGCGCCGAACAGGCCGGTGGCGCGCTCCACCGCCAGCCGCTCCGCCACATCGACCAGTTCGCACCCGGAATGGTGCCGGCGGGAGGGATAGCCCTCGGCGTACTTGTTGGCGAGCGGCGAGCCCAGCGCGGCCAGGACGGCGGACGAGGTGAAGTTCTCCCCCGCGATCAACTGCAGTGTGGTGCTCTGCCGTTCCAGCTCGGCGAGCAGCACACCCGCCAGCTCCGGGTCCTGCCGCCGCAGCGCGTCGAAGTCCGGATGCCACGTCTGGGCGGCGGGCCGCAGCGGGGTCTGTGAGGTTTTTTCGGCGACCGGCATGGCTGGACTCCCGCAGGAGGGTCGGGTTACTGCACCCAACTGTAGGGGCGCCGCCGCCGCGGCGCCCGGCGAGCGGAGCAACACGTGCCGGATCCGGCCGCACCCGGCCTGCCGGTGGCTCGGGGTCCTACCGGGGGGTCGGGGTACGGATTCCGGTCAGCGCGGTGACGACCGGGTCGAGGGAACTATGGATCTCCTCGCCGATGCTGCGGAAGAACCCGATCGGGGCGCCGTAGGGGTCGTAGACCTCGTCGGCCTCGGCGCTCGGGGCCAGCAGCCAGCCGCGCAGCGCGGCGGCGGCACGCACCAGCGCGCGGGCGCGGTCCGACACGCTGCCCTCGGGGAGGGTCGCGGGGTCTATGGCCCGCACCAGCCGGGTGAACTCCTTCAGCGTGAAGGTGCGCAGCCCCGCCGCGTGCCCCATCGAGATGACCTGCGCGCGGTGGTCGCGGGTCGCGGTCAGCACCAGGTCGGCGTCGATGACGTGGTCGTCGAGCAGCTCACGGCCGATGAACCCGGACGCGTCGGCGCCGTACTCGGTGAGGACGGCGGCGGCGTGCGCCTCCATGGGCGCGCCTTCGTGCCCCCAGGTGCCGGCGGACTCGACGAGGATCCCGTCGGCACCGTCGCCGAGGCGCAGCGTCAGCTCATGACGGGTCAGCCGCTCGGCGATCGGCGAGCGGCAGACATTGCCGGTGCAGACGTGGAGGATGCGGAAGCGGTCATCGCGCTGACCCGGTATGCCACGCCTTTCGGGCGCGGTCAATTGCGCTCCTCCAGGTCGGGTACGACCTCTCGGAGCTGGTCGGCGCTGATCGCGCCGGCCCGCAGCAGCACCGGGATCTTGCCGGTCACGTCGACGATGGACGACGGGACGGTGGCGGGCGTCGGCCCGGCGTCCAGGTACACCGCGACGGAGTCGCCGAGCATCTCCTGGGCGGCGTCGCAGTCCTCGGGGGAACGGTGCCCGGTCAGATTGGCGCTGGACACCGCGAGCGGGCCGGTGGCGGTCAGCAGTTCGATCGCGACGGGGTGCAGCGGCATCCGGACCGCGACGGTGCCGCGGGTGTCGCCGAGGTCCCAGTTCAGGGACGGCTGGTGCTTGGCGACGAGGGTGAGCGCGCCGGGCCAGAAGGCGTCGACGAGCTCCCAGGCCTGCTCGGAGAAGTCCGTGACGAGGCCGTGCAGCGTGTTCGGGGAGCCGACCAGCACCGGGGAGGGCATGTTGCGGCCCCGGCCCTTGGCCTCCAGCAGATCGCCGACGGCCTGGGCGTCGAACGCGTCCGCGCCGATGCCGTACAGGGTGTCGGTGGGCAGCACGACGAGCTCACCACGCTTGATGGCGGACGTCGCTTCGCGCAGTCCGGCGGCGCGGTCGGTCGCGTCCGAGCAGTCGTAACGCCGTGCCATTAGCTGACCTCCAGGCTGTGCGCCGCTGCGGCGCCGTGCGTGCAGTTGACCCGCGTCATCATGGCGTCGCCTTGCGCGCCGTCGTGCTGTTTTCTCCCGGGGGACGACCCCCGTACCCCCGGCACCAGGCTGCCGGCGCGAGCCACCGTCATCATGGCGTCGCCTTGCGCGCCGTCGTGAAGCGGGGCCGGTTGTTCAGATCGGGGTGGTCGGCGGCGTCGGCCCAGCCGGCGTCCTCCTTGAAGATCCACGGAACCTGACCGCCCTGGGAGTCCGCGTGCTCGATCACCACGACGCCGCCCGGCCGCAGCAGCCGGTGCGCCGTGCGCTCGATGCCGCGGATGGTGTCGAGGCCGTCCTCACCCGAGAAGAGGGCCAGTTCGGGGTCGTGGTCACGCGCCTCGGGCTGCACATATTCCCACTCGGTGAGCGGGATGTACGGCGGATTGCTGATGACGAGGTCCACCTGGCCGTTGAGCTCGGGGAACGCGGTGAGCGCGTCGCCGTGCTCCAGCTGGACCTTGCTTCCTTCGATGTTCTTGCGGGCCCATTCCAGGGCCGCTTCCGACAGCTCCACGGCGTGCACGCGGGACCGCGGCACCTCCTGGGCCAGGGCCAGCGCGATGGCGCCGGATCCGGTGCAGAGATCGACGATGAGCGGCTCGGCCACGTCCATGGCCCGTACGGCGTCTATCGCCCAGCCGACGACCGACTCCGTCTCCGGGCGGGGGACGAAGACGCCCGGCCCGACCTGGAGCTCCAGATACCGGAAGAAGGCGCGCCCGGTGATGTGCTGGAGCGGTTCACGCGCCTCGCGGCGGGCGACCGCCTCCCAGTAGCGGGCGTCGAATTCGGAGTCGGCGACCGAGTGCAGCTCGCCGCGCTTGACGCCGTGCACGTACGCGGCCAGTTCCTCCGCGTCGAAACGCGGGGACGGCACGCCGGCGTCGGCCAGCCGCTGGGCGGCCTGCGCCACCTCGGCGAGCAGCACGTTCACTGATTGCCCTCCTGTTAGCTCGCGCTGTGGCTGGTCAGCCGGCGCTTCGGCTGGTGTCAGCCGGCGTCGCCGGCCGCGGCCAGCTTGGCGGCGGAGTCGGCATCGACACACGCCTGGATCATCGCGTCGAGGTCCCCGTCGAGGACCTGGTCCAAGTTGTACGCCTTGAAGCCGACGCGGTGGTCCGAGATGCGGTTCTCGGGGTAGTTGTACGTCCGGATCCGCTCGGAGCGGTCCACCGTGCGGACCTGGCTGCGGCGCGCGTCGGAGGCCTCCTGGTCGGCTTCCTCCTGCGCGGCGGCGAGCAGCCTGGAACGCAGGATACGCATCGCCGACTCCTTGTTCTGGAGCTGGCTCTTCTCGTTCTGGCAGGAGACCACCAGACCGGACGGCAGGTGCGTGATGCGGACCGCCGAGTCGGTGGTGTTGACGGACTGGCCGCCGGGGCCCGACGAGCGGTACACGTCGATGCGCAGATCGTTCGGGCCGATCTCGACCTCGACCTCCTCGGCCTCGGGCGTGACGAGCACGCCGGCCGCGGAGGTGTGGATCCGGCCCTGCGACTCGGTGGCGGGCACCCGCTGCACGCGGTGCACCCCGCCCTCGTACTTCAGCCGCGCCCAGACGCCCTGGCCGGGCTCGGTGGCACCGTTGCCGCCCTTGGTCTTCACCGCGACCTGGACGTCCTTGTAGCCGCCGAGGTCGGACTCGTTCGCCTCGATGAGCTCGGTCTTCCAGCCGACGCGCTCGGCGTACCGCAGGTACATCCGCAGCAGGTCGCCGGCGAACAGCGCGGACTCCTCGCCGCCCTCTCCGGCCTTGACCTCGAGGATGACGTCCTTCTCGTCGTGCGGGTCGCGCGGTACGAGCAGCAGCCGCAGTTTCTCGGTCAGCTCGGCGCGCTGCTTGTCCAGCACCTTGAGCTCGGCCGCGAAGTCCGGATCGTCCTGGGCGAACTCACGGGCGGTCTCGATGTCCTCGCCGGTGAGCTTCCAGGAGCGGTAGGTGCCGATGATCGGCGTCAGTTCGGCGTAGCGCTTGTTGAGCTTGCGGGCATTGGCCTGATCCGCGTGCACCGCGGGATCGGCGAGCCGCTTCTCGAGGTCGGCGTGCTCGCCGATCAGTTCCTCGACTGCCTCGAACATTGCTGTGCCTCTCCTGAACAACCCTGGACTGCTATCGGTACCGGACGACAAAGCGCCGGTCCGGTCCCCCGAGGTGTCGGGAGACCGAGAACCGGCGCTTTCGGGTCGCTACTTCTGGGCGGACCCGGCGGCCTTCTTGCCGAAGCGGGCCTCGAAGCGGGCCACGCGGCCACCGGTGTCGAGGATCTTCTGCTTGCCCGTGTAGAACGGGTGGCACGCGGAGCAGACGTCGGCGCGAATCACGCCGCTCTTCTCGGTGCTGCGGGTCGTGAACGACGCGCCACAGGTGCAGGTGACCTGGGTCTCGACGTACTCGGGGTGGATTTCGCGCTTCAAGGGATGCTCCTAGGTTCGGGAGGGCGCCGGGTCGTGGAGCGGGTTTGCGTCACGTGAACCGGGGCCAGCGGTCCAGTCTGCCAGCACCGGCCGCATCTCCCAAAACGAGAGGCGGCCGGATTTCATTCCCGACGGCCCCGCAGGGTCCGGAAAAGGCCCGGAACCGGTGCGGGAGCCCGTTCGAGGGGTTCGGGAACGGCTTCAGGAACCGGTTCCGACGACGCCCTTGGCATCGGTCTCGTCGGCGGCCGAGCCCTTGGTGGCGGCGGCCGGTATCGGCAGGTCCGCCTTGAGCGCCTGCCAGACCAGCGCGGCCTGCGCGTCCATGGGCTCGACGCGGTTCTCGTCGCTCTTCGCGTACTGCACCGGCAGCGTCACCATGGTGATGTTCTCGGACTTGAGGCCCTTGAGGCTCCCCGCCAGGCCCTTCAGGCCGCTGACGGAGGCCAGGTCCGAGTCGGTCGTGATGGCCTTGGTGGCCTTGTCCGCGACCTTGTAGAGCTGCGTGGGGCTCGAGAGCACGCCCAGACCGTTCACCCGGTCCATGAGCGCCTTCATGAACGCCTGCTGCAGCTGTATGCGGCCCAGGTCGCTGCCGTCGGCCACGCCGTGCCGGGTGCGGACCAGGCCGAGCGACTGCTCGCCGTTGAGGGTGTGGGTGCCGGCCGCCAGGTCCAGGTGGCTGTTCTTGTCGTGGATCGCCTTGCTGGTGGTGACGGGAACCCCGCCCAGGGCGTCGATCAGGCCCTTGAAGCCGGTGAAGTCGACCTCGATGTAGTGGTCCATGCGGATACCGGTCATGGACTCGACGGTCTTGACCGCGCACGCGGGGCCACCGACCGAGTACGACTCGTTGAACATCACCTTGTTCACCTCGGGCGAGGTGCCGCCGCCGGTCTTGGCGCACTCCGGGCGGGTGATCAGGGTGTCGCGCGGGATGCTCACCACGCTGGCCCTCTTGTGGCCCTCGTAGAGGTGCACGATCATCGCGGTGTCGGAGCGGGCGCTGCCCTCGTCCGTGCCGTACTTGTCGTTCGCGCCGGCGCGGGAGTCGGAACCGAGGACGAGTATGTCCTCCGAGCCGTTGTCGACCTGCTCGGGCCGGTCGTCACCGAGCGCCTGGTTGATGTTGACGCCCTTGATGTTGCCGTTGAGCTTGAAGTACAGGTAACCGGCGCCCGCACCGCCCACCACGACCAGTCCCGCGACGGCCCAGACGGCTATTCGCAGCAGGCGGCGGCGCGGGGCCGTCCGCCGGCGGCGGCCGGAGGCGTGCTTGGAGCCGCCGTTCGTCCCCCGCGTATCGCTCGTGTCGTCCGCCATGGCCTCTCTCAGTCCTCGTCCGTCGTCGGTGTGCTGCTACCCCCAGCTGTGTCGCTCAGGCGTGGCTTGTCTTGTATGTCAGACGGCGAACCGCCCGACGTGGTTCCTGGCGAGTGTGCACGCCGAACATGAGAACGGGCTCCCAGGGACCCCTTCCGGGGAGCCTGAGAGCCCGTTCTGAGCCTCCTGAGGCCCTTCTGTGACATACGTCTCGGAAGGTCCCGAGCCCGGGTCAGTCGTTGCTGTTGCCCGGGGTCGTCTTGGCGATCTGCATCAGGAACTCGGCGTTCGACTTCGTCTGCTTCATCTTGTCCAGCAGCAGCTCGATCGCCTGCTGGGAGTCGAGCGCGTGCAGCACCCGGCGGAGCTTCCAGACGATCGCGAGCTCGTCGCGGTCGAGCAGGATCTCTTCCTTACGGGTACCGGACGGGTCGACGTCCACCGCGGGGAAGATGCGCTTGTCGGCGAGCTTGCGGTCGAGCTTGAGCTCCATGTTGCCGGTGCCCTTGAACTCCTCGAAGATCACCTCGTCCATGCGCGAGCCGGTCTCGACCAGCGCGGTGGCCAGGATGGTCAGCGAGCCGCCGTCCTCGATGTTGCGCGCCGCACCGAAGAACCGCTTCGGCGGGTAGAGCGCGGTCGAGTCGACACCACCGGACAGGATGCGGCCGGAGGCCGGCGCCGCGAGGTTGTACGCACGGCCCAGACGGGTGATCGAGTCCAGCAGGACGACCACGTCGTGACCCAGCTCGACGAGACGCTTGGCGCGCTCGATGGCCAGCTCGGCGACGGTGGTGTGGTCCTCGGCGGGACGGTCGAAGGTCGAGGAGATGACCTCGCCCTTCACCGACCGCTGCATGTCGGTGACCTCTTCCGGACGCTCGTCGACCAGGACGACCATCAGGTGGCACTCGGGGTTGTTGACGGTGATCGCGTTGGCGATCGCCTGCATGATCATGGTCTTACCGGTCTTCGGCGGGGCCACGATCAGACCACGCTGGCCCTTGCCGATCGGCGCGACCAGATCGATGATCCGGGTCGTCAGCACACCCGGGTCGGTCTCCAGGCGGAGCCGGTCCTGCGGGTACAGCGGGGTCAGCTTCTGGAACTCCGGACGGCCGCGGCCGGAGTCCGCCGCCATGCCGTTCGCCGAGTCCAGCCGGACCAGCGCGTTGAACTTCTCGCGGCGCTCGCCGTCCTTGGGCTGGCGGACGGCGCCGGTGACGTGGTCACCCTTGCGCAGGCCGTTCTTGCGGACCTGGGCGAGCGAGACGTACACGTCGTTCGGACCCGGCAGGTAGCCGGACGTCCTGATGAACGCGTAGTTGTCGAGAATGTCCAGGATGCCCGCGACGGGGATCAGCACGTCGTCGTCGTTGACCGTCGGCTCGTTGCCGAACTGCTGCTGCTCCTCGCGGCGGTTGCTGCCCCGCCCGCGGCGGTCGCGGTAACGGCCCCGACGGCGGCCGCGGCCGTCACCGAACTCGTCGTCGTCCTGCGCGTTCTGACCCTGGCTCTGGTCGCGGCCCTGACCCTGTGCGCCCTGGCTCTGGCTCTGGTCGCGGCCCTGGCCCTGGCCCTGGTTCTGGCCGCCCTGGCTCTGGCCCTGCGGGCTCTGGCCCTGGCCGCCGCCCTGGTTGCCGCGGTTCTGGCGGTTGCCGCCCTCCGCGCCGCCGCCCGCGGGGGCGGCGCCGTTCTCGTCGCCACGGTTGTTGCGGCGCTCGCGCTGCCGCTCCTGGCGCTCGCGGCGGTCGTTCTGCCGGTCGCCGCGCTGGCCGCGCTGGCGGTCCTGGCGCTCCTCGCCGGCCGCGGTCTTGCCGTCGGCGGCGGGCTTGCCCTCGGCAGCGTCCACAGCGGCCTCGGCGCGCTCGCCGGCACGCTCGTTCCTGGCGGCCTTGGGCTGCTCACCGGCGGGCTGGCCGGGAATGTCGATCTGCTTCGCCTCGGACGGCGCGGCGGCGGCCGGAGCCGCGACAGCGGGCTCCGAGCTCTCCACCGTGCGGGCCCGGGAGGTCGCCCGGCGCTTCGGCTTCTCGGCGGCGGGCTCGGCGGTCGCCGTCCCGGCCACCGCGGCGGCCTTGGGAGCGCTGGTGGCCGCACCCTTGCCGGCCTGCGTCTCCTTGATCGTGTCGATCAGCTGGCTCTTGCGCATCCGCGCGGTGCCCTTGATACCGAGACCGGAGGCAAGCTGCTGCAGCTCTGCCAGGACCATGCCGTCGAGGCCGGTCCCCGACCGGCGGCGCTTGGGGGCAGCACCGGTGGCAGGCGCGGCAGCGGCGTCCGGAGCGGGCGCGGCGTCTGCACGCACGCCCATCAGATCGGTGGTGTCGCTCACGAAGGGTCCTTCCCTGGAGCGGACGTCGGCCTGTCTGGCTCGGCGACCGGTTGTGCTGTCCGGATCTGGGCGTTTCCGCTGCTCAGAGCCGGGGCGATGGTCCGCCTGATGGCGGCAGAAATACCTACATGGTTCCGGCGCGAAGGTTAAAGGAGATAATTCGCGCCGACTCCGGAGCGTGCTCGACACTGCTTAGGCAGGATGCTCAGGCAGTGTGGGAGGCTCCCGGAAGAGTGGCGGTCCCCAGAAGGGACACAGATCACTTCTGCGTGCACTTCGGCACCATTCGTATGCATGGGCCGTCGAGTGCAGGCTTGACATTAACACTACCGGATCCAACAAACATTCCCCCTCTCTCCAACCGGCAATCGTGTCACTGCCCCACTGCTAGGGGCAGTACACAGGCCCCTGCCGCGTCGAGGGCCAGACGGTTCGCCGCCCACCCCTCGCCCGCGAGCCGGGAGACTTTGTCCGCGGCGCCTTCCTCGGTGAGCGCGAGGACCGTGGGCCCCGCTCCCGAGATGACCGAAGGGACGCCGTCGGCCCGCAGCCGGTTCACCAGAGCCACACTTTCGGGCATGGCGGGAGCACGGTAGTCCTGGTGCAGCCGGTCCTCGGTGGCGGGCAGCAGCAGCTCGGGGCGGCGGGTGAGCGCCTCCACCAGCAGCGCCGCGCGGCCCGCGTTGACCGCGGCGTCCACATGCGGGACGGTGCGCGGCAGGAGGCCGCGGGCGACCTCGGTCAGTACCGGCTTGGACGGTACGAACACCACCGGGACGACGGAGGCCGCCGGATCCATCCGGATCGCCCGGGCGGCACCGGACTCGGTCCAGGCGAGGGTGAAGCCGCCGAGCAGACAGGCGGCGACGTTGTCGGGGTGGCCTTCGATCTCGGTGGCCAGTTCCAGCAGTGCGGCGTCGTCGAGACGCTCGGGGCCGCCTATCGTCACGGCGCGGGCGGCCATGATCCCGGCGCAGATCGCGGCGGACGAGGAGCCCAGGCCGCGGCCGTGCGGGATGCGGTTGGCGCAGACCACTTCCAGACCGCGCGGCTGTCCGCCGAGCAGATCGAAGGCGGTCCGCATCGAGCGCACGACCAGGTGCTTCTCGTCGCGGGCCAGGTTCTCGGCGCCCTCGCCGGCGATGTCGACATGCAGCCCGGAGTCGGCGACCCGGACCACGACGTCGTCGTACAGGCCCAGCGCCAGGCCGAAGGCGTCAAAGCCGGGGCCGAGGTTGGCGCTGGTCGCGGGGACGCGCACTCGGACCGCGGCGGCGCGGAACGCGGGACCGGCCATCGTTCGACGATTCTCCTTGTGCTGGTGCTTGTTCTTGTGCAGCTGGTGCGTGTTGTGCTGGTGCTCGTTGTGCTGGTGCGTGCTGTGCTGGTGCTCGTTCTGGTGCTTGTGCTGTGCGGAAGGGCGGTTCTTGCCCCGGAATGCCAGCCATCGGCGGTGTACGGCGGGGCTGCGGTGTGCGGCAGGAGCGGCAATGCCTGTGGCATGAGCCGGATCGGCGCACTGCGGCGCCGCTGGGGTCAGCCTATCGAAGGAAGGTTCTGCTGCGACATAGGGCGCACGAACAGCGCGTGATGCGTGTCGCGAGCTTCTTCGTGCGCCCCTTCACCACGGCGCCGCGTCAGACCAGCCCGAGCTTCTCGGCCGCGGCGTCGGCGTCGACCGCCACGGTGACCGGCTGGGGCGCGCCGGCGACCGCCCAGTCCGGGTCCTTGAGGCCGTTGCCGGTCACGGTGCAGACGATCCGCTGGCCCGGGTCGACCTTGCCCTCTTCGAGCGCCTTGAGCAGACCGGCGACCGAAGCGGCCGAGGCGGGCTCCACGAAGACGCCCTCCTTGGCGGCCAACAGCCGGTACGCGGAGAGGATCTGACGGTCGGTCACCGCTTCGATCAGACCGCCGGACTCGTCCCGCGCCTCCTCGGCGAACTGCCAGGAGGCCGGGTTGCCGATCCGGATCGCGGTCGCGATGGTCTGCGGGCTGCGCACCGGAGCGCCGTTGACGATCGGCGCGGAACCGGACGCCTGGAAGCCCCACATGCGCGGCTTGCGGGTGGAGATCCCGTCGGCCGCGTACTCGCGGTAGCCGCGCCAGTACGCCGTGATGTTGCCCGCGTTGCCCACCGGAAGCAGGTGAATGTCGGGCGCGTCGCCGAGCGCGTCGACGATCTCGAACGCCGCGGTCTTCTGGCCCTCGATACGTACCGGGTTGACCGAATTGACCAGCGCCACCGGGTACTTCTCCGACAGTCCGCGGGCCAGCTCCAGGCAGTCGTCGAAGTTGCCGTCGACCTGCAGGATCTTCGCGCCGTGGATCAGCGCCTGGCCCATCTTGCCGAGTGCGATCTTGCCCTGCGGCACCAGGACGGCGCAGACCATTCCGGCGCGCACCGCGTAGGCGGCCGCCGAGGCGGAGGTGTTGCCGGTGGAGGCGCAGATGACGGCCTTGGCACCCTCCTCCTTGGCCCGGGTGATCGCCATGGTCATCCCGCGGTCCTTGAAGGAGCCGGTGGGGTTGGCGCCCTCGACCTTGAGGAACACGTCGCAGCCGGTCAGCTCGGAGAGCAGCTGGGCGGGAACGAGCGGGGTGCCACCCTCCAGGAGCGTGACGACCGGGGAGTCCGCCGAGACCGGCAGCCGGCTGCGGTACTCCTCGATGATGCCGCGCCACTGGTGGGTGCCGGACATTCGGGGGTGGTCGGTGACAGCGTTCATAGTGGGTTACTCCCCTTCCACGCGCATGATGCTGGCGACACCGCGCACGGTGTCGAGCTTCCGCAGTGCTCCGACGGTCGCCGACAGGGCGGCGTCGGGCGCACGGTGAGTGACGACGACGAGGGACGCTTCGCCGTCCTTGCCCTGCTGGCGGACCGTGTCGATCGACACGTCGTGTTCCGCGAAAACGGTGGCGACCTGGGCGAGAACGCCCGGTTTGTCCGCCACGTCAAGGCTGATGTGGTAGCGGGTGACCACATCGCCCATCGGGCTCACCGGCAGTTGCGTGTACGCGGACTCGCCGGCGCCTGTGGTGCCTGCCAGTTTGTTGCGGCAGGCGGCCACGAGGTCGCCGAGTACGGCGGAGGCGGTGGGTGCGCCGCCCGCGCCGGGACCGTAGAACATGAGCTGACCCGCGGCCTCCGCCTCGACGAAGACCGCGTTGTACGCCTCACGGACGCTCGCCAGCGGGTGGCTGAGCGGGATCATCGCCGGATGGACCCGGGCGGTGACGGACCTGCCGTCGACGGTGCGCTCGCAGATGGCCAGCAGCTTGACCGTGCAGCCCATCCGCTTGGCGGACGCGATATCGGCGGCGGTGACCTCGGTGAGGCCCTCGCGGTACACATCGTCCATGGTCACGCGGGTGTGGAAGGCGATCCCGGCCAGGATCGCGGCCTTGGCGGCGGCGTCGAAGCCCTCCACGTCGGCGGTCGGGTCGGCCTCGGCGTAGCCGAGCGCGGTGGCCTCGTCGAGCGCCTCGGAGTAGCCGGCGCCGCTGGAGTCCATCTTGTCGAGGATGAAGTTCGTCGTGCCGTTGACGATGCCCATCACCCGGTTGATCTTGTCGCCGGCCAGCGACTCGCGCAGCGGGCGGATCAGCGGGATGGCACCGGCCACGGCGGCCTCGTAGTAGAGGTCGACCTTGTGCGCGGCGGCGGCGGCGTGCAGCGTCGCGCCGTCCGCGGCGAGCAGCGCCTTGTTGGCGCTGACCACGGACGCGCCGTGCTCGAAGGCGGTGGTGATGAGGGTGCGGACCGGCTCGATGCCGCCGATCACCTCGATCACGACGTCGATGTCACCCCGTTTGACCAGGGCGGTGGCGTCGGTGGTGAGCAGCTCGGCGGGCACTCCGGCGCGCACCCGGTTGGGGCGCCGCACCGCGATGCCGGCCAGCTCGACCGGGGCTCCGATCCGCGCGGCGAGATCGGCGCCCTGCGTCGTCATGATGCGCGTCACCTCTGAGCCGACCACACCACAGCCCAGCAGCGCCACCTTCAGCGGACGCGTACGCATCATCCGACCTCGTTTCTCACAGCTCTCGGGGTGGGACCAGTCTCACGCACCGGACGCGAGAATCCATCTCGTGTCCGGTGTGTGAGATCAGCCCCGCTATTTTTGAGATTTCACGTCAGCCGACGTCAAGACGCAGGAGATCGTCCTCCGTCTCACGTCGCACGATCACCCGCGCCCCGCCATCATTCACGGCCACCACGGGCGGCCGCAGAGCATGGTTGTAATTGCTCGCCATGGAACGGCAGTACGCACCGGTCGCCGGAACGGCGAGCAGATCGCCCGGCGCGAGGTCGGCGGGCAGGAACGCGTCCTTGACGACGATGTCGCCGGACTCGCAGTGCTTGCCGACGACCCGCGCGAGCATCGGCTCGGCGGTGGACGTCCTGGACACCAGGGAGACGCTGTACTCGGCGTCGTACAGCGCGGTGCGGATGTTGTCCGACATTCCGCCGTCCACGCTCACATACGTCCGCAGCCCCTCCAGCGGCTTCACGGTGCCCACCTCGTACAGCGTGAACGCCGTCGGGCCGACGATCGCCCGGCCCGGCTCCACGGACAGCCGCGGCACGCCCAGCCGGTTCGCCTCGCACTCGCGGGTGACGATCTCCCGCAGCGCCCTGGCGATGTCGTGCGGCTCGGCCGGATCGTCCTCCGAGGTGTACGCGATGCCGAGGCCGCCGCCCAGGTCGATCTCGGGCAGCTCCACGCCGTGCTCGTCACGGACCTCGGCGAGCAGCGACACCACGCGGCGCGCGGCGACCTCGAAGCCGGCCATGTCGAAGATCTGCGAGCCGATGTGCGAGTGGATGCCGACCAGGTCCAGCGCGTCGAGCTTCAGCACCCGGCGCACCGCCTCGGCCGCCTGCCCGCCGGCGAGCGCCAGCCCGAACTTCTGGTCCTCGTGCGCCGTCGCGATGAACTCGTGGGTGTGCGCCTCGACCCCGACGGTCACCCGGATCTGCACCCGCTGGCGCTTGCCGAGCCGCTCGGCGACGTGCGCGACCCGGACGATCTCCTGGAACGAGTCCAGGACGATCCGCCCGACACCCACCTCGATGGCGCGCTCGATCTCCTCCAGCGACTTGTTGTTGCCGTGCAGCGCGATGCGGTCGGCCGGCATCCCCGCCGACAGCGCCACCGCCAGCTCGCCGCCGGAACACACGTCGAGGTTGAGGCCCTCCTCGAACAGCCACTTCACGACCGCCCGCGACAGGAACGCCTTCCCCGCGTAGAACACGTCCGCGCCCTCGCCGAACGCGTCACGCCAGGCGTGGCAGCGAGCCCGGAAGTCCTTCTCGTCGAGGAAGTAGGCGGGGGTGCCGAACTCCTCGGCGAGATCGCGTACGTCCAGCCCGCCGACCTCGGCCGCACCGTCCGTGTTGCGGGTGACCGTACGGGCCCACACGCGCGGATCGAGGACGTTCAGGTCGGCGGGCGGCGCGGTGTAATGCCCCTCGGGCATGACATCGGCGTAGCGGGGCCCGGCGGGGTGGGCGGATCTACTCACGGGGCTCTGTCTCCTCAGAGGTGTTCTGGCGCGCTGATGCCGAGCAGGTCCAGGCCGCCTGCCAGCACCGTGCCGGTCGCTTCGGCGAGCGACAGCCGGACACGGTGGGCGGCCAAGGGTTTCTCGTCGCCGCGCGGCAGCGGCGGGCACTCGTCGTGGAAGCGGAGGAAAGCGTCGGCGAGCCGTTCCAGATGGCGGGCGACCCGATCGGGGGCGCGGTGCCGGGCAGCGGTCTCTACGACACGGGGGTAGTCGGCGATCAGGCCGAGGAGGTCCGTCTCCGCGGGATGGTGAAACGTACCGTCCGAAGCGTCGGAGGAGGGTTCGATGCCCAGATCGTGGGCGTTGCGGAGCAGCGCCCGGCTGCGGGCGTGCGCGTAACGGACCCGGAAGAGCGGATTGCCGGCGCGCTGCGAGAGCAGGACCGCCGGATCCAGGGACGGCGTGTCGTCGGCCGGGGGGCGCAGGAGCGCCCAGCGGGCGGCGTCGGGGCCGAGGCGCTCGCAGAGCTGGGCGGCGGTGGCGCCGGCGGGGCGGACGGAGACGGGTTCGGGGGGCTCGGCCGAGTCGCCGGCACCGACACTGGCACCGCAGGAACGCAGCAGCCGCTCCAGCACCTCGGCGGTGACCGCCGCGCGGGGCTCCCCGTCATGGACGGGCGTCACGTACGTGCCGGCCAGCGCGTCGCCGTGGCCGTACGCCGCGCCCCGCTCCAGCACCTTGCGCACCACGTCCCCGTAGGCCGCCGCGTCGAGCGTGATGTTCAGGAAGCCGGGGCCCGCGATCACCACCTGAGCGATGCCGGGTTCCGTCGCCAGCCGCTTGCGCAGCACCTCGGCGACCTCCCGCGGCGGGCACCCCGCGGCGCCCGCGAGCTGCAGCGCGACATTCGTCGCGTAGTCGCCGCACCCGGGCCGGGGCGGCCGCTGCACGCTGATCCGGTCCGGCACCGTCACCCGCAGCTCATCGGCCGCGACGGCGCGGCGAACCGTGCTCAGAACAGCACGGGAGAGCTCAGCGGGGGTCACACGGAAAGGGTAGGCGAGGAGGGGGGTACCCATGCGACCGGGTTTCGCCGCCCTCCACTCTTTCGCGAGCGGCCGCGGCAGGTGTCACCCCACTGACAACCTCAGCCACACCCGAGTCGGAACCTCAGCCGCAACCGCTGCCGGGGGCCGCGGCCGCCTGGTCCTCGGTCGGCGCGCCGGCGGACGACTCACCGCCGGGAGCGCCGGGGGCGCCCGGTCCGCCATGGGCCAGCCGCCGCACCATGTTCACCAGATCGGAGGGCTCGAACGGCTTCCCCAGGAACGCGTCCACCCCGGCCGCCACGCCGCGCTCGACCTCGAGCTGGGTGCACGCGCTGACGATCGCGATCCGTATGTCCCGGGTCCGCGCGTCGGACCGCAGCCGGGCCGCCGTCCGCAGTCCGTCGAGCCGCGGCATCACCACATCGAGCGTGATCACATCGGGCTGCACGCGGTGGACGATGTCCAGGCATTCGGCACCATCAGCCGCGGTCACGACCTCGAAGCCCTCCAGCTCGAGATTGACCCTGATCAGCTGCCGGATGACCTTGTTGTCGTCGACCACAAGGACCCGGCCGGACATGCCCGGCACATCTCGAAGAGTAGGCGGGGCCATCGCGATCCGTCCGCGTTTTGCCCACTTCTTCCCCGTGAGAGGGAGCTTTCCGAACCCGCCCCCGCCCACCACACCCCATGCGCTAAAGCCCTCCCCCACGACCCCCACCCCCTTCGGGCCAACACCCCAAAACCCTGTACCCAGGCACCATGCACAAGCTGGTAGGGTTTCACCCGTCACCGCTACTGCGGACGACACGCCCCCGTAGCTCAGGGGATAGAGCATCGGCCTCCGGAGCCGGGTGCGCAGGTTCGAATCCTGCCGGGGGCACCTTGTAAAAGGTGTCCGAGGACCCCGTCCTCAGCGGAAACGCTGGGGACGGGGTCTTCGCGTATCTCCAGCCGTATGCAACCGAACGCCCCCACCCGGAAACGGCGAAGGCCCCCGGACGACTCCAGGGGCCAGGCCGCGACGTTCATCCCACCTGTCACTCACCGGCAGCACGTCGAAGCTCCGGCCACTCCCCCGCGCCGATTGGCGAACAGCCGCCCGTCCTTGGCCGCGCCGAAGGTCTCCGGGTGCGCGCGATAGATGTCCACAAGCTGTGGAGGAATCGGCACAGGCCGGTTCTTCGATCCCCGGTCGTCGTGCGTCGCACCGGTACCCGTCCAGAGCTTCCCGTCGAGCAGCGGGCGGGATGCCCTGGCCGGCCAGGGCAGCACGTTGCCGATCTCGGTCGGCAGCTCACGGGTGTCCGGCCCAGACAGGATGAAGGCCAAGAGCATCGTGGGTGAAGGCGCCGGCTGTTCTGAGCGTCGTGGGCGGTTGGCAGCCTGCCCTTTCCGACCTTCCGGACCGCCTTCCGTCTGGAAGTATGCGGGCATGGGATCCGAGGACCGCCAGGAGCGCCTGCGCCGGGAGCGTGCAGGCGGCGGGGAGAGTTTCCACGATGTCCTGCGACGCGTGGTGCGTCGTCCATCGGTACTGGTGAAGGTATTGGCCGTCGCGCTCCCTCTGGCAGTGGTCGGCATCGTGTTCGTCCCGGCGCCGTTCGCCATTGTGCCCATCGGCCTGGTCGGCATTCCGGTCATGGCCTGGATGATGGGACGAGACCGGAAGGGGTCTCCCTCTCCGTCGGACTGCGACCCCGTCGAAGACCCCTGAGCCGATGGCAATGCGTCTGCGGTGGGCGCTTCGTTCCGTCCGGCTCCCGACTGGTTCCGTCGCCTGCGCATCCGCTGGGAGATCGGCGACGACATCCACGAAGCTTTCCTCAGGCCGGCCTGCTGCCTCAACTCTGGCTCATTGGAATCGACACTGCCCGAGGCCTTCATGCCGGACTACGACGAACGGCTGGAGCAGGCGCGCCAACGGTTGATCGAGACCACGGGCGGGGTGGGGGTGGGGGTGGTTGACTCGGGTGGGGCGTGGGGGTCTACTCCCTGCCATGTCGGAGAGCGATGACAACGCGTCCAGTTCCAGCGGGACTTACGGGGGTTCGGCGGTCGAGCCGATGACGCCGGAGCGGTACCTCGAGACCAGGCTGGCCCAGTATCAGAAGTGGTACGACCGGAAAGCGGTCAGGACCAAGGCCATGCATCTGCGGATGCGGACGCTGTCGGTGGTCGGTGGGGCGCTGGTGCCGGTGCTGGTCAATGTCGATCTGCCGTTCTCGCGGCTCACTGCGACCGTGCTCAGCCTGGTGGTGGTCGTGTCGGTGTCGCTGGAGAGCGTGTACCGGTATCGGGAGCAGTGGAAGAACTACCGGTCGACAGAGCAGCTGCTGGGGCATGAGCGGGTCTATTTCCAGACCAAGGTGGGGCCGTACGCCGGGCTGGCGGACGGGAAGGCGTTCGTCACGCTCGTGGGGCGGGTGGAGAAGGCGATCGCCAATGAGAATTCGGCGACGTTGAACGTCATGACGCTGGGCGGCCAGGTCAACGCGGATCTGCAGATGCCGATCGGCATCCCGGACGCCAGGCGGGAGCAGCCGGATCCTGAGCGGTGACAGTGACGGTGACGGTGACGGTGACGGTGACGGTGACGGTCAGGGCGCCGGGGTGAGGCGGGGGCCGCAGGGGTGGGTGGGGGCCGTGGTGCGGAGGTGGGTGGATCGGGGGATGGCGGGGAGGGTGGTGTGTTGGAGGGCTGTGAGGCGGGCGGGGTCGGGGACGGCGTCGTGGCGGATCCAGTCGCCGGTGTCCGTCCGGGTGGAGAGCGGGACGTAGCCGTGGGCGGTGAGGGCTTCCGGGGTGAGGCCGGAGATGGCCGCCCAGGGGTTGTGGACGTGGATGAAGGTGGGGCGCACGGTGTCGAAGACGTAGGTGCGCAGGCGGGTCGTGTCGTTCGCCGCGTAGGCGTCCGCGATGGCCGGGTCGGTGAGACCCGCGAGATCGGTGACACGGAGGCGGCTCGTCAGGAGGGTGCCGCCGAGGTCGGGGAGCAGGAGGCCGGCGTCGGGCGGGAGGGCGAGCCGGTCGGCGTAGCTGTTGAACAGCCGGCCGTAGCGGTCGGCGACGAAGCACATCGACAGCGTCGGGTCGGCCCGGAACTCCGCCGCGCGGGGCCGCTGTGCCGCCAGTGACAGGACGGATCCGACGAGGAGCGCCGCCGCCAGGACCGCGCGTCCGCGCGGCCGTTCGCGGTCCCAGACGGTGACGGCGGCCAGCGCGCCGGCGAAGGCGGCGAGCGTCCATACCGGGGTCGCGAAACGGTAGAGGGCCATCCAGTCGCGCTGCAGCGTCCCGTAGGCGGTCAGGGCGAGGGCCAGCGGGACGAGTACGGCGAGCAGCGCCCGGCGGCCGGGACCCGGGCGGGCGAGTGCGGCGGCCGTGCAGGCCAGTGCGGCGAGGACCAGGGTCCAGCCGGCGAACGAGAGCAGCTCGGTGGTGTGCGCGAGACCGGCCAGGTCCGGCGCCCGCTGGGCCTTCGCGACCGCGGTGTTGGGGACCCAGCGGCCGAACTCCGCATGTCTCCAGAGCAGATGAGACGCGTAGGGGAGAGCGAAAGCCGCTGTCGACAAAGCGATCGCACGGGCCATGCGCCGGCGGCGCACGAGCAGCAGCGTCGTCAGGGGGTACGCGGCCGCGTAGATGATGCCGTCCGGGCGGGTGAGCGCGGCGAGCAGCGTGAGGAGGCCGGCCGCGACGGCGGTGCCCGGCCGCAGCAGGTCGTCACGGACGGCGGACCGGGCCAGGACGGCCGCGAGGGCGGTGACGGCGAGGCCGTACAGCGGGTTCTCCAGTCCGGAGAACAGCCAGACCACCAGCGAGAAGTTCCCGGCCATCGCCGCACCGGCGAGCAGCGTCACGGCCCACGCCCGCCCCGGCAGCACCGCCCGCGCCGCGAACGAGACCGCGGCCAGCATCCCGATCACGCACAGCAGCGCCAGCGCTTTGGGGAACCACACGAGGTCCGAGACCCCGAACAGCGCCCCGTGGTCGAACAGCCGCAGCCGCCGCCCGGCCACCAGCAGCGCCAGCCACGCCGGGTTGGAGTACCCCTCCACCGGCGGGGCGCCGGCCTGCTGGGCCGGGCCGTACCCCTCGTCGATGCTGCGCGCGTAGGCGTACGTGATGGCCGCGTCGTCGACGGTCCACTGCCCGAGCCGCAGCGCCCGCACCCCGACGAGGACGGCCCCCGCCAGCACCGCGGCCGGATCGGCGAGCGCCCGAAGAGACACAGGGAGGCGGAGGTTGAAGCGCGGCGGCCGGGCCTGCGAGGTTCCGTTCACATGGAGATGAACCCCGCAGCGCCCGTCACGTCACGCTTTCCACCCACCGCTACCGGGTGATTCAACCGGGTGAATCAACCGGGCGCGATCAGTACCGGTAGTGGTCCGCCTTGTACGGGCCCTCGACCGGGACGCCGATGTAGGAGGCCTGCTCCGGGCGCAGGGTGGTGAGTTTGACGCCGAGGGCGTCGAGGTGGAGGCGGGCGACCTTCTCGTCGAGGTGCTTGGGGAGCACGTAGACGCCGATGGGGTAGTCGGCGGTCTTGGTGAAGAGTTCGATCTGGGCGATCGTCTGGTTGGCGAAGCTGTTCGACATCACGAAGGAGGGGTGACCGGTCGCGTTGCCGAGGTTCATCAGGCGGCCCTCGGACAGGACGATGATGGTGTGTCCGTCGGGGAACTTCCAGGTGTGGACCTGGGGCTTGACCTCGTCCTTGACGATGCCGGGGACCTTGGCGAGGCCGGCCATGTCGATCTCGTTGTCGAAGTGGCCGATGTTGCTGACGATGGCCTGGTGCTTCATCCTGGCCATGTCGGCGGCCATGATGATGTCCTTGTTGCCGGTCGTCGTCACGAAGATGTCGCCCTCGGCGACGACCTCCTCCAGGGTCGTGACCTGGTAGCCGTCCATGGCCGCCTGCAGTGCGCAGATCGGGTCGATCTCGGTGATGACGACCCGGGCGCCCTGGCCGCGCAGCGATTCCGCGCAGCCTTTGCCGACGTCGCCGTAGCCGAGGACGACGGCGACCTTGCCGCCGATCAGGACGTCGGTGGCGCGGTTGAGGCCGTCGATGAGCGAGTGGCGGCAGCCGTACTTGTTGTCGAACTTCGACTTGGTGACGGAGTCGTTGACGTTGATCGCGGGGAAGAGCAGACCGCCGTCGCGCTGCATCTCGTAGAGCCGGTGGACGCCGGTCGTGGTCTCCTCGGTGACGCCCTTGATGAGGGCGGCCGCGGTGGTCCACTTGCCGGGGCTCTCCGTCTGGGTGCGGCGCAGCAGGTCGAGGATGTAGCCGTACTCCTCGGAGTCGCCCTCGGCGGAGTCCGGGACGGCGCCGGCCTTCTCGAACTCGACGCCCTTGTGGATGAGGAGGGTGACGTCGCCGCCGTCGTCCAGGATCATGTTCAGGCCGCCGTCGGGCCAGGTGACGGCCTGCTCGGCACACCACCAGTACTCCTCCATCGTCTCGCCCTTCCAGGCGAAGACGGGGGTGCCCCGCGGGTCCTCGGGGGTGCCGTTCGGGCCCACCGCGACCGCCGCCGCCGCGTGGTCCTGGGTGGAGAAGATGTTGCAGGACGCCCAGCGGACCTCGGCGCCCAGCGCGACCAGGGTCTCGATGAGGACGGCGGTCTGGATCGTCATGTGCAGCGAGCCGGTGATCCGCGCGCCGGTCAGCGGCTTGGACGCCGCGTACTCGGCGCGGATCGACATCAGACCGGGCATCTCGTGCTCGGCCATGATGATCTCCTTGCGGCCGAACGCGGCGAGGGAGAGGTCCGCGACCTTGAAATCAGCGGCGGTGAGGGACGGCATCTGCGCTCCTTGTGTTCTGGTGGATCTCAAGCGTCGCGGTGGACCGGTTGAGGGTGATGTAGTGCAGGCCGGGGGCGCCTTCGTCGAGCAGGCGCTGGGCCAGCCGCGTCGCGTGGTCGACCCCGATCCGGTGGGCGCTCTCCGGGTCGTGCTGCGCCGCCGCCAGCTGCTCGGCCAGCCCGGGCGGGAAGGTCGCGTCGCTCAGCTCCGCGAAGCGCCGGATCTGCCGGACGTCGGTGGCGGGCATGATCTCCGGGATGATCGGGGTGTCGCATCCCGCGGCGGCCACCCGGTCCCGCAGCCGCAGATAGTCGTCCGCGTCGAAGAACATCTGGGTGATGGCGTAGTCGGCGCCCGCCCGGCACTTGTCGACGAAGTGCCGGATGTCGTCGTCCCAGTTCAGGGAGCGGGGGTGGCGTTCCGGAAAGGCCGCCACGCCGATGCTGAAGTCACCGATGGAGCGGACGAGTTCGACGAGGTCCGCCGCGTGGTCCAGGCCCCCGGGATGCCGCTGCCACGGGCCGCGCGGGTCGCCCGGCGGGTCGCCGCGCAGGACGAGGACGTCGCGGATCCCGGCGTCCGCGTACCGGCCGACGATCTGCCGCAGCTCCGCCACCGTGTGGCCGACCGCGGTCAGATGGGCGACCGGGCGCAGCGTCGTCTCGGTGGCGATGCGCCGGGTGACGTCCACGGTCCGGTCGCGGGAGGAGCCGCCGGCGCCGTAGGTGACGGACACGAAGGTGGGTCCGACGGCCTCGATGCGGCGGATCGCGTCCCACAGGACGCGCTCGCCCGCGTCCGTCTTCGGGGGGAAGAACTCGAACGAGAACGTGCGCTGCCCGGCGGCGAGGACATCGCGCAGGTTGTTGCTGGTCAGCGTGGTCGACATGGTGGGCACGGTCCTCCTTACGCCTTGTAGTAGCTGGCTTCCGGGTGGTGGATGACGATCGCGTCGGTGGACTGTTCCGGGTGCAGCTGGAACTCCTCGGAGAGGACGACGCCGATGCGTTCCGGCTTGAGCAGGTCCATGATCTTGGCGCGGTCCTCCAGGTCCGGGCAGGCCGGATAGCCGAGCGAGTAGCGGCAGCCCTGGTACTCGGTGCGGAACATCGCGTCCAGGTTGTCCGGGTCGGCGCCCGCGATCCCCAGCTCGGAGCGGACCCGGGCGTGCCAGTACTCGGCCAGCGCCTCGGTCAACTGGACGGAAAGGCCGTGCAGTTCGAGATAGTCGCGGTAGGCGTTGGCGGCGAACAGCTCGTTCGCCACCTCGGAGACCTTGTTCCCCATGGTCACGACGGTGAGCGCGATGACGTCCGGCTCACCGCTGCCTTCGGGGCGGAAGAAGTCCGACAGGCAGAGGTGCCGGTCGCGGTGCTGGCGGGGGAACGTGAAGCGGTGGCTCTCGCCGCCGGTCTTCTCGTCCAGGATGATCAGGTCGTCGCCCTTGGACACACAGGGGAAGTAGCCGTAGACCACGGCCGCTTCGAGCATGTTCTCGGTGTGCAGCCGGTCCAGCCACATCCGCAGCCGCGGCCGGCCCTCCGTCTCGACCAGCTCCTCGTACGAAGGCCCGCCCCCACGGCCGGACTTCAGCCCCCACTGGCCCATGAACGTGGCCCGCTCGTCCAGCCAGGAGGAGTACTCCGCGAGCGGAATGCCCTTCACGATCCGCGTCCCCAGGAACGGCGCCTTCGGGACGGGGTTGTCGGCCGCCACGTCGGAGCGGGCGGGCAGCAGTTCCGGGGTCACCGGACCGCGTGCGGGACGGTCCACGGCGGCGACGCGGCGCTGCTTGAGCGGGGGGAGGGTGGCGCCGGGGACGCCGCGCTTGACGGCGATCAGCGCGTCCATCAGCCGCAGGCCCTCGAAGGCGTCGCGGGCGTAGCGGACCTCGCCTTCGTAGATCTCGTGCAGGTCCTGCTCGACATAGGCGCGGGTCAGCGCCGCTCCACCCAGAATCACCGGATAGTCGGCGGCCATCTTGCGCTGGTTGAGCTCCTGCAGGTTCTCCTTCATGATCACGGTGGACTTCACGAGGAGACCCGACATGCCGATCACGTCGGCCTTGTGCTCGGTGGCCGCGTCCAGGATCGCCGCCACCGGCTGCTTGATCCCGAGGTTCACGACGTTGTAGCCGTTGTTCGACAGGATGATGTCGACGAGGTTCTTGCCGATGTCATGGACGTCGCCGCGAACCGTGGCGAGCACGATGGTGCCCTTGCCCTCCGCGTCGGACTTCTCCATATGCGGTTCCAGATACGCCACCGCGGTCTTCATGACCTCCGCGGACTGCAGCACGAACGGCAACTGCATCTGACCGGAGCCGAACAGCTCACCGACGACCTTCATGCCCTCCAGCAGCGTGTCGTTGACAATCTGCAGAGCCGACTGAACGGTCAGCGCCTCATCGAGATCCTGCTCCAGGCCGTTCTTCTCACCGTCGATGATCCGCCGCTGCAAGCGCTCGTCCAGCGGCAGCGCGGCCAGCTCTTCCGCACGCCCCGCCTTCACCGATTTCATGTCGACACCCTCGAAGGCCGCCAGGAAGGCCTGCAACGGGTCGTAGCCCTCACGACGCCGGTCGTAGACCAGGTCGAGGGCGATCTCCCGCTGCTCCTCGGGGATCCGGGCGATCGGCACGATCTTGCTGGCGTGCACGATGGCGGAGTCGAGGCCGGCTTCCACGCACTCGTTGAGGAAGACCGAGTTCAGCACGACACGGGCGGCGGGGTTGAGGCCGAAGGAGATGTTCGACAGACCCAGGGTCGTCTGTACCAGGGGATGGCGGCGCTTCAGCTCCCTGATGGCCTCGATCGTCGAGATGCCGTCCTTACGGGACTCCTCCTGGCCGGTCGCGATCGTGAACGTCAGGCAGTCCACCAGGATGTCCGATTCGAGGATGCCCCAGTTGGTGGTCAGGTCCTCGATCAGCCGCTCGGCGATGGCGACCTTGTGCTCCGGGGTCCGTGCCTGACCCTCCTCGTCGATGGTCAGCGCGATCAGCGCGGCGCCGTGCTCGGCGGCCAGCGCCGTGATCTGCGCGAACCGGGACTCGGGGCCGTCGCCGTCCTCGTAGTTGACGGAGTTGATGACCGCCCGGCCACCGAGCTTCTCCAACCCCGCCCGCAGGACGGGCACTTCGGTGGAGTCCAGTACGATCGGCAACGTCGACGCCGTCGCGAAGCGACCGGCGACCTCGGCCATGTCCGCGGCACCGTCACGGCCCACGTAGTCCACGCACAGGTCCAGCAGGTGCGCACCCTCGCGGATCTGGTCGCGGGCCATCTCGACACAGTCGTCCCAGCGGCCTTCCAGCATGGCCTCACGGAACTTCTTCGACCCGTTGGCGTTCGTCCGCTCACCGATCGCGAGATACGACGCGTCCTGCTTGAACGGCACCGTCTGGTAGAGCGACGCCGCACCCGGCTCCGGGCGCGGATCGCGCGGCGACAGCTCCAGGCCCCGCACCCGCTCCACGACCTGCCGCAGGTGCTCAGGGGTGGTGCCGCAGCAGCCGCCCACCAGGGACAGCCCGTACTCGCGCACGAACGTCTCGTGGGCGTCCGCGAGCTCCTCCGGCGACAGCGGGTAGTGCGCGCCGTCCTTGCCCAGCACTGGCAGCCCGGCGTTCGGCATGCAGGAGACGGCGATACGGGCGTGCCGGGCGAGATAGCGCAGGTGCTCGCTCATCTCGGCGGGGCCGGTGGCGCAGTTCAGGCCGATCATGTCGATGCCGAGCGGCTCCAGCGCCGTCAGCGCCGCGCCGATCTCGGAACCCAGCAGCATCGTGCCCGTCGTCTCCACCGTGACCTGGCAGATCAGCGGCAGCTGGATGCCTGCGGAGCTCATCGCCCGCCGGGCGCCGACGATGGCGGCCTTGGTCTGGAGCAGGTCCTGGGTGGTCTCCACCAGGATCGCGTCCGCGCCGCCGTCGATGAGGCCGGCGACGTTCTCCTCGTAGCCGTCCCGCAGCAGCGCATAGGGCGCGTGGCCGAGGGTCGGGAGCTTGGTGCCGGGTCCTACGGAGCCCAGCACCCAGCGCGGCCGGTCCGGCGTGGCGAAACCGTCCGCCACCTCACGGGCCAACCGGGCGCCGGAGAGCGAGAGTTCATGAATGCGGCCGGGGATGTCGTACTCCCCCAGCGCCGCCAGGTTCGCACCGAAGGTGTTGGTCTCGACGCAGTCGACACCCACCGCGAAGTACTCCTCGTGCACCGACCGGACGATGTCCGGCCGCGTCACGTTCAGAACCTCGTTGCAGCCCTCCAGGTTCTCGAAGTCGTCCAGCGACGGGTCCTGCGCCTGCAGCATCGTGCCCATCGCGCCATCGCCCACCACCACCCGCGACGCGAACGCGTCCCGCAGCAGCCGCACCCTCTCCCGGCTCTCCTGGCTCTCCTGGCTCTTCTGACTCTTCTGGTTCCTCTGGCTCTTCTGGCTCACGCTCACAGGGACCTCGCCAAATAGGACAGCCGCGGTTCGAGCTCAGTGGCGGACGCGGTGCCGTAGCCGGTCCGCAGCCGGCTGAGGAGGTCGGTGCGGTCCAGGTGGTACTCCTGGGTGCCGACCGATTCGAGGACGACGGTGGCCAGCGCGCAGCCCAGTTCGGCCGAGCGCCGCAGGGTGAGATCCCAGGAGACGCCGGCGAGGAACCCGGCGCGGAAGGCGTCGCCGACCCCGGTGGGTTCGGTGGCGCCGGTGGTCGGGGCGGCCGGTACGAGGATCGGGGCTTCGCCCGCGCGCTCGATGCGGACGCCCTTGGCGCCGAGCGTGGTGATCCAGGTGCCGACGCGCTGGAGCACCTGGTCCGCGCTCCAGCCGGTGCGTTCCTGGAGGAGCGCCGCCTCGTACTCGTTGCTGAAGAGGAAGCGCGGGCCGTCGAGGAGCAGCCGCACCGACTCGCCGTCCAGGCGCGCGAGTTGCTGCGACGGATCGGCCGCGAAGGGAATGCCCAGCTCACGGCATTCGGCGGTGTGCCGGAGCATCGCCTCGGGGTCGTTGGGGGCGATGACGACCAGGTCGAGGGCGCCGGCGCGTTCCGTGACGGGGGCGAGGGCGATCCGGCGGGCCTCGGCCATGGCGCCCGCGTAGAACGTGGCGATCTGGTTCTGCACCGAGTCGGTGGTGCAGACGAAGCGGGCCGTCTGGTGCTCGTGGGAGACCTGGACGGAGTCGGTGTCGACGCCGTGCTGCTTGAGCCAGACCTGGTAGTCGGCGAAGTCCGGGCCGACCGCGCCGACCAGTACCGGGGCGAGGCCGAGCTGGCCCATGCCGAACGCGATGTTCGCCGCCACCCCTCCCCGCCGGACCTCCAGGGTGTCGGCGAGGAAGGACAGGGAGACGTTCTGGAGCTGGTCGGCGACCAGGTGGTCGGTGAACCGACCGGGGAAGACCATCAGATGGTCGGTTGCGATGGATCCTGTGATGGCGGTGCGCATCTCAGTCACTCACTCCTCCGGTGCTCTTCCTCGGCCGGCTGTCAGAGACCGGCGGCCTGGCGGAGTTTGGCCGCCCGGTCGGTGGACTCCCAGGTGAAGTCGGCGTCCGTCCGGCCGAAGTGGCCGTAGGCGGCGGTCTGCGCGTAGATGGGCCGCAGCAGGTCGAGGTCGCGCACGATGGCGGCCGGGCGCAGGTCGAAGACCTGGCTGACGGCGTCCTGGATGCGGGCCACGGGGATGGTCTCGGTGCCGAACGTCTCGACGAACAGCCCGACGGGGGCGGCCTTGCCGATGGCGTAGGCGACCTGGACCTCGCAGCGCGTCGCCAGATCGGCGGCGACGACGTTCTTGGCGACCCAGCGCATCGCGTAGGCGGCCGAACGGTCCACCTTGGACGGGTCCTTGCCGGAGAACGCGCCGCCACCGTGCCGGGCCATCCCGCCGTACGTATCGACGATGATCTTCCGGCCGGTCAGCCCCGCGTCACCCATCGGACCACCCACCTCGAACCGCCCGGTCGGGTTGACGAGCAACCGGTAGCCCTCCGTCGACAGGGTGAGGCCGAGGGCTTCGAGCTCCGGCTCCACGACGAACTCCCGGATGTCCGGGGCCAGCAGGGAGTCCAGGCTGATGTCGGGCGCGTGCTGGCTGGAGATCACGACGGTGTCGAGGCGGACGGCCTTGCTGCCGTCGTACTCGATGGTGACCTGGGTCTTGCCGTCCGGGCGCAGATACGCCAGCCGGCCGCTCTTGCGGACCGCGGAGAGCCGGCGGGAGAGGCGGTGGGCGAGGGCGATAGGCAGCGGCATCAGCTCGGGCGTGTCGTCGCACGCGTACCCGAACATCAGGCCCTGGTCACCGGCGCCCTGACGGTCGAGGTCGTCCTCGCCGCCCTCCACCCGCGACTCGTACGCCGCGTCGACGCCCTGCGCGATGTCCGGGGACTGCGCACCGATGGAGACCGACACACCGCACGAAGCCCCGTCGAATCCCTTCGCGGACGAGTCGTACCCGATATCCAGCACCGTCTGCCGCACGATCGCCGGAATATCGGCGTACGCGGACGTGGTGACCTCGCCGGCAATGTGCACCTGACCGGTCGTGATCAGGGTTTCGACAGCGACCCGGGCGGTGCGGTCCTGCCCGAGGAGTGCGTCGAGTACGGAGTCACTGATCTGGTCGGCGATTTTGTCGGGGTGTCCCTCGGTAACCGATTCCGACGTGAAAAGGCGGCGGGCCATGGATTCCTCCAGATGCGTATCCAACGCTCCGGTGGACCGTGGAGCGATATCCACGAGAGCGTGCGATCGGCTCCTTGCGGACGGCTAAAGCGAAACCTGTGCACGGCCCGCCCAACGGGGGTAGCCTTTTTTGACGCCCTTGCGGGCCGTGGATCGCTTTAGGGGCGCTTTAGTCCCACCTGTCGCAATGGATGCGAGAAAGGAGCTATCCATGACCCGCTACCTCATCAGCTTCCTCCCGTGGATCGCCTATGCCTTCGTCGCCACAAGCGATGACTGGCGCAAGGGTGCACTGGTCGGGCTCGGGATCGCCACAGTGGTGATCTGGCGCGATCGCAAGTCCGGCAAGAACTGGGACGAGATGGTGATCGAGACCAGCGCGTTCGTGTTCTTCGCGGGGATCGCCTGGCTGTCCTACGCGCAACCGGACTCGGATCTGGTCCGTTACGGGCCGGCTCTTGTCGACGCGTGGCTCGCCCTCACCGCCTGGGGCTCGCTGCTCATCCGTCGGCCGTTCACCCTCGGCATCGCACGCAAACTCGTACCGGAGAAGGTCGCCCGCACGGAGGCGTTCTACCGGACCAACGCCGTCATCACGCAGGTGTGGGGGCTCGCCTTCGCGGCCGCCGCCGTCGTGCTGGCCTTCATCATCCGCGCCGACGCGCACGCGACGACACCCATGATCGTCGTCAAGGTCGCCAGCTTCGTGATCCCCGTGCTCTTCACGATCCGCTACCCGAAGGCCGTCGCCGCGCGCCGCGCGCACCAGACGGCCTGACCCCAACCCGCGCCAACGCTCCCCCCACCGTCCCACCGCCTCAGTGAGTGAGGCGGTGGGTTCAGTGTTGCCCCGGTTCGGTACTGCGTCGCTGCCCGGCTCCGCCCACGGCGGCCACGGGGGACATGACCGTGCGGCGGCCACGGTGACATGACCGTGCCCCGGATCCTCAGCGGATCCGGGGCACAGGCGGAAGGTTGGTGTCGGTCAGCCGTAGGCCCAGGCGCCCGGCGGGCTGTAGCCATCGGGGGTCCAGCGCGGCGGCCGGCTGCTCTGCCCGCCCCGTCCGCCCTGGTCGTCGTCGGCCACGGCCTTCTGCCGGAGGACGGCGAGGAGGGCCACCGTCGCGGCGGCCACCTGTTCGTCGTCCGGCTCGCCGCGGACGAACTGGATGAGCAGTTCGTCGGCGCCCACATCTGCTGCCGGCTCTTCCGCGGCCGGTGCGCTCGGTGTCGTCATGGCCGTCACACCGGCGGGTTTCCGTGCTTGCGGGACGGGAGCGTGGCGTGCTTCGTGCGGAGCATCGCCAGCGAGCGGATCAGCACCGAACGGGTCTCCGCGGGGTCGATGACGTCGTCGACAAGACCGCGCTCCGCCGCGTAGTAGGGGTGCATCAGTTCCTCCTGGTACTGCTTGATGCGCTCGGCGCGGACCGCGTCCGGGTCGTCGGCCGCGGCGATCTCGCGCCGGAAGACGACGTTGGCGGCGCCCTCCGCGCCCATGACCGCGATCTCGTTGGTCGGCCAGGCGAAGGACAGGTCGGTGCCGATGGACCGCGAGTCCATGACGATGTACGAACCGCCGTAGGCCTTGCGGAGGATGACCTGGATCCGCGGCACGGTGGCGTTGCAGTACGCGTACAGCAGCTTCGCGCCGTGCCGGATGATGCCGCCGTGCTCCTGCGCGCTGCCGGGCAGGAAGCCCGGCACGTCGACGAGGGTGACCAGCGGAATGCTGAACGAGTCGCACATCTGGACGAACCGCGCGGCCTTTTCCGAGGCGTTGATGTCCAGGACGCCCGCCAGGGACGCCGGCTGGTTCGCCACGATGCCGACCACCTGGCCGTCCAGCCGCGCCAGCGCGCAGACGATGTTGGTGGCCCAGGCGGCGTGCACCTCGAAGAAGTCGCCGTCGTCGACGATCTCCTCGATCACCGGCCGGATGTCGTAGGCGCGGGTGGCGTCGGCCGGCACCAGTTCCAGCAGCGACTCGTTGCGGCGGTCGGCCGGGTCGGCCGTGGTGACGGCCGGCGGCAGTTCCCGGTTGTTCGAGGGCAGCAGCGAGAGCAGGTAGCGGACTTCGGCGAGGCACTCGGCCTCGTCCTCGTAGACGAACTGGGCCGCGCCGGAGACGGACGCGTGCACGTCGGCGCCGCCGAGCTGGTCGTGGGAGATCTTCTCGCCGGTGACGGCCTGCACCACGTCGGGCCCGGTGATGTACATCTGCGAGGTGCCGCGCACCATGAAGACGAAGTCGGTGAGGGCCGGGGAGTAGGTGGCGCCGCCCGCGCACGGGCCGAGCATCACGCTGATCTGCGGGATGACGCCCGACGAGCGGACGTTGCGGCGGAAGATGCCGCCGTAGCCGGCGAGCGCGGTGACGCCTTCCTGGATGCGGGCCCCGGCGCCGTCGCTGAGGCTGACCAGGGGTGCGCCGGCCGATTCTGCCAGGTCCATCACCTTGTGGATCTTCTCGGCGTGGGCCTCGCCCAGCGAGCCGCCGAAGATCCGGAAGTCATGGGCGTAGACGAAGACCGTGCGGCCCATGACCTCGCCCCAGCCGGTCACCACACCGTCGGTGTAGGGGCGCTTGTTCTCCAGCCCGAAGCCGGTGGCACGGTGCCGGCGCAGCGGTTCGATCTCGGTGAACGTGCCCTCGTCGAAGAGCAGTTCCAGCCGTTCGTGAACGGTCAGTTTGCCCTTGGCCCACTGCTGTTCCGTCGCGCGCGGCCCCGGTCCGTCCCTGACCGTCTGTTTGACCAGGTTGAGCAGCGCGACCCGGGACCTCGGGTCCTGCCGCGGTGGCGGGAGCTGTCCCGTCACCGGGGCCAGCGTCTGCGGCCCGGTCGAGGTGATGTCCTCGGCAATGGTCATGGTTCGGTTCACCCATCCACTCGGTCAGGTCCACTCGGTCAGGCGATTGCAGCGATTGATGAAACAGCCTGAACCTCATTGAAGCCGCGGCGTCGAAGCAGGTGCCACAGCATCGACCCCCTACCCTCCGGCAGCCCACCCCTATTCCCTGTCCGGTATGGGTGTTGCTAAGGGGAGCGGGCGGGGAGACATAGGGGTTACTCCCCCTTGCGACAGCCCGTAGAAAAGACCGGACGAGGCCAGTTCGCGACAAGGCGGGTTTCAGCGATGACTACGGCAATGGTGTTTCCAGGAATGGGTCCCACCCGTTTCTCCGACCTGGGCAGGTTTCTGCTTCTGAATACCTTTGCCCGCGATCTCCTGCCGATCGCCGACGAGGCCCTGGGCTACTCGGTGTTCGACCGGTTCCGTGAGTCCGGCGAGGATTATTCGGAGGCGGCGCAGGTCGCCTTCATGGTCGCCTCGACGGCGCTCGCCCAGTGGGCCCGCGCCGAGCTGGGCGCCGAGGCCGGGATCTGCGCGGGGCCCAGTTTCGGCGAGAAGCCGCTGATGGCGTTCTGCGGTGCGCTGGACTTCCCCGACGCGGTGGTGATGACGGCCCGGCTGGCCCGTTGCACCGCCGACTACTTCGCCACCGAGCACCGGGACGTGGTCACCCAGTCCTTCGTCCGGGCTCCCGTCGACGGGCTGCGCGAGCTGCTCGCCGGGATGGACGAGCGGGGCGAGTGGTACGACCTGTCCTGCCGCCTCGACAAGGGCTTCGAGATGATCTCGCTGCGCGAGGAGCATCTGGAGGCGTTCACCGGCCGGCTGCGGAAGATCGGTTCGCTGCCGCTGTACGCGATGCGCCCGCCGATGCACTCCTCGCTCTTCACCGGGCTGCGTGACCGGGCCGCCGTCGAGGTCATCGACGCCCTGCCGCTGCGCGACCCCGAACTGCCGGTGCTCGCCGACCAGGACGGCCGGCTCATCGACACCGCCGAGGGGCTCAGGACGATGCTCCGGGACCACTTCGTGCAGCCGGTGGACTGGCCGGCGGTCCTCGCCGAGCTGGGCAGGCGCGGGGTGACGCGGCTGGTGGTGGCCGGCCCCGACGCCCTGTTCAGCCGGGTGGAGTGCGCGGTGCGCCACTTCGACGTCGTCCTGGCCGATCCGAAGCACGCGATGCGTCCCAAGGCAGGCGTCTGACATGAGCGTGATCACGGAGACGGGATCGACGACGACGGCGGCGGAAGCCACCGGACCGACGGCGGCCGCCCTGGACCACACCCTGCACGGCCGGTTCCTGCGCGGCCTCGCGATCGCCCCCGACCGTCCCGCCTTCCGGGTCGGCGGCCGGGACGTCAGCTACACCGAGGCCCACGACAGCGCGCTGGCCTGGGCGGGCGCCCTCCGTGACGCGGCTCCCGCCGGGACGCACGGCCCGCGCGTCGTCGCCATCCTGGCCACCAAGACCCCCGAGGCCTACATCGGACTGCTGGCCGCCCTCTACCTGGGCGCCGTGGCGGTCCCGGTGAACCCGGACTTCCCCGCCGCCCGCAACCGTTCGATCCTGACGGCGGCCGGCGTCGACGCGGTGATCACCGACCGGCGCGGACTGGCCGCCCTCGACGCCCTGACGGCGGACTGGGACGACCGGACCGCCGCGGACGGCCCGCTGCTCGTCCTCGTCCCGGGCGCGGAACCGCGCCCGGACCTCATCACGGCCACCCCGCAGGAGACCGCCCTCGCGGCGCCGCTGCCGGCCGGTGCCGAGGACACCGCGTACATCCTGTTCACGTCCGGCTCGACCGGCCGCCCGAAGGGCGTGCCCACCAGCCACCGCGCGGCCGACAGCTACTTCCGCACGCTGGACGCGCGGTACGGCTTCGGCCCCGACGACGTGTTCTCGCAGACCTTCGACCTGACCTTCGACTGCGCCATGTTCGACCTGTTCTGCGCCTGGGGCGCGGGCGGCTGTGTCGTCCCGATCCCCATGCAGGCGTACCGGAACCTGCCGGAGTTCCTGGCCGAGCAGCGGATGACGGTGTGGTTCTCGACCCCGGGCGGCATCGCGCTGGCCCGCCGCACCGGCGCCCTGTCGCCGGGCGCGCTGCCCGGGCTGCGCTGGAGCCTGTTCGCGGGCGAGCCGCTGCACCGGCAGGACGCGGAGGACTGGCTGCGGGCCGCGCCGCACTCCGTGGTGGAGAACCTGTACGGGCCGACGGAGCTGACGATCACCGTGACCGCGCACCGGCTGTCCCCCTCGACCCCCGACGAGCGATACGTCAACGGCGTCGTCCCGATCGGCCCGGTGCACGACTCCCTCCGCCAGCTGCTGCTCGCCCCGGACGGATCGGTGGACACCGGAACCGACGCCGGCGGGAGCGAGAGCCGGACGGACGCCGGTGAGGGCGAACTGTGCATCACCGGGCCGCAGATGTTCTCGGGCTACCTCGACCCGGCCGAGGACGCGGGCCGTTTCCTGGAGCACGACGGGCGGCGCTGGTACCGGACCGGGGACCGCGTACGCCGGTACCCGGACGGCGAGATCGCCTACGTGGGACGGGCCGACGACCAGGTGCAGGTGCAGGGCTGGCGGGTGGAGCTCTCCGAGGTCAGCCACAGCGTGCGCCGGCTGCCGGGGGTCGAGGACGCCGTCACGGTGGCCGCGGCCGTCGGCGGCAGCCACGAACTCGTCACGTTCTACACCGGTGAGCCCGCCGCATCGGCCGACCTGGCCCGCCGGTTGACCGCGGACCTGCCCAAGGCGATGGTCCCCCGGCTCTTCCAGCATCTGGAGGAGTTCCCGATGAACCCCAACCGGAAGATCGACCGGTCCACTCTCAGGTCCCGCGCCGAGGCGCTGCTGGACCGCGGCCGGATCCGCAGCTGACAAGGAGATGACCGTGACCATCGTGGACACCGTGAGCGACCACACCGACCGCGTCGCCGACACCCGGCGGCTGCTGCACGAACTGCTGGACACGACGGCGGCCCTGCGGCCCCGGAACATCGCCGTACGCGACTCCAGGGACGCCTGGACCTGGGAGGACCTGGTCCAGCAGAGCCACAGCGTCGCCGGCTGGCTGCGTGAGCAGGGGGTGGGCCCGGGCGACCGTATCGTCGTCCGGCTGCCGAACGTCCGCGAGATGGTGGCGCTGCTCTACGCCGCCTCCCGTGTCGGGGCGGCCCTCGTGCCGATCAGCGCGGAGATGAAGGAGTTCCACCTCAGGGCCGTCATCGCCAACTGCGAGCCCCGGGTGGTCGTGGTCGTGGACGGGCTGGCCGAGGGCGTCCAGGCGCTCACGGAGGTGCCCGTGCACGAGGTGGGCGCCGTCTGGGCCGCCGCCACCGGCACCGAGGTGCGCGTCACGTCCGAGGCGACGTCGGTCGACTCCCCCGCCGTCCTCATCTACACCTCGGGCAGCACCGCCACCCCGAAGGGCATCGTCTGCCCGCACGCGCAGATGTCCTTCGCCGCCGACGCCATCAACCAGGTGCTCGGCTACCGCGCGGACGACGTCGTCTTCTGCCGCGTCCCGCTCTCCTTCGACTACGGCCTGTTCCAGGTACTGCTGACCTGCCTGTCCGGCGCCGAACTCGTCCTCGCGGACGGGGAGGCCGACCCCAAGCTGCACATCCTGATCCGCGAGACCGGCGCGACGATCCTGCCGCTCGTCCCGTCGCTCGGCGGCCCGCTGATCCGGCTCGCCGAGCGCGACCCGCGCCCCACCAAGCTGCGGATGTTCACCAGCACCGGCGCGGCCCTGGAGCAGCGGATCATCGACGGGCTGTGGCGCTGCTTCCCCGACGCCCGCGTCGTGCGGATGTACGGCATCTCCGAGTGCAAGCGGATCACCGTCATGCCGCCCGACGAGGACCGCACCCGGCCCGGCTCGTCCGGCCGCCCGCTCCCGGGCACCCAGGTGACCATCCTCGACGAGGAGGGCAACGAGGTCCCGGCCGGCGGCAGCGGCGAGATCACCGTCACCGGACCGAACGTCATGGCCGGCTACTGGCGGCTGCCCGAGATCACCGCCCGTACCTTCCGCACCGACCCGGAGACGGGCGTCACCCGCCTGCACACCGGTGACTACGGTTCGCTGGACGCGGACGGCTATCTGTATTTCGAGGGCCGCCGCGACGACATGTTCAAGCGCAAGGGCATGCGGGTCAGCACCATCGAGATCGAAGCCGCCGCCATGGACATCCCGGGGGTGCGGAACGCCGCCGCCCTCAAGCCGACCGCCGACCGCGACCTGCTGCTGTTCGTGGCCGCCGACCTGCCGCCGCAGACCGTACTGCGCGAGCTGGCGCAGCGGCTCGAGGCCGTCAAGGTCCCGTCGCTGTGCAAGGTCATCGACGACTTCCCGCTGACCGCCAACGGCAAGAACGCCAAGCAGCAGCTCGAGGCGCTGCTCGTAGCGGAAGAGCTGGCCGCCGGATGACCATCACCGAGGCCACGGCCGTCGTGAGCGACGAAGAGCTGGTCGCGCGCTACGGATCACCGCTCTACGTCTACGACCTGGACCGCGTCATCGCCGCCCGCGACGCTCTGCGGGCCGCCCTGCCGGAGCAGTTCACCCTCTTCTACTCCCTGAAGGCCAACCCGCACCCCGGGCTGGTCCGCGCCCTCGGCGAGGGCGACGGGGCGTGCCGCGCCGAGGTGTGCTCGACCGGCGAGCTGGCGTCCGCGCTCGAAGCCGGTCACCGCGCCGACCGGATCCTCTACTCCGGTCCCGGCAAGACGGCGGAGGAGATCTCCGCCGCGCTGACCGCGGGCGTCCGCACCTTCTCCGTCGAGTCGCTCGGCGACCTGCAACGGCTGGGCGCGCGGGCGGTGCTCCACGGCACCACCGCCGACGCCCTGATCCGCGTCAACAGCGCGGCGGCCGCCGCCACCACCAGCATCCGGATGACCGGTACGCCCTCCCAGTTCGGCTTCGACGCGGAAGGTCTCTCCGACCTGCTGCCGGAGATCCGCGCGGTGGAGGGGATCCGGGTCGCGGGCGCGCACTTCTTCCCGCTCAGCAACTCCAAGGACGAGGCGAGTCTCATCGCCGAGTTCCAGGAGACCATCCGCGGCGCGGCCCGCCTGGAGGCCGAACTCGGCACACCGCTGCGCCTGTTGGACATCGGCGGGGGGTTCGCCGCCCCGTACTCGGTGCCCGGCGGCCGGCCCGTCTACGGGAATCTGCGCGCCGCACTGGAGCAGACCCTCGACGAGCACTTCCCGCGCTGGCGGCAGGGCGTCCCGGAGATCGCCTGCGAGTCGGGGCGCTATCTGGTCGGCGACAGCGGCCGGCTGCTGACCACGGTCACCAACGTCAAGCAGAGCCGCGGCCGGACCTTCGCGGTGCTGGACGCGGGCATCAACACCCTCGGCGGCATGGCCGGTCTGGGGCGGCTGCTGCCGCTCTCGGTCGAGCCGAAGGCCGGCGGGCGGGACGGTGAGGATGAAGAGGAGGAGACCGTCGTCACCCTCGCCGGACCGCTGTGCACCCCCGGTGACCTGCTCTCCCGCTCCGCCCGCATGCCCCTCCCGCGGCCCGGCGACGTGATCGCCGTACCCAACGTGGGCGCGTACGGGCCCACCGCGAGCCTGCTGCTGTTCCTCGGCCGTCCCGCGCCGGCCGAAATCCTGCTCAGAGCCGGTGAAGTGACGTCGGCATCGCGCCTGATCTCTTCCCGCGCAGAAATCGACACTGGAGTTCAGTGATGAGCGAGTCCGCATCCCACGAGTCCACCGCAGACGGCTCCGCCGTCGATCCGGCCGACCGGGCCGAGCTGGTCGATCTGGCCGAACTGGCCGGCCTGGCCGAGGCGGAGCAGTACCGACGCCTTCTCGCGGTGGTCCGAAGGGAGGCGGAAGCGGCGCTGCGCAAGGCCGGTCGGGAGGGACAGTTCCCGCTCGACCTGTCGCAGCCGTTCCTGCAGCTCGGCTTCGACTCGCTGGCCGTCGTCGATCTGCACCGCCGGCTCAGCGACGCGACGGGGCTCGACCTGCCGATCACCATCGCCTTCGACCACCCGACGCCGACCGCGCTGGCCAGGCAGCTGATGTGGGAGGCCTTCGGCGTCCGGTTCGACGGCCGTACAGGAGCCGATTCACCGGCCGCCGTTCCCTCTTCGGCCGCCGGCTCCGGCTCCGGCTCCGGCTCCGCATTCGACGAGCCGATCGCGATCGTCGGCATGGCGTGCCGCTACCCGGGTGGCATCAGCTCACCCGAGCAGCTGTGGGACCTGGTCGTGTCGGGCCGGGACGCCATCGGCACCCTGCCCACCGATCGCGGCTGGGACGTGGAGGGCCTCTACGACCCGGACCCGGACGCGCCCGGCAAGACGTACACGCGGGAGGGCGGCTTCCTCTACGGAGCGGCCGAGTTCGATGCCGACTTCTTCGGCATCAGCCCGCGCGAGGCCGCCTCCATGGACCCGCAACAGCGCCTCACCCTGGAGACCTCCTGGGAGGCGTTCGAGCGGGCCGGCATCGACCCGGCCGGGCTGCGCGGATCGGCGACCGGCGTCTTCGTCGGGGCCGAACCGCAGGAGTACGGACCCCGGCTGCACCAGGCGCCCGAGGGCTACGAGGGATATCTGCTCACCGGCAGCGCCACCAGCGTCATCTCCGGGCGCGTCGCCTACACCCTGGGCCTGGAGGGCCCGACGCTGACGGTCGACACCGCGTGCTCCGCGTCGCTCGTCGCCCTGCACCTCGCGGTCCAGTCGCTGCGCGCCGGCGAGTGCTCGCTCGCGCTCGCGAGCGGCGTCGCCGTGATGTCCAGCCCCGGCGCCTTCACCGCGTTCAGCCGGCAGCGCGGACTCGCGCCCGACGGACACTGCAAGCCGTTCGCCGAGGCCGCCGACGGAACGTGCTGGGGCGAGGGCGTCGGTGTCCTCGTCGTCGAGCGGCTCTCCGACGCGCGACGCAACGGCCACCGCGTGCTGGCGGTCGTGCGCAGCAGCGCGATCAACCAGGACGGCGCGAGCAACGGCCTCACCGCCCCCAACGGCCCCTCCCAGCAGCGCCTCATCCAGCAGGCCCTGGCGAGCGGCGGCCTCACCGCCGCGGAAGTGGACGCCGTCGAGGCGCACGGCACCGGAACGAAGCTCGGCGACCCGATCGAGGCACAGGCCCTGATCGCCACGTACGGGCAGGGGCACGACGCCGAACACCCGCTGTGGCTGGGCTCGGTGAAGTCCAACATCGGGCACACGGCCGCCGCCGCGGGCGTCGCGGGCATCATCAAGATGGTGCAGGCGATGCGCCACGAGACGCTGCCGCCCACCCTCAATGTCGATACACCGACACCGCACGTGGACTGGTCGGCAGGCTCGGTTGAGCTGTTGACGGAGGCGCAGCCGTGGCCGGTGCGGGAGCGTCCGCGCCGTGCGGGTGTCTCGTCCTTCGGCATCAGCGGGACGAACGCGCATGTGATCGTGGAAGAGGCCCCGGCTGAGGTCGTGGCGGAGGTTGTCGCCGCTGTCGAGCTTCCAGTGGTGCCGTGGGTGCTGTCGGGTAAGACGCCGGAGGCGTTGCAGGCTCAGGCGGTCCGGTTGCGGGAGTTCGTGCTGGCCGATGCGGGTCTGGATCCGGTGTCGGTGGGTTCGGCGTTGGCGACGACGCGTGCGGGCTTCGCTCATCGTGTGGGGGTGGTGGCGGCGGACCGTGAGGGCCTGCTGGCCGCTCTGGGAGCGGTCGTTGAGGGCGAGGCCAAGACCGCGGTGGCCGGCGCGGGTGATCTGGCGTTCCTCTTCACCGGGCAGGGCAGCCAGCGGGCCGGGATGGGACGCGAGCTCTACGCCGCCTTCCCGGTGTTCGCGGAGGCGCTGGACGCCGTCGCGGAAGCGTTCGACGAGCACCTGGACCGTCCGCTGCTGGACGTGCTGTTCGCCGACGATGATCGTCTGAACGAGACGGGCTACACCCAGCCCGCCCTCTTCGCGCTGGAAGTCGCGCTGTTCCGGCTGCTCACGTCGTGGGGTATCCGGCCGCAGGTGCTGGCGGGTCACTCCATCGGTGAGCTGGCCGCAGCGCACGTCGCGGGGGTGTGGTCGCTGGAGGACGCGGCGCTGCTGGTTGCGGCGCGTGGCCGGCTGATGCAGCAGCTCCCCTCCGGTGGTGCGATGGCGGCGATCCAGGCCACCGAGGCCGAAGTCCTGCCGCAGCTGACCGACAGGGTAGGAATCGCGGCCGTCAACGGGCCCACCTCCATCGTCGTCTCCGGTGACGAAGACGCCGTGGCTGCCGTGATCGCGCACTTCGACGCTCTGGGACGGAAGACCAAGCGGCTGACCGTCAGCCACGCCTTCCACTCCGTTCACATGGAGGCGATGCTCGACGAGTTCCGGCGCTTCGCCTACATCTTGGAGTACGCGGCACCGTCCATCCCGATCGTGTCGACGCTGACCGGGCAGGCCGCGACCACCGAGGAGCTGACCGACCCCGAGTACTGGGTCCGGCACGTGCGCGAAGCCGTGCGCTTCGCCGACGCCGTCACCACCCTCCAGAGCCAGGGCGTCACCACGTTCCTGGAGCTCGGACCGGACGCGGTGCTCACCGCCATGGGTGCCGAGAGCGTCACCGACGCCGTCCTCATCGCGACGCAGCGCCGCAGCCAGGACGAGGCGCTGGCCCTCGTGTCGTCCGTCGTCGACCTGCACACGCAGGGCACCGAGGTCGACTGGCGGGCCTTCTTCGGCACCGGCGCCGCCACCCCGCTGCTGGATCTGCCCACCTACGCCTTCCAGCGGGAGCGCTACTGGCTGGACGACGTGTCCGGTTCCGCCGACCCCTCGGCCCTCGGGATCGAGGCCACCGCGCATCCGCTGCTCGGCGCCGTCGTCGCGGTGGCCGGCTCCGACCGGCTGGTGCTCACCGGCCGGCTGTCGCTGCAGACGCACCCCTGGCTCGCGGACCACGCGGTGGGCGACACCGCGCTGCTCCCCGGCACCGGCTTCGTCGAGCTGGCCGTCCAGGCCGGCGACCGCGTCGGCTGCCCCGTGCTGGAGGAGCTGACGCTCCAGGCGCCACTGCTGCTCGACGGTTCCGGCGCGGTCGAATTCCAGCTGGTCGTGGAGGAACCCGGCCAGGACGGCAAGCGGCCGCTGGGCATCTTCTCCCGCTCCTCCGGGACGGACGACTCCCTCTGGACGCAGCATGCCGAAGGCCTGCTGCGGTCCGAGGACGCGACTGCCGCCGCCCCGCCGGCCGACCACGCATGGCCGCCCGCCGGCGCCCGGACCATCGAGGTCGAGGGCGCCTACGACCGGATGCGCGACCAGGGATACGGCTACGGCCCGTCCTTCCAGGGCCTGCGCGCCGCCTGGCGGCTGGGCGAGGAGGTCTTCGCGGAGGTCGCCCTGCCCGAGGGTGTCGACGCCACCGGCTACGCCCTGCACCCCGCCCTTCTCGACGCCGCCCTGCACGCCATCGGCATCGACCGGCCCAGTGAGAACGCCGAGCTCCCTTTCGCCTGGACCGACGTCGTCCTGCACGCCTCCGGCGCGACCGCCCTCCGGGTCCGCGTCACCCCGGCCGGCTCCGGCTACTCGCTGCGCCTGTCCGACGTTCAGGGCGGCCCGGTCGCCGACGTCGGGGCGCTGGTGCTGCGCCCGGTCGTGGCCGCCGAGTTGACGGCCTCCCAGGCTGCGGGTATGCGGGACCTCTACCACGTGGAATGGTCCGTGCCCCGGTCCGCCGGGACGGAATCCGCCGGTGAGACGGTGCTGGTGCGTGTGCCTACGCAGGTCGAGCCGATCGAGGCACTGACGGCCGTACTCGCCGAACTGCAAACCTTGTTGGCCGTCGATGACGACCGGCGGTTGGTGGTGGTGACGCGGGGTGCGGTGGCTGTTCTGCCGGGTGAGGACGTTGCGGAGCTGGGTCAGGCGGCGGTGTGGGGTCTGATCCGTTCCGCGCAGTCGGAGCACCCGGGTCGCATCGTCCTGTTGGACTCCGACACCGATGAGATCCCTGAGGCTGTGCTGGTCTCGGGTGAGCCTGAACTGGCGCTTCGTGGGGGGGAGATCCTCGTCCCGCGCTTGGCCCGTACGGTGCCGGCTGCTGCTGGTGATGCGGTGGTGTGGCGTACGGATGGCACGGTGCTGATCACCGGTGGTACCGGTGGTCTGGGTGCGCTGCTGGCCCGGCACCTGGTCACCGCGTACGGGATCCGTGATCTGCTGCTGACCAGCCGCCGCGGTCCCGACGCCCCCGGCGCCACCGAACTCACCACAGAACTCGAGCGGTTGGGTGCGACGGTGACGGTCGCCGCGTGTGACGTCTCCGACCGGGACGCGCTGGCGGCGCTCCTGGACGGGGTGGCCCTGACCGCCGTCGTCCACACGGCGGGTGTGTTGCGTGATGCGACGTTCGCCGCACTCACCCCGCAGCACCTGGCGGAAGTCCTGGCGCCGAAGGCAGACGCCGCCCGGCACCTGCACGAACTGACCGCCCATCTCACTCTCGACGCGTTCGTGCTGTTCTCGTCCGCTGCCGCCACGTTCGACGGCACCGGACAGGGCAACTACGCCGCCGCCAACGCCTACCTCGACGCCCTCGCCACCCACCGCCGCACCCAAGGACTCCCCGCCACCTCCCTCGGCTGGGGCCTATGGGCACCCGAAACCGGCGGAATGGGCGCAGGACTCTCGGCGAAGGACGTGGAGCGGGCCGCGCGTGCCGGGACCCCGGCGCACAGCGCCGCCGCAGGTCTGGCGATGTTCGACGCGGCCTGGGGCGGGGAGTACGCCCACGTGCTGGCACTGCGGCTGGAGTCCGGCGCCCTCGGGCGCCGGGCGGCCGCCGACGGTGTGCCCGCGGTGCTGCGCGGCCTGGTCCGAACCCCGGCCCGGCTCGCCGCCGCCTCGGGATCGGCGGGCGGCGACTCGTTGCAGGAGCAGCTCGGCCGTCTGCCGGCGGCGGAGCAGGAGCGCTTCCTGCTCTCGCTGGTCCGTACGCAGGTCGCGGCCGCGCTCGGTCACTCCGGGCCGGACGCGGTCGATCCCGCGCGCGGCTTCGGCACGCTGGGCTTCGACTCCCTCGCGGCCGTCGAACTCCGCAACCGGCTCGGCACGGCCACCGGCCTGCGGCTGCCCGCGACCCTCACCTTCGACTACCCGAACGCCACCACCCTCGCCCGCTACCTGCGGGAGAAGCTCGTCGGCGACGAGACCGGCGGGGCCACCTCCTCCGCTGCCGCCGCCGTTGTCGCTGCCCGGCAGTCGACGGACGACGACCCGATCGCGATCGTCGGCATGTCCTGCCGCTTCCCGGGCGGGGTGCGCAGTCCCGAGGGGCTGTGGGACCTGCTTGCCGCGGGCCGGGACGCCATCGCGGACTTCCCCGAGGACCGCGGCCCGAGCTGGTACGACGCCTACGACCCCGACCCGGCTGCCATCGGCAAGACGTACTCCAAGGAAGGCGCGTTCCTCGACGACGCGGGCCGGTTCGACGCCGACTTCTTCGGCATCAGCCCGCGCGAGGCCCTGGCGACCGACCCCCAGCAGCGGCTGCTGCTGGAGGCGTCGTGGGAGGCGTTCGAGCGCGCCGGGATCGACCCGGAGAGCCTGCAGGGCACTTCGACCGGGGTGTTCGCGGGCGTCATGTACCACGACTTCGCGCCCCGCCTCCGTGACGTGCCCGAGGAGCTCGCGGGCTACCTCGGAAACGGCGGCCTCGGCAGCGTCGTCTCCGGCCGGGTCTCGTACGCCCTGGGCCTGGAGGGCCCCGCGCTGACGGTCGACACCGCCTGCTCGTCCTCCCTCGTCGCCGTCCACCTGGCCGGCCAGGCGCTGCGCGCCGGCGAGTGCTCGCTGGCGCTGGCGGGTGGCGTCACCGTGATGACCACCCCGGATACCTTTGTCGACTTCAGCCGCCAGCGCGGCCTCGCCGCCGACGGCCGGTGCAAGCCGTTCGCGGAGGCGGCGGACGGTACGGGCTGGGGCGAGGGCGTCGGCGTCCTCGTCCTGGAGAAGCTCAGCGACGCGCGGCGCAACGGCCACCGCGTCCTGGCCGTCGTCCGCGGCAGCGCGATCAACCAGGACGGCGCCAGCAGCCAGCTGACCGCCCCCAACGGCCCCGCCCAGCAGCGCGTGATCCGCCAAGCCCTGGCCGCCGGTTCACTCACCACGGGTGACGTCGACGTCGTCGAGGGCCACGGCACGGGCACCCGGCTGGGCGACCCCATCGAGGCGCAGGCGCTGCTGGCGACGTACGGGCAGGAGCGGGCGGACGGTCAGCCGCTGTGGCTCGGCTCGGTCAAGTCCAACCTTGGCCACACGCAGGCCGCCGCCGGTGTCGCGGGCATCATCAAGATGGTGCTGGCGATGCGCCACGAGGAACTGCCCCGCACGCTCGGCGTCGACACTCCCAGCTCGCACGTGGACTGGAGTGCCGGTGACGTCGAGCTGCTGACCGAGGCCCAGCCGTGGCCGGTGCGGGAGCGCCCGCGCCGTGCGGGTGTCTCGTCCTTCGGCATCAGCGGAACGAACGCCCACGTCATTGTGGAAGAGGCCCCCGCAGAGGTCTCGACGGAACAGGCTGCGGCCGCTGCACTGCCCGTAGTGCCGTGGGTGCTGTCCGGCAAGACGCCCGACGCCGTCCAGGCCCAGGCCGCCCGGCTCCGCGACTTCGTCCTCGCCGATCCGGAGCTGGACCCGGCGGCGATCGGATCCGCCCTGGCCACCACACGTGCGGCCTTCACCCACCGCGCTGGCGTCGTCGCCCCTGACCGCGACGGCCTACTGGCCGGACTGACCACGCTCGCCGAAGGTGGCACCGCGGCTGGAGCGGTGCGCGGAACGGCCGGTTCCGGCCCGTTGGGATTCCTCTTCACCGGGCAGGGCAGTCAGCGGGCGGGGATGGGGCGTGAGCTGTACGCCGCCTTCCCCGTCTTCGCCTCAGCGCTGGACGATGTGGTGGCCGCGTTCGGCGATCAGCTGGAACTGCCGCTGCTGGATGTGCTGTTCGGTGACGACGGCCGGTTGAACGAGACGGGCTTCACGCAGCCTGCTCTGTTCGCTCTGGAAGTGGCGCTGTTCCGGCTGCTGGAGTCCTTCGGGGTCCGGCCGCAGGTGCTGGCCGGTCACTCCATCGGTGAGTTGGCCGCCGCGCACGTTGCCGGTGTCTGGTCGCTGGAGGACGCGGCGCTGCTGGTTGCCGCTCGTGGCCGGCTGATGCAGCAGCTCCCTGCCGGTGGTGCGATGGCCGCGATCCAGGCCACCGAGGCCGAAGTCCTGCCGCAGCTCACCGAGAAGGTCGGCATCGCGGCCGTCAACGGACCCACCTCCATCGTCGTCTCCGGCGACGAAGACGCCGTAGCCGCCGTCATCGCGCACTTCGACGGCATCGGACGGAAGACCAAGCGCCTCACCGTCAGCCACGCCTTCCACTCCCTCCACATGCAGCCGATGCTGGAAGAGTTCCGGGCGATAGCGGCCGGACTCACCTACAGCGCACCCGCCATCCCGATCGTCTCGACGCTCACCGGACAGGCCGCCACCACTGAGGAGTTGACCGACCCCACCTACTGGGTCCGCCACGTCCGCGAAGCCGTCCGCTTCGCCGACGCCGTCACCACCCTCCAGGACCAGGGCGTCAGCACCTTCCTGGAGCTCGGCCCGGACGCCGTCCTCACCGCCATGGGCGCCGACAGCGCCACCGAAACCACCACCCTGATCCCCGCCCTCCGCCGTGACCACAACGAAGCGCAGATCTTCGTCACCTCCCTCGCGACCCTCCACACCCGAGGCGTCCCCGTCTCCTGGCCGGCCTTCTTCGGCACCGGGCGAACCCGCGTCGACCTCCCCACCTACGCCTTCCAGCACCAGCACTACTGGCTCGCCGACAGCGCCGTCTCCACCGGCGACCCCTCCGGGCTCGGCCAGGGCACCACCACCCACCCGCTCCTCACCGCGGCGATCACCCTCCCCGACACCGACGGACTGCTGTTCACCGGCCGGCTCTCGCTGGCCACCCACCCGTGGCTCGCGGACCACGCCGTCAACGGCACCGTCATCGTCCCCGGCGCAGCGCTCGCCGACCTCGCCATCCACACCGGCGACCACACCCACACCAGCACGCTGCAGGAGCTCACCCTTTTCGCGCCTGTCGTCGTTCCGCAGACCGGTGCCATCCATCTGCGGGTCAGGATCGGCGGGGTGGAGGAGCGGACGCTGTCGGTGTTCTCGCGCGCCGAGGGTGCGGCGGAGGACGAGCCCTGGACGCGGCACGCGGACGGGCTGCTCACCTCGCACGCTGCCGAGCCCGGCTTCGACCTGGTGCAGTGGCCGCCGGCCGGGGCCGAGGCCGTGGCGGTCGACGGGCTGTACGGGACGATGGCCGCGAGCGGCCTGGAGTACGGGCCGACGTTCCAGGGGCTGCGCGCCGCCTGGAAGGTCGGCGACGAGGTCTTCGCCGAGGTCGCACTGCCGGAGGGCACCGACACGAACGGGTTCGGGCTGCATCCGGCGCTGCTCGACGCGGCGCTGCACGGCATCGGGTTGTCCGGGGCCGACAGCGGAGTGGCCGAGCTGCCGTTCGCCTGGTCCGACGTCGCCCTCTACGCGACCGGCGCCACCGCGCTGCGCGTACGGATCGCCCCGGCGGGTTCGGGCTACGCCCTGGACCTGGCCGATGCGCAGGGCGCTCCGGTCGCGTCCGTCGGGATGCTCGCCCTGCGTCCGGTGAACACGGGCGAGTTGGCGGCGGCCCAAGCCGCCCAGGCCCGGGATCTGTACGAGATCCAGTGGTCCGCGGTGGATGCGGATCCGGCAGCTACGGCAACTACGGCAGCGGAGAACACGAACGCCGTCGACGAGAGCGCGCTGCTGCGCGTCGTGTCGCGGGCCGATGCCCGGTCCACGGTCGTCGACGTGCTCGCGCAGGTGCAGGGTTGGCTGGCGGACGACGCCCACGCCGGTTCCGACGGCCGGCTGGTCGTCGTCACCCGGGGCGCGGTCGCCGCGCTTCCCGGGGAGGACGTCACCGACCTCGCGCAGGCCGCCGTGCACGGGCTCGTCAGGGCCGCGCAGGCGGAGCACCCGGACCGTCTCGTCCTCGTCGACACCGACGCGGAGGCCGGCACCGGTCAGATACCCGCCACCGTGCTCACCGCCGACGAGCCGGAACTGGCCGTCCGCAATTCCCAGGTGTACGCCCCGCGGCTGGCCCGTTCGGCGCCGTCCGCCGAGGCGACCCCTTGGCGTACGGACGGCAGCGTCCTGATCACCGGCGGCACCGGAGGACTGGGCGCGCTCACCGCCCGCCACCTGGTCGCCGAGCACGGAGTCCGCGACCTCCTGCTCACCAGCAGGCGCGGACAAGACGCTCCGGGAGCAGCCGAACTCGCGGCAGAACTCACCGCAGCGGGCGCCACCGTCACCATCGCCGCCTGCGACGTCTCCGACCGGGACGCCCTCGCGGAACTCCTGCACGACCTCCCGTTGACCGCCGTGATCCACACCGCGGGTGTCGTGGACGACGGGACCGTGGAGTCCCTCACTCCCGGCCAGGTGGGCACGGTGTTCGGCCCGAAGGCCGAGGCCGCGCGCCATCTGCACGAGCTGACCGCGCACCTCACCCTCGACGCGTTCGTGCTCTTCTCGTCGACGGCCGCCACCTTCGACGGCACGGGCCAGGCCAACTACGCGGCCGCCAACGCCTATCTCGACGCCCTGGCCACCCACCGCCGTACGCACAACCTGGCCGCGACCTCGCTCGCCTGGGGCCTGTGGGCCCCCGAATCGGGCGGCATGGGGGCGGATCTGACGCAGGCGGACGTGGACAGGGTGGCGCGCGGCGGTGCGCTGGCGCTGGGGCGCCAGGCGGGTCTCGCGCTGCTCGACGCGGCGCTGGCCGGCGGGAAGGCCCATCTGCTGCCGGTGCCCTTCTCCACGGCGGCGCTGGAGGCGCGGGCTGGGAGCCAGGGCCTGCCGGCCATCCTGCGGGGGCTCGTCAGGGCACCCGCGGCACGGCGCGGCACCGTACAGGCCGCTACGGGCGCCGCGGCCGCGGAGAGTCTGAAGGACCGGCTGCTCAAGCTCCCGCCGGCGGAACGTACGCCGGTGGTGCTGGACCTCGTGCGGTCCCAAGTGGCCGCCGTGCTCGGGCACTCCGGGGTGGACGCCGTCGATCCGGCGCGCGGCTTCGGCGGGCTGGGCTTCGACTCGCTCGCCGCCGTCGAGTTCCGCAACCGGCTCACGCCGGCGACCGGGCTGCGCCTTCCCGCGACGCTGATCTTCGACTACCCGACCTCCGAGGCCCTCGCCGAGTACATCCGCGAGCAGCTGGCACCGGCGCCGTCGGGCCCGGCGGCGCTGCGGGCCCTGGAGGCCGAACTGGCGGACCTGGAAGACCGGTTGGTCACCACGACCGACAACGGCGATGTGGACGAGCAGGACCACACCCGGGTCACCGACAGCCTGCGGGCCCTGGTGGCCCGCTGGACGGCGCTGCGCGCCGGAGCCGCGGAGGCGGCGGCGTCCGCCGCGGCGGACGAGGCGGAACTGGCCTCGGCCGACGCGGACCAGCTCTTCGACATTCTCGACAGCGAGTTCGAACCTCTCGACTGACCCGGCCGGCGCCGATGCCGGCGCACCCCCGTATGACCCGCATGACTCGTCTGAGGAGAGATCCGACATGGTTGTTCAGGACCCCGCGCCGATGGCGGCCACCCGTAAGGAGACGGACCTTTGGCTGCTGGAGCGGCTGGTACCGGGATCGGGCGTCAACAACCTGTCCCTGACCTTCGACGTGGACGGTGAGATCGACTCCGCGGCGCTGTCCCGGGCGCTGACCCTGGTGGTGCGCAAGTACGACATCCTGCGCACCGTCTTCCGCACCTCCGAGACCGACCTCACCAAGGAGGTGCTGGCGGCCGACGCGATCACCTCGATCGATGTCACCTCGGTCGACGTCACCGAGGACGGACTCCAGACCGCCGTCGAGGCGTTCGTCGCGGAGCCGTTCGCCCTGGACGGGAGCCCGCTCGTCAGGGCGGCCCGCTTCCGGCGGGCGGGCGGCGCCGGCGATGTGGTGAGCGTCGCGCTCCACCACCTCGTCTTCGACGCGATGTCGACCGTCACCCTGCTCGGTGAGCTGATCAGCGCCTACCAGGCGCCCGACACGTACGCCACCGACCCGGTCGCCGCGGTCGTCGAGGCGGAGCCGTCCGAGGAGAGCGTCGACTTCTGGCGCGACCAGCTCCGCGGTTTCCGCGGCGCGGACGACGGCCTCTGGTACGGGAATCCGGCCTCGGCCACCCCGGACCTGGCGGGCGACACCCTGCAGTACCCGCTGTCGGACGACGCCCTCGCCGTGGTCGGCCGCCTGCAGCGCGAGCTGCGCGCGCCGGAGGCCGTGATCCTGCTGGCCGCCTACTACCTGCTGCTCGCGCAGCACGGCGCGGGCTCGGACATCGTCGTCGGTTCGCCCGTCAGCGTGCGCCCGCCGGGTCACGAGGGCGCCATCGGCTACCACGTGAACGTGCTGCCGCTGCGGGTGCGGATGGATCCGGCCAAGCCGTTCAAGCGGCTGGTGAACCGGGCCCGCGCGGTGTTCCTGGAGAGCCTCGGCGAGCCGGGGGTGACCGCCGAGTCCGTACTGGACGAGGTGCGGGACGGCGGCTCCTCGTCCTGGCGGAACTCGCTCTTCAACCACCTGTTCAACTACGTGCCGGGCGGCACCTCGGGAACGTTCGAGGTGGCCGGACACCCGGCGAGGATCCGCGGGGTGGAGAACGGCTTCAGCAAGTTCGACCTGGAGTTCTTCTTCATGCCGGAGCCGGAGGCGGCGAAGACCACGATCCGCGCCGTGTTCCGCACCCAGGTCTTCTCCCCGGCCGACGTGCAGCTGCTGCTCGCCCGCTACGACGCCCTGCTGTGCACCCTCGGCGACCAACTGGACCGGCCGATCGGGGAGATCTCCGGCTGGAGCGCGGCCGACCACGCCGCGGTCCTGGCCGGCCACCGGGACGGCCTGCCCGAGGCCCTCCTCGGCCCGTCCGTCGCGCCGTTCTCCCGCTACGCGAAGCTCGCCGCCAAGGCCGACAGCGCGGCCCTGACCCGGGCCTTCGTGGCCGCCCCCGACGGGACGGAGCTGCCGGTGGGCGTCCGCGGCGAGCTCTGCCTCGCCGACGAGGACGTCACCCGCACCGGTGACGTGGCCCGCTGGCTTCCCGACGGCCGGATCGAGATCCTCGGCCGGCTGGACCGCCGGGTGACCGTGCAGGGGCTCGCCCTCGGCCTGGAGGACGTCGACGCCGCGCTGCTCGCGCACCCCGCCGTCGACGCCGCCGTGACGGTCGCCGCGGGCGGGGTCCTCGTCTCCTTCGTCGCCACCGCCGGCGGTACCGGGGCCGGACCCGGCCTGCTGGAGCAGCTCTGGAAGCAGGTGCGCACCGACCTTCCCGGTCCGGCGGAGCCGGCCCGCATCATCGTCACCGAGGGGCTTCCGACCGTGAACGGCGCCCCTGACCTGCAGGGCCTGCGGCTGCGTGCCGAGGAGCTGCTGCGCACCGAGGCAGCGCCCGAGCCGGTGGACACCACCGAGCTGACCCGTGCGCTGATCGCGCTGTGGAAGCAGTTCCTCAAGCGCGAGGACCTGGACGCGGACTCCGGCTTCTTCACCAGCGGCGGCCACTCGCTGCTCGCCGTCCAGCTGCTGCAGCGCGTCAAGCGCACCACCGGTATCCAGGTGAAGATCCGGCTGGCCGACCTGTTCGCGCACCCGACCCCGGAGAAGCTCAGCGCGTACATCTCCAGCAAGAAGGCCTAACGGGTCGCACGACGACGAGGGGGCTCGTACCGGCTGATTCATCCGGTACGAGCCCCTCTGTCGCGCCTACGCGACGCAGAACTCATTGCCCTCGGGGTCCTGGAGGGTGACCCCGTAGTGGTCCAGGCCGTCCTGCGACAGGACGCGGACCTTCGTGGCGCCGGCGGCCACCAGCCGTTCGGCCTCGGCGTTCACCCGGGAGGTGCGGGTCTCCAGCGGGACGTCCCGGCCGCCGCCGACCTTCAGGTCCAGATGCAGCCGGTTCTTGATCGTCTTGGCTTCCGGCACGATCTGGAAGAAGATGCGGGGCCCGGCGCCCGTCGGGTCGACGAGCGAGTCGGCGCAGCTGTTGGACGGGTCGCCGAGCTCGTCCTCGGGCACCCCGATGCTGATCCAGTACGCCCGCCAGGTCGCGAACCCGGCGGGCGGTTCCTCCTCGCGGTACCCCAGGGCGGTCGCCCAGAAGGGGACCAGCACGGCGGGGTCGGCACAGTCGATGCTGATCTGCAGAGTGGTGGTCATGCCTCCATCGTGCCCGCAGGGACTGACAGTCCGGCCGCGCCGTCCCGCTCGTCAGCCGACCTCGGCCAGCCAGGCCTTCATGACGGTGTCGAAGCGCTCGGGCTCCTCGACGTGCGGCATGTGGCTGGACTGCTCGAAGAGCTCCCAGCGGGCGCCGGGGATGTGGTCGAGGAACGGCTGGATGGTCGCGGGGGTGGCCTCGTCGTACGCGCCCGAGATGATCAGGGCCGGGACGGCGACGGCCGGCAGCCGGTCGATGACCGTCCAGTCCTTCAGGGTGCCGATGACGTGGAAGTCGTTGGGGCCGTTCATGGTGCCGTAGACCGTCGGGTCGCTCTGCAGCTCCAGGAGCGTGGCGGCGACCTCGCGCGGCAGCGGGTTCGCCCGGCAGACGTGCCGCTGGTAGAAGGCGTAGACGGAGCGCTGGTAGTCCGGGTGGTCGAAGTCCTCGGTGGCCTCGTGGCGGCGCAGGGTGTCGCGGTGCACCGGCGGCATCGCGTCCTTGAGCCCCTCGCACGCCGCGCGCCACAGCGGCATGGAGGCCGGGGAGTTGGCGATGACGAGGCCGCGCAGGCCTGCGGGGCGGCGGACGGCGTGCTCCGCGCCCAGCATGCCGCCCCAGGACTGGCCGAACAGCAGGTAGTCGTCGGCGATGCCGAGGTGGGCGAGGAGGTTGTCCAGCTCGTCGAGGAAGAGGTCGACGGTCCAGAAGCCGGCGCCGCGGTCGGGCAGCCGGGTGGAGCCACCGTTGCCGATCTGGTCGTAGTGGATCACCGGACGGCCGGTGGACGCGGCGAGTTCGGTCATCCGCAGCAGGTAGTCGTGGGTGGATCCGGGGCCGCCGTGCGCGATGACCAGCGGGGTGCGCCCGGTGTGCAGATCGCCGGTGACCCGGTACCAGGTGCGGTGGCCGCGGAAGGGGGCGGTGCCCTTCTGGGTGGGGGCGGGGAACATCGTGGAGTACCTCACGTCTCGGCTCGGCGGTGACTCGGGAGGGGAGCGATGGCTCGGGAGGGGAAAGCGGAACGGGCGGGAAACGACACCGGCGCCGTCGGCGGGAGCTTCCCCGCTGACGGCGCCGGTGCCGGCGGCCGGGCGACGATCAGGCCCTGGCGGCCTCACGACGGGTGTTGAGGATGACGGCACCGGACAGGACGACCGTCCAGCCGGCGAGGACCAGCGCGGCGACCAGGGTGCGGGTGCCGTGCAGGAGCGCGCCGTGGCCGACGTCCGCGAGCCAGTAGCTCGGCAGGGCCTTGACGATCGCGGTCAGCCAGCCGGGGAAGCCGGTGGTCGGCAGCAGCAGGCCGCCGAGGAAGCCGAAGAGCAGCACCAGGCCCTGGAGATACATCTGCTGGTGCTCGACGGCCACGTACAGACCGATGACCAGGCCGAGGACCGCGCACGGCAGGGCCGCGATCCAGATGCCGAGCGTGATCTGCAACCAGCCCGCGAAGGACAGGTGCACATCCTGGAGGGTGGCGCCGGCGAGCGCGACGAAGACCGGTCCGGGCAGCGCAACGATCATGCTGACGGCGATCTTCGACAGCAGGTACGTACGCGGCAGCAGCGGGGTGAGCCGCAGCTGGCGGTGCCAACCGATCGCCCGCTCATGGGAGACCCGGGCGCTGGTGTGCATGGAGGAGGTGAACGCGCTGTACGCGGCCAGGCTGCACATCAGCCAGGCGCTGTACGTGATGCCGTGGCCGTTCGGGATCTCCTTGCCCTTGTAGAGCATGCACTCCATCAGGTAGAGGCCCACGGGCAGGACGATCGCGAAGATGATGAAGCGGGGGCCGCGGAGCATCCGCTTGATCTCGATGGACAGGTAGCCGGTCATGCCGCGTCCTCCTGCACTTCCGAGTCGTCGCCATCGGTGGCGGTCAGGGAGAGGAACGCCTCCTCCAGGCCGCTGGCGGTGATCTCGATGTCGTACGCGTCGGGGTAGGTGGTGAGCAGGGCGCGCAGGCTCTTGTCGGAGTCCTCGCAGTGCAGTTCGACACGGCCCAGGCGCAGCGTGACCGCGGTCACCCCGGGCAGCTTCCGCAGGTCCGCCTCCTTCGCGTCGGGGACCGAGGCGCGCAGCACGCGGCCCGCGGTGAGGGCACGGATCTTGGCGACGGTGCCGTCGGCGGCGATCTCGCCACCGCGCATGAGGACGACGCGGTCGGCGAACTCCTCGGCCTCGTCCAGGTAGTGGGTCGCGAAGACGACCGTGCGGCCGGTGTCGGTGAACTTCCGCATGGACTCCCAGAACTTGCGGCGGCTGCCGACGTCCATGGCGGAGGTGGGCTCGTCGAGCACCAGGAGCTGCGGGTTGCCGATGAGCGCGCAGGCGAAGCGGGCGCGCTGGCGCTGGCCGCCGGAGAGCTTGGTGCCGCGGCGGTCGACGATGTCCTCGATGTTGGCGCGTCGCAGCACCTCGTCGAGGGGCAGCGGCTTCTTGTAGAGGGAGGAGATCATCTCCAGCGTCTCGCGGACGGAGATGTCGTCGATCAGCGAGCCCTCCTGGAGGACGGCGCTGACCAGCCCTTCCCGTACCGCGAGGTAGGGGGCCCGGCCGAAGATGCTGATCTCGCCCGAGGTGGGGTGGGACAGGCCGAGGATCATGTCGATGGTGGTGGACTTGCCCGCGCCGTTGGGGCCGAGGAGCGCGACGACCTCGCCGGGGTTGATGGTCAGGTCGACGCCCTTGACCGCCTGGACCTCGCCGTAGACCTTGCGCAGCCCGGTGACGCGGATGGCCGGCTCGACCTCGGGCGCGGACTTCTTCTCGGCTCCAGCGGCTGCGGGCGCCGGCGCCGGCTCCGGCGGTGCCGCTACCGGAACGGTCCCCTCTGCCCTGGCGGTGGTCTTCTCTGTGGTCTTCATGTCACATCCGGATCTGTCGGGAGAGGTCCTGTGCGGTCAGCAGCTCGGCCAGCGCCGTGGCGGCGCCTTCGTCACGCAGCAGGTCGGTGTGATCGCAGTCGAACCGGAGTTCACGGGCCACGGCTCCGGCCGCGCCGTCCGGGTCGGTGGAACGCAGCCGGTTGAGTCCGCTGAGCGGGCTTCCGGAGCTGAAGGCGACGGCGTCAGTCCACGCGGTGGCGGCCGAGGAGTTGAGCTGTCCGGCCGCGACGACGTAGGCGACGAAGGAGGTGAAGGACTCGGTGAACTCGGTCCGGCTCTCGGGTTCCAGCTCGATCTCGTCGAAGGCGGCTTCGCTGATCTCCCGGAAGAGCCCGACGAGCACCGGGCCGATGTACCCGAGGTTCTCGGGGTCGGCCTCCAGCGCCTGCCGTGCGGTCTCCTGGGCCTCGGCGACCGGTTCGGCACCGATGATTCCCGCGAACAGCTCGACGGATTTGTGGAACTGCCAGAGCAGACCGAACGCGTTGGCCTGCTCGGGGTCGAACAGGATGAGCTGAGGGGCTCGTTCCTGCCACTGCGCTATGCGGCCGGCCAGGGCGGCGGCGTACACCGCTCCGGCGCAGAAGCCGAGTACGGCGCCGACCTGCTGCCCGCTGCCGCGGACGTCCTCGAACCAGCGGTCGAGGTACTCCTCGCCCGACGGCCCGATGTCGGTGGCGATGGCCTGCGGCATCGTCTCCCAGACCGGATGGCTGGTGGCGGTCAGGCCGACGATGTCGGCGAATCGCGCATCGGGTCGCCCGGTGGCCGTGAAGTCGACAGCGAGGACCAGATCTCCTGGGCCCTTGCCGCCGATTTCCCACCACGCATCGGATGTCTCCACCAACAGCCCCTTCCGTTCCCTGCTGTCCCGTGCACCCGCATGGGGAGTGCTTCCGATGCTAGAAGCGGGCAATTGCACTGAGATCCCCTAGCGGACCCCCTAGCGCCCCCTACTCGTGCGGGGCAACCGCCGCGGCCGGTGCCGGGGCCGCTGCCACGATCTCCAGCAGGTGCTCGGCCAGCTCGTCGGGCGTCTCGTACTCGTAGATCACGGCGGCGGACAGCCGGGCGCCGACGGCCGCGCCGATCCGGTCGCGGAACTCGACGGCGAGCAGCGAGGAGAACCCGAGGTCGATGAACTCGCTGTCGGCCTCGATCTCCCCGGCGGACGCGTGGCCGAGGACGGACGCGGTGACCGAACGCACCAGGTCCAGCAGGAGCTCGGCGCGGGCCGGCCCGTCGGCCGCGTGCAGCCGCCGCTGGAACTCCAGCGGATCGTCGGCCTGCGGGTCCCCTCCCCCAGCTACCGCTGGGAGGTGCCCCCGAGCGTCCGGCAGGTCCAGGACGCTGCCGGCGGCACCGGGAGCGGCGGGTCCCGCCGAGGCGCGGCCCGCGGCCGCCAGCCAGTAGTGCTGGTGCTGGAAGGCGTATGTCGGCAGCGGGGCCCGGCGTGCGCCGGTGCCGTCGAAGAGCGCGGCCCAGTCCACGGCGGCGCCGCGCATCCGCAGCCGGGCGGCGGCCTCGGTGACCGCGTGCGGCTCGGTGCGGTCCCTGCGCAGGACGGGGAGCACGGCGGCGGGCGCCGGTGCGGTCAGGCAGTCGCGGACCAGCGCGGACAGGACGGCGTCCGGGCCCAGTTCGAGATACGTGGCAGCGCCCTCGGCCTCCAGGCTGCCCACGGCGTCGGCGAAGCGCACCGTCTCGCGGACGTGCCGCACCCAGTAGTCGGGGCTGCGCAGTTCCTGCGGGGTGACGGGCTTGCCGGTGAGGGACGACACGATCGCGATGGTCGGCTCGAGGTACGTCAGGCCGTGGGCGACCTGCCCGAACCCGTCGAGCATCGGTTCCATCAGCGAGGAGTGGAAGGCGTGGCTGACGGTGAGGCGCTTGGTCTTGCGGCCCAGGTCACGGAAGTGCCCGGCGACCGTCTCGACCGCCGCCTCGTCGCCGGAGATGACGACGGCCTGCGGGCCGTTGACGGCCGCGATCCCGACTGCTTCGGTCAGGTGCGGCAGCACCTCCGCCTCGGTGGCCTGCAGGGCCGCCATCGCGCCGCCGGCCGGCAGCGCCTGCATCAGCCGGCCCCGGGCGGCGACGAGCGCCGCCGCGTCCTCCAGCGACCAGAGCCCGGCGACGTGCGCGGCGGCCAGTTCGCCGATCGAGTGCCCGGCGAGCAGGTCGGGCCGTACGCCCCAGGACTCCAGCAGCCGGTACAGGGCCACTTCGAGAGCGAAGAGCGCGGGCTGCGCGTAGCCGGTCGTGTCCAGCAGCGCCGCCTCCGCGGTGCCCGGTTCGGCGAACAGCACCTGCTGGAGGGGGTGTTCGAGGTGCGGGTCGAGCGCGGCGCACACGGCGTCCAGCGCCCGCGCGAACGCCGGCTGCGCGGCGTGCAGTTCGCGGCCCATGCCGGGCTTCTGGCTGCCCTGCCCGGTGAACAGGAAGGCGATACGTCCGCTCCCCTGCGCCTCCTGGACCACGGCCGGGCCCTGGCCGCCCGCCGCGAGTCCCTCCAGCGCGGCCAGCAGGCCCGCCCGGCTGTCGGCGACGAGCGCCGCCCGGTGGCTGAGCTGGGTACGGGAGGTGGCGAGGGACAGTCCGATGTCGGCGGCCGACAGGTCCGGGCGGTCCGTGACGTGGGCGTGCAGCCGGGCCGCCTGGGCGCGCAGTCCCGCGGCGCCCTTCGCGGACAGCAGCCAGGGCACCGGACGGTGCTCCGGGGCCGCGGCCGCCTCGGCCGGCTCCTCCTGCGGTGCCTGCTCCAGGACGACGTGGGCGTTGGTGCCGCTGATGCCGAACGCGGACACCGCGGCGCGGCGCGGCCGGCCGCTGTCGGGCCAGGCGCGGGCCTCGGCGAGCAGTTCGACGGCGCCCGCCGACCAGTCGACGTGCGGGCTGGCCTCGTCGATGTGCAGCGACTTGGGGAGCACCGCGTGCCGCAGCGCCATCACCATCTTGATGACGCCGGCGGCGCCCGCGGCGGCCTGGGTGTGCCCGAGGTTGGACTTCACCGAGCCGAGCCACAGCGGCCGGTCGGCGGGCCGGTCCTGGCCGTAGGTCGCGATGAGCGCCTGGGCCTCGATCGGGTCACCGAGTACGGTGCCGGTGCCGTGCGCCTCGACGGCGTCGATGTCCCCGGTGCTCAGCCCGGCGGCGGCCAGCGCCTCCAGGATCACCTGCTGCTGGGACGGGCCGCTGGGGGCGGTGAGGCCGTTGCTGGCGCCGTCCTGGTTGATGGAGCTGCCCCGCACCAGGGCGAGGACGGGGTGCCCGTTGCGGCGCGCGTCGGAGAGCCGCTCCAGGAGCAGCACGCCGACGCCCTCGCCCCAGCCGGTGCCGTCCGCGGCCTTCGCGAACGGCTTGCACCGGCCGTCGGGGGCCAGCCCGCGCTGCCTGCTGAAGTCGATGAACGTGTCGGGGGTGGCCATGACGGTGACGCCGCCGGCCAGCGCGAGACCGCATTCGCCGTTGCGCAGCGCCTGCATCGCCAGGTGCAGCGTCACCAGCGACGACGAGCAGGCGGTGTCGACGGTGACGGCCGGGCCCTGCAGCCCCAGCGCGTACGAGACGCGTCCGGACAGCACGCTGCCGGCCGTACCGGTGCCGAGGAAGCCCTCGACGCCGTCCGGGATCGACGCCCGGTCCGAGCCGTAGTCGTGGTACATGACGCCCGCGTAGACGCCGGTCCGGGTGCCGCGGACGGTCGCCGGGTCGATCCCGGCGTGCTCGAACGCCTCCCAGGACGCCTCGAGCAGCAGCCGCTGCTGCGGGTCCATGGCCAGCGCCTCACGCGGGCTGATGCCGAAGAACGCGGCGTCGAAGTCCCCGGCCCCGGCGAGGAATCCGCCCTCCTTGGCGTAGCTCTTGCCCAGGGCGTTCGGGTCGGGGTCGTAGAGGTTCTCGACGTCCCAGCCCCGGTCGGTGGGAAACCCGCCGGCGCCGTCGCCACCGGCGGCCAGCATCTCCCACAGCTCCTCGGGCGAGGTGATCCCGCCCGGGTAGCGGCAGCTCATGCCGACGATGGCGACGGGTTCGCGGGTCCTGTCCTCCAGGTCCTGGATGCGGCGGCGGGCCTGGAGGAGATCGGTGGTCGCCCGCTTCAGATAGTCGCGGAGCTTCTGTTCGGTGTCCGTGGTCATGCGTGCTTCAGCTCCTTGTATCGGGCGAGCGGGCGATCAGGTGGGACGGGTCAGTCGGAGCCGATCTCGCCGTCCAGCAGCGCGAACAGCTCGTCGTCCGAGGCCTCGTCGACGGTCGCCGCCTCGTCCTGGGCGGCCGGCGCGGGCGCTGCCGCGTCGTGCCAGCGGGACAGCAGCGCCTGGAGGCGCACGGTGACCTTGGAGCGGGTCAGCTTGTCCAACCCGTCGGTGTTCAGCAGCGGTTCGAGCTGTTCCAGGCTCGCGAGCAGCGCCTGCGCGGGGTCGTCGTCCGCGGGGGCCAGTGCCTGGAGGAGATGGTCGGCCAGCTCCAGCGGGGTCGGGTAGTCGAAGACGAGCGTGGCCGGCAGCCGCACCCCGGTCTCGACGACGAGCCGGTTGCGGAACTCCACGGCCGTCAGCGAGTCGAAGCCGAAGTCCTTGAACGGCTTCTCCGCCTCGACGGGCTGGTCGGCGGCGAAGCCGAGCACGGCCGCGACCTGCTTGCGGACCAGCCCCAGCACCAGCTGCGGCCGTTCGCCGACCGGCAGCGCCGCCAGCCGCGCGGTGAGGCCGCCGTCGGCCGCGCCCGCTCCGCCGGCCGCCGCCGCGCGCCGCACCGGGCCGCGCACCAGCGACCGGAACATGCCGGGCACCTCGCCGCTCATGGCGCGGCCCAGGGCCCGGGTGTCCAGGCCGACCGGCACCAGGAGCGCCCGGTCCGCGGCGACCGCCGTGTCGAACAGTGCGAGGCCCTGCTCCTGGCCGAGGGCCAGGATGCCGCCGCGCGCCATCCGCTCGACGTCGGCCCCGGTGAGGGCCGATCCCATGCCGCCGGTCGCCGGGTCCCACAGGCCCCAGGCGAGCGCCGTGCCCGGCTGCCCCGCGGCCCGGCGCTGGGCGGCGAGGCCGTCCAGATAGGTGTTGGCGGCGGCGTAGTTGCCCTGTCCCGCGCCGCCGAAGACTCCGGCCGCGGAGGAGAACAGGACGAACGCGTCCAGGTCCAGGTGCGCCGTCAGCTCGTGGAGGTGACGGGCGGCGTCGGCCTTGGGGCCGAGGACGGACGCGACGCGGGCGGGGGTCAGCTTGCCGATGACGCCGTCGTCCACGATGCCGGCCGTGTGCACGACGGCGCTGAGCCGGACGACACCCGCCAGCAGTCCGGCCAGGCTGTCGCGGTTCGAGACGTCGCAGGCCGCGACGGTCACCGCGGCGCCGGCCGCCTCCAGTTCGGCGACCAGGGCGTCCGCGCCGGGCGCCTCCGGACCGCGGCGGCTGACGAGCAGCAGGTCCCGTACGCCCCGGGCGGTGACCAGGTGCCGGGCGACGAGCGCGCCCAACCCGCCGGTTCCGCCGGTGATCAGGACGGTGCCGTCGGAGCACCAGGGGGCGGTGCCGGCTTCCGCCGTGACCGCACGGACGAGCCGCGGCGCCCACAACACACCTTCACGGAGTGCGAGTTCGGATTCGGCGGCGGAGAGCACGCCCTTCGGAACCACGTCCGCGTCGGTGTCCAGCAGGACGATGCGGCCCGGGTTCTCCGCCTGGGCGGCCCGGACGAGGCCGGTCACCGCCGCCTGGCCGAGATCCGTCACCCCCTCGCCGGGGGTCACCACCGCCGCGCCGCGGGTCAGGACGAGCAGCCGCCCGTCCTCGTTTTCCTCGTCGGCCAACCACTCCTGAAGGTCCGTCAGTACGGCGCTGACCGCATCGGCCGCGGAGCGACCGGCCGGTGCCGTCAGAACGGTCGGCGCGGGTCCTGAGTCCGTGGCACCGGGGGTGATCTGCTTCCACTCGACGGTGAACAGCGCGTCGTCGGAGGTGTCCGGGGTGCCCAACTGGGCTGCGGACACCGGTCGCAGGGTGAGGGTGCCGATCGACGCGACCGCGCCGCCCTCGGCGTCGGCGACCCGCACCGAGACACCGCCGGGGGTGGCCGCCGGGGCCAGCCGTACCCGCAGCGCCTTGGCGCCCGAGGCGTGCAGGGTGACGTCCGACCAGGCGAAGGGCAGCCACATGGCGCCCGGGTCCGCGTCGGCCGGGCCGCTCATCAGGCCGGGGCCGCCCAGCGCGACCGCGTGCAGCGCGGCGTCCAGCAGGGCGGGGTGCAGACCGAACAGCCCGGCCTGCGACTCCTCCTGCTCGGGCAGCGCGACCTCGGCGAAGACCTCGTCACCGAGCAGCCAGGCGGCCCGCAGGCCCTGGAAGGCCGGGCCGTACTCCAGGCCGCGGCCGGCCAGCTCGTCGTAGAGGTCGTCCACCGCGACCGGCTCGGCGCCGGCCGGGGGCCACTGCGCCAGATCGAACCCGGCGGCGGGGGCGTGCTCGGTGAGCGTGCCGTCGGCGTGCCGCGTCCATGCCGTGCCCTCCGGCGCGCCCTCCGGCCGGGAGAAGATCGTCACGGCACGCAGCTCGCCGCCGTCCAGCCGCACCCGGACCTGGACGGCGCCCACGGCGGGGACGACCAGCGGCGCGTGGAGGGTCAGTTCCTCCAGCGTGCCGCAGCCCGCCAGGTCACCGGCGTGCACGGCGATCTCGACGAGTGCGGTGCCGGGGACGATCACGGTGCCGTTGACGGCGTGGTCGGCCAGCCACGGGTGGGTGGCGAGCGACAGCCGCCCGGTGAACAGCAGCCCGTCAGACTCCGGGATGCCCACGGCCGCGCCGAGCAGCGGATGTCCCGCCGTGTCCTGGCCGAAGTCGGCGGCGTCGCCGCTCGGCAGGGCGTTGGACTTGAACCAGTAGCCGCGGTGCTGGAAGGCGTACGTCGGCAGGTCCACGAGTCCGGCGGCGGCGCGGCCCGCGAAGAAGGCCCGCCAGTCGACGCCGATGCCGCGCAGGTACAGGCGGGTGACGGCCTCCACCAGGGTCTGTGCCTCGTCGCGGTCCCGGCGCAGCGCGGGGACCAGGACCGACGCGACCGGGTCGGTCACGCTCTCGGCGCCCATCGCGCTCAGTACGGCGTCGGGTCCCAGTTCCAGGAACGCGGTGACGCCCCGCTCCTCCAGTGTGGTGACGGCGTCGGCGAAGCGGACGGCCTCACGGACGTGCCGGACCCAGTAGGCGGGGTCGGTCAGCTCCTCCTGGGTGGCGGCCTTGCCGGTGAGCGTCGACACGATCGGGATCGAGGGCGCGTGGTACGTGAGCCCGGCCGCGACGGTACGGAACTCCTCGAGCATCGGCTCCATGTGGACGGAGTGGAAGGCGTGGCTGACGGTGAGGCGCTTGGTCTTGCGGCCCAGTTCGTCGAAGTACGTGACGACCTGCCCGACCGCGTCCTCGTCGCCCGAGACGACGATGGAGGTGGGCCCGTTGACGGCCGCGATGCCCACCCTGTCGGTGAGCCGCGGCAGCACCTCGGCCTCGGTGGCCTGGATCGCCGCCATCGCACCGCCGGACGGCAGTTGCTGCATCAGCCGGCCGCGGGCGGAGACGAGCAGCGCCGCGTCCTCCAGCGACCACACCCCCGCCACATGAGCGGCAGCCAGCTCCCCGATGGAGTGGCCCGCCAGCACCTGCGGCCGGATGCCCCACGCGGCGACCTGCCGGAACAGGGCCACCTCCAGGGCGAACAGCGCGGGCTGGGTGTAGCCGGTCGCGTCCAGCGAGCCGTCGTCCGCGAACAGCACGTCCTTGAGCGGACGGTCCAGGTGCGCGTCGAATGCCGCCGCTACCTCGTCGAGCGCCGCCGCGAACACCGGGAACGCGGCGTACAGCTCCCGCCCCATGCCGGCCCGCTGGCTGCCCTGGCCGGTGAACAGGAAGCCGAGCTGCCCTGATCCGGGGCCGTCGCGCAGGACGCCCGGCGCGCTCCCGCCGTCGGCGAGGGCCGCGAGGGCGGTGAGCAGTTCCTCCCGGCCCCCGGCCACCACGCCCGCCCGGTACGGGAAGGCGGAGCGCGTCGTGGCGAGTGCCGAGCCGACCGTGGACGGGTCGGCGGTGACGGAACCGTCCCGCAGGTACGCGTGCAGCCGCCCGGCCTGCGCGGTCAGCGCCTCCGGGGTGCGGGCGGACAGCAGCCACGGCACGACCGGCAGTTCGGCGACCGCGGCCTCCTCCGCCGACTCCTCGGCCGGCGTCTCCTCCACGATCACATGCGCGTTCGTCCCGCTGATGCCGAAGGAGGAGACGCCCGCGCGGCGGGTCCGCTCCCCCGCCGGCCACGGCCGGGCCTCGGTCAGCAGCTGGACGGTCCCGGCCGACCAGTCGACGTGTGAGCTGGGCGCGTCCACGTGCAGGGTGCGCGGCAGTTCCTCGTGATGCAGGGCGAGCACCATCTTGATGATCCCGGCGACGCCCGCGGCGCCCTGGGTGTGCCCGAGGTTGGACTTGATCGAGCCCAGCCACAGCGGCTGGTCCTGCGGGCGCTCCTGCCCGTAGGCGGCGATGAGCGCCTGTGCCTCGATGGGGTCGCCGAGCTTCGTTCCGGTGCCGTGCGCCTCGACCGCGTCGACCTGGTCGGCCGACAGCCGGGCGCTCGCCAGCGCCTGGCGGATGACGCGCTGCTGGGAGGGGCCGTTGGGGGCGGTGAGGCCGTTGCTGGCGCCGTCCTGGTTGACGGCGCTGCCGCGGACCACGGCCAGCACGCGGTGCCCGTTGCGCCGGGCGTCGCTGAGCTTCTCCAGCAGCAGGACGCCGACGCCCTCCGAGAGACCGGTGCCGTCGGCGGCCTCCGCGAACGGCTTGCAGCGGCCGTCACCGGCCAGCCCGTCCGCCCGGCTGAACTCCAGGAACGTTCCGGCGGAGCCCATCACCGTCACCCCGCCGGCCAGCGCCAGCGTGCACTCGCCCGCCCGCAGCGCCTGGCCCGCGAGGTGCAGGGCGACCAGGGCGGACGAGCAGGCGGTGTCGATGGTGACGGCCGGGCCCTCCAGGCCCAGCGCGTACGAGACCCGGCCGGACAGGACGCTGCCCGCGACACCGGTCATCATGTGCCCGGCGACCTCGGCGGGCATCTTCTGCAGCCCGCGCAGGTAGTCGGAGCTGCTGACGCCGGTGAAGACCGCCGTGCGGGTGCCGGACAGCGCCACCGGGTCGATCCCGGCGCGTTCCAGCGCCTCCCACGACGTCTCCAGCAGCACCCGCTGCTGCGGGTCCATCGCGAGGGCCTCGCGGGGGCTGATCCCGAAGAACTCGGCGTCGAACTCGGCGGCGTCGGCGAGGAAGCCGCCCTCGGGGGCGCCGTCGCCCGCGGCGCCGCCCTTCTCCCGTTCGCTGTCCTGGAACTGGGTGAGGTTCCAGCCGCGGTCGGTGGGGAACGGAGTGAGACCGTCCGCGCCGGCCGCGAGCAGCTCCCACAGCTCCTCGGGCGAGGTGACGCCGCCCGGGAAACGGCAGGCCATCCCGATGATCGCGATCGGCTCGCGGTCCTTGTCCTCCGCCTCCCGCAGCCGCCGACGGGCATCGTGCAGGTCAGCGGCGACCCGCTTGAGTGTGTCGACCAGCTGCTTCTCGTCCGCCATCAGTTCTCCTCAAAGGTGTGCAGGGCGCCGTCAGGCGATGCCGAGTTCGTCCGTGATGAAGGCCAGGACCTCGTCGGTCGTGGCGTCCTGCAGTCGTTCGTTGACGTTCTCGCCGGTGTCGCCGCCCGCGCCGGCGCGCAGGTTCTTGAACCGGGAGAGCAGTTCCTCCAGGCGGGCGGTGACGGCGGCGTGGACGCTGTCGTCGAGGGACACCTCCGGCAGATAGCCGTCGAGGCGGTCGAGTTCGGCGAGCACGGCGTCGGCCGGGTCGGTCTGCTCGGGGGCGAACTCGCCGTAGAGCAGCCGGGCCAGCGCCAGCGGGGTCGGGTGGTCGAAGACGGCGGTGGCGGGCAGCCGGACACCGGTGGCGGCGCCGAGCCGGTTGCGGAACTCCACGGCGGTCAGCGAGTCGAAGCCCAGCTCCTTGAAGGAGCGGGTGGCGCCGACCGCCGAGGTGCCGGCGAAGCCGAGCACCGCCGCCGCGTAGGACTGCACCAGGTCGAGCAGCACGGTCTCCCACTCGTCGGTGGGCAGTGCGGCGAGCCGCTTGCGCAGCGCGTCGCCCTGGGCGCCGGCCTCCGCCGCCGACGCGCCCTGCGCGGTGCGCCGGGACGGGCCGCGGACCAGGGACCGCATCAGCGGCGCCACCGGGCCGTCGCCGGCCTGCGAGCGCAGGCCCGCGGTGCTGAGGCCGATCGGGACGAGAGCGGGCTCCGTCCCGCCGACTCCGGCGTCGAACAGGGCCAGGCCCTGCTCGGGGCTGAGCGGCCGGATGCCGGAGCGGGCCAGCCGCGCCAGGTCCGTGCTCTCCAGGTGCCCGGTCATACCGCTCGGCTCGGCCCACAGGCCCCAGGCGAGGGACACGGCGGGCAGCGCCGCGGCCCTGCGGTGGGCGGCGAGGGCGTCGAGGTAGGCGTTGGCCGCCGCGTAGTTGGCCTGGCCCGCGTTGCCGAAGACCCCGGCGGAGGAGGAGAACAGGACGAACGCGTCCAGTTCCGTGCCGGCCGCGACCGTCAGCTCGTGCAGGTGCCGGGCCGCCTCGGCCTTGGGGGCGAGGACCGCGAACAGCTTCTCGGGGGTGAGCTTGCCGAGCGTCGCGTCGTCGAGCACACCGGCCGCGTGGACCACACCGCGCAGCGGTCGCGCCTCAGGAACGGACGCGAGGAGCGCGGCGACCGCGTCCCGGTCGGCGACGTCGCAGGCGGCGACGGTGGCGGTGGCTCCCGCCCCGGAGAGTTCGGCCACGAGTTCGGCCGCCCCCGGGGCGTCCTGGCCCCGCCTGCTGGTGAGCAGCAGGTGCCGTACGCCGTGCTCGCCGACCAGGTGCCGGGCGACGAGCGCGCCCAGACCGCCGGTACCGCCGGTGATCAGGACGGTGCCGTCGGACTGCCACGGCGCCAGGACGTCGGCCCGCGCCTCGGCCCGGACCAGCCGGGGGGCGAGGATCTTCCCGTCCCGCAGCGCGAACTCCGGCTCACCGGTGGCCAGGGCCGCCGCGAGCAGCGTCCGGGAGGGGATGCCGGTGCCGATGTCCGCGAGGACGATCCGGCCGGGGCTCTCGGACTGCGCGGAGCGCACCAGGCCGTGGACGGCGGACTGCGCGAGGTCGGCGATGTCCTCGCCGGCCTCGGCGGCGACCGCGCCGCGGGTGACGACGACGAGCGTGGTGCCGTCGGTGCGCGGGTCGGCGAGCCACACCTGCAGGTCGCCGAGTGCCTGCATGACGGTGTCCTCGGTGCCGCTCTGCCAGTGCACGGGCGTCAGGACGGTGCCGATGGAACCGTCCAGCTCATCGGTGCTGAAGATCTCCGGCAGGCCGGGGAAGAGCGGGTCGTCGCCGAACACCGCCCAGTCCGTGGGTGCTTGCGGCTGGTCGTCCGGGGCCGTGACCGCGGTCCACTCGACGCGGAACAGCGAGTCCCGGAACGGGTCGGAGCCGGCCGAACCGAGCTGGGCGAGCGCCTCCAGGGGGAGGCGGCGCAGCAGCAGGGAGTCGACGGCGGCGACCGGCGCCCCGGTGGCGTCGGCGACGTTCAGGGTGACGGCGCCGGTGCCGGGCGCCGCGGCGATCCGCACCCGCAGGGCGGAGGCCCCGACGCTGTGCAGCGCGACACCGGACCAGGCGAACGGCAGCCAGGGCCCCTCTCCTTCGTCACCTTCCAGGAATCCACCGAGCGCGATGGCGTGCAGGGCGGCGTCCAGCAGGGCCGGGTGCAGGGCGTAGTCGGCGGCCGCGGAGACCGCCTCGGTGGGCAGCTCGACCTCGGCGAAGAGCTCGCCGTCGCGCCGCCAGGCCGCCCGCAGTCCGCGGAAGACCGGCCCGTAGTCCAGGCCGACGGCGCCGAGGTCCGCGTACAGGCTCTCGGTCGTCAGCGCCTCGGCGCCGGCCGGCGGCCACTCGGTGAGGTCGGGTCCCGGGGCCGGGGTGTCCGCGGTCAGCAGACCGCTCGCGTGCCGGGTCCACGGGGTGTCCTCGTCGCTGTCCTCGGGCCGGGAGAAGACCGCCACCGGGCGGTGTCCGTCGGCGGCGGGCTCGTCGACCAGGACGCGCAGCTGGGTCTCGCCGCGCTCCGGCAGGACGAGCGGGGCCTCCAGGGTCAGTTCGGCCAGCGTGCCGCAGTCGGCCTCGTCACCGGCCCGTACGGCGAGTTCGAGCAGCGCCGTCCCGGGGACGAAGACCACCCCGCCGACCGCGTGATCGCCCAGCCAGGGCTGGGACTTGAGGGAGAGCCGGCCGGTGAGCAGGTGGCCGTCGCGGTCGGGCAGCGCCACGGCCGCGCCGAGCAGCGGGTGTCCTGCGGGCGTCTGGCCGAGCCCGGCCGGGTCCACGGACCCGGAGACGGCCTCCAGCCAGTAGCGCTCGCCCTGGAACGCGTACGTCGGCAGGCCGGTGCGCTCCAGCGTGCGGCCGGCGAAGACCGCCGACCAGTCGGGGCGTCCGCCGTGCGCGACCAGCCGCCCGAGGGAGGTCAGGACGCGGCCGGCGCCGCCGTCGTCGCGGCGCAGCGTGCCGGTGACGACGACGTCGTCGGCTCCGGCGGCGGCCACGGTGTCCTGGACGCCGACGGTGAGCACCGGGTGCGGGCTGCACTCGACGAACACCGTGTGCCCGGTGAGGGCGAGCGCCCGCACGGCCGGCTCGAACTTGACGGTGTGGCGCAGGTTGCGGTGCCAGTACGTGGCGTCCATCTCGCTGCCGTCGATCAGCCGGTCCTCCAGCGTGGAGTACAGCGGGACGCGTCCCACCTGCGGCCGGACGGGGGCGAGCACGTCCGCCAGCTCCTCGCGCAGCGACTCCACGTGCGAGGAGTGCGAGGCGTAGTCGACGTCGATGCGGCGGGCCCTGATGGTGCGCCGCTCGCAGGTGGCGAGCAGTTCGTCGAGCGCGCCGGGGTCTCCGGAGACGACGGTGGAGGACGGGCCGTTGTTCGCGGCCACCGAGATCTGGCCGGGCCAGGCGGTCAGCAGCTCCTCGACCTCGGCGGCGGGCAGCGGCAGGGAGACCATGCCGCCGGTGCCGGCGAGCCCGACGAGCGCGAGGCTGCGCAGGGTGACGACGCGGGCGGCGTCCTGGAGGCTGAGCGCCCCCGCGACGCACGCGGCGGCGATCTCGCCCTGCGAGTGCCCGACGACGGCGGACGGCCGGATGCCGAGCGACTCCCAGACGGCGGCGAGCGAGACCATCACCGCCCACAGGGCGGGCTGGACCACGTCGACGCGCTCCAGGGACGCGGCGCCCTCGACGCCGCGCAGCACGTCCAGCAGCGACCAGTCGGTGAACTCGTCGGCTGCGGCGGCGCACGCTTCGAGGCGGGCCCTGAACACCGGTGAGGTCTCCAGGAGTTCGGCGGCCATGCCGATCCACTGCGAGCCCTGGCCCGGGAAGACGAAGACCGTCTTGCCGGGGGCGCCCGCGAGGCCCTCCTCGACGCCGGCGGCGGGAACGCCGTCGGCGATGTCCTTGAGGGTCTGGATCAGCGTCGGCCCGTCCGCACCCACGAGCACCGCGCGGTGCTCGAAGGGCGTGCGGGTGGTGGCCAGCGCGTGCCCGATGCTGCCGAGCGCGGTGGCGCCGAGCTCGGGCGCTCCTGCCAGGTGGGCGTGCAGCTTGCGGGCCTGGGCGCGCAGCGCGATCTCGCTGCGGCCGGTGAGCAGCCACGGCACGGGTGTGGTGCCGGTGGCGGTGAACGGCGCGGGGGCGGCCGGCTCCTCGACGGCGGCGGCCGGCTCGATCGCCGGCGCCTCCTCCAGGATGACGTGCGCGTTGGTCCCGCTGAAGCCGAAGGCGGAGACGCCCGCCCGGCGGGCGCCGGACCCGCCGCGCGGCCACGGCCGCGCCTCGGTGAGCAGCTCCACGTTCCCCGCGGACCAGTCGATGTGCGGGCTGGGCTCGCCGACGTGCAGCGTCGCCGGCAGCTCCTCGTGGCCGAGCGCGGTGACCATCTTGATGACGCCCGCGATACCGGCGGCGGCCTGGGTGTGGCCGAGGTTGGACTTGACGGAGCCGAGCCACAGCGGCTGGTCGGCGGGCCGCTCCTGGCCGTAGGTCGCGATGATCGCCTGGGCCTCGATCGGGTCGCCGAGCCGGGTGCCGGTGCCGTGTGCCTCGACCGCGTCGATGTCGGCGGCAGCCAGTCCGGCGGAGGCCAGCGCCTGCCGGATGACGCGCTGCTGGGAGGGGCCGTTGGGGGCGGTGAGCCCGTTGCTGGCGCCGTCCTGGTTCAGGGCGCTGGCGCGGACCACGGCGAGGATCTCGTGCCCGTTGCGCCGCGCGTCCGAGAGCCGCTCGACGAGGATCATGCCGACGCCCTCGGCCCAGCCGGTGCCGTCCGCCGTGGACGCGAACGCCTTGCAGCGGCCGTCGGCGGCCAGTCCCCGCTGGCGGCTGAAGTCGACGAACGTGTCGGGCGTGGCCATGACGGTGACACCGCCGGCCAGCGCCAGCGTGCACTCGCCGCGCTGCAGGGCCTGGATCGCCAGGTGCAGGGCGACCAGGGACGAGGAGCAGGCCGTGTCGACGGTGATCGCCGGTCCCTCCAGCCCCAGCACGTACGAGACGCGGCCCGACAGCACCCCGGCGGACGTCCCGGTCCCGAGGAAGCCGTCGACGCCCTCGGGCAGTTCGCCGAGCCGGGTGCCGTAGTCGTGGTAGATCACGCCGGCGAAGACCCCGGTCGAGCTGCCGCGCAGCGTGGCCGGGTCGATCCCGGCCCGCTCCAGCGCCTCCCACGAGGTCTCCAGCAGCAGTCGCTGCTGCGGGTCCATGGCGAGGGCCTCACGCGGGCTGATGCCGAAGAAGGGGGCGTCGAAGTCGGTGGCGTCGTACAGGAACGCGCCCTGGTCGGTGTACGTGGTGCCGGGGCGTTCGCCCGTCGGGTCGTAGAGCGACTCGACGTCCCAGCCGCGGTCGTCGGGCAGCCCGGCCATCGCGTCGGTGCGGGTGGCGAGCAGCTGCCACAGGTCCTCCGGGGAGCGCACCCCGCCGGGGAACCGGCAGCCCATCCCGACGATCGCGATGGGCTCGTCACCGGAGACCGTCGTGCTCGCCACCGGTCCGCCGCCGCCCGCCGCCAGTTCGCCGACGAGCTCGGTGCGCAGGAACGTGGCCAGCACGTCCGGCGCCGGGTAGTCGAAGACGAGCGTGGCGGGCAGCCGCAGACCGGCCGCGGAACCGAGCCGGTTGCGGAACTCCACACCGGTCAGCGAGTCGAACCCGAGGTCCTTGAACGCCCGGGACGGGTCGATGGCCTCGGCGCCGGAGTGGCCGAGAACGGCCGCGACGTTGCTGCGCACCAGGTCGAGCAGGAACTCCTCCTGCTCGGCGAGGGTCATCGCGGCCAGCCGCGGACCGAGCTCCAGCGCGGCCCCGGCGGTGGCCGCACGGGCGGTACGGCGGGCCGGAGCCCGCACCAACGCCCGCAGCAGCGGCGGCACTTCGTCGGGGGCGGCGGTCGCCGGCAGTTCCAGGTGCATGGGGACGAGGGCGTGGGCGGCGAGGCCGACGGCCGTGTCGTACAGGGCCAGGCCCTCGGCGCTGGTGAGCGCCGCCGCGCCGGAGCGCGCCAGCCGTTCGCGGTCGGCCGCCTCCAGGACGTCGGCCATGCCGCCGCCCTCGGAGGCCCAGGCGCCCCAGCCCAGCGACAGGGCGGGCAGGCCCGCACCGCGCCGGTGCGCGGCGAGCGCGTCCAGGTAGGCGTTGGCGGCCGCGTAGTTGGCCTGGCCGGGGTTGCCGAACGTGCCGGCCGCCGAGGAGAACAGCACGAACGCGGCGAGGTCCAGGCCGCGGGTCAGCTCGTGCAGGTGACGGGCCGCGTCGGCCTTCGGGCCGAAGACCCGGTCGACGCGCTCGGGGGTGAGCGACGCGAGGATGCCGTCGTCGAGCAGGCCCGCCGCGTGCAGCACCGCCGTCAGCGGGTGCGCCGCCGGTATCGCGGCGAGCGTGGCGGCCAGCGCCTCACGGTCCGCGGCGTCGCAGGCGGCGAACGTGACGCTCGCCCCCAACGCTGCGAGTTCAGCGGCGAGTTCGGCGGCACCGGGTGCGTTCAGGCCGCGCCGGCTGGTCAGCAGCAGGTGGCGTACGCCGTACTCGGTGACCAGGTGGCGGGCCAGCAGCCCGCCGAGCGCGCCGGTGGCGCCGGTGATCAGCACCGTGCCCTCGGGCGCGAGCGGCGCGGGCACCGTCAGCACGAGCTTGCCGGTGTGCCGGGCCTGCCCGATGTGGCGGAACGCCTCGGGCGCCTGCCGGACGTCCCAGGCGGTGACGGGCAGCGGCAACAGTGCGCCGCTGTTGAAGAGCTCCAGGAGGGCGGCGTACATCTCCTGGATCCGCTCGGGACCCGCGTCCATGACGTCGAACGCCTGGTACGCGACGCCCGGGTGGTCGGCGGCGACCGTGTCCGCGTCCCGGATGTCCGTCTTGCCCATCTCGACGAACCGGCCGCCGCGCGGCAGCAGCCGCAGCGACGCGTCCACGAACTCGCGGGCGAGGGAGTCCAGGACGACGTCCATGCCGCGGCCGCCGGTCGCGCCGAGGAAGCTCGGCTCGAAGTCCAGGGTGCGCGAGGACGCGATCCGGTCGTCGGTCAGACCGAGACCGCGCAGCGTCCCCCACTTGCCGGTGCTCGCCGTGCCGTACACCTCGGCGCCCAGGTGGGCGGCGAGCTGCACGGCGGCGATGCCGACGCCGCCGGCGGCGGCGTGGATGAGGATCTTCTCGCCGGACTTCAGCCCGGCCAGGTCGTTCAGCGCGTAGTACGCCGTCAGGTAGACCACCGGGGCGGCGGCCGCCTCGGCGAACGTCCAGCCGATCGGCATGGGCGCGACGAGCCGGTGGTCGACGACCGCGAGCGGCCCGAACGCACCCGAGAACAGGCCCATCACGCGGTCGCCGGGCGCGAACCCGCTGACGCCGGGGCCCGTCTCCACGACCACACCGGCCGCCTCGAGACCGAGCCGGCCCGCGTCGCCCGGGTACATGCCGAGCACGTTCATCACATCGCGGAAGTTCAGACCCGCCGCGCGGATCGCGACCCGGATCTGACCCTCGGCGAGCAGCTCGGCCGCCTCGGGGAAGTCGGCGACGTAGATGCTGTCGAGGGTCCCGCTGGCGGTGAAGTCCAGCCGCCAGGGGGCCGTGTCGGCATGCGCCGGGAGGGTCTGCAGGCTGTCGGCGGACGAGCTGCGGAGCAGCCGCGCGGTGAGCGCCTGCCCGCCGCGCAGCGCCAGCTGCGGCTCGTCCGCGGCGATCGCGGCGGCCACCGCCGGGACCAGGGCCGCGGCCGAGGCCGGGGTGCCGTCGAGGTCCACGAGCACGATCCGGTCCGGGTACTCGGACTGCGCGGACCGCGCCAGGCCCCACACCGCCGCGGCACCGGGGTCGGCGACGGCGTCGCCGGGAGCGGCGGCCAGAGCGCCGCTGGTGACGAGCACCAGCCGCGCGCCGGGCGGCTGATCGGCGTCCAGCCACTCCTGGAGCAGCGCCAGGGCGCTGTGCACGGTGGCGCCGACGGCCGCGGAACCCGCGGTGGACGCGGACTCGACGGTGGTGAACTGCGCGAGGGCCAGCTCGGCCTCGGCCGCGCCGGCCGCCACCGTCAGGGTCTCCCCCGCCGCGGTGAGCGCGTCGGCCAGGCCGAACGCGTCGGCGCCGATCAGCGCCCAACTGCCTCCGGAGCGCGCCTCGTCGGCGACCTGCAGCGGGGTCCAGTCGAGCCGGAACAGCGACTCGTGGTGGGCGGCGCCACCGGCGGTCGCCGTCAGCTGGTCCACCGCGAGGGCGCGCAGCACCAGCGAGCCCACGGACGCGACCGGTGCTCCGGCGGCGTCGGCCAGCTGGATCGACACACCGCTGCCGGAGGCCGCGGGCGACACCCGGATCCGCAGCACACTCGCACCGGCCGCGTACAGGGCGACGTCCGACCAGGCGAAGGGAAGCTGCGGCGCGCTGCCGTCCTCGACGAAGTCGCCGAGGCTGATCGCGTGCAGTGTCGCGTCGAGCAATGCCGGGTGCAGTCCGAACGCCTCGGTGTCGGCGGACGCGTCCTCGGGCAGTGAGACCTCGGCGAAGACGGTGTCCCCGTGCCGCCAGGCGGCCCGCAGACCCTGGAACAGCGGGCCGTACTCCAGGCCCGACGCCGCCAGGTCGTCATAGAGGTGACCGGTGTCGATCGCGCTCGCGCCGGCCGGCGGCCACTGCGAGAAGTCGAACGCCGGGTCGGGGGCCAGTACCGACGCCGTCAGCAGGCCGTCGGCGTGGCAGGTCCAGGGGGCGTCGTCGGGCGCGTCCTCGGGCCGCGAGAAGACCGTGACGGGCCGTAGCCCGCCCGCATCGGCCTCCCCCGCCTGCACGCGCAGCTGAACGGCGCCCTGCTCGCCCAGCACCAGCGGCGCCTGCAGCGTCAGCTCCTCGACGGTGCCGCACCCGACCTCGTCGCCCGCCCGCACGGCGATCTCGACGAGCGCGGCGCCGGGCACGATGACCGTGCCGGAGACGGCGTGGTCGGCCAGCCACGGGTGGGTGTTGAGCGAGAGCCGCCCCGTGAACAGCACGCTGTCCGTGTCCGGCAGCGTGATCGCACCGCTGAGGAACGGGTGACCGCCGGACCGCAGCCCCAGCCCGGTCGCATCACCGGTCGACGCCACCGTGCGCGGCCAGTACTGCCGGTGCTCGAAGGCGTAGGTGGGGAGATCGACGGGGGTGTGGCCGGTACCGAAGAAGGCCGGCCAGGAGACGGTGCCGCCGTGGGCGTGGAGGCGGACGAGGGCTTCGGTGAGGAGCTGGGCCTCGTTGTGGTCGCGGCGGAGGGTGGGGATCAGGGTGGCGGTGTCGGCGGCGGAGTCGGCGGCCATCGCGGTGAGAACGGCGTCCGGGCCGAGCTCCAGGAACTTGGTGACGCCCTGGTCCTGGAGGGTGGTGACGGCGTCGGCGAAGCGGACGGCTTCGCGGACGTGACGGACCCAGTAGGTGGGGTCGGTCAACTCCTCGGTGGTGGCGGCCTGTCCGGTGAGCGTCGAGACGATCGGGATGGTGGGTGCGGTGTAGGTGAGCCCGGCCGCGATGGTGCCGAATTCGGCGAGCATCGGTTCCATGTGGAGGGAGTGGAAGGCGTGACTGACGGTGAGGCGCTTGGTCTTGCGACCTATCGCGTCGAAGTGCGCGATGACGGCGGCTACGGCGTCCTCGTCACCGGAGACGACGATGGAGGTGGGCCCGTTGACGGCCGCGATGCCGACCTTCTCGGTGAGCTGCGGCAGGACTTCGGCCTCGGTGGCCTGGATCGCGGCCATCGCACCACCCGCAGGGAGCTGCTGCATCAGCCGGCCACGCGCCGCGACGAGCAGCGCCGCGTCTTCCAGCGACCAGACACCGGCAACGTGCGCTGCGGCCAGCTCACCGATGGAGTGACCGGCCAGCACCTGCGGCCGGACCCCGAAGGACTCCAGCAGCCGGAACAACGCCACTTCCAGAGCGAACAGAGCAGGCTGCGTGAAGCCCGTCTCGTTCAACCGGCTGTTGGTCGCTGCGAACAGCACGTCCTTCAGCGGCAGTTCAAGGTGAGCATCGAGCGCGGCACACACCTCGTCCAGCGCCGCCGCGAACACCGGGAAGGCGGTGTACAGCTCGCGCCCCATCCCGGCCCGCTGGCTGCCCTGCCCGGTGAACAGGAACGCCGTCCGGCCCCCGTGTGCGGAACCCTGTACGAGGCCGGGGGCGTCGCCGCCCTCGGCCAGTGCCGTCAGGCCGGCGATCAGACCGGCGCGGTCGGCGACGACGCCCGCTCGGTGGGAGAACACCGCGCGGGTCGTGGCCAGGGAGTACCCGACGGCGGCCGGGGCGAGTTCGAGAGTGGTGGCAGCGAGCAGGTGGTCCCGCAGGCGGGCGGCCTGGGCCCGGACGGCGTCCGGCGTCTTGCCGGACAGCGTCCACGGCACCACCGGCAGCGCGGCGACGGGAGCGGCTTCCTCGGCCTGCGCCTCGACCGGCGCTTCTTCCACGATGACGTGAGCGTTCGTTCCGCTGATGCCGAAGGACGAGATGCCCGCGCGGCGGGTCCGCTCCCCGGCCGGCCACGGCTGGGCCTCGGTCAGCAGCTCGACGTCACCGGCGGTCCAGTCGACATGGGAGCTCGGGGCGTCCACGCCCAGCGTGCGCGGCAGCTCCTCGTGCCGCATCGCCAGCACCATCTTGATGATGCCCGCGACACCGGCGGCGGCCTGCGTGTGCCCGAGGTTGGACTTCACCGAGCCGAGCCACAGCGGCCGGCCCTCCGGGCGGTCCTGCCCGTACGTCGCGAGCAGCGCCTGCGCCTCGATCGGGTCGCCGAGCTTGGTGCCGGTGCCGTGCGCCTCGACCGCGTCGACCTGGTCGGCCGAGAGCCGGGCGCCGGCCAGCGCCTGGCGGATGACGCGCTGCTGGGAGGGGCCGTTGGGGGCCGTGAGGCCGTTGCTCGCGCCGTCCTGGTTGACGGCGCTGCCGCGCACGAGCGCGAGCACGCGGTGGCCGTTGCGCTTGGCGTCGCTGAGCTTCTCCAGCAGCAGCATGCCGACGCCCTCGCCCCAGCCGGTGCCGTCCGCGGCCTCGGCGAAGGGCTTGCAGCGGCCGTCGGGGGCCAGGCCGCGCTGGCGGCTGAAGTCGACAAAGGTGTCCGGGGTCGCCATGACGGTGACACCGCCGGCGAGCGCCAGCGAGCACTCACCGGTGCGCAGCGCCTGGGCCGCCAGGTGCACGGTGACCAGGGACGACGAGCACGCCGTGTCGACGGTGACGGCCGGGCCCTCCAGCCCGAAGGCGTACGAGACGCGGCCTGAGGCGAGGCTGCCGCCGACGCCCAGGAAGCCCTCGACGTCATCGGCGGCGTGCTCGAGCACGTCGCTGTAGTCGCCGTACATGACACCCGCGAAGACACCGGTCGCGCTGCCGCGCACCGAGGCCGGGTCGATGCCCGCGCGCTCGAACGCCTCCCACGACGACTCCAGCAGCAGCCGGTGCTGCGGGTCCATGGCCACCGCTTCGCGCGGGCTGATCCCGAAGAAGCCGGGGTCGAAGTCCGCGGCACGGTCCAGGAAACCGCCGTGCCGGGAGTACGTCTTGCCCACGGCGTCCGGGTCGGGGTCGTAGATCCCCTCGACGTCCCAGCCACGGTCCAGCGGGAACGACGACACCCCGTCGCCGCCCGCTGCCAGCAGCGCCCACAGCTCCTCGGGCGACGTGACCCCGCCCGGGTACCGGCAGGCCATACCCACAATCGCGATCGGCTCGTGGCCCGCGCCGGAGAGCTGGCGGTTCTGCTCGCGCAGCCGCTCCGTCTCCTTCAGCGACGCGCGCAGAGCCTCAACGATTCTCTCGTTCGATGCAGACGTTGCAGACACCTGAACCTCACCCATTCGCGTCATCAGAAGTCGGACCCTTCGAGCGCCTTCGAGATGAGGCTCTCGGCATCCATATCGTCGATCGATTCGCTCGCGTCCTCGGCCGTCGGGCCGTCGTCCTCCGTCTGGAGGCCCGCGAGTTGCAGCAGTGTGTCCAGCAGTCCGGTCTCCCGGAGCCGGGCCAGTGGGATGGCGAGCAGCGAGGCGCGGACGCTCTCCTCGTACGCGGCGGTCCCCGGATCCGTGGTCGTGTCGGGGGCCGCTTCGCCGAGCAGGAAGTCGGCCAGCTCCTGCGGCGTCGGATAGTCGAAGACGAGCGTCGCCGGGAGCCGCACTCCGGCCGCCGCGCTCAGCTGGTTGCGGAATTCCACCGCGGTGAGCGAGTCGAAGCCGAACTCCTTGAACGGCTTGCCCAGCTCCACCTCCTGCGCCGCGGTGAGGCCGAGCACCGCGACGACCTGGCTACGGACCAGCTCGACGACCACCGGGAGGCGTTCGTCGGACGGCAGCGCCGCCAGCCGCTGGGCCAGACCGGAAGCCCCGGCGCCGCCGGAGTCCCCCGCGGCGGCCGTGCGCCGGACCTTGCCGCGGACCAGGCCGCGGAAGAGGCCCGGCACTTCGCCACCCGCGGAGCGCACCAGTGCGGGCACATCGAGCCCGGCGGGGACCAGCACCGCCCGGTCCGAGACCAGCGAGGCGTCCAGCAGGGCCAGCCCCTGCTCCTCGCCGAGGGCCAGGACGCCCCCACGGGCCATCCGTTCCACCTCGGCCCCGGTGAGCTGCGAGCCCATCCCGCCGGCTTCCGGCGCCCACAGACCCCAGGCGAGGGAGACCGCGGGAAGACCGCCGGCCCGGCGGTGGGTGGCCAGCGCGTCCAGATAGGCGTTGGCTGCGGCGTAGGCGCCCTGCCCCGCACCGCCCAGGACCCCGGCCGCCGACGAGAACAGGACGAACGCGTCCAGGTCCGTCCCGGCCGTCAGCTCGTGCAGGTGGCGCGCCGCATCGGCCTTCGGGGCGAGTACGGCGGCCAGCCGCTCGGGGGTGAGCGACCCGAGGACACCGTCGTCCACGATGCCGGCCGCGTGGATCACGGCGGTCAACGGGACCTCGTGCAGGAGTTCCGCGAGGGCGTCCCGGTCGGAGACGTCGCAGGCGGCGATGGTGACGGTGGCGCCCGCTGCGGTGAGTTCCGCCGCGAGTTCGGCTGCTCCCGGAGCGTCTTGTCCGCGCCTGCTGGTGAGCAGGAGGTCGCGGACTCCGTGCTCGGCGACCAGGTGACGGGCGGTGAGCGCACCCAGGCCGCTCGTGCCGCCGGTGATCAGGACGGTGCCGCCCGTGCGCCAAGGGGTCGCCTCGGCGGAGGGCGCCGTGCGCACCAGGCGGGGGGCCAGGAAGGCCCCGGCGCGCAGTGCCAGTTCCGATTCACCGGAGGAGGTGAGGGCGGTGGCCGGTATCTCCTCACCATCGCCATTGGTGTCGGTGTCGACGAGAACCACGCGATCCGGGTTCTCGGCCTGTGCCGCCCTGACGAGACCCTGGACGGCGGCCTGCGCGAGGTCGGTGACGTCCTCCCCGGGAAGCGCGGCGACCGCGCCCCGGGTGACGACGACCAGCTTGGCGTCGGAGTCGGCTGCGTCGGCCAGCCACTGCTGCAGTCCGGCCAGGACCGTGGAAAGTGTCTCGGCCGTTCCGAGCCCGGACGGGACGCGCAGCAGCCCCTCCTCGGGGATCACGTCGGTGGACGCTTCGGTACCGGCCAGGTCCGCGACCTGCACCCAGTCCAGTCCGAACAGTGCGTCGCCGTGCCGCGCGACCGGCACCTGCTCGGCGAGCGGCCGCAGCGTCAGCGAACCGACCGACGCGACCGGCGAACCGGCGGCGTCCGCCAGCTGCAGCGCCACACCGCCCGGCCGGTCCGCCGGGGCGATCCGGACGCGCAGCGCCGTCGCGCCGGTGGCGAAGAGGGTGACGTCGTCCCAGGAGAAGGGCAGTTGGGCGCGCCCGTCGTCCTCGAAGAACCCGCCGAGACCGATGCCGTGCAGTGCCGCGTCGAGCAGCGCCGGGTGGAGCCCGAACCCGCTCGTCTCGGCGCCCTCGGCCAGCGAGACCTCCGTGAAGACCTCGTCCCCGCGCCTCCAGGCGGCCTCCAGCCCCTGGAAGACCGGCCCGTACTCCAGGCCCAACAGGGCCAGGTCGTCGTAGAGGCTCTCGACCGCCACGGCGTCGGCCCCGGCCGGCGGCCACTGCACCAGGTCGAAGCCCGCATCCGTGACCGTCGAGGAGAGCACGCCTTCCGCGTGCTGCACCCACTGCTCCTCGTCCGAGCCTTCGACACGCGAGAACACGCTCACCCGCCGCCGGCCGGAACCGTCGTCCGCACCTGTTCTGACCCGCAGTTGGGTCGCCGAAGTGGGAAGGACGACGAGGGGGGCGTAGAGGGTGAGCTCTTCCAGCGTGCTGGTGTGGGTGTGGTCGCCGGTGTGGATGGCGAGGTCGGCGAGCGCTGCGCCGGGGACGATGACCGTGCCGTTGACGGCGTGGTCCGCGAGCCACGGGTGGGTGTGGAGCGCGAGCCGCCCGGTGAACAGCATTCCTTCCGAGTCCGGCAGCGCTATCGCCGCGCTGAGGAGCGGGTGCGTGGTGTCGCTCTGACCGAAGCCCGAGGCCTTCCCACTGGGTGCGACGGTGTCGGCGAGCCAGTAGTGCTGGTGCTGGAAGGCGTAGGTGGGGAGGTCGACGGGGGTCCGGCCGGTGCCGAAGAGGGTCGGCCAGTCGACCGTGACGCCCCGGGTGTGCAGCCGGACCAGCGCCTCGGTGAACAGCTGGGCTTCGTTGTGGTCGCGGCGGAGGGCGGGGATCCGGGTGGTGGTTTCGGTGGCGCTGTCGGCGCCCATGGCGGTCAGGACGGCGTCCGGGCCGAGTTCCAGGAAGGTGCTGACGCCCTGGTCCTGGAGGGTGGTGACGGCGTCGGCGAAGCGGACGGCTTCGCGGACGTGGCGGACCCAGTAGGTGGGGTCGGTGAGTTCTTCGGTGGTGGCGGCCTGTCCGGTGAGCGTCGAGACGATCGGGATGGTGGGCGCGCTGTAGGTGAGTTCGGCCGCTATCGCCCGGAACTCTTCGAGCATCGGCTGCATGTGGAGGGAGTGGAAGGCGTGGCTGACGGTGAGGCGCTTGGTCTTCCGTCCGATGCCGTCGAAGTGCGCGATGACGGCGGCCACGGCGTCCTCGTCGCCGGAGACGACGATGGAGGTGGGCCCGTTGACGGCCGCGATGCCGACCTTCTCGGTGAGCTGCGGCAGGACTTCGGCCTCGGTGGCCTGGATCGCCGCCATCGCACCACCCGCAGGAAGCTGCTGCATCAGCCGGCCACGCGCCGCAACCAGCAGCGCCGCGTCCTCCAGCGACCAGACACCGGCAACGTGCGCTGCGGCCAACTCACCGATGGAGTGACCCGCGAGCACCTGCGGCCGGACCCCGAAGGACTCCAACAGCCGGAACAACGCGACCTCCAGAGCGAACAGAGCAGGCTGCGTGAAGCCCGTCTCGTTCAACCGGCTGTTCTGCTCCGCGAAGAGAACGTCCTTCAGCGGCAGTTCAAGGTGAGCGTCGAGTGCGGCACACACCTTGTCCAGCGCCGCCGCGAACACCGGGAAGGCGGCGTAGAGTTCACGCCCCATCCCCGCCCGCTGGCTGCCCTGCCCCGTGAACAGGAACGCCGTCCGGCTCGGTCCGGCGAGGCTGCGCACCACACCTGGTGCGTTCCGGCCGTCGGCCAGGGCCGAGAGGGCGGAGAGCAGACCGTCGCGGTCGGCGGCCACGACGCCGCCCCGGTGCGCGAACACCGCACGGGTCGTCGTCAGTGCGGATCCGATCGCCGCAGGGTCCAGACCGGCATCGGCCAGGACGAGATCGTGCAGCCGGGCGGCCTGGGCTTGGACGGCGTCCGGCGTCCTTCCGGACAGTACCCACGGGACCACCGGAAGCTCGGCCGAGGCGACAACCTCCGCCACGACTTCGGCCGGAGCTTCTTCCACAATGACGTGGGCGTTCGTCCCACTGATGCCGAAGGACGAGACACCCGCACGGCGCGGACGCTCCCGCACCGGCCACGGCTGCGCCTCCGTCAACAGCTCGACCGATCCAGCCGACCAGTCCACGTGTGAACTCGGGGCGTCGACGCCGAGCGTGCGCGGCAGTTCCTCGTGCCGCATCGCCAGCACCATCTTGATGATGCCCGCGACGCCCGCAGCAGCCTGCGTGTGCCCGAGGTTGGACTTCACCGAACCCAGCCACAGCGGCCGTCCGGCTTCCCGCTCCTGCCCGTAGGTGGCGATGAGCGCCTGGGCCTCGATCGGGTCACCGAGGGTCGTGCCCGTTCCGTGCGCCTCCACCGCGTCGACCTGGTCGGCCGAGAGGTTGGCGCCGGCCAGGGCCTGCCGGATGACGCGCTGCTGGGACGGCCCGTTGGGCGCCGTCAGTCCGTTGCTGGCGCCGTCCTGGTTGACGGCGCTGCCCCGGACCAGGGCCAGCACCCGGTGGCCGTTGCGCTGCGCGTCGGACAGCCGCTCCAGGAGCAGCATGCCGACGCCCTCGCCCCAGCCCGTACCGTCGGCGGCCTCCGCGAACGGCTTGCAGCGGCCGTCGGGGGCGAGGCCCCGCTGGCGGCTGAAGCCGACGAAGGTCTCCGGGGTCGCCATGACCGTCACACCACCGGCGAGCGCCAGCGAGCACTCGCCCGAGCGCAGCGCCTGACCGGCCAGGTGCACCGTGACGAGGGACGACGAGCAGGCGGTGTCGACCGTGACGGCCGGGCCCTCCAGCCCGAAGGCGTACGCGACGCGACCCGACGCGACACTGCCGGAGCTGCCGGTCCCGAGGTAGCCCTCCAGGTCGGCGGGGTAGCTGTTGAGCCGGATGCCGTAGTCGTTGTACATGACGCCGGCGAACACACCGGTGGAGCTGCCGCGTACGGTCGCCGGGTCGATGCCCGCGCGCTCGAACGCCTCCCAGGCGGACTCCAGCAGGAGCCGGTGCTGGGGGTCGGTGGCCAGGGCCTCACGCGGGCTGATCCCGAAGAACGCCGGGTCGAAGTCCGCGGCCTGTTCCAGGAATCCGCCGTGCCGGGAGTACGTCTTGCCGACCGCGTCCGGGTCCGGGTCGTACAGACCGGCCACGTCCCAGCCACGGTCGTCCGGGAACGGCGTCACGGCGTCGCCACCGGCGGCGAGCAGCGTCCACAGCTCCTCGGGCGAGGAGACCCCGCCGGGGAACCGGCACGCCATGCCGACGATCGCGATCGGTTCGTCGGCCATCGAGCCGGAACCGGTCACCGACGCGGTCGGGCCGGCCGCCGCTTCCACTGCCGCGTCCTCGCCCAGCAGCTCCACCAGCAGGAACTCGGCCACGGCGGTCGGCGTCGGGTAGTCGAAGACGAGCGTCGCGGGCAGCCGTACGCCGGCCTCCGCGCCCAGCTGGTTGCGGAACTCGACTCCGGTGAGGGAGTCGACGCCCAGCTCGCTGAACAGACTGTCGGGCGCGATGTCATCCGGGCCGCCGAAGCCCAGCACGGTCGCGATCTGCCCGCGCACCAACCCGAGCAGCAGCTCGTGCCGCGCGGCCGGGGCCAGCGCCGTCAGGCGCTCCTCCAGCGACACCGGTCCGGTGCCCGCACCGGTACCCGCCTGCACAGCTCGGCGCGCGGGGGCCCTGACGAGTCCCCGCAGGATCGCCGGCACCTCGCCGGGAGCGGAGGCCAGTGCCTTGAGGTCGAGCCGGATCGGCACCAGGTGCGCGTGCTCGCTGCGCTGTGCCGCGTCGAAGAGCGCCAGACCCGCCGTCGCGTCGAGTGCGAGCACGCCCGCCCGGGCCATCCGCTCCAGATCCGTCGAGGACAGTCCTGCGCCCATTCCGCCGGTTTCGGGTGCCCATAGGCCCCAGCCGAGGGAGGTGGCGGGGAGTCCTTGGGTGCGGCGGTGGGTGGCGAGGGCGTCGAGGTAGGCGTTGGCGGCGGCGTAGTTGCCCTGTCCGGTGCCGTCGAACGTGGCGGCAGCGGACGAGAACAGCACGAACGCGTCCAGGTCCGTCCCCGCGGTCAGTTCGTGCAGGTGCCGGGCGGCGTCCGCCTTCGGCGCCAGGACTTCCGCCAGGTGCTGCGGGGTGAGTGCGGCGAACGTCGCATCACGCAACACACCCGCCGTGTGGACGACGGCGGTCAGGGCCACCCCGTCCAGGAGCGCCGCCAGCGCGTCCCGGTCGGAGACGTCACACGCGGCGACCGTCACCGTCGCACCCAACCGCTCGAGTTCTGTGGTGAGTTCGGTGGCGCCGGGGGCGTCGGGGCCGCGTCGGCTGGTCAGCAGCAGATCACGGATCCCGTACGCGGTGACCAGGTGCCGGGCCAGCAGCGCGCCCAGACCACCGGTACCACCAGTGATCAGCACCGTGCCATCCGTACGCCACACCACCGGCTCACCAGCAGCAGGAATCGTGCGGGCCAAGCGCGGGACGAGGATCTCCCCGCCACGAAGCGCCAACTCCGGCTCACCCGACGCCAGCACACCCTCAGGGATCACCTCAACATCGGCATCCAGCAGGACGATGCGACCCGGGTGCTCCGACTGCGCGGAACGGATCAGACCCCACACCGCCGCCTGACCCAGCTCCGCAACGTCCTCACCCGGCAACGCAGCCACCGCACCCCGCGTCACCACCACCAACCGGCCGTCCGCATCAGCGGTCAACCAGTCCTGGGTGAAGGCGAGTACGGCATCGAGCGTCTCGTTCGCCGTCGCTCCGGTCGGGCACCGGTACACCGTCGCGTCGCCCGTCGCGTCGCCCGTTCCGTCGGCCGAGGCCGCCGGCGCGGGGAGCGCGGTCCAGTCCAGGTGGAAGAGCGAGTCGTGGGCGAGGCGCTCAGGGGTGGCGAAGTCGTCGGCTGCGAGGGGTCGCAGCGCGAGCGCGCCGACCGCCGCCACCGGTACGCCCTGGTCGTCGGCGAGCTGCAGTGCGTAGCCCGAGTCCGCGGGGGCGATCCGCACCCGCAGCGCGGTCGCACCGGTCGCGTACACGGCCACGTCGGAGCAGGCGAACGGCAGCTCGGCCGCGCCGTTGTCCGTCTCCCGCAGGGCGATGCCGTGCAGAGCGGCGTCCAGCAGGGCGGGGTGGAGAGCGAAGGCATCGGCCTCGGCTCCTTCGGTTCCGTCCGGCAGGACGACTTCGGTGAAGACGTCCTCGCCGAGGCGCCAGGCGGCCCGCAGCCCCTGGAAGAGCGGCCCGTACTCCAGCCCCAGCACGGCCAGATCGGCGTAGAGGCGATCCACGGCGACCGGCTCACTACCGGTGGGCGGCCACTGCGCCAGGTCGAACCCGGGCTCCGGAACGTCGGCGCTCAGCACGCCTTCGGCGTTCCGCACCCACTGCCCGTCGTTCGTCGTGTCCTCGGCGCGCGAGAACACGCTCACCGTCCGCCGGCCACGCGCGTCGGCCTCGCCGACCGTGACCCGCAGCTGTACGGCGCCCTGGCCGTCGAGCACCAACGGTGCCTGGAGCATCAGCTCCTCCAGCGCCCCGCAGCCCGCCTCGTCGCCCGCCCGCACGGCGATCTCGACGAGCGCCGCACCGGGCACGACCACCGTGCCGGACACCGCGTGCTCCGCCAGCCACGGGTGCGACGACAGCGACAGCCGCCCGGTGAAGAGCACCCCGTCGGAGTCGGGAAGGGCGATGGCCGCTCCCAGCAGGGGGTGTTCGGCATCTGCCAGACCGGCCGCGCGGACGTCTCCCGCCGTGACGGCGGCCCGCTCCGGCCAGTAGTGCTGGTGCTGGAAGGCGTAGGTGGGCAGATCCAGCAGCGGGGTGGTCGCACCGGTGCCGAAGAAGGCCCGCCAGTCGACCTCGACACCGCGCGTGTGCAGTGCGGCGACGGACGACACGAAGGTCTCGGCCTCGTCCTGCTCCCGCCGCAGCGACGCGATCAGCGCGGTACCGGCCGCATCCGTGACACTGTCGGCGCCCATCACCGTCAGAACGGCGTCGGGGCCCAGTTCCAGGAACGTGCTGACGCCCTGGCCCTCAAGGGTGGTGACGGCGTCGGCGAAGCGCACGGCTTCGCGCACGTGCCGGACCCAGTACTCGGGGTCGGTCAGCTCCTCGATGGTGGCGGGCCGCCCGGTCAGCGTCGAGACGATCGGTATCGACGGCGCCGCGTACGTGAGCCCGGCCGCGATGGCGCCGAACTCCTCCAGCATCGGCTCCATGTGGACGGAGTGGAAGGCGTGGCTGACGGTCAGCCGCTTGGTCTTCCGTCCCAGGGCGTCGAAGTGCGCGATGACCTGAGCCACGGCCTCTTCATCGCCGGAGACGACGATGGACGTCGGGCCGTTGACGGCCGCGATCCCGACCCGCTCGGTGAGCTGTGGCAGGACTTCGGCTTCCGTCGCCTGGATCGCTGCCATGGCACCGCCGGACGGCAGTTGCTGCATCAGCCGGCCACGCGCCGCAACCAGCAGCGCCGCGTCCTCCAGCGACCAGACACCGGCGACGTGTGCGGCGGCCAGCTCACCGATGGAGTGACCCGCCAGCACCTGCGGCCGGATACCCCATGACGTGAGCAGCCGGAACAGTGCGACTTCCAGCGCGAAGAGGGCGGGCTGGGTGTAGCCCGTCTCGTTCAGACGGTTGTCGTCGGCGAACAGCACGTCCAGCAGCGGACGGTCCAGGTGCTCGTCGAACGCTTCCGCGACGGCGTCCAGCGCCTCCGCGAACACGGGGAAGGCGGCGTAGAGCTCGCGCCCCATGCCGGCCCGCTGGCTGCCCTGCCCGGTGAAGAGGAACGCCAGATCACCCGCGCCGGCCACCGCGGTCTTGGCCGCACCGTCAACGACCGTGTCCAGAGCGGACAGCAGGCCCTCACGGTCCGCCGCCACCACCCCCACACGATGCGCGAAGCCCGCACGCGTCGTCGCCAGTGCCGAACCCACCGACACCGGATCCAGACCCGCATCGGCCAGCACGAACTCCCGCAACCGGACCGCCTGAGCCCGCAACGCCTCCGGTGTCTTACCCGACAGCACCCACGGCACCATTGGAAGCTCGACAGCGGCGACAACCTCCGCCACGACCTCAGCCGGGGCCTCTTCCACGATCACATGCGCGTTCGTCCCACTGATCCCGAACGACGACACACCCGCACGGCGCGGACGCTCCCGCACCGGCCACGGCTGCGCCTCCGTCAACAGCTCGACGGACCCCGCCGACCAGTCCACGTGCGAACTCGGGGCGTCGACGCCGAGCGTGCGCGGCAGTTCCTCGTGCCGCATCGCCAGCACCATCTTGATGATCCCCGCGACACCCGCAGCAGCCTGCGTGTGCCCGAGGTTGGACTTGACCGAGCCGAGCCACAGCGGCTGACCGTCCGCCCGCTCCTGCCCGTACGTCGCCAGCAGCGCCTGGGCTTCGATCGGGTCACCCAGCCGGGTGCCCGTGCCGTGCGCCTCGACGACGTCGACGTCACCCGTGGTGAGCGAACCGGCGGCCAGGGCCTGGCGGATCACGCGCTGCTGGGAGGGGCCGTTGGGGGCGGTGAGACCGTTGCTGGCGCCGTCCTGGTTGATCGCGCTGCTGCGCACGACCGCCAGCACGCGGTGGCCGTTGCGCTGCGCGTCGGAGAGCCGCTCCAGGAGCAGCATGCCGACGCCCTCGCCCCAGCCGGTGCCGTCGGCGGCGTCGGCGAACGGCTTGCAGTAGCCGTCGGGGGCGAGGCCGCGCTGGCGGCTGAAGTCGACGAAGGTGTCGGGGGTCGCCATGACCGTCACGCCGCCCGCGAGGGCGAGCGAGCACTCGCCCGAGCGCAGGGCCTGGCCGGCCAGGTGGACGGCGACGAGGGAGGACGAGCAGGCGGTGTCCACGGTCACGGCCGGGCCTTCGAGGCCCAGGGTGTACGAGACACGGCCGGAGGCGATGCTGCCGCCGACGCCCATGAAGCCTTCGGTGTTGCGGTGGGCGGACTGCTCCAGCACCGAGGTGTAGTCGTGGTACATCACACCCGCGAAGACGCCGGTGGAGCTGCCGCGTACGGTCGCCGGGTCGATGCCCGCGCGCTCGAACGCCTCCCACGACGACTCCAGCAGCAACCGGTGCTGCGGGTCCATCGCGAGCGCCTCACGTGGGCTGATCCCGAAGAAGCCGGGGTCGAAGTCGGCCGCCCGGTCCAGGAAGCCGCCGTGGCGCGAGTACGTCTTGCCGACCGCGTCCGGGTCGGGGTCGTAGATCCCTTCGATGTCCCAGCCGCGGTCGACCGGGAACGAGGACACCCCGTCGCCGCCCGCGGCCAGCAGTGCCCACAGCTCCTCGGGAGAGGAGACCCCGCCGGGGAACCTGCAGGCCATCCCGACGATCGCGATCGGCTCGTCGAGCACGGATCCGGCCGCCGGAAGCACCGCGGCCGTCACGTCGGCCGCGGTCGCGGCTTCCTCGCCCAGCAGCTCCACCAGCAGGAACTCGGCCACGGCGATCGGCGTCGGGTAGTCGAAGACGAGCGTCGCGGGCAGCCGTACCTCGGCTTCGGCACCGAGGCGGTTGCGGAACTCCACCGCCGTGAGCGAGTCGAAGCCGAACTCCTTGAACGGCTTGTCACCGGCGACCTTCTGCACGCCGTCGTAACCGAGCACGGCCGCGACATGGCGCCGGACGAGGTCGAGGAGCAGCCGGCGCCGCTCCACTCCGGTCAGTGCGCCGAGGCGCTCCGTCAGCCCGGTGGCGTCCGCCGCGGCCGAGCCCGCCGCCTTGCGGGCGGTGGGGGCCGGACGCGTCAGACCGCTCAGGACGGCGGGGAGGGTGTTGAGCCGGGCCCGCTGCTCCAGGGCGCTCCGGCCGAAGGCGACGGGGAGCAGATGGGCGTGGCTGTCGGCGAGCGCGGCGTCGAGGAGGGCCAGGCCCTGCTGCCGGCCGATGGCGAGTACGCCGGAGCGTTCCATCCGCTCGACGTCCGCCGTGGTCAGTTCGGCGCCCATGCCGCCGACCGCCGGGTCCCACAGGCCCCAGGCGAGCGAGAGCCCGGCCAATCCCTGGCTCTGGCGGTGGACCGCCAGCGCGTCGAGGTAGGCGTTCGCGGCGGCGTAACCGCCCTGTCCTGAACCGTCGAACGTGCCGGCGGCGGACGAGAACAGGATGAACGCGTCGAGGTCCGTGCCGGCCGTCAGCTCGTGGAGGTGCCGGGCCGCGTCCGCCTTGGGGGCCAGGACGGCGGCCACCCGCTCTGCGGTGAGCGAGGTGATCATGCCGTCGTCGACCACGCCCGCCGCGTGCACGACCGCGGTGATCGACTCCTCGGCGAGCAGCTGGGCCAGCGCGGCACGGTCGGAGACGTCGCAGGCCGCGACCGTCACCGAAGCGCCGGCCGTCTCCAGCTCGGCCACCAACTCGGTCGCGCCGGGGGCCTGGAGGCCACGGCGGCTCGTCAGCACCAGGTTGCGAACGCCGTGCTCGGCGACCAGGTGGCGCGCGGTGAGCGCGCCCAGGCCGCCGGTGCCGCCGGTGATCAGGACGGTGCCGTCGGCACGCCACGTCACTCCGCCGGTGGCGGGAGCGGTACGCGCGAGGCGCGGTACGAGCAACTCACCGTCCCGGAGGGCGAGTTCCGGCTCACCCGAGACGGTGACAGCGTCCGGGATGTCGTCCGTGTCCGTGTCCGTGTCGGTGTCGGTGTCGGTGTCGGTGTCGAGGAGGACGATGCGGCCCGGGTGCTCCGTCTGGGCGGCCCTGACCAGGCCGTGGACGGCCGCCTGGCCCAGGTCGGTGATGTCCTCACCGGGAAGCGCGGCGACCGCGCCCCGGGTGCGGACGACGAGGCGCGCGTCGGACGCCTCCTCGTCGGCCAGCCACTGCTGCAGCCGCGCCAGGACGCCGGTGACCGCCTCGGCGGGCCCGACCCCGGCGGGAACGCTCAGGATCTCCGCTGTCGCACCCGCGTCCTCGTGCGACGCCTGCTGCGGCAGCGGGCTCCACCGGACCTCGTACAGCTCACGGTCGTGCGCGCTCTGCAGTTCACCGGTGGCGACCGGGCGCAGCGCCAGCGAACCCACCGTGGCCACGGGTGCGCCCTGGGGGTCGGCGAGGCGCAGGGTGTAGCCGGAGGCGGCGGGGGTGATCCGCACCCGCAGGGCGGTCGCGCCCGCCGCGTGCAGAGCGACGTCGGACCAGGCGAACGGCAGCTCGGCCGCCCCGCCGTCCGGCTGCGCGAGCGTGATCCCGTGCAGGGTGGCGTCCAGCAGCGCGGGGTGGATGCCGAAGCCCGCGGCCTCGACCCCTTCCGGCAGCGCAACCTCGGCGAAGATCTCCGCGCCGTGCCGCCAGGCGGCCCGCACACCCTGGAACGTCGTCCCGTACTCCAGGCCGCTCGCGGCCATCGCCGCGTACAGCCCGTCGACCGGTACGGTCTCGGCCCCGGCCGGCGGCCACTGCGCCAGGTCGAACCCGGCCGCGGCCGCGGTGTCATCGGGCGCGAGCAGACCGTCGGCGTGCCGCGTCCAGGCGCTCTCGGAGGCGTCCTCGACACGCGAGAACACCACCACCGTCCGCCGTCCGTCCCGACCGGGCTCACCGATCTGGACCCGCAGCTGAACGGTCCTGGTGCCGGGCACCACCAGCGGTGCGTGCAGCGTGAGTTCGTCCAGCACGCCGCAGCCGGTCTCGTCGCCCGCCCGCACGGCGATCTCGACGAGCGCCGCACCCGGCACGACGACCGTGCCCGCGACCACGTGATCCGCGAGCCACGGGTGGGAGCCGAGCGACAGCCTGCCCGTGAACAGCAGCCCGTCCGACTCCGGCAGCACGACGGCCGCACCGAGCAACGGGTGTCCCGCGTCCACGAGTCCGACGGCGGCCATGTCACCGGCGGCCGAGGCCGTCGGGGTGTCCAGCCAGTAACGGCTCGACTGGAAGGCGTAGGTGGGGAGGTCGACGCGGGTGCGCCCGGTGCCGAAGAAGGTCGGCCAGGAGACGGGGACGCCCCGGGTGTGGAGGGTCGCGAGGGAGGTGACGAAGATCTGCGCTTCGTTGTGGTCACGGCGGAGGGCCGGGACGAGGGTCGTGTTCTCCGTGGCACTGTCGGCACCCATGGCGGTCAGGACGGCGTCCGGGCCGAGCTCCAGGAAGGTGCTGACGCCCTGGTCCTGGAGGGTGGTGACGGCGTCGGCGAAGCGGACGGCTTCGCGGACGTGCCGGACCCAGTACCCCGGGTCAGCCAGCTCCTGGTGGGTCGCCGTCTTGCCGGTGAGCGTCGAGACGATCGGAATGGTGGGCGCGCTGTAGGTGAGTTCGGCCGCTATCGTCCGGAACTCTTCGAGCATCGGCTGCATGTGGAGGGAGTGGAAGGCGTGGCTGACGGTGAGGCGCTTGGTCTTCCGTCCGATGCCGTCGAAGTGCGCGATGACGGCGGCTACGGCGTCTTCGTCGCCGGAGACGACGATGGAGGTGGGTCCGTTGACGGCCGCGATGCCGACCTTCTCGGTGAGCTGCGGCAGGACTTCGGCCTCGGTGGCCTGGATCGCCGCCATCGCACCACCGGACGGCAGTTGCTGCATCAGCCGGCCACGCGCCGCAACCAGCAGCGCCGCATCCTCCAACGACCAGACACCCGCCACATGCGCTGCGGCCAACTCACCGATGGAATGACCCGCCAGCACCTGCGGCCGGACCCCGAAGGACTCCAACAGCCGGAACAACGCCACTTCCAGAGCGAACAGAGCAGGCTGCGTGAAGCCCGTCTCGTTCAACCGGCTGTTGGTCTCCGCGAACAGAACGTCCTTCAGCGGCAGTTCAAGGTGAGCATCGAGCGCGGCACACACCTCGTCCAGCGCCGCCGCGAACACCGGGAACGCCGCGTAGAGTTCACGCCCCATCCCCGCCCGCTGACTGCCCTGCCCGGTGAACAGGAACGCCGTCCGGCCGGAGCCGGCCAGGCCCTGCACCGCGCCGGGGGCGCTCTCGCCCTCAGCGAGTAGCGCCAGTCCGGCCAGCAGGCCGTCACGGTCGGCGGCCACGACGCCGCCCCGGTGCGCGAACACCGCACGGGTCGTCGCGAGTGCCGAACCGATCGCCGCAGGGTCCAGACCCGCGTCGGCCAGCACGAACTCCCGCAGGCGTGCCGCCTGCGCCCGCAGGGCCTCGGGCGACTTGCCCGAGAGCACCCACGGCACCACCGGCAGTTCCGGGACCACGGGCGGCACGGCATCTTCAACGGTGGCATCGTCAACAGCGGATTCGGCGGGAGCCTCCTCCACGATGACGTGCGCGTTCGTCCCGCTGATGCCGAAGGACGAGACGCCCGCGCGGCGGGTCCGCTCCCCGGCCGGCCACGGCCGGGCCTCGGTCAGCAGCTCGACGGAGCCCGCCGTCCAGTCCACGTGCGAGCTCGGGGCGTCCACGTGCAGGGTGCGGGGCAGTTCCTCGTGCCCGAGGGCGAGCACCATCTTGATGATTCCGGCGACACCGGCGGCGGCCTGCGTGTGACCGAGGTTGGACTTGACCGAACCGAGCCACAGGGGCCGGCCGTCCGCCCGCTCCTGCCCGTACGTCGCGAGCAGCGCCTGGGCCTCGATGGGGTCGCCGAGCCGGGTGCCGGTGCCGTGGGCCTCGACGGCGTCGATGTCCTCGGCCGAGAGTCGGGCGCCGGCCAGGGCCTGCCGGATGACGCGCTGCTGGGAGGGCCCGTTGGGGGCGGTGAGCTGGCTGCTGGCGCCGTCCTGGTTGACCGCGCTCCCCTTCACGACGGCCAGTACGTGGTGGCCGTTGCGGCGTGCGTCGGAGAGTCGCTCCAGGACCAGTACGCCGACGCCTTCGCCCCAGCCCGTACCGTCGGCGGCGTCGGCGAACGGCTTGCAGCGGCCGTCCGCGGCGAGGCCGCGCTGCTGGCTGAAGTCGACGAAGGTGTCGGGGGTCGCCATGACCGTCACCCCGCCGGCGAGAGCCAGCGAGCATTCGCCCTGGCGCAGCGCGGAGGCGGCCAGGTGGACGGTGACGAGGGAGGACGAGCAGGCGGTGTCCACGGTCACGGCCGGGCCTTCGAGGCCCAGGGTGTACGAGACACGGCCGGACAGGACGCTGCCCGCGGTGCCGGTGCCGAGGAAGCCTTCGACGCCTTCGGGGACGACCGTGCGGTCGGTGCCGTACTCGTGGTACATGATGCCCGCGAAGACGCCGGTGGAGCTGCCGCGCATGGTCGCGGGGTCGATGCCGGCGCGTTCGAACGCTTCCCAGGACGCTTCGAGGAGCAGGCGCTGCTGGGGGTCGGCCGCCAGGGCCTCGCGCGGGCTGATGCCGAAGAACTCGGCGTCGAACTCCGTGGCGTCGTGGACGAAGCCGCCTTCGCGGGAGTACGTCTTGCCGGCGGCCTCGGTGTCCGGGTCGGGGTCGTAGATGCCCTCGACGTCCCAGCCGCGGTCCGACGGGAAGTCCGATATCGCGTCGCCGCCCGCGGCGAGCAGCTCCCACAGTTCCTCGGGATTGCGTACACCGCCGGGGAACCGGCAGGACATTCCGATGATGGCAATGGGTTCGCGCTGCTTGTCCTCCTCCTCACGGAGGCGCCGACGAGTCTCCCTCAGCTCGGCCGTAGCCCGCTTGAGGTAGTCGAGGAGCTTTTCTTCATTCGACTCTTTCGACACGTGGTCCACCTCATGAGGAAGAACTGGAACAGCCATTCGTTCCGGCCACGCTATTTCGGCCCTTCGGGACCAACCACCCCTGCCCACCCCTATCCGGTGCCGGCGGTCAGGGGTGGGCAGGGGTGGACAGAGGGGCCGCCGCAAACGCCGCGGGGCACGGCATCCAGCCAAGGATGCCGTGCCCCCGATGCGTTGTTCCAAGCCCTCTTCGCCGGTCGGCCGACGTCGGTCGACCGGTTCGGCCGACCGTCAGCCGACGGGGACCAGGAGACCCGACAGCGTTCCCCACAGGGCGCCCGGCGTCTCGAACGTCTCCATGGCGAGCGCGTCGTCGGTGAACTTGACGTCGTACGCGTTCTCCAGCGCGATCAGCAGGTCGACGATACCGAGGGAGTCGAGGCCGAATTCCCGGAGGTCGAGCTCAGCGGTGAATGCGGCGTCCTCCGGCAGGAATGAGAGATGGGGCCTGACGATTTCTTCGAACTGGGCGTCCCACATACGAATGCTTCCTTTCTGTCCCGTCAGTCCCGGGCCAGGATCATTTCGACCACGCTGTGCTCCGTGGACAGGTGCTTGATCGAGCGGATTTCGAAGCCGGCACCTTCCGCCTGCTTGCGCATGTCCGGCTCGGAGCGGATACGGGTGCCCTCTTCGCAGACGACCATCTGGAAGAGCGAGCGGATCGCGGACGCGTTGTCGTGGCCGAGCAGCGGCTCGATCACGAAGAGCACCGGCTCGGCCGCGAGGCCCTCGGAGTCCTCGACGGTGCGGACCATGGCCTTGCGCACGGTCTCCAGGATCTTGACGCTGCTGTCCGGGCTCCAGTTGTGGAGCACGTTCTTGAGGAAGTACGCGTCGCCGCCCGCCGGGACCTCCGCGAAGAAGTCCGACTCGACGAACGTCAGCCGGCGGATGAGGTCCTCGTCGCCGGTGGCGGCGAGTTCCTTGGTGCCGCGCTCGGCGACGTCGGCGCGGTCGGCGACGACGCCCTCGACGTCGGGGTGCGCGCCCAGGATGCCCTTGAGCAGGTGGCCGGTGCCGCCGCCGATGTCGACGACCTTGCGGATCCAGGAGAAGTCGAAGTCACGGGCGAGCTCGGCGGCGGCCGGGCGGGTGATGTCCGCCATGGCCTTGTCGTAGATCTCGCCGGCGTCGGTGTCCTGGTCCATGTAGGCGTAGATGGAGCCGCCGTACTCGGACTGGGAGGCCGGCTTGCCGGTCTTGACGGTCGTCAGCAGGTCGCGCCAGACGTCGTAGTACATCTCGCCGCCGAGTACGCACCAGTAGCGCATCGACTGCGGGTGGTCGTCGCGCAGCGGCTGCGACGTCTCGGTGTGCTCGAACGTGCCGTCCTCGTTCTCCTTGAAGACGCCGACGATGCCGAGCACCCGCAGCAGGTACAGCACCCCGTCCGGGTCGGAGTCGGTGAGCTGCGCGAGCTCCGCGGGCGACTTGGGACCGTCCGCGAGGTGGTCGGCGATACCGAGCCGGGCGGCGACGCTGAGCGAGCGGGAGATCCACCCCATGCCCGCGAGTTGCAAGAGCGACATCGTGTTCATCCTCTACTGGTTGAAGACCGAAGGGCAGGAGGGACGTACGGGACCTGTGTGGCGGTACGGGACCTGTGGTGGCACCGGACCTACGTGGTGGAGAGCGAGGGGACCGGGGCCGTGGCGTCGGAGTCCTCGGCGACGGCCGCGGCCAGCCGCAGCGCGGTCCGGTGGTCGACCACGTCCTGGAGGCTGAAGCGGACGCCGCTCCTGCGGGCCTTGTTGGCCACCTGGGCGGCTCCGAGGCTGGTGCCGCCGAGGGCGAAGAAGTCGTCGTCGACGCCGACCCTGGCCGCCCCGGAGTACTGGGCGAACAGCTCGCAGAGCAGTGTCTGGAGCTCGGTCCACGGGGCGCGGAACGCGGTCAGGGAGGCGAAGCGGGGTACCGGCAGGGAGCCGGCCTCCAGCTTGCCGTTGGCGTTCAGCGGGAGGGCGTCCAGGGTGAGGATCACGCTGGGGACCATGTATTCGGGCAGCGTCTCGGCGGCGTACGCGGACAGCCGGCCGACGTCGATGCCGCCCTTGGACGACGGCACCACGTAGGCGATCAGGTGGGCGCTTCCGGCGCCCTCCTGATGCACCGTCACCGCTGCCTGGCCGACCTCCAGCCGGCGCAGCAGCGCGGACTCGATCTCGCCCAGTTCGATGCGGAAGCCGCGGATCTTGACCTGGCCGTCGAACCGGCCGAGGAAGTCCAGGGTGCCGTCGGCCGAGCGGCGCACCCGGTCGCCGGTCCGGTACATCCGCGATCCGGGGGCGCCGAACGGGTCGGCGACGAAGCGTTCCGCGGTCAGTGCCGGCCGGTTGAGGTAGCCGCGGGCGAGCTGGCCGCCCGCGATGTACAGCTCGCCGGTCTCCCCCGCCGGGACGGGCCGCAGGGCGCCGTCCAGTACGTGGAGTTCGCTGGTGTGGGTGGGGCGTCCGATGGAGACCGCCCCCGGCGGCAGCTCGTCGTCCGGTGCCAGGATGTGCACGCAGCAGCCGACGGTGGCCTCGGTCGGGCCGTACTCGTTGATGACGGTGACGCCCGGGTTGTCCTTGCGGAACGTCTCGACGGTCTCGGAGAGCAGCAGCTCACCGCCCACCACCAGTTCCCCGGTGGGCGCGGACTCCGGCGGCAGCGTGGCGAGGAGCGCCATGTGCGACGGGGTGACCTTCAGGAACGTGGGCCGCTCGCGCACCTCCTCCAGCGGGCCGACCTGGACGCGGCCGCCGGAGACCAGGGGCGCGTACAGGGTCGTGACGGTCATGTCGAAGGCCACGGAGGAGTGCAGCAGGGCCCGGCCCGCCGCGCTCGGGTAGGTGGCGCGGGCGTAGTCGAGGTAGGCGGCCAGCGGGCGGTGGGTGACGACCACGCCCTTGGGCCGGCCGGTCGATCCCGAGGTGTAGATGACGTACGCCGGGTTGTCCGGGCGCAGCGGCGCGGTCCGGTCGGCGTCGCCGGGGTCGGTGGCCGGTGCCGCCGCGACCAGGGCGGCGGTCTCCGGGTCGTCGAGCGCGATCACCGGCTGGTCGCCGGTGGCGGAGCCGGCTTCGGCGGCGGTGGTCACGAGCAGCGCGGGCCGGGCGTCGGCCATCATGAACGTGAGCCGCTCGGCCGGGTTGTCCAGGTCCAGCGGCAGATACGCGGCCCCGGCCTTGAGCACGGCGAGGAACGCCACCACCAGGTCGAGGGAGCGGCGCATCCCGACGGCGACGAGCTGTTCGGGGCCCGCGCCGCCCGCTATGAGGTGGTGAGCGAGGCGGTTCGCCCGTGCGTTCAGTTCGGCGTACGTGAGTTCCGTACCGCCGTCGGAGACGGCGACGGCCTCGGGCGTGCGCCGTACCTGCTCCTCGATCCGGGCGGGCAGCAGCCCGCCGTCCGTGCTGTCGGTCGTGCCGGTCCTGCGCGGAACGGCGTCGATTCCCCCGTGGTCAGCCATGGGTCACCTGCCTGCGGTTGATTCGGTGCGGTCGCCGGAGAGCAGCTCCGACAGGGCGCGGGCGACGCCGTTGATGCGCAGCAGGTCGTCGTGGTCGACGTCGAAGCGGATCTCCCGGCCGACGGGGTGCGACGGCGGGCGCGAGGTGATCGCGGTGCCGCGGGCCCACAGCGGCAGCGGGTCGATGGACGAGGCGGCGGCCAGGTAGCCGACCAGTGAGCCGAAGACTCCGGCGAGATCGTCGCGGATGTCGTCGTCGAGTTCGAGGCGTTCTGCGGCGGTGCCCACCGCGCGGGTGAAGATCAGGGCGAGTTCGGGGCCGACGGCCGCGAGGTCGTCGGCGTAGCGCCGCTCGATCTGCCGTCCCGCCTCGTGGAACTCGGTCAGCTCCTCGGGCATCAGGAGGGAGGCGAGCGAGTCGCCGGCGGCGTGGAAGTCCTTGTACAGGCCGGCCGTGTTGGGCAGTTCGGGGTCGAACAGCACCAGGGCCGGGGTGTCCTGCCATTCGCCGATGCGTTCGGCGAGCGCGGCGGCGAAGACCGCTCCCGCGCAGTAGCCGAGGACGGCGGTGACGCGCCGGCCGCTCTCCCGTACGTCGGTGAGCCACCAGTCGACATAGCCGTCGAGGGCGACCGCGTCGTCCGCGGTCGGCGGGAGCGTCGTCCAGAAGGCGGCGGCGGGCGGGTCCAGCCGGGGTGCGAAATCGGCGAAACTCGCCTGGGTGCGCCCGCTGGTGCTGAAATCGACCGACAGAATCAATTCGTCCCGGTCGCCTTTTGTCAGCGATTTCCATGAAAGGAGACTCACGTGATTCCCTATCCAGCCGATTCCAGGAATTCTTCCGTTGGCATGACGCTAGACGAAAGGTGCCGGCGGGCGGACCCCCTAGGGACGCCCGCCGCACCCCTAACCGTCGCGAGCGCAGGGGCCGGACGGGCGTTAGCCCGCGACGGCCACGCCCATGCGCCGGGTGATGGCGTCGAGTACTTCCTTCGGCCGGTCGGCGAGGTAGAAGTGGCCGCCGCCGGGGAACACCTGGAGCTCGCACGCACCGGTGGTGTGGTCGCCCCAGGCAGCGGCCTCGGCAAGCGTGGTCGTCGGGTCGTCGTCGCCGACGAACACCGTGACGGGGCAGTCGATCCGCACCCCGGCGTCCGCCCGGTAGGTCTCGACCGCCTTGTAGTCGTTGCGGATCGAGGGGAGGGCGAGCCGCATGATCTCCTCGTTGCCCAGCACCCGCGAATCGGTTCCGCTGAGCCGGCGCAACTCCGTGATCAGGCCTTCGTCGTCCTTCTGGTGCACCCGGTCGGTGCGGGTGCGGGACGGGGCGCGGCGGGCGGAGGCGATCAGCCGGGCGGGCGCGGGCAGGCCGGCGTCCGCCATCCGCCGGGCGACCTCGAAGGCCACCGTGGCGCCCATGCTGTGGCCGAAGAACGTCAGCGGTTCGTCGGCGAACTCCCGCAGGTCCTCGAAGACCCGGTCGGCGAGCTCCGCGATGGTGTCGATGAGCGGTTCCTTGCGCCGGTCCTGCCGGCCCGGGTACTGCACGACCAGTACGTCGATGTCCGGGGCGAGCGCCTGCGACACCGGGAAGTAGAAGCTCGCCGATCCGCCGGCGTGCGGGAAGCAGACCAGGCGCGGGGTGCCCGCGAGGGCGGTGTGGTAGTGCCGGATGTACTGATTGCTGGTGGAAGGGGCGGTGCCGGTCATGGTTCTCCTCACAGAGGGGGCAGGGTGGGCATCAGCGGGCCCTGGTCCACCGGGAGTTCGGGAAGGAAGCCGAACAGCATCGAGGTGAGCCCCCACATCCCGGTGAACTCCGCGACCTCGGCGTCGTCGACGTCCACTCCGGTGTCGCGCAGCGCGGCGGCGAGCCACCGCTGCTTCTCCGGGTCGCCCGGGGACGCCTGCGGTTCCGAGACCGGGACGGTGGCGGGCAGCGATCCGGCGGCGAGGTCGGGGCGGCGCAGGTGCCAGTTGGTGTGCGACTGGTAGACGTCGGCCAGCGCCGCGAGCCCGAAGTCGCTCCACGGTACCCCCGCGAGCTGCAGGGACAGCGGCATGCCGTCGCCACCGAAGCCCATCGGGACGGCGACCGCGGGGAAGCCGACGGCGCTCCACAGGCCGGGCAGCCAGGAGACGGTGCCCAGTGCGGCGGGGTCGTCGTAACGGGGTGCGGTGGTCGGCCAGGTCGGGGTGGCCATCGCGTCGAGGCCGTCGAAGCGTTCGCGCAGGCTCGCGGCGGCCGAGGCGCGGACCCGCTGCGCGTGCAGATAGGTCGGCGCGCCGATCAGGCCGCCGAGGACGGCGGTCCGGCGGAAGGGCCGCCCGTACTCCGCCCAGCGGGTGCGCAGCCCGGCGCCGTGCAGCTCGAACGCCTCCGCGAGGAGGGTGATGAACTGCGCCGCGAACAGCGGGTACACCTCGGGGAGTTCCACGGTGACGATCTCGGCGCCGGCTTCCCGCAGCTCTTCGAGGGCGCCGGCGAACGCCGCCGCGCAGTCCTCCGACAGCTGTGCCGACTCCTCCAGCGCCTTCGCCGGAACGCCGATGCGGGCGCCGCGCAGGTCGGTCCGCCAGCCGGTGGTGTCCGGCCGCCCGGCCAGCACCGCGAGGGTGCTCGCGCAGTCCCTGACGTTGCGGGCCAGCGGGCCGACGACGTCCAGCGAGCGGCTCAGCGGGCGGCAGCCGCCGTCGGGGACCAGGCCGTGGGTGGGCTTGAAGCCGGTGACGCCGCACAGCGCGGCCGGGATGCGGATGCTGCCGTTGCTGTCCGTGCCGAGGCCGACGTCGAACAGTTCGGCGGGCAGCCCGTTGGCGCTGCCGCAACTGGAGCCGCCCGTCCAGCGGTTGATGTCCCACGGGTTGCGCGGCACGGGGAAGTCCAGGGCCGGGTCGGGCCGGCCCAGTGCGTGCTCCGCCATGGTGGTGCGGCCCAGCGGTACGGCGCCCGCGGCCCGCAGCCGGGCGACGGGTACGGCGTCGCGACCGGCCCACCAGTCCGTGTCGTGCACCCGGCTCTGGCAGGTCGCGGGCGCGTCACGTGTCGCGAAGACGTCCTTCACGCCCAGCGTCAGCCCGTGCAGCGGCCCGGCCTCGGCGCCGTCCGCCACCGCCGCGTCCAACTGCTCCGCCGCGGCGGCGGCCTGTTCGGTGAACCGGCCGAGATACGTACCGAGCACCGGGTCGAGCCGGTCCGCCCGGTCGAACGCCTCTGCCACCCGGGTCCTGACGTCAGCCATTCCCGTCCATCCTGTCCTCGGCCGATCCATACTGAATTCGGACTCCGAGTCTAGGTAAGGGGAATTGTGGTCCAGACCCCCTTTCCTGCCCCTAACACCCCCTGTCGACCTGCTGTCAGAACTTCCCCCGACTACCGTGAAAGTGCCCGCGGGGAACATGGTGCGACCGTGCCCGTCCGGGCTCTGAGGGCCTATTCGGCCGGTTCACGGGGGAGCCTTCCTTGATAATGGATGTGAATTCCTGGCCGGTCGGGCAGGTCGCGCTCGCCGACGACTCAGGAACCGGCCCACGGCAGTTGGCGACCCTGGTCCTGGACGTCCTCGGACCGGGGCTCGCGCCCGGCGGACTCCCGCCGCTGTCCGGCGAGCCGCTCGTCGTCCGCACCGGCGGCTACGTCGTCGACCCGCCGTTCTTCGGCAACGGCGATCTCGGCCGGCTCGCGGTGGCCGGCACCGTCAACGCGCTCATCGCGACCGGAGCCGACCCGTACGCCCTCACGCTGGGGCTGATCGTCGAGGCCGGGACGCCGTTGCAACTCCTGCGCCGCATCACGGAGTCCGTCCGCGACACCGCCCATGAGGCGGGGATCGCCATCGCCGCCGTCGACACCCGGGTGGTGCGCGCGGGCGACGCCGACCAGCTGTTCCTCACCGCGACCGGCATCGGGGTGCACCGCCGTCCGCCGCTGCCGCTGAGCGGGGTGCGGCCCGGCGACCGCGTCCTGGTGACGGCGCCGCTCGGCAACCACGCCGTCCATCTGCTGTCGCTACGCGCCGGACTGGGCTTCGAACACCATGTGCCCAGCGACTGCGCCCCGTTGACGTCCCTGCTGAACGGGCTGCCACCGGGCACGGTCCGGGCCGCCGCACCGATCACCTCGGGCGGGCTCGCCGCGACGCTGCGCTCCTGCGCGACGGCCCGCGGGCTCACGCTGCGGATCGACGAGGGGGCGCTTCCCGTCCAGTACGAGGCCCGGCCCGCCTTCGAACTCCTCGGCCTGTCACCGCTGCACGCCGCGAACGCCGGCTCGATGTGCCTGTTCGCGCCGCCGGCGGCGGCCGACGCGGTCCTCGCCGCGCTCCGCTCCCACCCGTACGGGCGGCAGGCCGCCATCGTCGGCACGGTCACCGATGACACCGCCGGGGCCGTCGAGCTCCGCTCCCCCGACGGACCGGTCCACCGGCTGCCCGCCGGGGTGCCGCCGGGCAGCGCCGAACCACCGCGGCTGCGCTGACGGCCGCGCCCCGCGCGGCGGGAGGCCCTCAGGCCGCCGCGACCAGCCGGTCGTAGCCGCGCAGCAGCGTCAGGGCGGCGGCCGTCGCGAGGACCGGCAGCAGGGTGAAGCCGAGCAGTACGCCCAGTTCGGCCGTGGAGCTCTGCCGGGCGGACTCGCCGTCCGTGGACGAGGCATAGCCGAAGACCTGCAGGACCAGCCCGTACAGGAAGGGCGCCAGGGCGAGGCCGAGCATCTCGCCGGTGGTGAAGACGCCGGAGAAGACACCGGCCTGGCGGCGGCCGGTGCGTTCGGTGTCGTGGGCGGTCCGGTCGGTGAGCATCGCGTACAGGAACAGCAGCTGGCCGGCGTGCCCGGTGCCGGTCACGGCGATGGCGACCGCGACCACGGCGAGCGGCAGGTCGGGCGAGGCGAGCAGCAGCAGGCAGCCGGCGATGAAGAGCCCGCAGGCGGCGGCGTATCCCCGGCGGTTGCCGATGCGGGAGCCGAGGCGCGACCAGAGGTTGACGGTGAGCAGGTTCGGCAGGACGAAGGCGCCGACGACCAGCCCGGTGGCGTCCGAGTCGTGCAGCACGTGATCGGTGAAGTACGGGGCCCCGACGAGCATGAAGCCGGTCGCGAGCGACTGGACGACGCCGCAGCGCAGCAGCGCCATGAACGGGGCGTTGGCGCGGGCCACGGCGAACTGGTGGCGCAGGCTCGGCTCGCTCTCCAGGACCCGGTCGCCGCGGGTTCCCGCGGTGCCGAGGAAGGCGCCGACCGCACCGATGGTGATGACGAGCGCGCCGAACAGACCGACCCAGCGGTGTCCGGGAATGCCCCCGCCGCCCGCGTCCGCGATGGCGGGTCCCGCGGCGCCGGCGATCAGGGCGGCGATGCCGATGACGGCCACCCGGCCGCCGACCAGCCGCAGTTGGTCCTGGCGCCGGGTGGTGATCTCGGCCGGCATGGCCGCGTAGGGCACCTGGAAGAACGCGAAGGCCGTCGCGGAGAGCAGGAATCCGGCGCCGGTGAACCCGGCGCCCGCCGTGCCGGCCGCCACTCCGGAGAACATCAGCGCGAACGTCAGGGCCGCGGCGAGCCCGCCGAGCAGAACGTACGGCCGGCGCGCGCCCCAGCGCGTCCGGGTACGGTCGCTCGCCCGGCCGACCAGCGGGTTCAGCACGGCGTCCCACACCTTGGGGAGCAGCACGACGGTGCCGGCCAGGGCGGCCCCGATGCCGAGGGTGTCGGTCAGGTAGGGCAGCAGCAGGAGGCCGGGCAGGGTGTTGAACGTTCCGGTGACCAGCGAGCCGGAGGCGTAGCCGAAACGCAGGCGCGCGCCCGGGACGGCGGGCGCGGCCTGCGGTCGGGGCCGCGGCGGCAGGACAGCTTGTTCGGGTTCGACGGCCGTCATGACGTGCTCCTCCGACATCGTGAGGGGACGTGGCGGGGTGCCGCCAGGCCCACTTGCCCCCGAGCCTGACCAACGGGCGGCGCGGGCGGAAGTCGGGGAATTCCCCCACATGGCACTTCCTGTCGTGCAGCTTCCGGACAGGGGAACGCTCTTGGCCGGGCCCGCGGGGGCGGGCACGCTGCGAGAGCCGCCGAGATCACCGGGACCGCATACCGGGACCCCTGGAATCACCGAGGACAGCGAGGACAACGTGCCGCCTGTGGAGACCGCCCTGTCGCAGGCCACCGGCTCCGCACCGGTCGGCCGTCACCAGGAACTGCTCGTTCTGGAGGAGTCGTTGCGGCTCGCCCGGACGTCGGCGCGGATCGTCTCGCTGGCCGGTGAGCCATGGGTCGGCAAGTCCCGGCTGCTGGCGGAGCTGATCGCCGCGGCGCACGACGACGGCTGGACGGTGGCCTCGGGCCGGGCAGGACGGCTCGGCGGGCCCGTGCCGTTCGAGGTGTTCGTCGACGCTCTCGACGACCAGCTGGCGCGGATCGGCCCCGACCTGGCGGGTCGGCTGGGGCCCCGGGAGGCGGACCGGCTCGCCGGGGTCTTTCCCGCGCTGGCCGCGGGGCGCCGGGAGCCGGCCGGGCCGGCCCCGGCCGACCCGGACGCGTACTGGCTGATCCGCGCGATGCGCACCCTGATCGGGCAGGCGGCGGAGGCGAACGGGCTGCTGCTCGTCCTCGACGACGTGCACCGCGCCGATCCGCTGTCGCTGCAGCTCCTGGACCACCTGGTCCGGCATCCGCCGCAGGCACCGGTGCTCATCGCGCTCGCCTACCGCGACTCCCCCACCGCGCGCCATCTCTCGTCGCTGCGCACCCTGCGGGCCCATGGCGCCATGCCGTCCTGGCGGCACCTGGACGTCGCCCCGCTCCCCGAGCGGGACGCCGCCGCGCTGCTGCCGCCCGGGCTCGACCCGATCCGGCGCCAGTTGCTGCTCCGGGACGCGGCCGGGGTGCCGGGGCTGCTGCACGCCCTGCGCGACGCGGGCCGGCTGCCGGTCGATCCGGACGCCGCGTCCGTGGACTTCCGGGCGCTGTCCCCGGTGGCCTGGCGGACCGCCTGCGCCGCCGCCGTGCTCGGCGACCCGTTCACTCCCGGCAGCGTCGCCGAGGTGGCGGAACTGCCGCTGGAACGGGTGCTCGGCGGGCTCGACGATCTGCGGAGCGAGGGCCTCATCCGGACCGACGGCCATCTGCGCCGCTTCCGCTTCCGGCACCCGGCCGTCGCGGGCCTCGTCCTGCGCGCCACCGACGCGGGCTGGCGGTACGGCGCGCAGGGCCGCGCACTGCACGCGACGGCGCCGACCGTCGATCCGGCCGCCGGCCCGGCCGCCGCGCCGATGCCGCTGTCCGCGATGACGGACGCGCTGGCCGGGGACGAGCTGACGGCGGGCCTTCCGGACGGGCCCGGCGCCGTCGAGCTGGCGTCACTGAGCCGCCGTGAGGTCCAGGTCGCCGTGCTCGTCAGCGCGGGCTTCACCAATCAGCAGATCGCGGGCCGGATGCAGCTCAGCCCCAAGACCGTGGAGACGTATCTGAGCCGGATCTTCAAGAAGCTGGGTGTCGTGTCCCGTACGCAGGTCGCCCATCTGGTGGGGCGCGGCGGCCGGCACCTCTGAAGGCGAGGGGCCCGGGCCGCCCGGGGATGGCGAAGGCCCCGCCCAGGGGTCCGGGGGAAGACCCGGGGGCGGGGCTCGCGGGTTGCCCGGGGCTCCCGTGCGGGGGAGTAAGGGAGCGGGGGCAGCGGTACGAGCGTGCGCCCGACCTCATGGGCTTCGCTAAAGCCTCACCGGAGGATCAACGGGGCGGAGTTCCGGCCGTGCAGCTTGCTGCCACCGCTCTCAGCTGGCCCGGACCCCCCTCGCTCCGGAACCTTGGACGAGGAGACTCCCGACGCCGCATCCGCGGGGAAGACGCCGGACCAAGGAGACGCCATGACCGTAGAAAGCGCGGCCACCGCTGAACTGGCACTCGGCAGCGGCACCCGCCACCTCATCCACTGCCCGCCGTCGTGGGACCACTACCTGCTGGATGCCCCGAGCGTCGGGGAGGAACACTTCGTGCTGGCCGGTGAGCTGCCGCGGGCGCATCCGCTGTTCAACGACGGGCCCGGCCACTTCCATGACGCGCAGATCGTCACGGAGACGATCCGGGAGATCGGCGAGTTCGTCGGACACCGCTACTTCGGGGTGCCGCAGGACCGCCCGGGGCTCTTCTACGGCTTCAACCTGCGCCTCACCGAACTGCGCGCCTGGCGCACCGACTGGGCCGACGCGACGGACTCGGGCACGGCGAGGATGACGACGGGCATCACGGCGAAGCCCGCGAACGCGATGAACGGCGTACCGCGCGGCCTCGACTTCCACATCGACGTGAAGATCAACGACATGCCGTGCTGCACCGGCACGGCGGGGCTGGTCTTCCTGATGCCGCAGCTGCACCGCAACCACCTGGCCCACAACCGCCAGGCGCTGCGCGCCGCACCGGAGCTGGACGACGCCCCGGACGGGGCGCTGCGGCCGGTGGACCCGGCCGAGGTCGGCCGCTCCGCGGTGTCGAACGTCGTGGTCAGCGAGCCGTCGGAGTCCTCGCGCGGCCGGCTCACGACGTGGCTGCTGACCGACAACCCGAATCCGGTCTTCGCTCCGGAGGGCGGCCACCTGTCCGGGACGCAGCTGCTGGAGTCCGTGCGCCAGACCTCGCTGCTGGCGGCCGGCCGGGCCTTCGGGCTCGCCCCCGCGCGCAGCACGCTGGCCTCCTCCGAGGTGCACTTCCGCAGCTACGCGGAGCCCGGACTGCCGCTGCGCTGCACGGCGGTGCCGGGGGCGCTCGGCCGGGACGAGTACGGCCGGCCGGCCGTGCCCGTGACGCTGACGGTGACGCAGCGGCGCCGTGCCGTGGCGGAGGCCAGGACCACCGTGGTCCAGGACTTCTGACCCGGCGCCACCAACCGGTCCTGGTACGTACGACAGCAGACCTTGCACGGACCTTGCACGAACCTTGCACGTGGGAACGCAGAGCGGGACGGGGGTAACGCGATGAGATTCTGGATTCTGGGCCCGATGGAGATCGGTGGGGACGACGGGCCGGCGGCCGGCCCCGACGGCGCCGCCACGCCCGCCGTCTCCTACACACCGCGCGCCGCCAAGCTGCGCGTCGTGCTGGCCGCCCTGCTGGTACGGGCGAACGAGGTGGTGTCGGTCGAGAGCCTGATCGACGAGCTGTGGCAGGACAACCCGCCGCGCACCGCCACCACGACCCTCCAGGTCTACGTCTCCCAGCTGCGCAAGCTGCTGCACTCCGCCGACCCCGAGCACGGCCGCGACACCCTGCTGACCCGCCCGCCCGGCTATCTGCTGCGGCTGGAACCGGACCGGCTCGACATGACCACGTTCGAGGAGCTGCACGCCCGAGGACGCAAGGCGCTGGAGGCGGAGGACTACGCGTCCGCCGCGGAACTGCAGCAGCGGGCCATCGCGCTGTGGCGCGGACCGCTGCTCTCGGACACCCCGCACGGCCCGTTGCTGGGCGGCGCGGCGGTCCGGCTGACCGAGGCCCGGATGACGGCGCTCGACCAGCGGATCCGCGCGGACCTCCAGCTCGGCCGGCACCGCGGGCTCATCGCCGAACTGCAGTCCCTGGCCTCGGAGCACCCGCTGCGCGAGGAGTTCCACGCCCATCTGATGGTGGCGCTGTACCGGACCGGCCGGCAGGCGGAGGCGCTGCGTACGTTCGGACGGGTCCGCCGCACCCTCGTCGACGAGCTGGCCATCGAGCCCGGCCCGCGGCTGCAGCGGCTGCACCGGCGCATCCTGGCCGGGGACGCGGCCCTGCTGAGCTCGGGCGGCAGCGGCGGCGCCGTCGTCATCGGAACGGCGACCGGGACCGGGTCCGGCGGTGCGGACACGTCGGCGCCGGGCGTTCCCGAGCGGCCCGCGTTCCAGGCCGTCACCTCGCTGCCCGCCGCGGACGGCGCGTTCACCGGCCGCGACGGGGTGCTCGCGGAGGTGGAGCGGCTGCTGCGCGACGCCCCGGCCGGCACCAGCGTCGCCATCACCGGCAAGTCCGGCGTCGGCAAGACCGCGCTGGCCGTCGAGGCGGCGCACCGCAGCGCCGACGCCTTCCCCGACGGCCGGATCTTCCTCGATCTGGAGCCCGACCCCGGTCGGCCGCTCGGCGCGGCGGACGCGATGACGCGACTGCTGCGCCGCGCGGGAACGCAGGTCACCCTGCCCGCCGAGGCGCAGGACCTCCAGGACGCGCTGCGCCATCTGCTCACCGACCGCCGGATCCTGCTGGTCCTGGACAACGCCACCTCCGAGGCGCAGCTGCGCCCGCTGCTGCCCGCCACCGCGGGCTCCACCGCTCTCATCACCGGGCGCCGGCTGCCCGCCGGACTCGGCGGCGTCCGCCCGGTGGTGCTGAACGCCCTGGACCCGGAGGAGTCGCTGCGGCTCTTCGACGCGCTGGCGGGGCCCGGCCCCGCGGCAGCGGAGCCCGCGGCTGCGGCCGAGATCGTGGAGCTCTGCGGCCATCTGCCGCTCGCCGTGCACATCGCGGCCGCCCAGCTGCGGGCCCGGCCGCACTGGACCGCCGGTTCGCTCGCCGCCCGGCTGCGCGACGAACGCTCCCGGCTGACCGAGCTCCAGCTCGGCGACCTCGACGTGCGCGGCACCCTGATGGTCGCCTACCTGGACTCCTCCCCCGCCGCGCAGCGCGCCTTCCGTCTCCTGGGGCTGCTGCCCGCGGGGCCGTTCGGGCTGTGGGCGGCGGCCGCCGTCCTCGGTCTGGAGGAGGGCGAGGCCGGCCGGATCGTCGAGAACCTGGTGGACGGGCGGCTGTTGGAGGCGTCCGTGCACGACGGGCTCCGCCAGGGCCGCTACCACTTCCATGAGCTGCTGCGGATCCTCGCCGCAGAACTCCTCGCCGCCGAGGAGACCCCGGAGTCGGCACGCGCCGCCACCGAGCGGATGTGCGAGGCGTACACGCAGGCCGCCGAACGCGCCGATGCGGCGCTCACCCCGCGACCGGTGACCGGACCGGTGGCTGTCCCTGGTCCGGTCACCGACCACCCTCAGGAGTGGTTCGCCCAGGAGCAGCCGGCCCTGGTGCACGCGGTCCGCGCGGCGCACGCCGCCGGGCTGTGGTCCGCCGTGCTGCGTCTCGTCGACGCCATGACCGGTTATCTGGAGGCGCACGCCTCCTGGGCCGACTGGCGGACCACCCACACCTTCGGGCTCGACGCCGCCCGGCACAGCGGCGACCGGGCGGGCGAGGCCCGCATGCTGCGTTCGCTGGGGGACCTCGCCTGGCAGAACCGGCGGCTCGACGAAGCCGCCGACCTGTACACCCGGGCCCGTGACACCGCGGAACTCTGTGCCGACCCGTACGAATACGGCCGCGCCCTGGTCGGTCTCGCCGACCTCCACCTGGACAACGGCGACACCGCGGCGGCCGCCGCTCTGCTCGAACCGGCCCTGGCCGCCCTCGCCGCCCCGGCCCGGGCCCGCGGCCGGTACGACGCGCTGCGGGCGCTGGCCCTGCTCGCTCTGGAGGCGGAGGGCCCGGAAGCCGCCCAGGCCCGGTTCACCCAGTGCCTGGACCTCGCCACGGCGCTCAAGGACCGGCGGCTGGAGGCGTACGCCCGCCGTGCGCTGCGGGCGCTGCGTGATCCGGCACCGGCCGCCGGCAAGCCCACCGACCTCGAAGTGCGCCCCGGCATCTGGCGGCTGCGGGCCCCGGCGCCGCGCCGGTCGCCGCTGCCTGCGCCCGGCCGTCTGTCGGCCCTTACCGCCTGAACCGCACATCCGGCGCCAGGTTTTAGTTCTGCTTTGGCCGAGGAGCCGACCATGACCGCGTCCTATGAGGGCAGGGGGAACGATGCCGGTATCGCAGCAGGAACGGGAACGGCGGCAGGACCGCCCGCAGGCCGGGCCTGAACGGTTCGGCCCGCGCCGCAGTCTGGTCGGGCGGGAGACGGAAACGGTCGTCCTGGCCGGGCGGTTGCGGGATCCGTCGGTGCGGCTGCTGACCCTGACGGGGCCCGCCGGGGTCGGGAAGAGCCGGCTCGCGGCGGAGGCAGCCGCCGGGGCGGCGGACTTCTTCGACGAGGTGCGGTGCGTGGACCTGGCGCGGGAGGCGCTTCCCGACCGGGTGCCCGAGGGGCACGTCCTGCTCGTCCTGGACGGCTGCGACCAGCCGGACGTTCCTCCGGTCGCCGGGATCGGCGAACTCATCGCGTCCAACGACCGGTTGGTGGTGCTGGCCACCGGCCAGGAGCCGCTGCACGTCTACGGGGAACGGCTGCTGCCCGTCGCACCGCTGCCGGTGCCCGAGACGGCCGCGGCGGCCGAGCCCGATGTGCAGGAGGTCCAGGACGTTCCGTCGGTCGCGCTGTTCATCCGGCGGGCCCGGGACGCCGACCCCGGTTTCGCGCTGACGGCGGAGAACGTCGCGGCCGTCGCGGAGATCTGCGCGCTGCTGGAGGGGCTGCCGCTCGCCGTCGAACTGGCCGCCGGGCGGCTGCGGCTGTTCCCGCCGCACGTCCTGCTCGCCCGGCTGCGGCACCGGACCACGATCCTGGCCGGCGGCCCGGTGGACGCGCCGGAACGGCACCGGTCGCTGACGGCGCTCGCGCGGTGGAGCTGCCGGCAGCTGGACGCGGAACAGCGCGGGCACCTGGAGCAGCTGGCCGTCTTCGAGCGGGGATTCGGACTGGCGATGCTGGTCCGGGTGGGCGCCGAGGACGTGCTGGAGACGCTGATCGACAAGAACCTGCTGACCGTCGTCGACCAGGAGCTGGGCGAGCCCCGGTTCGCCGTCCCCGAGCCGGTGCGGTCGTTCCTGCTCAACGAGCTGGAGCAGGCGGGCGGCACGGACGCGGCCCTGGACCGGCACGCGAGCGAGTACCAGCGGCTGGTGACGGCCACCGAACCGCGGCTGGCCGGCACCGAACAGGAGAAGTGGCTCGGTGTGCTGGCCGCGGAGAGCGGCAACATCAGCGCGGCGCTGCGCCGGCTGCGGGCCCGGGGCGAGCGGGAGGCCGTCGCGGCGCTGGTCTCCGCGTGCCGGCAGCCGTGGCTCGTCCAGGGGCGGCTGCGCGAGGGCCTCGACTGGTGCGACGGCCTCGCCGAGGACGGCCCGGGTGACGGCGGCGGGACGCTGCCGGAGCCGGTGCGGGCCCGGCTCGTCGACCTGTCGGGCACCTTCACGGCGGCGCTCGGCGACCCGGACCTGGCGGTTCGGCGGCACCGCCGCGCGCTCGCGCTGTGCAAGCGGCTCGGCGACCGCCGGCAGGGCGCGCTGGTGACGGCGCGGATGGGCATGGCGCTGCTGCTGCTGGGCGATCCGTCCGGGGCGCAGGCGGCGCTCGGCCCCGCGCTGGCCACCCTGGAGTCGCTGGGCGCGGCGGGACCCGCCGCAGAGGCCGGCACCGCGCTGGCCGGGGCGCTGCGCGTGCAGGGCGAGACCCGCAAGGGGAAGGAACTGCTGGACCGCGCGCTCGACGCGTACCGGCGGATCCGCGACCCGCGCGGACTGGCGACCGCGCTGCGCGAGTCCGCGGCCTTCGCCGAGGACGGTGAGGACCTGGACGCGGCGGGCCGGGCGCTGCGCGAGAGCCTGCGGCTGTACGACTCGATCGGCGAACGCACCGAACTCCCCGCCACCCTGGAGTCGTTCGCGCTGCTGCTGCTCCGCGCCTCCCCCGGCCAGCAGCCGCGCGCCGTCCGGCTGATCGCGGCTGCCGACGCGCTGCGCCGGAGCTTCGGGGGCAGGGTCCCCGACGAGCGGTGGGGAGTGCTGGAGGAGGCGCTGGCGGGGCTGCGGGAGCGGCTGCACTGGACGGGCTTCGCCACCGCGTGGGCCGAGGGGCTGCGGCTGGCGCCCGGCGCGGCCGTGGCGGAGGCGCTGGCGGCGGCCGTGCCCGCCCCGCACGCCGAGCAGGAGAGCCCGGCGGCGCAGCCGCTCACCCCGCGCCAGGTCCAGGTCGCGATGCTCGTCTCGGAGGGTCTGACCAACCGGCAGATAGCCGGTCAGCTCGGCATTTCCGAATGGACGGTGGTCAACCACGTCCGCCAGGTGATGCGCCGGCTCAACTGCACCTCCCGGGTGCAGGTGGCCTGGTCGGTCGGCCGATGGCCGTAACCGTGAACGGAAGTACGGACAGGGACGCGGACCCGGCGGAGCAGGCGACCGGGCACCTGTCCGGGCTGCTGGCCGCCGTCACACCGCCCGAGGAGGTGGCGGCCCGGTTCCGGGCCGAGGGCTGGTGGCGGGACGAGACGTTCCTGCACGACCTGTACCGGACCGCGGCCATGGACCCCGGCCGGCCCGCCATCGTCTCCCAGCGGATCCACCGCCCTGCCGACCGCCGTACGGTCACCGTCAGCTACGCGCAACTGGCCCTCTACGTCGACCGGTTCGCCGCCGCGCTCGACCGTCTCGGGATCGGCGCCGGCGATCCGGTCGCCTTCCAGCTGCCGAGCTGGTGGGAGGCCGCCGCGCTCACCCTGGCCTGCCTGCGGGTGGGCGCGCTCGCCGTCCCCGTCCTGCCGACCGTGCGTGCGCACGGCCTGGAACGGATCCTGGAGGGCAGCCGGGCGCGGATCTGTGTGGTGCCCGACGTCTGGGAGGGCTTCCCGCACGCGCAGGCCCTCGCCGATCTCGCCCCGGCGCTCCCCTGGCTGCGGCACCGCGTGGTGATCGGTGACGCCGCCGCGACGGGCGCCCTCGACTTCGCCGGGTACTTCCAGCGCACTCCGCACGAACGCGGGCCGCGCGCACGGCGGTTGAGCCTGCGCTCCGACCGGGCGGACCGGATCAGCCTCATGATCACCGTCATGAGCCTGGGCGATGCCTACGCCGCCGCCCTGCACACCCCCAACACCCTGTACGCGAACATCAGCACCCAGCGGGACCCGGCGGGGCCGGGCCGGCGGCCCGGCGAGGTCTTCTACTCGGCGCTGCCGCTCACCTCCCTCGCCTCGCTGCTGTACAGCGTCTGCTGGCCGCTCGCGGTCGGCGGCACCGGTGTCTACCAGGACGTCTGGGATCCGGGCAGCTGCCTCGACCTGATGGCCGCCGCCGGGGTCAACCAGGCGTACGCGGCTCCCGTCTACTGGTCCGAGGTGCTCGCCGCGCAGCAGCACCGCCCCCGCGAGCTCGGCGCCCTGCGCCTGCTGCTCTCCGGCGGGCGCACCAGCACGCCGGCCCAGCTGCTCGCCGATCTGCCGGGGGCGCTGGGCGCGCCGGTCCGCACCGTCTGGGGCGCCCCCGAGCTGGGCATGGGCACGGTGACCCGGGGCGACACCCCGGCCGAGCGCAACGCCGAGAGCGACGGGCGCCCGCTGCCCGGCCTCGAGGTCTCCGTGGTGCCCGCCGAGGGCGTCGGGGACGCGCAGACGTCACAGCTCCGGGTCCGCGGCCCCTCCGTCTGCCTGGCGACGTGGCAGCGCGGCGGCGGACCGGCCCCGCTGATCACCTGGGACCGCGACGAGGGCTGGCTCGACACCGGGGACCTCGCCAAGGCCGACGGCCTCGGCGGCGTCCAGGTCATGCGGCGGGCCGGCGAGCGGCTGGGCGGCATCTTCCTGGTGCCGGTGGCCGAGCTGGAGGAGCGGCTGCTGACCCATCCCCGGGTGCGCGAGGCCGCGGTGGTCGGCTACGTCGATCCGGAGTACGGCGAGATGCCGTGCGCCGTCGTCGTGCCCACCACCGAGGCGGAGCCGCCCGGCCTGGTCGAGCTGCGGGACCACCTGGCCGGGCGCGGCGTCGCCGCCGCGTTCCTGCCGACCCGGCTGGAGCTGGTCGGTTCGCTGCCCAGGGACGACCGGGGCGAGCTGCGCAAGGAGGGCCTGCGCAGCTGGCTCGCCCGCATCCGGCCGGGCGTCCCCCGCCCGGTCCCGGTCCCCGCGCCCGACGCGTAGGGCCGGTTCACGGTGCGGAGGCCGGGCTACTCCGACAGGCCGGAGATCCGGATCGCGAACGCGGCGAGTTCGTCGCGCCAGCCGGGGGCGAGCGGCGCGGCGTCCACGACGCGGTCGGCACGGGCGACGAGCTGGGAGATGATCCGCTCCGCCGTGTCCCGCTCCTCCGTGCCCAGCAGCACCTCGCGCAGCATCTGCGCGTCCCAGTCGTAGCCGGGCCCGCCCTCCAGGAAGCCGCGCAGCCGCCAGGCGGCGTGCAGGGGGCGGGCGTAGTCGCGGTACGAGGCGGCGAGGTCCTGCCGGCCGGCCAGCGCGGCGCCGAGCAGCAGCGGGTGGTGCAGGGCGTACCAGCCCGCCCCGCAGCCCTTGGCGCAGCCCGCGATGCAGCGGCCCGGCCACGGGTCGTCGAGGTACTCCGTCACACAGGCGGCGTCGGTGTGGGCGCCGATGACGCGTTCGGTGCGCAACTCGTCCCACAGCTGCCACGCGGCGGCCGGCAGCCGCGACGCGAGCCGGTCCGCGTAGGCGAGCGCCAGGTCCCCCGCGAGGACCGCGGTGCCCTCGCCGAAGCGCCGGGACTCACCGCGCCAGCCGCTGCGCTCGTGCTCGGCGGCATGGCTGACGTGCAGGGTGGGGATGCCGTGCCGCAGCGGGGCGTTGTCGCGGATGTCGCTGCGGATGAGGAAGCAGGTGTCGAGCAGTTCCAGCGCGGCCGCCGCGTCGACGATCGCGGTGGAGGTGGGGTCGCCGCCCGCGGCGAGGTAGCCGGTGACGCAGATGACGGGGCGGATCCGGTCGCCGCCCGCCCGCACCAGCTCGGTGATCGAGCCGACCAGGCTCGCCGCCCTCGGGTTCACCGCGTGCCAGCGGTCGAACTCCCCGGCCAGCAGGCCGCGCAGCCGCTCCTCCACCTGGTCGAGCAGTCCGGCACGCAGTTGCCCGGGGACGGATGTCTTCGGCGGCAGAGGATGCGTGGTCATGATGAGCCTCCCTGGATCGGCTGCTCCGAGCCTTCCGGGGCGGTCGGTGCCGCTCAAGGGCGGTGGGCGGCCGGCCGGCCGAACGGGCGTGCGGCGGCTGCCGGAGAGCCCGTTCCCTGCCATCCGCGGGAGCACCCGGCGGGGGGTTGCTATGCGCTTGTCATGGCGCCGTGGTCCGGCACAAACCCCGCGCATACCCGGCTTTAGCGCGGTGTCGGTTCATGGGGGTGCTGCTCGACGCGGGCAGACCGGGCACCACGCCCGACCCACAGCACTGCTGCAGGAGGACTCGTGTCCAACAACTCGTCGAACAACAACAACGACTCGAACAACAGCAACAACAGCTCCAACAACAACGCGAACGCGAACAACAACGCGACCACGAACTTCGCGGACAACAACAACAGCAACATGAACAACAACGACTCGAACAACAACGGCAACAACAACGCCAACACCCCCCGTCTGCAGAGCGTCGTCCCGGCCGACCTCGCGCAGATCCTCGAGGACATCGACGCGGACAACGGCGACGCGTGACACCGCCGGGGCGGTGCGGTCCTGACGACCGCACCGCCCCGCGCACACGCACCGCCCCGCGCACCCGCACCCGCACCCGCCGCCACCCCGCACCGCCCCGCCATAGCGCGGCACCGTCACCGTCACCGGGAAGGAACCGCGATGAATCGCATCAGGGTCGTCGGGCTCGGCGTCCAGGGGATCGAGCAGCTCACCCTCGCCGGACTGCGCCAGCTGCGGGAGGCCGAAGCGGTGCTCCACCTGGTCGACCCGGCCGTCGACGTCCGCGAACTGACGGACCGGCCCACCGAATCACTGCACGCGCTCCACCTGGCCGGCGCACGCGACCACGACGACTTCGGCCGGCTGCTCGGCCGCATCCTGGACCGGGCGCGGTCCGACGGCGACATCGCCGTCCTGCTGCCCGGCGACCCACGGCTCGGTGTCACGGTCGTCCAGCAGCTCCAGCGGCTGGCCGACGCGGGTGAACTGACCCTGCATGTCGAGCCGGGCGTCTCGCACTTCGCCACCACCGTCAACAACCTGGGGATCGACCCGCTGGAACGCGGCACCCTGGTCGTCGACGCCAATCGCCTGCTGCTCTTCCAGCAGCTGCCGAACCCCGCGTTCAACACCTTCGTCTACCACCTCGGTGGCGCGGACCAGGCGGAGCTGCTCCAGCGGCTGCTGCTGCGCGCCTACGACGCCGAGCACCCCGCCTGCCTGGTCGAGGCGGGCCCCGCCGCCGACGGCACCTCCGCCGTCGCCTGGGGCCGGGTCGGCTCGCTGGGCGAACTGCTCGCCAACGTCTTCTTCGCGAGCCCGCTCTACCTCCCGGCCGCCGTCCCGCGCCGTGTCGACCGCGCCGTCCTGGCGCTGCTGACGCCGTTCCGCTCCGAGCCGGCCGAGCCGGCCGCCTGGTGAATGAGCCCCCGGAACACCGCGGTTGACGCACCCCGCGCACGCGTACCCGCCGATGCCGTCTTCCCCGGCGACGCCGCCGCCGTGGCCGCCTACCGGGACCAGCGCCGCCTGCTGCAGAAGGAGGCGGTCCTGGGGCGCGGCGAGCTGATCGAGAGCGTGCTGCGCGGCCGCCGCGCGGCCCTGGCCGGGCTCCGCGCGACCCCCTGGCTGCGCCGGCTGATCGACAGCACCCACCGGCAGGTCCGGCAGGTGATGGCGCGCCCCGAGTACGCGGACGTCCTGCCGCTGCGCCGCTCGATGCTGACGTTCCTCGCCGAACTGCCGCTGCCCATCCCGGCCGACAGCGTCATCCTGCGCCACCCCACCCACGCGCCCGCCGCCGAGATCCTGGCCGGCCTGCCGGAGCTGCGGCACCGGCGCGCGGAGGTGACGCGGATCCTCGCCGAGTCCTCGCTCCAGGAGACCGGCACCCCGTTCCGCACGGTGGACGACGACAGCGGGCGCGCGATCGTGCTGGGCCAGGACGCCCCCACGATCGACGCCCTGGCCGGCATCGCCCACGAGCTGGGCCACTGCCTGTACGAACGGGCCCGGCCGGGACGCTCGGTCCGGTCGCAGTTCGCGTCGGAACGGCTCGCGCACTGCCTGGAGGAGCGGCTGGTCGCCGCGTACCTGCGGGAGCGCGGCAGCCCCGAAGAGTGCCGCGACTGGTGGTCCTACCAGCGCCGGGTCGACGCCCACAATCTGTACTTCTTCCGGCTGGAGCGGGCGCTCATGTACGAACAGCCCGACTCCGTACCGGAGTTGATGCCCGAGTCGACCACGTCGTTCCGCGAGTCGCTGTTCATCCTGCCGGGCTACCAGGTGGTGTACGCCCGCGCGTCACTCGCCCGGCTGCCCGCCCATGGCGGCGCGTAGGCTCACCGGCCGCATGTCCGTCCAGTGCGCCTCGACGTGGTCAAGACAGGCCTGCCGGCCGCTCTCCTCCAGGACGATCCGCCAGCCGGCGGGCACGTCGTTGGCGGCCGGCCACACGGAGTACTGGCCCTCGTCGTTGACCAGTGCCAGATAGGTGGCGTCCGGGTCCTCGAACGGTGTGCTCAACTGCTCGTCCTCTCCCTGGGTACGGGGTGCTGTGACAGGTGGGGGTTGTGGACTTCCAACAAAGGTGCGCGTCAAGGGAGTTCGGCGGTCACGCCATCTCGGTGACGCTGAGCTGAAGGTCCACCGGCAGCTCCTGCCGGCTGCTGATGCTGAGCTTGCGGTAGACCCGCGTCAGGTGCTGCTCGACGGTGCTGACGGTGATGTAGAGCTTCATCGCGATCTCCCGGTTGGTGTGCCCGTGCACCGCGAGCATCGCCACCCGCTTCTCGGAGTCGCTGAGCTTGGCCTCCAGGTCCGCGTAGGCCGCCACCGGCGCCGGGTCCTCCGGCACCCCGCCCGCGGCGCTGTGCCCCGGGAGGGTCTTCTCGCGCAGTGCCTCGGCCCCGCACTCCTGCGCCAGGTGCCAGGCCCGCCGGTTGACCATGTTGGCGCGGGTCGGCTCGCCCAGTTCCTTCAGCACCTGGCCGAGTTCGGCCATGGAACGGGCCAGCTCGTAGCGGTCGCCCGACCGGCGCAGTTCGTCGACGGACTTCGCGAGCAGGATCTGCCGCTCCCTGGGCTCACGCGTCGCGGCGCGCAGCCGCAGCGAGATACCGGACACCCACGGGTTGGCGGCGTCGCGGGTGGCGAGCTGGTCGGTCACGAAGCGCTCCGCCTGGTGCGCCTCGCCGAGCTGCAGCAGCGCCTCCGCCGCGTCGGTGCGCCACGGCAGCAGCAGCGGCCGGTCCAGACCCCAGCGCTTGGTGCGCCGGCCGATGTCCAGGAAGTCGCCGAGCGCCGCGTGGTAGCGGCTGGTCGCCAGGTGGTACTGGCCGCGGGCGCGCAGATAGGCAAGCCCGTGGAAGCTGCCGGCCAGGCCCTCGGGGACCGGCTGGCTGAGCACCCGGGCGGCCGCGTCGTAGTGGCCCATCGCGGTGCGGGCGCGGACCAGCGTCGCCGCCACCCCGCACAGGAAGACGCTGCCGCCGCGTTCCGGCACCAGCTTGAGGGCGAGCGCGGCCCGCTCCTCGGCGCCCTGCAGATCCCCCTGGCGCAGCAGGGCCTCGGCCCACAGCGAGGTGAACAGCGCCTGCCAGCCCGGGGCTTCGCGGCGGGCGGCCTCCTCGCCGATGACCTGGCTCCAGTGCACGGCCCGCTGCGCACCCCCGAGGTGCAGCAGGACCCGCAGGGCCTGCACGATCGGCTCCACGGTGGCGGCAGCGAGCGTCGTCCCGCGCAGGAACAGTTCGGCGTCCTCGGCGGCCGTGCCGTCCTGCACGCCGTCCGGGATCGCCCACAGGGCGGCCGGCGCGACCGCCACCGTGGCGGCGTTGACGCTGGAGTGCGCGGCGGTGGACGGCGGCGAGCCCGCGGCGCGGGTCCGCCCGCCGGCCCAGCGCGGGAAGGCGGACAGCCCGTCCAGCGGATCGTCCCGGTGCCCCGGCAGCTGGCCGCCGGGTCTGCTGCCGAGCGCGGAGCCCAGCGACGAGACCGGTGCCGTGCCGTGCTGCGGGTCGGGCCGCCGGCCCGTGTCGCCGGTCGCGGTCGCGAGCCGGGCGAGTACGTCGCCGGCCTCGTCGATCCGCCCCTGGGCGGCCAGCAGCCGGGCCAGCGGGCCCATCCGGGCCGGGGCGAGCCGGTCGGCGCGCAGCGCGTCCAGCGGTTCGCTGAGATGCCGTTCGGCGGCGCCCGGGTTGGTCCGCCAGGTCACGGCGGCCAGCCGGGTGCGGAACTCGGCGCGCTGTTCGTCGTCGGTGCAGCCCTGGTACGCCAGCTCCAGGCAGGCGGCGGCCGGTACGGCCTTGCCGTCGGCGAGCAGCTGCTCGGCCGCCGCCCGCAGGACCGGCACCGCCCAGTCCTCGTCCGCGTGCTGCGCGGCGAGCAGCTGGCCGGCGACGGCCGACGCGGGCATGCCGTACTGGTGCGCCAGCCTGGCGGCCCGCCGGTGCAGTCCGGTGCGGGCGGCCGGATCCATCCGGTCGAGGAGCGAGCGGCGCACCGCGGGGTGCCGGAAGCGGAAGCTCTCCAGGATCCCGGCGGCGTTCAGCGCGGCGACCCCCTGGACCGCCGCGGGAGTGGTGATGCCCAGCAGCTGCGCCGCCAGTTCCGCGGTGCCGGTCCTGCCCAGCACGGCCAGCGCCTCGGCCAGCTGGGTGGTCCGCGGCCCGCAGCGGTACAGGCAGGCCAGGACGGCCTGGGTGAACGCGCCGCCCGCCTCCGGCTCCGGGATCGCGCCCGCCGGGGAGTTGCGCCGGGCGACCCGGTACTCCTCGACGAGGGCGCGCAGCAGCAGCGGGTTGCCGCCGCTGACGGTCCAGAAGTGGCCGGCGTGGTCGGCGAGCCGCTCGTCCCCCGCCGTGTCCGGCTGCCCGTCGAGACCCTGGGCGAGCACCTCGGCGACGGCGTACCGGCCGAGCCGCTCCAGCCGGACCCGGGTGAAGTTGGGCTGCCGCAGCAGCTCGGTGCCGAACACCGGGTCGTCGCTGCGCTCGTGCACCGGTTCGGTCAGCACCAGCAGGATCCTGGCGTTGCGGGCCCTGCGGGCCAGTTGCAGCAGATAGCGGCAGGACAGGTCGTCCACCAGATGCAGGTCGTCGACGCAGATCACCACCGGTGTCCGCGTACTGAGGTCATGGACGGCGTCGCTGAACGCCTGCATGGCCTCGATCCTCGACGGGCCCTGGTTCTGCGCCGGTTCCGGGAGTGTCCCGGGCGGCGCGCTGTTGACGAGCTGCCCCAGCACCGCCAGTGGCAGGGCCCGTTCCGCCGCGGATCCCATCGCGCGCAGCACGACGGCGCCGGCCTTCTCGGCCGACTCGGCGACGGTGTCGGCGAGTTCGCTCTTCCCGCAGCCGACCGCGCCTTCGACCAGCACGATCCGGGCATGTCCCGCCATACATCCGGCCAAGGCCGTATCCAGTAGCGCCAGTTCCGCCTCACGGTCGATCAGCACCATCTTCGCCCCACTGTCCCCGTAATCCAGTGCGGTCCGCGCTCCCGCCGGCCGGAATAACCGGCCTTTTTCCCCAGAGGAAGCGCATTGGCACTGGCGAATTGAAACGGAGGATTCTCCCCGTTGAATCAGGAATCCAGTGTAGGCAGGGAACTCGCGTCCCACGGTGGCCGGAAGTTGCCCTGCAGTAAGTACTCCAGCGGCGCGCGAGTGCCCGTCCGACGTGCTATCGGGCGGGGCAGGTCAGAGGGCCGTGGCGGGCTCCGGAAGGATCTGCCGCGGCACGTTCCTGGGGTGGCCGGGAGTGCGCCACTCACGGGGGTAGCCGACCGACACCTCTTCGAACCGCACCCCGTCGTACCAGGTGGTGCGGGGAATGTGCAGATGCCCGTAGACGACGGCGGCGGCCCGGAATCGGGTGTGCCAGTCCGCCGTCAGCTCAGTTCCGCACCATTGGGCGAATTCGGGATAACGCAGGATATTCGTCGGGTCCCGCACCAGGGGGAAGTGGTTGACGAGGACGGTCCGCAGTTCCGGATCGCAGGCTTCCAGCCGCCGCGCGGTCTCCGCCACCCGGGCCCGGCACCACGCGTCCCGCGACGGGTAGGGATCGGGGTGCAGCAGGAACTCGTCGGTGCAGACGATGCCGGCCTCGTAGGCCTGCGCGAGCGACTCCTCCTTCGTGGCCGCGGTGGGCGTGCGGAAGGTGTAGTCGTACAGCAGGAACAGCGGCGCGACGACGACCGGGCCGCCGGGGCCGCTCCAGACCGGGTACGGGTCCTCCGGACTGTGCACGCCCAGCGACCGGCAGACCTCCACCAGATGCCGGTAGCGGGCCTCGCCGCGCAGCTGCACGGCATCGCCGTGCGGGGTCCACAGGTCATGGTTGCCCGGCGCCCACACGACGTGGGCGAACCGCACGCTCAGCAGTTCCAGGGCCCACTCGACGTCCTCGAGCACCTCGCCCACGTCGCCCGCCACGATCAGCCAGTCCGCCGGGTTGTCCGGGCGCAGCTCCTCGAGGATCTTCCGGTTCTCCGGATGCGCGACATGCAGGTCACTGATGCCCAGCAACTTCCCTTGAGACATCCGATGAGGGTAGAACGGCGAAGAGTGGGGAAGAACCCCTATGTCCGGGCAGGCACCCCCTGCCCCCGGCCCGACCGGCCGCCTTGTCATGGCGTGTAGCAACCGCATGGCAAGCCGTCGCGCGCCCATGCCTGCCGACCGGCAGGCCGCCTCCCGGCCGTCTCCCGGATAGCAGCTGGTGGGCATGGATCGGGGCTGCGACCTGCCATATCACCGCCGCCGGCGCCGCATTCGTTGTCCCGTGACCCCCCGGAACGGCAGCGTGGAAATCGCTCGCCACCCACCGGAGCGAGCAAGCGGCAGACGCCGACGAGGCGTCGGACGAAACGGGGCTCCCATGATCGCGCAGCTGCTTCCCACCGAGGTCGTCGCGGTGGACGCGACGCTGGACCCGCCCGAGGCGACCCTGTTCCCGGAGGAGGCGGAGCAGATCCGCAACGCGGTGGAGAAGCGGCGGCTGGAATTCACCACGGCGCGCTGGTGCGCCCGCCGCGCCCTGGCCGGGCTCGGCCTGCCGGCGATGCCGATACTCCCCGGCCTCCGCGGCGCGCCGCAGTGGGCCCCGGACGTGGTCGGCAGCATGACGCACTGCAACGGCTACCGTGCGGCGGCCGTGGCCCGTACCAGCGACATGGCGGCGATCGGGATCGACGCCGAGCCCAACGACACCCTCCCGGAGGGCATCCTGGAGTCCATCGCGCTCCCCCAGGAGCGCGGCTGGGTACGGCAGTTGATGCGGACGACCCCCGAGGTGTGCTGGGACCGGCTGCTGTTCAGCATGAAGGAGTCCGTCTACAAGGCCTGGTTCCCGCTCACCGGCCGGGAGCTGGACTTCGAGGACGCGCTCATCACCGTCAACCCGCTGGCGCGTACCTTCCGCGCGCGGCTGCTGCTGCCGGCGTCCGCCCTGAAAGAGGGGGACCCCACGGGTTTCAGCGGACGCTGGTCGGCGGGCGGTGGCGTACTGGTCAGTGCGATCGCGGTTCCGGCGACGGTTCCCGCGACGGTGGGGGCACAGCAGAACGCTCCCTACCAGATGCTGGTAGGGAGCGCTGCGTAAATCAGGCCGAACGACCGGGGATGGTCAGTCCCCCGGGATGGTCAGTCCCACTCGTCGTCATCAGCGTGTACGTGCCCCGTGTTGTAAGCCACAGGAGTGCTGATGGCATCCCCCGCCTGACGTTCCAAGGTCTGCGCCTGCGCCGGGGAGTACCCGACCGCCAGCGCCGCGACCGCACTTGCGACGAGCATCGCCCGTACGGTCACACTCTTCATATTCGCCGAAACCCTCATGTTTCCCCCAAAAGGATCGGTCTCACGGACTTCACTGTGGTGCTGTCGTCACTTGAGGCTCACTAGAGCCACTGTCCGACCCGCACACAATGCCCAGGTTCGAATCCCCGCTCCAAGGCCAACCCGATGGCCTAAGCTTGCATGGCAGCAACTTCACAGCTCACGGGGGAGCGCCACGGATGGCCGGAAGCGGCAATTCCAGTTCGGAGTTCGCCGAGTTGGACGACTTGAGCGCTGCCGCTTACGGGGCCGCCGTCGAGTTCGGACGGTTCGACCGGGCGGACATCGCGGAGCGACTTTCGCTCACCACGCCCGAGGTCGACCGGGTGGAACACGTCCTGCGACTTCTGCACCTTCTGCAGCCGATGCCGGGTGATCCCGACGTGCTGGTTCCGGTGGGACCGGATGTCGCGGCCGCGGATCTGGTGGGATCCGCCGAGCATCAGATCCGGGATCTGCAGCAGGCCGTCACCGATGTGCGGTCGAAGCTGCTGTCGCTGATGCCGCGGTACTTCGAGGGACGCCGGATGCGCAACCGGCTGGAGGCCTTCGACGTCATCAGCGACAAGGACACCATCCAGTCGATGATCAACCACCTGACGCAGCAGTGCCGCAAGGAGCTGCTCACGGTGCAGCCCGGCGGCGCCCGCTCGTCACCGTCGCTGGCGTCGGCCCGGCAGCGCGCGCTGAACACGCTGGACCGGGGGGTGCGGATCCGCACCATCTACCAGCACACGGCCCGCAGCGACCTCGCCACCAGGGCGTATGTCCGGGACATCTCCGCCGAGGGCGCCGAGGTCCGCACCGCGGACGAACTCATCGACCGCATGATCATTTACGATCGGGAGACCGTCTTCCTGCCGGAGCGCAAGTCGGCCTCGAAGACCCCCGGCGCGGCGATCGTCCGCGAACCGACGCTGGTCGCCTTCCTGTGCGCGGTCTTCGAGCACCTGTGGGACGGCGCCACCCCGTTCAACCCCGACAGCCAGTCGACGTCCTCGGGGACCGACGATCTCCGCGCGTCGATCATCCGGCTGATGGCCAAGGGATACAAGGACGAGATGGTGGCGCGCCGGCTCGGCATGTCGGTACGCACCTGCCGCCGCCACATATCGGAGATCACCGAACAGCTCGAGGCCACCAGCCGGTTCCAGGCGGGGTTCAACGTCGCGCTGTCCGGGATGCTGGACCAGTTCGGCCTCAAGGAGTGACGACCCCGGGGACAGCGCCCCGGAGAAACGTCACTCCTGCTCATTGAGCGCGGCGGTGATCGCGTCCGCGGCGTCCTGGTCGAGCATGGTCGTGATGTCGGTGTCCAGCACCGCGCCGAAGCCCGCGTCGTACACCGCCGCGCTCACGCAGTAGCCGGTGTCGAGCACGAAGGTGCGGAACGCCCACTCGGACCCGGTCCCGGCCGTGCCGTCCGGGCGCTGCACGCGCACCGGCTTGCCGTCCGGGCCGAACCCGAACTCGCTGAACCGGAACTGCATGCCCTGCCCGATGGCCTTGCTGTACGCCTCCTTGAGGGTCCACAGCCGCACCAGGCTGGGGTTGCGCTGCTCCTCCTCCAGCGAGGCGAGGGTGACCAGTTCGTACGGTGTGCACACATGGCGGCCCAGGCCGCTGCCGTACATCTGCCGGTCGGTCCGCTCGGCGTCCACGCCGATCAGGCCGCGGGTGGTGAGGCCGACCAGCAGCAGGTCCTCGGTGTGGCTGAGGCTGATGTCGATCTGGTCGCAGCCGCGCAGATACGGCCGCCCGGTCGGCCCGTAGGCGAGCTCCAGGTCGTCGGGATCGCCGTTGAGCACCGCGCCGGCCGCGAACTTCAGCAGGATCCGCGAGGCCGCGTAGCGGCTGCGGACGGCGGGGTGGGCGAGGTCGAGATAGCGGGACCAGTCCCGGCCGAGCAGCGCGCGCAGTTCGTCGCCCTCGGGCAGGTCCGGCTGCAGATCGGCCAGCTGGGCGTAGATCAGCGCGGTTCCGTAGGCCGTCAGGTCGGCACGGACCCTGTCCCAGGCGGCACCCCTCGCGCCCACCTCGACCGGCTCGCCGAGGGGTGGGCCGAGAGTGGAGTTCCCGGGGACGGTCATCCTTGCTCCTCCAGACGGTGGTTCAACAGCGGTGGGTGTTCCAGGTGCGCGGTGGCGCGGGTCTCACGGCGCGGCGGCTCTCGCGCCGCCGGCCACCAGCGAGTGGATCTGCTGGAAGGTGCGGGCCTCCAGGACCTGCCGGACCGGGATCCGGCGCCCGGTCTCGTCCTCCAGCAGCGACACCAGCCGGAGCAGGTGCAGCGAGTCCCAGCCCTCAACGTCCGCGAGGTCGGTGTACGCGTCCCGGTCCGACAGCTCCAGGCCCAGTTCGGTGCGCAGCAGCCGCAGAAAGCCGCCCAGGTCATCGATGCCGCTCATCGGCGGTCCCCTCCCGGTCCGTCGTGTCCATCGTTCGGGTCGTGCTCGTCGAGTCGTTCGAGCCGTGCGTCGATCGTGAGGTGGTCCGGCACCGGCGGGACCGTACGCAGGTCATGACGCAGCAGTACACCGCCGCCGTTGCCGTCCTCCCCCAACTCCTCGAACACCTCCTCGAAGCCGAGCGAGGGATAGAAGTCCCGCACCCGGTGGTTCTTCGCGGTCGGCCGGTACCGCGCGTGCACCGCGGTGAGCCCGGCGTCCCGCGCCCGCTCCAGCAGGACGGCGACGCAGCCCTGCTCGATGCCCCTTGCCAGAACGCGGCAGCTCAACCAGATGTTGTCCAGATGAAGTCCGTCGGCCGCGCGATGGCCGAGTACCGCCCCGACGAGCCCGTTGTCGCCGAAACGGTCGGTCGCCCGCGCCGCGAGCACCAGTTGCCGCGGATCGGCGGCCCGTGCCTCCAGGTCCGCCTGCGCCAGCCGCAGTCCGGTGAGGTTGAACTGGTTGGTGCGCTGGGTGAGCTGGGCGAGCCGGGCGAACTCGTGCGGCAGGGGCGCGCTCAGCTGCACACCCACCTTGAGCTCGCGCAGGAAGTCCGCGTGCGAGCCGCTACCCTCGCGCAGCTCCCGGCGCTCGCGCTCCACCCGGTACTGCCCGGTCCTGGCCCGGTCCTCGTCCGTCAGCCGGGGCGTGTCGAACCAGCCGTCCGCCAGCAGCCGCGTCACATGCAGCGCGGGTTCGTCGTCGAGCGGGACGACGGAGACCTGCGGGGCGCCGTGCCGCACCTGGGCGCGTTCGGCCGGCGAGTCGTCGGCGAGGACGAGGGAGTCGAGGCCGATGCCGAGCCGGTCGGCGATGTCGGCGACATTGCCGTCCTTGGGCTGCCAGTTGGCATTGACCTGCACGAAGTCCGTCTCGCGCAGCACCATGTCGGGGTGGTCGCGGAGCACGGCGAGCACCGGCTCCGCATCGTTCTTGCTGCTCACCGCGAGCAGCACGCCCTGCGAGCCGAGCTGCTTGACGGTCCGCTGGAACGCCCCGAACGCCTCTCCGCGCAGCGTGCCCGCCGCCGCGATCCCGTCCGCCCCCGCGTCGCCCAGGATGCCGTCCCAGAGCGTGTCGTCCAGGTCGAGCACCAGGCACTTCTTCGTCATCCCGCGCAGCGACCTGGCGAGGTGCGCGGCCTCGCGGGCGTAGGCGGCGAGCAGCGGCGCGGTGTACTGGGCCTTGGCGTAGCCGGCCAGCCGGGGATCCGAGACGGGGCCGGTCTCGGCGATCAGCGGGTCGAGGTCGATGACGGCCAGGCCGGGGAAGCGCTCGGTCAGCCGCAGCAGCGCGGCGTTGAACTCCCGCCACACCACGCCGAGTTGGGCCCGTGAGCGGTGGTCGACGAGCTGATGGGTGTGGCGGCGCAGCAGCGGCAGGGTGTTGAGCACCAGCGTGCCGCCGGTCCCGTCCGCCGTCCCGGCGAGCCGGGCGTGCTCGGCGGCCAGGCCGGTGAGCCGCTCCAGTACGTCGTCGGCGGCGCGGGACAGTGCGGCGACGTCCCAGGGCAGCGGCACCTCGGAGAAGACGGTCTCGGCGTCGAGCAGGCACAGCGAGAGGTCGGCCTCCAGACCGTGGAAGAGCCCCTGCTCGGAGGTCAGATCGTGCAGGTAGGCGCCGTGGTCGCCGAGCACGGGCCGCAGCAGCAGCCCGTGCCGGGCCAGTTCCGCGGTGAGCGGGTCGACGAGCTGGGCCACGGTGGACTGGCCGGTGACGGCGACGGTGACGACAGGGGTGCCCGGATGGGCGGCCAGGACGGCGGCGCGGTCGAGGCCGGCCAGTAGCCGGCCGGCCCGCGGCAGATCGGCGGCCGCGGACGTGCCGGGGTCGTCGGTGAGCTCCGCGAGCAGCGGGGCGACCCGGTCGTACTCCGCCTCCAGCCGCCCGAGTGCCTTGAGCTCGCGCAGCCGTTCCAGTCCTGTTGTCATGTAACGCAATCCGTCCTTCTCCGACCTTCTCAGACCTTCTCCAGAGCGAGCCCGGTCTTGATCCACTTGCTGGACTCCACCGCGATGGCGAGCGCCCGCTGGCCGACCCGCAGTTCGGGCAGCAGTCGTTCGATCTGCTGGAAGGGCAGGGCGTTGCCGGTGTTGCCGGTGTCGGAGACACAGCTGATCTCGCGGGCGCCCGGCACCGCCAGGTGCTCCACGATGCGCTGGGTCATCCGGGTGGACAGCTGCGGCGGCAGCAGGAAGTCGAGGTCGCCGACGCCCCAGTCCAGCAGGCCCAGGAGGTCCCAGAGGATCTCCACGGCCATGACGGGGACGCTCTCCTCGATCTCCTTGTAGTCCTCGGAGATCATCTGGCGTTCGGTGTGCCGGTCGGTGATCCCGTACCAGTCGATGATCTGGCCGGGCGGCCGGCCGAGCCCGGCGAAGCGGTTGAGCACCCCGCGCAGCGCGACCCGTTCACCGGCCGGCTCCGCGGTGAGGACGGCGGCGCCCGCGCCGTCCCCGAACAGCACGTAGTTCACCAGCTCCTCGGTGGGCATCCGGCTCAGGTCACGGCGCAGGTCGAGATGGCGGTTGGTGACGTCCCCGCCGATCACCAGCCCCGCGCCGCTGCCGCCCGCGATCAGCGAACGTCCCAGGTCGATGGCCTGCACCGCGCCGGAGCAGCCGGCCTGGAGCTGGTACGCGGGCAGGTAGTTGAGCCCGAGCCGGTCGGCGACCCGGGCGGCGGTGGTCGGCAGCAGGGTGTCGGGGGTCGCGGTGGCGAGGACGAGGAACTCGATGTCGGAGGGGTCGAGACCGGCACCGGCGATGGCCAGGTCCCCGGCCTCCGCGCACAGGTCGGTGAGGCTCTGGTGGACCTCGCCGGTCGCCAGGTCCCAGGCGAAGTGCCGGGTCCTGGTGCCGACGAAGATGTCGATCCACTCCTCGCTCACGCTGAGCAGCTTCCCCAGGGTGCTGTTGTCCACCGGCGTTCCGGGCAGCGCTGTACCGGTGGAGGCGAGGTACGCCGTCGTCCCGGTCATGGCGTACGCACGCTGACGCACTCGGTCAGGAACTCCGCCAGCGAGCCCACGGACCGCAGCGCGGGCAGGAGTTGCTGGACGGAGATCTCGCCGGCGCTCGACAGCCGCGCCTCGATCCGGTCCTTGAGCTGCATGATCATCACCGAGTCGAATCCCAGGTCCTCGTAGAAGCGTGCCGCGGCCACCACCTGCTCCAGCGGATAGCCGCCGACCTCCGCGACCGCCTCGACGACGGCGGCCAGCACCGGGTCCCGTTCCTGCGACAGCGCGTCCAGCCGGGCGGGCGGGGTGTCCGCGGGCTCGGCGAACTCGGTCGGGAGCGCGGCCGGGGGCCCAGCGCGAGCGCGGGCTCCACCCGGCGTACGGGGGTCCGATCGCTCCTGGTGGTCTTCTCCGACGGCTCGGCCGGCCGGTTCCAGAAGCGGTGCCGGTCGGAGAACACATAGGGCCGCAGCCGTTCGGCCGTGCGCTGCCGCGGTGCGTAGAGCGCGTCCCACTCCGGGTCCAGCCCGGCCCGGTAGAGCGCGGCGACCAGCTCGGCCAGGTCCCGGCCGGACGCCTCGGCGCCCGGCGCCAGGTGCAGGAACCCGATGTCCCCGCGCAGCCCGGCCCGTCCCGCCAGCGGCAGCAGCTGCGGCTTGGGGCCGATCTCGATCAGATGCGTGGGGGCCAGCGCCTCGTTGAGCGCGCCCAGCGCGGACGAGAACAGCACCGGCTCGGCCGCCTGGCCGGTCCAGTACGCACCGTCCATCGGCTCGTCACGCAGCATCCGGCCGTAACGGGTGGAGGCCAGCGGCACCTGCGGCGGCGCGGCGGCGACGGTGCCGGCCGTCTCCGCGAACCGGGTCAGCGCCGGGGCCATCAGCGGCGAGTGGAAGGCGTGCGAGACCGGTACGGCCCGGGTCCGCACCCCCCGCGAGCGCAGGATCTCCGCGATCCGCTCCAGCGCCCGCACGGCGCCGGACAGCACCACGTCGGCGGGCCCGTTGACCGCGCCGAGGCCGACCTGAGGCTCGTCGTCGAGCAGGCTCCGCAGCTCGGCGGGGCTCGCGTTGACCGCCAGCATGCCGCCGCCCGCGGGCAGTTCCTGCATCAGCGCGCCGCGGACGGCCACCAGCCGGGCCGCCTCGTCCAGGCTCAGCACCCCGGCGAGCACCGCCGCCGGGTACTCGCCGATGCTGTGGCCGAGCACGGCGGCGGGCCGGACGCCGAGTTCGGTGAGGGTACGGGCCAGGGCGTAGCCGACCGCGAACAGGGCGGGCTGCGCGTTGCCGGTCTCGTGAATGCGCTGCTCACCACCCAGGATCAGATCGCGGACGGAGCCTCCGGTGTGCGGGGCGAGAGCCGCGTCGGCCTCGTCGAGAAAGTGCCGGTACACGGCGGAGTCACGGTGGAGCCCGGCGGTCATGGCCGGGAACTGGCTGCCCTGGCCGGTGAAGAGGAACGCCACCACGGGACGGCTCCACGGCCGGTGCGCGACCCCGGCCGGCTGGTCCTGCCCGGCGGCCTGCCGCAGCCCCGCGGCGAGTTCCGCGGTGTCGCGGGCGGTGAGGGCGAAGCGGAACGGCAGCCCGGTCTTGATCCGGTTGCTGTTCCAGCACAGCGCCGCCGCCTCGCCGCGCGGCCGCTTCGCGACGGCCTCCGCCTGGTCCGCGAGATTGCGGCGCAGCGCCTCCGGGGTGTCGCCGGTGAGGGTGAAGACACCGGCCGCGCCGCCGGCCGTGTCCCGCCGGACGGCGGACTCGGCGGCCTTGTTCCTGGTCCGGGGCGCGGTGGCGAGCACCGCGTGCGCGTTGGTGCCGCCCATCCCGAAGCTGCTCACCCCGGCCACGGCCTCGCCGGGCGGCAGCCGCAGCGGCGACTTCAGCAGCCGCAGCCCGCGCTCCGCGAGCCGCAGCTGCGGGTTCTCGCGGTCCGCGAAGCGGCTGGCCGGCACGATCCGGTGGTGCAGCGCCAGCGCCGCCTTGATCAGCCCCGCGATGCCGGCCGCGCCCTCGGTGTGCCCGAGGTTGCCCTTCACGGAGCCGATCGCGCACGGTTCGGCGCGCTCCACACCGTGCACCGTGCCCAGCGCAGCGCATTCGATGGCGTCGCCCAGCACCGTGCCGGTGCCGTGCGCCTCGATGAACGAGACCTGCTCCGGGGTGACGCCGGCCCGCCGGTACGCGGCCTCGACGACCTTCTGCTGCGACCAGCGGTTGGGGGCGGTGACGCCGTTGCTGCGGCCGTCCTGGTTCACGGCGGTGCCGCGGATCACCGCGTAGATCCGCTGCCCGTCGGCGAGCGCGTCCGCGGTCCTGCGCAGCACGACCAGGCCGACGCCGTCACTGCGCGCGATGCCGTCGGCGTCCGCGCTGAACGGACGGCAGCGGCCGTCGGACGAGGCCAGCCCGAGCTGGGTGTAGACGATGCCGAGCGCCGGGGACAGCACCAGGTTCACCCCGCCGGCCAGCGCCGTGTCGCACTCGCCGGACAGCAGCGCGTTGGCAGCCAGGTGCACGGCGACCAGCGATGAGGAGCAGGCGGTGTCGACCGCGAGGCTCGGCCCGGTGAGGTTCAGGTGGTACGAGATCCGGTTGGCGGTCATCCCCGCGCTGCTGCCCGCGCCCAGCTGCGGGGTGATCTCCGTGTGGTCGCCCATCCGCAGCCGGCCCCACTCACCGCCCATCACCCCGACGAAGACACCGGCGTCCGTGCCGGCCAGCGCGCCCGGGGCCCGCCCGGAGTCCTCCAGGGCGCGCCAGGCGCACTGCAGCAGCAGCCGGTGCTGCGGGTCCATCGCGGCGGCCTCGCGCGGCGCCACCGAGAAGAAGTCGTTGTCGAAGGCGTCCGCGTCGTCGATGAAGCCGCCGCGCGTCATCTCCGAGTGCACGCCGCCGGGCTCCCGCGAGGCGTAGTCGCGGGGGTTCCAGCGCTGCTCGGGAATGTCGCCGACGGCGTCGCCGCCGCGCATCAGCAGGTCCCAGTACGCGTCGCCGCCCGGCGCTCCGGGGAACGCGCAGTCGAGCCCGACGATGGCGATGGAGTCCATCAGCGGTTGCCCTCCGCGACCCGTGGGATCTCCACTGCCATGTACCCGACGAGGCTCTGGACCGTCGGGTGGTCCCAGAGCAGCGTGGGCTCCACGTACAGCCCGAACTGGTCCTCCAGGTCGCCGCACAGGCTCAGCGCGGCCACCGAGTCCATGCCGAACTCGGCCAGCGGCACCGTCGGGTCGATGCTGTCGGCCGGCCGGTTGAGGTAGAGCGCGAGCCGGTCGAGCAACCAGCCACGGTGCAGGTTGTCGGCGAGCACAGCACTGTGCCGGGTCGTCGGAGCGGTCATCGCTGGACTCCTTGGGTACGCGTCAGGCCCATGAACCGTCAGCCGGGAATGGGAGTGTTGTAGAGGTCGTAGCTGCGCTGGGCGCTGAAACGGACGTGGACTTCGTGCCGGAGCCGGGTCTCGCACTCCCCCGGCAGATCGGGGACCTTGGCGCCCAGCCGCCGCGCGATGCGGTGCAGGGCCGCGGCCGCCCAGGCCGGGTCGGCCAGGAACGGGTCGGAGCCGTCCTGGTTGTGCCGCCACACCCCCAGCACGGCGGACGCAGCGAGCAGCAGCGCGTACCGGTCCATCAGGGCGAACGAGGCAGGGCCCACCGGGGTGGTGCGGTCCGCGGGCTCCAGGGCCAGGACCCGGTCGCGCAGATCGCGGAACTCCTCCACCAGCTGCCCGGCCAACCCGCGCAGCGCCCGCTCCACCGGGCTGCGGCCCGGGATCGCGGCGGCGACCGACAGCAGCGACGCGCTGAGGCTGTCGCGGCCGCAGGCCAGGCTGAGCGACTCGGTGCGCAGCGGCGGCAGTTCGGCGCGCGGCCGGAACAGCCCGGCGGGCGCGTCGTCCTCGGTGAACCAGGACTGCCGCGCCAGCCGGTGCAGCTGCGGGATGACGGTGGCCTGGCAGGCGACCGAGCCGGCGTGCCCGAGGCTGAGCACCGGCACGTCCCTGACGTGCTTCTGGAAGATGCCCAGCGTGCCTTCGCGGGTGTAGAACCCGGCGCCGAGCACGATCGACAGGTCGTACATCGTCTCGGTGAGGATCCGCGGCAGCAGGTACTTCAGCGCCGCCGAGTACACACTGGTCTGCGTCGGCAGCAGATGGATCGCGCGCATCGCGACGAGCGCCAGGCTGTCGTACAGCAGCAGGTTGACGAAGGCCCCGGTCGCGGCGGCGTCGGTGCGCTGCGAGTCGGAACGGGCGCCGCCCCAGCCGCCGCCGCGGTGCTCGTGGTCGAAGCGGACCGCCGTGCGCAGGCTGGTGTCCACGGCCGCGAGCGCGGTCGCGGCGATCACGGTACGGCTGATCTGGAAGGACCGCAGCGCCGTTTCGATACCGCTGCCGACCGGCCCGAGCAGCGCGGACTCCGGCACCGGGCAGTCGTCGAACTCCAGCCCGGCGAAGGCGTTGCCGCGCAGTCCGACCGGCATCTGGTGCGGCACGATCCTGGAGCGGTCCGCGGGCAGCTCACCGGGGTTCAGCAGCAGCACCGAGTGGCTGCGGCTGCCGGGCGCCGGATCGGTGCGGCAGAACAGCACCAGGGCTTCCGACCGGGCCAGGTTGTTGATCACCGGCTTGCCGCCGCTGAGCAGGAACCCGCCGCCGTCCGCCCGCCGCGCCGCGACCTGGCTGCGGACCAGCTGGTTGCTGTGCGCCGTCTCGTGCTGCGCGATGGCCGCCTTCGCGCCGCGCAGCATCGAGCCGGCGAGCCACTCCTGCTGCTCGTCGCTGCCCGCCATCCAGACGTCGGAGGCGGCCATGTACGACATCATCCCGTAGCTCATGCCGAGCCCGACGTCCCGGCGGAAGACCGGGCGCATGACGCGGACCAGGGTGTCGATGGAGTCCAGCCGGCCGCCGAGCCTGCTGGGGACGAACTCCCGGTTCATCCCGAAGTCGTCGAGCAGCCCCTCGCCCCGGCTGAACGGCACCGCGGCCCGGTCGGCGTTCAGCACCGCCTGGTAGCCGCAGGGGTTGCCGGGGTCGGTGGGGTCGCCGAGCAGCGCCTCCAGTTCGGCGACGCGCGCCTGCACCGCAGCCTCACGCTGCTGCGGTGCGGGCGTCTCGGCGAGGGCGGCGGGACCGCCGGTCGCGGGCCTGGTCACCACGGCCTGCCTCTCCCGCCGGCCGGTTCCGGTTGCAGCAGGTCCTCGCCGAGCAGGGTGTCGCGGGCCCGCACCACGGCGTGCACGGCCGGGTCCAGCGCCTCGTACTCGCCGCGCAGTTCACCGTCGAGGAAGAGCTGCCGCATCAGGGTGCGCTGCACCTTGCCGCTGGTGGTCCTGCGGACCGTTCCCGGCCGGACCAGCAGGACGTTGCCCGCCGGGATGTTGAAGTCCTGGCCGATCATCGCCTGCACCTGCTGGGCCAGCGCCCGCAGGCTCGCCGCGCTCGCGCCCTCGCCCTTGACCTCCTGCACCACCACCAGCTGCTCGCGCCCGGCCTCGACGCTGAAGGCCGCTCCGGCGCCGTGGGCGAGCGCCGGGCTGATGGCGCGCACCGCGAACTCGACGTCCTGCGGATACACGTTCCGCCCGTTGATGATGATCACTTCCTTGAGGCGGCCGGTGACGAACAGCTCACCGTCCTCCAGCACGCCCAGGTCCCCGGTGCGCAGGAACCCGGTCTCGCCGTCGTTCAGGGTGCCGTGGAAGGTCGCGTCGGACTCCTCCGGCCGCTGCCAGTAGCCCTGGGCGACGCTGTCGCCGCGCAGCCAGATCTCGCCGACGGCGCCGGCCGGCAGCTCCCGGTAGCCGGCCGGGTCCACGATCCGTACGTCGAAGTCGGTGACGTGCCCGCTGCTGACGAGGGTCCGCTGCGGCCTGCCGGGCTCGGCCGCCGCCAGCTGGTCGCGCTCCAGGGCCTTGGTGTCCGCCTGCTTCTCGGTGAACGGGGCGTCGGGGACGCCCCCGGACACGATGAGGGTCGCCTCGGCCAGCCCGTAGCAGGGGTACAGCGCCTGGGGCCGCAGCCCGGCGGGGGCGAAGCGCTCGGCGAACGCCTTGAGGGTGTCCGCGCGGACCGGCTCGGCGCCGTTGAGCGCGAGCCGCCAGCGGGACAGGTCGAGCGCCTCGATCTGCTCGTCGGTGACGCGGCGCAGGCACAGCTCGAAGCAGAAGTTGGGTCCGCCGCCCGCGGTCACGCCGTACTCGTCGATCGCCTGCAGCCAGCGCACCGGCCGCTTGATGAAGGAGGTCGGCGACATCTGCACGGAGGAGCTGCCCAGCCACAGCGGGTGCAGCAGATGGGCGATGAAGCCCATGTCGTGGAAGTGCGGCAGCCAGCCGCCGAACCGGTCCTCCGGCGTGGTGCCCAGGGACCGGCCGATGGCCGCCTCGTTGGCCATCAGGTTGCGGTGCGAGACCATGACGCCGCGCGGGTCGGAGACCGAGCCCGAGGTGTACTGCAGGAACGCCAGGTCGTCGGGGCGGGCCGCGACGGGCTGCCAGGCGGCCGGGTCGCCGAAGCCGGTGTTGTCCGTGGCCAGGCAGACCACGTCCTCGCGGCGGGCCCGGGAGAGCCACAGCGCGATGTCCGGCGCGTTGGCCCGGTCCGTGAGCACCAGCTTCGCTCCGGAGTCCCGGATCACCGCCGAGGTACGGCTCAGCCGCTTCTCCTGGCCGGCGTCACCGGGCAGCGGCGCCGGCACGGCCACCGCTCCGGCGTACAGGCAGCCGATGAACGCCTTCAGGAACTCGGCCGTCGTCGGGTACAGGAGCAGCACCGGCTGCCCCTCCACGCCGTGCAGCTGCAGGACGGAGGCGATCCGCCGCGCTTCCCGGTCCAGCTCCCCGTAGGTCAGATGCTCGGCCGCCATGGCCGGTCCCGCGTCCCGGAGGAAGACATGGGCGTCCGCGTCGGCGAGCTCCGCGGCCCGTTCCAGGACAAGCTCGGTGAAAGTGGCGAAGCCTGACAATGACATCCCCTCGACATCCCCTCGCGGCGCAGCCACCGGTCCACTGACGGACCGGCGTGGAACGGGTCCCGCACATGTCGTTGGAGGATCGGTCGAACGGCTAAAGCAGCGGTTGCGCGAACCGGTTGACACGGCCGACCAGCGGCCAAGAGGATGGAATTCAGGTGGGTGACGTGCGTCACCGATCGTGCGGAGCGAACCCCGGCAGCCCCTGGAGGGGCCCGTGCACAGCCCGGCATTCCGGACAGCGTTCGACCACCCTCATCCGCGGGGCCCGGCCACGGCCGCCCGGCGGCGATCCGCGACCGCGATGACCGGCCATCTCCGCACAGCGGGCCGCTGGCATATGGCACAACCGTTGCTAAAGTCGCCTCTGGGTGAGGGGGTAGCCATGGCTGTGACTGTTCGAGGTGGGGCGGCGGAATCCGACGATGTCGGTCTTGCCCTGTACCAGGCATTGCGTGATCAGGGGTCGTGCCCGCCGGCGACGGCCGCGGCACGACTGGGTCTCACCGCCACCGAGGCGGCGGTCGGCTGGGCGGAGCTCCGTGAACTGGGGCTGATTCGCGCCGGACGCAGCCCGGAGGAGGTCGACCCGGTGGATCCGGACACCGCGCTGATCAGCCTGCTGGACCGGCAGCGGGCCGCACTGCAGGCGCAGCGTGAAGAGCTCACGGCGATCGTCAGAGCGTCGGAGTCCCTGATGGAGCGCTACCGGCCCGCCGTACAGCGGGACGCGGCCAAGGTCGAGGTGGAGATCATCACCGGCGACGGCCGCAAGCGGCAGATGGTCGGCGACTACTACGCCACCCTCACCACCCGCTCGCGCTCCATGCATCCGGGGCCGCTGCCGCCGGCCGAGGTACTGGCCGAGTCCCTCCAGGGCGACGCCGACATGGTCAAACGCGGTATCCGGGTACAGGCGATCTACACCCAGGGCATCAATTCGGCGCCCCGGCAGCGCAAGTACCTCTCCGAACTGGCCTCCGCGGGTGTGGAGGTACGGCTGGCGCCCCAGGTCCCGCTGGACCTGAGCATCGGCGACATGCACACCGCGATGCTCGCGGCCAACCCCGACAACCCGTCGGAGGCCGCGCTCCTCGTCCGCGGTACGGCTCTGGTCCGCACCTACAGCGCCCTCTACGAGGACTGCTGGTTGCGCTCGGTGCCGTACTCGACCAAAGTGGCTGACCGGTTCGACTCCGCGAGCGAGCTGACCGAGCAGCACCGCACCGCCATGCGTCTCCTGGCCAACGGACTCACCGATGAGCGGATCGCCAGGAAACTGGGCATCTCACTCCGTACGGTGAGCCGCCTGGTCTCCGAGGTCATGAGATACCTGCAGGCCGAGAGCCGGTTCCAGGCCGGGGTACTCGCCGTGACTCATGGGTTCATCTGACCTCATGACCTTCCGATTCGCGCCATTGCGCACTTACGCACCTGCCCTAACTGGCCACTTGCCGTCCATTTTTGGCACCCTGGCATTGCTACAAGGGCATCCCGAACCCGTGAGCAACTTCCTGCCTTCCCAGACAAGGATCACGATGTCGAGCATGCAGCACCTGACCAAGGTCACAGCGGTCGCAGCCCTGGTGCTCGCCCTTTCTTCAGTCGGCGCCACCGCCATGGCCGCGACGCACGACTCCGCCGTGGGGTCGCAGCGCACGCCACAGAGCGCCAACCCGGCTGTGTGGGTTCCGGCAGCCGCGCCGGATGTGTGGGTTCCCGCGTCGGCCACCGCCTGACAACAGACCTTCCCCCCTCCCCCACAGCGCTGTACGGTTCGCGGCTATGCCGCGGGCCGTACAGCGTTTTCTGCGTCCAGGCGCGTTTCGGCCAGAGCAACAGCGATTTTCAGCCATATCGCCCGGGAGGCGCTCGCAGGACGGCCCGGAAGGCCACTCGGAGGCGTGGATACGCGGGTGGCGGAGTACGGCGCGACACAAGGGTGCCTTTTCAGCCATGAGGGGCCGTTCTCGGCCAACCGGCACCGAATCTTTTCAGCCGTTCTCACCGGCCGATCACGCACCGTCTCCGGCCCGTGCCCGCTCGGTGGGAGCCGGCGCCGCGCTCAGCCCGTGAGGCGGTCGCGGCCCAGCGTGCGCAGCACGTCCTCCTGGGCGTAGAAGACCTGCCGACCGTCGCGCTTACGCCGCCACTGGTGCTCATTGGCGAGCCAGTAGACCGTGCCTGCGGGTATCCGCCAGGCCGAGGAGATCTCACGGGCGCTGAGCCCGGGCGGGACCCCGTCACAGGCCCGGCCCCGGTACAGGGCGCGCCAGCGCTCCGGCGGCCAGACGTGGGCGCGGTCCGTATCGCACTCCACAGCCGGGGGAAGCGTGGAGCCGGGTTCACGGACGACGGCGGTGAGGCGGCCGGGGCAGGACTGCACGATGCAGGGACCGACGGGGATACGGCGCTCCAGCCGGGGCCGGGCGATCTTCATACAGCGGCGGACGAGTGCGTCGACCTCCGCCGCGGCGTCCTCGGCCGCGGGGTGAACGGCCAGCCACGCCAGATGGCGTCGTAGGAATGCGGCGAGGGCCGGCACCGTCCGCAGGGGGAGGCGGACGGTGCGGCCCTCGACTATCAGATCGGCCCAGGAGGCGAGGGTGCCTCGGATGTCGGCGCGCGCATCGACAGCCGGCCCGTTCAGCGGGATGCCGGGCCGGCCACCTGCGGTGACACGGTCGCCACCGTCCACAGCCGGAACGAGCGCAGCCTCCAACTCGCCATATACCCGGGGAAGCAAGGCGAGTTGCCGATCCAACCGCTCCTGGCAGGGGAGGCACAGCGCAGGATCCGTGTCCACGCATAGATGCCCGGTACGGAATTCGCTCTCCTGCACTCCGCTGTCCCTTCCTCGCCGAGGCGGTAAGAAGAGAAAAGCAGGAGAGCGACCACCCCGACAATGAGTTCCAACCTGCCGGATCGCGCCATGGCGTGGCCCCGCCCTTAGGGGGACACGGGGCGATCTTGCGAGGTCAGGCGGGCAGCACGGCTTCGATGGCTTCGACCAGCTCAGCGGCCTCGGGCTCGGTGCGCGGCCGGAACCTGCCCGCCACCTCGCCGTCCGGGCCGATCAGGAACTTCTCGAAGTTCCACTGCACGTCCCCGGCCTCGCCCTCGGCGTCCTTCGCCTGCGTCAGCTCGGCGTACAGCGGGTGCCGCTCCTCGCCGTTGACGTCGGCCTTCTCCAGGAGCGGGAAACTCACACCGTAGCTGGTGGAGCAGAAGGTCTGGATCTCCTCCGCGCTGCCGGGCTCCTGGCCGGCGAACTGGTTGCTGGGCACACCGAGCACGGTGAAGCCGCGCTCCGCGTACCGCTGCTGCAGCCGCTCCAGGCCCTCGTACTGCGGGGTGAGACCGCACTTGGAGGCGACGTTGACGATGAGCAGCGCCTTGCCGCGCTGGTCCGCCAGCGAGGCGGGCTCGCCGGACAGGGTGCGCAGCGGGATGTCGTACAGGCTCACAGGGGTCTCCTACTTGTCCTTGACTACTTGTCCTTGACGGTGATGCCGAGGGTCTGGGCGAGGGCCGGGGCCAGGTCGAAGAGCTGGAGGGTGGTGATGAGGGCACCCTTGAGCGATTCATGGCCGTCGGCGAGTTCGAGGGTGGTGGCGCCGCGCAGATCGGTCTTCTTCAGCGTGGCGCGGGCGAGGTGGACGCGCTCCAGCCGGGTGCCGGGGAAGCTCACCCCGGTCAGCTTGGCGCCGCCGAGGTCCACGTCCCGCAGCACGCAGTCCTCGAAGACCACGTCGTGCAGCGTGGTGGCCCGCAGGTTCACCGAGTCGAACTTGCACTGGCGGAACACGACGCGCCGCAGCACCGAGCCGTACGCCTCGATGCCCGCCAGCGCGCACGCGGTGAAGGCGGTGTCGAGCCAGGAGGACTCGGCGAGCGCGGTGCCGGTGAAGCGGGTCGCGTGCGCCCAGACGTCGTTGAAACGGGCGCCGCGCAGCGGGGTGCCGGTGAAGCCGCAGTCCGTGATGGCGCACTCGAGGAAGTGCACCCCCGAGGCCTTCTCGTCCTCGAAGGTGAGCCGGTCGAAGTGCACCGTGTCGTACCGCTCGTCGACCTCCAGGCCGCCCTCGTGCGGGCGCAGCAGGTCGGCGTAGGGCAGGTCGGCGAGCTCCTCGGGTGGCGTCACACCGTGCAGCCTACGTCCCGGCCCCGACAGCGGGGCTCGCGGTGCCCATCGGTCGCATAAGGGACATTGGCCCCGCCGCTTGCTACGTTGCAGCCCATGAGCGCAACGACCACCGACGCTCCCCCGCCCCTCGTGCTGCTGCCGAAGCGGCGCGGCGTGGAGCTCTCCCTGCTGATCGGTGCGGTCCTCATCTCGGTGTACGGCTACGCGGAAGTGGGACTGGCCCGGAACGGCGCCGTGCCGCCCGACGCGGCGGGGTACGGAGCGGGGCTCGGCGTCCTGGCGCTGCTCGCCCATGCCGCGGTCAGGGCCCGCGCCCCCTACGCCGACCCGCTGCTGCTCCCGATCGCCGTCCTGCTCAACGGGGTCGGGCTGGTCCTCATCTACCGGCTCGATCTGGAGCCGGTGCTCGGCGCCGAGGGCGCTCCCACCCAGCTGGTCTGGTCGACGCTGGGCATCGGGCTCTTCATCGCGGTGGTCCTGGTGCTGCGCGATCACCGGGTGCTGTCGCGCTACGCGTACGTCTGCTGCGCGGCCGCCCTGTTCCTCATGGTCGTCCCGATCTCCTTCCCGGCGATCAACGGCGCCAAGATCTGGATCCGGATCGCCGGCTTCTCGATCCAGCCGGGCGAGTTCGCCAAGATCCTGCTCGCGCTGTTCTTCGCCGCGTACCTCGCGACCAACCGCAACGCCCTGGCGTACACCGGCCGCACCTTCTGGAAGCTGCAGCTGCCCACCGGCCGGGTGCTCGGCCCGATCGTGACGATCTGGCTGCTCAGCGTGTGCCTGCTGATCGCGGAGCGGGACCTGGGCACCTCGCTGCTGTTCTTCGGGCTCTTCGTGGTGATGCTGTACGTCGCGACCGGCCGGACCGGCTGGATCGCGGTGGGGCTGCTGCTGTCGGCGCTCGGCGCCTTCGCCGTCGGTGCGGTCGAACCGCACGTCCACGCGCGGGTGGAGGACTGGCTGCACCCGTTCGCCAGCATCGAGGCGGGCGACGGACCCAACCAGCTCGCCCAGTCGCTGTTCGCCTTCGGCGCGGGCGGCATGCTCGGCACCGGCCTGGGGCAGGGCCACTCGTATCTGATCGGCTTCGCCACCAAGTCCGACTTCATCCTCTCCACGGTCGGCGAGGAGCTGGGCATGGCGGGACTGACCGTGCTCCTGGTGCTCTACGCGCTGCTGGTGGCCCGCGGCTACCGCGCGGGGCTGGCGCTGCGCGACCCGTTCGGCCGGCTGCTGGCGATCGGCCTCGCCTCGATCCTGGCCCTGCAGGTCTTCGTGATCGCGGGCGGGGTGATGGACCTGATCCCGCTGACCGGCATGGCGATGCCGTTCCTCGCCCAGGGCGGTTCGTCCGTCGTCACCAACTGGATCATCGTCGCGCTGCTGATCCGGCTCAGCGACAGCGCGCGCCGCCCGCTGCCGGACGCGGGTGCCTGGTGATCCGCTACATCCGGCGGGCCGCCGCCTGCTGTCTGGTCCTGCTGGTCGCGCTGCTGATCAACACCAGCCGGGTGCAGATCTTCCAGGCCGACTCGTTCAACGCCAATCCGGCCAACCGCCGCGCGCTGATCGCCCGCTACGACCAGCCGCGCGGCGACATCCTCGTCGCGGGGAGGTCCGTCACCGGCTCGCTCGCGACCGACGACCAGCTGACGTATCTGCGCACCTACACCCAGGGGCCGCTGTACGCGCCCGTCACGGGCTATGTGTCGCAGCTGTACGGCACGAGGATGCTGGAGGGCACCGAGGACGCCGTGCTGTCCGGCACCGACCCGCAGCTGGCCTCGCTCCCGCTGTGGAACGAGATCACCCGCGCCCGGCAGAAGGGCGGCGACGTCCACACCACGATCAACCCGGCCGCCCAGGAGGCCGCCTTCACCGGGCTCGGCGACCGCACGGGCGCCGTCGCGGCGCTCGACCCGGCCACCGGGCGGGTCCTGGCGCTGGTCTCCACGCCCTCCTACGACCCCTCGGGGATCGCGGGGACCGGCCGCGACGTCAACGCCGAGTGGGCCCGGCTCACCGCCGATCCCGAGCAGCCGATGCTGGACCGGGCGATCCGCCAGACGTACCCGCCGGGTTCCACCTTCAAGGTCGTCACCGCCGCCGCGGCCCTGGAGAGCGGCAAGGTCGCCGATCCGAAGGCCCCGACGAAGACCCCCGAGCCCTACACGCTGCCCGGCACCACCACCCAGCTGGAGAACGAGGCGGCGGGCTGCGCCGACGCCAGCCTGCTCGTCGCCTTCACCGTCTCGTGCAACACCGTCTTCGCGAAGCTCGGCGTGGACGTCGGGCTGAAGGGGATGGTGCAGCAGGCGCAGGCGTTCGGCTTCAACGACCGCCGGCTGCGGATCCCGCCGAGCGTCGCACCGAGCAACTTCGACACCAGGATGGGCCCCGACCAGGTCGCCCTGTCCTCCATCGGCCAGTTCGACACCACCGCGACACCGCTGCAGATGGCGATGGTCGCGGCGGCGGTCGTCAACGGCGGCGAGCTGATGTCCCCGTACCTCGTGGACCGGATCACCAACTCCAACGGCGTCACGGTCGCCGCTGCCGCCGGCCGCCCCCTGCACCAGGCCGTCAGCTCCGGCACCGCCGTGCGGCTCCAGCAGATGATGGAGGCCGTCGTCACCAAGGGCACCGGCACCAACGCGGCGATCCCCGGCATCACGGTCGGCGGCAAGACCGGCACCGCGCAGCACGGAGTCGGCAACAAGGGCATGCCCTATGCCTGGTTCATCTCCTACGCCAAATCCGCCGCCGGCCAGCCGGCCGTCGCGGTGGCCGTCGTCGTCGAGGACGCCGAGGCGGTCCGTGCCGACATCTCCGGCGGCGGCAGCGCGGCCCCCATCGCCCGCGACGTCATGCGGGCCGTCCTGGGCTGACCGGCGCCACCGGCGAACAGGGCGCCTGGGCCTAGTAGACCTTCGGGAAGCTGAACGCGTAGCCCTGCTGCTTCAGCCACGGGAGCACCTTCTCCAGGGCCGCGACCGTCTGGTCGCGCTTGCCGCCACCGTCGTGGAAGAGGAGGGTCGGGCCGCCCGCCACCTCCTTCTTGACGGTGCTCACGATGGTGCTGACACCGGGCTTCTCGAAGTCCTTGGAGTCCACGTTCCAGCCCAGCGGGCGCATTCCGTGCGCCGCGGCGAGCTTGCGGTTGAAGGGGGTGAACGCACCGCCCGGGGCCCGCCAGTACTGCACCTTCACACCGCCGGAGGCCTCCTCGATCATCCGCTGCGCGTCGAGGATCTCCTGGCTCTGGTACGCCTCGGGCTTCTTGTCCATGCCCGTGTCGTGGGTCATGGAGTGGTCACAGAGCCGGTGGCCGGCCGCCACGATCTGCCGGATGAGGTCGGGGTGGGCCTTCGCCTGCGGACCGATCACGCAGAAGACGGCCTTCACATCGTTCTGCTTCAGCACCTCGAGCACCCTCGGCGTCCAGGTGGGGTCGGGGCCGTCGTCGATGGTGATGTTGACGGCCTTGCCGCCGCTCTCCGGCATGTGCACGATCTCGATCGGCACCGGCCGGGCGGGCTTCGCGTCCACCGCGGGCTTGGATTCCTTCGCCTCGGCCTGTGCCTTGTTGTATCCGGACACCGCCAGGGCGCCGGCTATCGCGGCTATCAGGGCGATGACCGAGGCCACGGTTATCGCTATGTTCCGCTGGCTCGCGGTGAGTCGCGCCATGGGTTGAGTCCCCTTCTCTCGTCGCGTCGCAGCACGGCAGGACTGAACACACAGCCAAACCCCCGCACATCTGCAGTGATAGATGCCGGTGACAGCGCGGCGGTTCCTACTTCTTCGGCGCCGCTGACAATCCCGTGCAGCCGCGCAGCCCGGCGCGGCGGTCGTTGATGCGTTTCGCCCCGGCGTCCTCCTGGGGCATGGGCACACCGCGGTTGTCGACGAAGGCCGGCGTGAAGCGCTCGCCCGCGACCTTGCCCTTGGCGATGGTCAGGGTGGTGACGCCGGTGTCGTTGGAGTTCGGGTAGGGCGAGGTGCCGTACCAGAGCAGATTGCCCATGCCGTAGGCGACATAGGTCTGCCGCAGCATCCCGGAGCCCAGCATCACGTGCGCGTGCGTGCCGACGACCGCGGTGGCCCCGGCCGCCGCCAGCTTCGCCGCGATGGACTTCTGCTCGGGCCCCGGGCAGGACTGCCCCTCGGTGCCCCAGTGCAGATAGACGACCACGACGTCGGCCTTCTTCTTCGCCGCCTTGACCGCCGCCACCAGCTTGGTCTGCTCCAGCGCCGAGGCGATGCCCGGCTTGGTCGCCGTGGCGCGCCAGTTCTGGTTGGTGATGTCCTGCACCTGGCTGGCCGCGAGGACGGCGAGCTTCACCCCGCGGATCGTCTTCAGATACGGACGGTAGGCCTGGGCCTCGTTCGCACCGATGCCGACGACCGGGATCGGCGCGTCCTTGACCGCATCGAGGGTGTCCGTCAGCCCCTGCGCGCCGTAGTCGACGGCGTGGTTGTTCGCCATCGAGACCGCGTCCACGCCCGACTTCTTGAGGACGTCGAGCGCGGTGGCGGGCGTCCTGAAGTGGTACGTCTTGGGCTGCGGGGTGCCCCGCGTGGTGATCGCCGTCTCCAGGTTGACCATGGAGAAGTCGGCCGCCGCGAGGGTCTTGGAGAGCGGACCGATCGCCGGCTCCGTCATCCCGTTGACCAGCCGGGGCTGCGTACGCTCCGTGAAGTGCACATCACCGCCGAACGCGAGAGTGATCGTCCCCGGTGCGGCCGGTGCCGTCGCCTCCGGCGCCACCGAACCCTCCGGCAGGCCGTCCACCTGTGCGGTGGGCGCGCCGGACACCGGCGCGAGTACCTCGGGCGACGGCGTCGAGCCGGATCCACAGGCGGCGCTGAGGGTCAGCAGTGCGAGCCCCAGCGCCATGCGTACGCGCCGTCGCGCTCTCGGTCCTTCAAGCATCGAGCAAGCGTACGACTCCCGAGCGGATGTTTTCGACGTCCTGGGAACTCTCCCCGGGATTCAGCCGGTCTCCGTTCCCGAGCCGAGGGTGATCGCGTCGGCGACCTCCGCGACGCGGGCCGACTCCTCGGCGGCGAAGCGTTCGGCGTCGAGCTTCTCGGCGATCTCCTCGTCCTCGGCCATGAGCAGATCGAGATTGGAGTCGCCCATGTCGAAGACGCCCATATCGACATAGGCCTGTTGCAGCCGGGGGCCCCACAGACCGATGTCCTTCACGCAGGGCACGATCCGGCTGAAGAGCAGCTTCCGGAACAGGTGCAGGTACTCGGAGTTCTCGCTGAGTTCCTCGGCGTCCTTTCGCGGAATTCCGAAGTTCTCCAGCACCTCGACCCCGCGCAGCCGGTCGCGCATCAGATAGCAGCCCTCGATGACGAATTCCTCGCGCTCCCGGAGTTCACCTTCGCTGAGCTGCTGGTAGTAGTCCCGCAGTGCCATCCGCCCGAAAGCGACGTGCCGGGCCTCGTCCTGCATGATGTAGGCCAGGATCTGCTTGGGCAGCGGTTTGTCCGTGGTGTCGCGGAGCATGCCGAACGCGGCGAGGGCGAGTCCTTCGATGAGGACCTGCATTCCGAGATAGGGCATGTCCCAGCGGGAATCGCGCAGGGTGTCGCCGAGCAGTCCCTGCAGGGAGTCATTGATCGGATACAGCATCCCGACCTTTTCCTGCAGGAACCGGGCGTATATCTCGGCGTGCCGGGCCTCGTCCATGGTCTGGGTCGCGGAGTAGAACTTGGCGTCCAGATCGGGGACGGATTCGACGATGCGGGCCGCGCAGACCATGGCGCCCTGTTCACCGTGCAGGAACTGGCTGAACTGCCAGGACGCGTAGTGCCGTCGCAGGTCCTTCTTGTTCTGTTCGTCCATCTTGTCCCAGTAACGGGTCCCGTAGACGGTGAGCGCCTCGTCCGGGACGCCGAGCGGGTCGTAGGGATCGACCTCCAGGTCCCAGTCGATCCGCCGGACGGCGTCCCACTGCTTGTCCTTGCCCTTCTGGTAGAGGGCCAGCAGCCGGTCGCGCCCGTCGTCGTACTCCCAGGAGAAGCGGGCCGCGCCGCTCGCCGTGACCTCCCAGAGAGCTTCGGTCGGTGCTGTCGTGTAGAGCTCGTGCGTCGACACTGACGCCTCCTCGTGGCTCGCCCGAAATGCGTTACGGGGTCCGGTCGTTGGCCGTGCTGTCGTTGGCGGTCGTTGGCAGACTCACACGCCGGTTACCGCCGGGTCAACAAGTTCTGCGCGAGGGATTGACGTCCTTGCTGACACGCAGTCTCATAAGCGTATGGCCCCCATCATGACCAAAATCACGGAGCGCGAGAAGGTCGCGGAGCGGCTGCTCGACGCCTCCGCCAAGCACTCCTTCGACCCCGACACCGAGCTGGACTGGGACGCCCCGTTCGAGGACGGCAAGTGGTTCTGGCCCCCGGAGCTGTGCTCCCTCTACGACACCCCGCTGTGGAAGCACATGTCGCAGGAGCAGCGGATCGAGCTGAGCCGGCATGAGGGCGCGAGCATCGCCTCGATGGGCATCTGGTTCGAGATCATCCTGATGCAGCTGCTCGCCCGGCACATCTACGCCCTCGACCCGACCAGCCAGCACGTCCGGTACGCGCTGACCGAGGTCGCCGACGAGTGCCGGCACTCGATGATGTTCGGCCGGCTGGTCAAGAAGTCCGGCACCCCGGTCTACCGGCCGCGCAAGCTCCATCTGCACCTCGGCCGGATCCTGAAGACGTACTCGACGACGCCCGGCGCCTTCACCGGGACGCTGCTCGTCGAGGAGATCCTCGACTGGATGCAGCGGCTGACCTTCCCGGACGAGCGCGTCCAGCCGCTGGTGCGCGGGGTGACCCGCATCCATGTGATCGAGGAGGCCCGGCACGTGCGGTACGCCCGTGAGGAGCTGACCCGCCAGATGGCCACCGCCCCGCGCTGGGAGCGCGAGCTCACCCGGCTGACCTCCGGGGAGACCGCGAGGATCGTGGCGGGCTCGCTGGTCAGCCCGAAGGTGTACGAGGCCGTCGGGCTCAATCCGGCCTACGCCATGGAGCAGGTGCGGGCCAGCGGCCACCGCCGGGACGTCATGCTGCAGTCCTCGAAGCGGCTCGTCGAGTTCCTGGAGGAGATCGATGTGCTGCGCGGCCCCGGCCGCCGGCTGTGGCGCGCCTCGGGCCTGCTCGCCTGAACGACCCGTTACGGTCTGGCGCGCGGCCGTCACCGGACCCGCGCCGGGCCCCACCGGTTAGGCTGCGCCCATGAACGGCAGCGCGGCGCCCGCATACCGCCGACTCAGCGTCGAGCAACGCCGCACGCAGTTGCTCGCGGCAGCGGTGGACCTCTTCGGGCACCACCGCCCCGAGGACGTGTCGGTCGACGACGTCGCGGCCGCCGCCGGGGTGTCACGGCCGCTGGTCTACCGGTACTTCCCCGGTGGCAAACAGCAGTTGTACGAGGCCGCGATGCACAATGCCGCCGATGAGCTGCGGAAATGCTTCGTCGAACCGTCACAGGGCGCACCGACGCAGCGGCTGGCGCACGCCCTGGACCGTTATCTCTCGTTCGTCGACGAGCACGACGCCGCCTACTCGGCACTGCTGCGCGGCGGCAGCGTCGCCGAGACCAGCCGGACGGGCGCGATCGTCGACGGGGTGCGGCGGAGCGCGGCCGAGCAGGTGCTGCTGCACCTGGGGGCGCCGGATCCGGGCCCGCGGCTGGCGATGATGGTCCGCTCCTGGATCGCCTCGGTGGAGGCGGTGTCGCTGACCTGGCTGGACGAGGGCAAGCAGCCGCCGCTGCCGGAGCTGCGCGGCTGGCTCGTCGACCATCTCACCGGTCTGCTGGTGATCACCGCGACGACCGACCCGGAGACCGCCGGGATCGCCGCGGCGGCGCTGGCCCTGGAGACCCCGGACAGCCCGGCCGGTGAACTGGCCCGGCGGCTTGCCCCGATCGTGGAGGCCGTCGCGCATCTGCTCCCCGACGACGACGGCCGTGGGATGCTGGGCGCGTGAGAAGCGAGAACACGGAGTTCGTCGGCGGCCCGCTGGACGGGCGCCTGATGGGCGTCCTGGTCGGGGCGACCGGACAGCCGCCGAAGGTGTACACCGTGCCGGTGCCGGACGCCGACGGGGGCAAGCCCGTGGTGCACGTGTACCACCGCGAGCCGAGCCCCGGCCCGCGCGCGGCGCGGCAGACCCGGTGGGTCTTCGTGTACGACCCCGAAGGGACCGTGCCGGACACCCGGCTGAAGTGGCCGTGGTCGAAGAGCGTACGGAACAAGGGGACGCGTCCGCCCGGGGATTGACGGCACAACGGCAGGTGACGGCCGCGCGGGGGCGCGGTGGCCACCGGACGTCGCACGGGTGTTGGTTCAGACCATTGACAGGATTGGTCCAGACCTGTTTGCTGCGCCTTGTCATGCGCACTGCGTCATGCGCACTCCTTGAAGCAGAAGGAGCATCCCCCCGTGCTCACATCCCCCTTCCGCGGCCGGTCGCGATCCGCCATCGCCGGCGCAGCCACCCTGGCCTGCGCGGCCACCCTCGGCGGCCTGGTCGCGCTCGCCCCCTCCGCCTCCGCCGGTGAGTTCCTGACCAACGGCGGCTTCGAGACCGGATCCCTGTCCGGCTGGACCTGCGACGCGAGCGCCAAGGCCGTCACCGGCCAGGCCAAGAGCGGGAGTTACGCGCTCGCCGGCACCCCCGGCGCGAGCGACACCGCCCAGTGCAAGCAGACCGTCGCCGTCGCGCCGAACACCGCCTACACCTTCTCCGCCCAGGTCAAGGGCTCGTACGTGTACATCGGCGTGGACGGCGGCACCAGCACCTGGACGCCGGGCACCGGCGGCGCGTACCAGCAGCTGAGCGTCAACTTCACGACCGGCGCGAGCCAGACCAGCGCCACGGTCTATCTGCACGGCTGGTACGGCCAGCCGGTCTACTACGCCGACGACGCCTCGCTCAGCGGGCCCGGCGGCCCGACCAACCCGCCCACGACACCGCCGACCACCCCGCCGACGACGCCCCCCACCACGCCGCCGACGACCCCTCCCACCACGCCGCCCACCACCCCGCCGCCCTCCGGCGGACTGCCCACCCACGCGCTGGTCGGCTATCTGCACGCGAGCTTCGCCAACGGGGCGGGCTACACGCGCATGGCCGACGTTCCCAGCACCTGGAACGTCATCGACCTCGCCTTCGGTGAGCCGACCTCCGTCACCTCCGGGGACATCCGCTTCAACCGCTGCCCCGCGACCGAGTGCGCCGGCGTCGAGTCCGACGCCGAGTTCAAGGCCGCCATCCAGGCCAAGCAGGCCCAGGGCAAGAAGGTCGTCATCTCCATCGGCGGCCAGAACGGCCAGGTGCAGCTGACCACCGCGGCGGCCCGCGACACCTTCGTCTCCTCGGTGAGCGCGATCATCGACAAGTGGGGGCTCAACGGCCTCGACATCGACTTCGAGGGCCACTCGCTCTCCCTCAACACCGGCGACACCGACTTCAAGAACCCGACGACACCGGTCGTGGTGAACCTGATATCCGCGCTGAAGACCCTCAAGGCCAAGTACGGCAGCGGCTTCGTCCTGACGATGGCCCCGGAGACCTTCTTCGTCCAGCTCGGCTACCAGTACTACGGGTCCGGCCCGTGGGGCGGCCAGGACCCGCGCGCGGGCGCCTATCTGCCGGTGATCTACGCGATGCGCGGCGATCTGACCCTGCTGCACGTCCAGGACTACAACTCGGGCTCGATCATGGGCCTGGACAACCAGTACCACTCCATGGGCGGCGCGGACTTCCACATCGCCATGACCGACATGCTGCTCACCGGCTTCCCCGTCGCGGGCAACACCGCCAACATGTTCCCGCCGCTGGCGCCCTCCCAGATCGCCATCGGCCTGCCCGCGAGCACCAACGCCGGCAACGGCTACACCGCCCCGGCCGAGGTGAACAAGGCACTGGACTGCCTCACCAGGAAGACGAACTGCGGCAGCTACTCCACCCACGGCACCTGGCCGGCGCTGCGCGGCCTGATGACCTGGTCGGTGAACTGGGACAAGTACAGCAACTGGGAGTTCTCCAACAATTTCCGCTCGTACTTCGGAAGCTGAGATCAATCAGGAGCAACCAGAAGTAACCACGCACCGCCCCCGGCCGGACTGGATTCCGGCCGGGGGCGGTCGTAGTCTCCGTCGACAGGTCCAGGCCGGAGGGGGCACGCACGCATGTCGGACCAGCCCGCCGGGATGTCGCGCCGGGCTCTGCTGACGGTGTCCTTCGGCGGTGCCGCGATGGCGAGCGCGGCCGGGATCACCTGGCTGCGCAACGCCCCCGGCGGCCCCCGCGGGGACGCCGGCCCCTCCCCCTCCGGCAGCCCGTCCTCGCAGCCCCGCCCCAGGCGATCCCGCCCGCCCGGCAGCGCGCCGCCCCCGCTGTGGACGTACGACGGGCCCGAACTGGTGGACGTCGCGCCGGTGGCGGTGAGCGACACCCTCCTCGTCCTCAAGGGCTACGACGGCCTGATCGGCCTCGACACCCGCACCGGGCGCCCGCTGTGGACCGCCGGCGGCTTCGAACCCGACGGCGCTCCGGTGCCCACCGGCGACGGACTGCTGGCGGACGTGGCCTACACCGTGGGCGCCGCGGCGCCGCGCGCGGTCGACCCGGCCGCCAAGGGCCGGGTCCGCTGGACCCTGGAGCCCGCGGCCGGTCTGCGGTTCGCCCAGGACGCGCTGCTGGCCTCCGACGGCGGCGCGCTGTACCTGACGGCGTCCCAGGGCAGCCCGCTCGACGACGACTACGCCGCTCTGCTGCTCGCCTACGACCTCAAGGACCGCCGCGAACTGTGGCGGGCCACCGCCGGGCACATCCCCTCCGAGGCGCCGACGGCGGTGCTGCCCGGAGACCGGTTGCTGTACTGCGACGGCGACGCCCTGACCTCCCTCGACCGGCGGACCGGCGAACGGCAGTGGACGCGCGCCCTGCGGGGCACCGGCAACGGCCGCCCGGCGGTCGCCGGTCCGCGCGCCTACGTGGCGGGCGGCGGGGTCACCGCGGTCGCGCTGGACGACGGCACCGTCGCCTGGCGGCACGCTCCCCGTGACCGGACGTACAGCGATCCGGTGATCGCCGACGGCGTCCTGTACGCCACCGGGTCCGCCGCGGGCGTCCTCGCCCTCGACGCCCGCACCGGCGGCCCGCTGTGGGAGAGCGGCCCCGCGACACCGCTGGGCACGCAGTGCGCGCCGGTGGTGCACGGCGGGGTGCTGCACGCACCCACCGCCGGCGGCCGGCCGTGCGTCGCGGCGTTCGACCTCCGCACCCGCAAGGCGGTGTGGAGCTACCGGGTTCCGGGAGCGGGGACCGGCGCCGCCACCGGCATACGGCTCGCCGCCCGGGGTAGCGTCCTGTTCGTCCAGAACGGAAACACGGTGACGGCCCTGCCGATGGGCTGAGCAGGCGAGGGGAAGGCACCCGCGGGGGTGACCGGATTGAGCGGAATCGCCTATTCCCACTGTCGAAGATACGACAATCCGTGACAGGATCTTGGCGCAGCAGGTGATCACCTCTGTGCAACCGAAGGTGAGGGGATGTCAGTGGCCCGACGGAACCGTGGGTGGATCCATCGAGCGGTGATATGCGGTGCGCTCCTCGCGGCCGCCGCACTCTCGCTCCCCGCCCAGCAAGCGGCCGCCGCGCCCCATGACCCCCCGTCACAGCCGCTGCCCCAGCTGCTGACCCAGCTCCAGACGCTCTATCTGCAGACCGAGCAGGCGACCGAGGCCTTCAACAAGGCCAAGGAAGCCGCCGCCAAGCAGCGGACCACGGCCGTTCTGCTGGACAAGCAGCTGGCCGACCAGCGGGTCGCGGTCGCCGAGGCCCGCGACCAGATCGGGATGCTCGCCCGCCGGCAGTACCAGGACGGCGGAGTCTCGCCGTACCTCAACCTCCTGGTCGGCGACGACCCGCAGCAGCTCTTCTCCCAGAAGCACCTGCTGCAGCGGGCCGCCGGGAGCGAGGCCGACGTCCTGGAGCAGCTGAAGACCGGCGAGGCGCGGATCGCGGTGCTGAACGCCGGCGCCCAGAGCGCGCTCGGCCAGGCGCAGCTGCTGCAGACCCAGCAGGGCGCCGCGAAGGTCCAGGTCGAGGAGCACCTCAAGCGCGTCGAGACGATCATCGCGGGTCTGACAGGCGTTCAGCTCGACGAGCTCCAGAAGCTCGAGGAGCAGGGCATCAACCAGGCCCAGAGCGACTTCCTGGACTCCAAGGCCCTCGGTGCGGGCAGCCGGACGCCGTCCGAGGCCGGCAACCGTGCGGTCGGCTATGCGTTCCTGCAGCTCAGCAAGCCGTATGTCTGGGGCGCCGAAGGGCCGGACGCGTACGACTGCTCGGGCCTCACGTCGCAGGCCTGGCTGCACGCCGGGAGGGCGATCCCGCGCACCAGCCAGGAGCAGTGGGCGCAGCTGCCCAAGGTGCCGTTGAGCCTGCTGCGCCCCGGTGACCTCGTCATCTACTTCCCGGGCGCCACGCATGTCGCCATCTACATCGGCGACGGTCTCGTCATCCAGGCGCCGCGCCCCGGCTCCGTCGTGAAGGTCTCGCCCATCGCCGCCAACCCGATCCTGGGGGCGGTCCGGCCCGACTCCGCGCAGGGCCCGATGAAGAACTACGTCCCGCCGGCCGTCCCCAAGGCGGACGCCAGAACGCCGATCGACGGCGGCGGATCCGACCAGGGCAACAACGTCGGCTAGGGGTAGCGGGAAAACTCCGGGGCCGGGCGGGCTCGTGTCACGAGCCCGCCCGGCCCCGCCGCGTTACGCGCTCTGCGCGCTCTGCGCGGGCTGCGCGGGCTGCGCGGCCTGTCCGGCCTGGACCTCGCCGAGGTAGGCCGCGGCCAGCTCCGGGTCGAAGAACCACTGCTCGTAGTCGGCCGGGTCGTTGAACCCGTTGGCGAAGCGGTCCGCGACGGGCTGCAGCCCGCCCGCGGCGCCGATCAGCTGGAGAACGTGCTCGGGCGGCGGCGCGAGCATCGCGTTCGTCCACTTGGTGACCGGCTCGGCGATCCGCCAGTACCGGTCGAAGGCGGACTGCATCCACGCGCCGTCGAAGGGCTGGTCGCCGCGCTCCGTGATGCTCTCCAGATAGGACGCGGCGCACTTGGCGGCGCTGTTGGAGCCCTGCCCGGTGATGGGGTCGTTCGCGACCACGACATCGGCGACGCCGAGGACGAGACCGCCCGACGGCAGTTCGGCGACGCCCTGCCGCACCGTCGGCGCGTACCGGCCGGCGAGAGTGCCGTTCGCGTCGGTGAGTTCCACCGAGCGGGCCCGGTCGTACTCCCACGGGGTGAACTGCCGCATCAGGTCGAGGGTGAGGCGCAGGTGCTCCTCGGGGTCCTTGACGCCCTGGAAGACGTCGAGGGGACCGCCGGGGACGCCCTCCCAGAAGAGGATGTCGGCGGGACCCGAGGTGGTGAGGGTCGGCATGACGAAGAGTTCGCCGACGCCCGGCACCAGGTTGCAGCGCACCGCCAGGAAGTCGGGGTGCTCGGGGCGCGGGCCGAGACCGTGCACGTACGCGACCGCCAGTGCGCGCTGCGGGGCCTCGTAGGGCGAACGGGACGCGTCGCGGCGGAACATGGAGACCAGCTCGCCCTTGCCCGCGGCGACCAGCACCAGGTCGTAGGCGCGCGAGAAGTAATCGAGGTCGGAGACCGCGACACCGTGGATGACGAGCTTGCCGCCGCGCTCGGCGAAGGTCTCCATCCAGCCGGCCATCTTCACCCGCTGGTCGACGGACTGCGCGTAGCCGTCCAGGCGGCCGACCCAGTCGATGGGACGCGACGCGTCCGGGGCCGCGACCGAGACACCGAGACCCTCGATGCGCGGCGCCTGCTCCTCCCAGAAGTTGATGCCCAGATCGCGCTCGTGCCGCAGCGCGGTGTCGAACATGCACTGGGTGGACATCACCCGGCCGTCGCGTATCTCGTCGGCCGTGCGGTTGGACATGAGGGTGACTTCATAGCCACGGCCCTGCAGACCCAGGGCCAGTTGGAGCCCGGCCTGACCGGCTCCGACGATGAGTATCTTGCGCATGATGAAGGTCCGGCTTTCGTGAAAAAATGCGGGAACGGATCGCTCAGAGCGGCTGTTCGGCCAAGGCGTGCGCCACCAGCGCCATGAGTGCCTCCACTACCGAATACCGCTTCCGGGCGTCACAGATCAACACCGGTATGTGCGGCGGTACGGCGAGCGCCTCGCGGACGTCCTGCTCGGTGTATTCGGGAGTGCCCTCGAACTGGTTGACCGCCACGGTGTACGGGAGTCCGCAGCCCTCGAAGTAGTCGAGCGCGGGGAAGCACTCGGCCAGCCGCCGGGTGTCCGCCAGCACGATCGCGCCGATCGCGCCGCGCACCAGGTCGTCCCACATGAACCAGAAGCGCTGCTGGCCCGGCGTGCCGAAGACGTACAGCACGAGGTCCTGGTCCAGGGTGATCCGGCCGAAGTCCATCGCGACGGTGGTCGTCGTCTTGTCCGGGGTCGAGCCCAGGTCGTCCACGGACTCGCTGGCCCGCGTCATCACCGCCTCGGTGGTGAGCGGCGTGATCTCCGAGATCGAGCCGACGAAGGTCGTCTTGCCCACGCCGAAGCCGCCCGCGACCACGATCTTGGTGGAGACCGGCGCGCGCCCGCGCTCCGTCTGCCACTCCTGCGTGCCGCCGGTCTCCTCAAAGCCTGCGAAGTCCACCGAGCACCCTTTCCAACAGCGCGCGATCCGGGCTGCCGGGGCCGTGCCCGGTGCCGTAGACGCGGATCCTCCCCTGATCAGCCAGGTCGCTGAGCAGTACGCGGACGACGCCGAGCGGCATCCGCAGCAGTGCCGAGATCTCGGCCACCGACCGCATTCTGCGGCACAACTCCACGATCGCGCGCATCTCCGGCATCACCCGCTCGGCCCAGCGGCCGGCGGTCAGCACGAAATTCGGCTCCTGGCCGTCGATGCTCGCCACGAAGGTCTCGACGAACAGCACATGGCCGAAACGGGTGCGTCCGCCGGTCAGTGCGTACGGGCGGACCCGGGCGGTGCGGCGGTCGAGGCCGCGCTGGGGCAGGGACATGGACATCAGCGGGCCCCGCTCTCGGAGGCGGCGGCCTCCTGGGACCGGCGCAGCTCGTTGCGGAGCGCCGGGGTCAGCACGTGTCCGGCCCGGCCGACGAAGAGGGCCATGTGGTACCCCACGACGCTCATGTCGCAATCGGCGGAGGCGTGGACGCCGAGCAGCGAGCCGTCGCTGATCGACATCACGAAGAGACTGCCCTCGTCCATCGCGACCGCGGTCTGCCGGACCCGGCCGCCGTCCATCAGGCGCGCCGCGCCGTCGGTCAGCGAGGCGAGGCCGGAGACGACCGTGGCCAGGTCCGCACGGGCGTCCGCGGGGCCGGCCGGCGGCTGCTGCCCGCCGGGTTCCGCCGCTGCCGCCGGATCCGGGTCGGAGTTGATCAGCAGCAGTCCGTCGGAGGAGACCACGGCGACCGAGTGGACGCCCGGCACCTCCTCGACGAAGTTGCTCAGCAACCACCGGAGATTCCGGGCTTCATGGCTCAGGTCCTTCGTATCCGTACTCGCCGCGTTCAACGGCTCGCCTCCTCGATGGTTCCAGCTGCGCCTGTGCCCCCCGTTGGGCCTGCCTTCCCCGGGTCTGCCGCCCGGGTCTCCTCTTCCGCGTCCCGTCGTCCGTCCCGAAGTCCTTGCTGCAATCCGCCGAACTTACGCCGTAGCGCCTCCGCGTCCACCGGCCCGGTCCTTTCCGGCCGCCGCGCGGCCGGCTCGCCGGTCAGCCCGCTGCTGCGCGGCACGCGCTGCGGCAGGCCCTTGCCGGTGATGGATCCGTCGGATGCGGCGGGTTCCGCTTGCGCGTCGTCGGGCGTGTGCCGCGGCCGTACGACACCGCCCGTGGGCCGGTCCCCGGCCGGGTCCCGCTCGGGTCCCGTGTGCTGCACGGACGCGTCTCCCGAAGCCTCAGCCACGACCGGAACCGCTTCCGGGCTCCCGGCCGCCGGCTCCGGAATCTCCGACGCCGGCACCGGCATCGGCTCCGCGATCGCGGCCTCCACCGGGTTGGCCGGAGCCTCGTCGGGCCGGGCGGCGGGCAGCAGCCGGCGCGGCAGGATGACGACGGCCGCGATGCCGCCCTGCTTCTGTTCGCGCAGCTGGACGCGGATCCCGTGGCGGGCGGCGAGCCGGGCCACGACGTACAGCCCCATACCGGTCGCGTTGCCGGGCGCGGCCGGCTCGGGGTCGGTGAGCAGCGCGTTCAGCTCGGCGAGCCGCTCCGGCGGAGCGCCGATGCCCTGGTCCTCGACGGAGATCATGGCCTCGCCGTTCTCCAGCATCCAGCCGGAGAGCTGCACTTCGGACTGCGGAGGCGAGAAGGCGGTCGCGTTGTCCAGCAGTTCGGCCACCAGGTGGCTGGTGTCGTCGGCCGCGTGGCCGGCCAGCTGCCCGGCGGGCAGCACCTGGATCCGCACCCGCTCGTAACGCTCTATCTCCGAGATCGCCGCCCGGGCCACGTCGACCAGCGGCACGGGCTTGGCGGTGGCGCCGCCGTGGCTGTGCTCGGTGCCGGCGAGGACCAGCAGGTTCTCGCTGTTGCGGCGCATCCGGGTGGCGAGGTGGTCCAGCCGGAAGAGCGTCTCCAGCCGGTCCGGGTCCTGCTCGCGCTCCTCCAGGCCCTCGATCAGGGCGAGCTGGCGCTCCACCAGGCCCAGGGTGCGCAGCGACAGGTTGACGTACGTGGTGGGCCCGCCGGTCCGGTCGGTGCCGGTTCTGGCGCTCACGGCGGGCGCGGCGCTCACGGCGTCCTGCCGGCGCAGCAGGCTGTCGCGCTCCGCGGCGAGCGCGTCGCGGATGCCGAGCAGCCGGGTCTGTTCCGCGCCGAGTTCGAGGCCGCGGGCCTGTACGGCGCGCAGCTCGGTGACGAGCACGTTGATACGGCGGGCGACCGTCGCGAACTCGTCGTCGCCGACGACGCGTGCCTCCTCGGACCCGCCCTTGGCGAAGCGGTGCAGTGCGGCGAGCGGCCGGGTGAGGGAGCGGGCGGTGGAGACGAGGACGCCGACGGCGACCAGCAGGCACACCGCGGCGAGGGCGACCCGCAGTTCGAGGGCGGTCACCGCGTCGTCCCGCCGTTCGCCCGCCGCGTCGGCCTCGGCGGTGGCGAGCGAGGACTCGACGCTGCGCATCAGGTCGATCCTGGCGGTGAGCGCGGACTTCACCCCGGCCGTGCCGAGCGCCCGGTCGGAACCGGTCATCTGCGGCTGGTCGGTGAGGAGCCGGAGGTCGCTCTCGGCCTCGGTGACATCCGCGCCGGTGACGGTCTGGCTGTACTGGTCGCGGAGGTCCTGGGGCGCGGTGGCGCGGAAGTCGGCGAGCGCGGCCCGCTCCTGGACCGCGGCGGTCTGCGCGTCGGTGGCCAGCGGCCGCTGGGAGCCGGTGCCGGTGAGCGCGCTCACCAGCAGCCCGCGTTCGGTGGCGGCCAGCGCGGCGGCGCGGCTGAGCGGTGCGGTCACCGGACCCGTCACCCTGCCCAGGGCGTCCAGCAGCGGGCCGTACGCGGCGACGACGGCCTGCGGTGTCCCGGTGCCGGTCAGCGCTTCCTGCCGGATCTGCGGGAGGGTCGCCAGCACTTCGCGCAGTTCCGCGCCGGTGTCCTCGTCGGCCGAGAGGCTCTGCGCCTGCCGGTCCACCCGGCTGCGCTGCGATTCGGAGAGCCCGGGGGCGCCGGTGCCGGGCGCGGTGGAGCGGCCGCCGGCGACGAAGGCGGCCATGTCGTCGCGTTCGTCGGCCAGGGAGTGCGACAGCGAGATCGCCCGGATGGCCAACTCGGCCCCCGTCACCTCGTCCTGCGCGTCGGACACGTCGCGCACGGCGACCGCCACCCCGGGCGCGGCCGCGGCCGGCACGATGACAGCACAGATCAACAGGGCGGCCAGCAAGCGGCTGCGCACCCGTCCTTTGCCCGCCGCGGGGGCGACCCCGTCGCGCGGTTCACGTCGTCTTCGCACCGGAGCTCGCAATCCCGTCTCGCCTGGTCAATGGGCCCGACCTTCTCAGCCCGTTGTAGACGGGGCCGCGCGTCCCCTCCCCCGACACCCGAACGAGTGAATCGCACCCATGAGTTGACGGACAAGTCCGGCGCGGAACGTCTCAATCCGTGATCGCGGAACGGGTTTGGCGTCCCGCCCGAGCCCTGGCAGGATGCCCGCCCGCATCCCATCCGCCCATGTCAGGCGCCATGGGATCCGGACCGGGCGCGGTTCGGGTCCCACCAGGTACGGACCAAGAGGTTCGAACGGTGCTCCGGCAGAATTGAGCCATGCGCATCGATAGCAGCACCGAGCCCGGCACCCCCGACCACCCCAACGAGGACTTCCTTTCGCTGGCCCTGCCCGCTTCCGGGCACGGTGGCGTGCTGGTTCTGCTGGACGGCGTGACGCCGCGGCCCGGCAACGGGGACTGCATCCACTCGGTGCCCTGGTTCGTGGCACGGCTCGGCGGGGCCCTGCTCGAACTGTCCGTTTCGCGACCGGAGATGACTCTCTCCGACTGTTTGGCGTCCGCAATTGCCCGTACGGCGGACGCACACTGCGACACCTGTGATCTTTATCACCAGCTCACACCGCAGGCCACCGTGGTCACGGTCCGGTGGAACCAGGACACCGTGGAGCATCTCGTGCTCTCCGATTCGGTGCTGCTCCTCGAAGCCCCCGACGGCAAGATCACACCGGTGCTGGACGACCGCATCGACCGGCTGGTGGCCGAGGGCCGCGCCGTCCCCGCGCTGCGCAACGCCGAGGGCGGCTTCTTCACCGCCGCCGCCGATCCGGCGGTGGTCTCCCGCGCGGTCACCGGCACCACCCCGCGCGGCGACGTCCGCGCGTTCGCGGCGCTGAGCGACGGGGCGACCCGGCTGGTCGAGGTCTTCCGCACGGACGACTGGGCCGGCACCTTCGCGCTGCTGCGCGACGAGGGACCGCAGACGCTGATCCGGCGGGTGCGCTCCGTGGAGGCCGCCGACCCCGAGGGCCGCGCCGTCCCGCGCGGCAAGCCGTTCGACGACGCGACGGCCGCGCTCGTGGAGCTCTGACCCGCCGGGTCGCTCCCGTCCGTCCGGACGGCTCTAGTCTTCCGAGCCCTGCAGTTCGTTCAGCCGCTGCAGCAGCCGGGCCAGTTCGCTGACCTCGGCGCGGTCCCAGGCCGCCAGCCGCCGGAGGTAGCGGGAGCGCCGGGCGGCGCGCACGCGGGAGAAGCGCTCGCGGCCCTCGGCCGTCATCCGCATCAGGAAGGCGCGGCCGTCGGCCGGATCCGGCTCGCGGGTGACGAGTCCCAGCACCTCCAGCGCGCGCAGCTGCCGGCTCATGGTGGCCTTGCCGACGCCGAAGTACGCGGCGAGGTCGGTGGCACGCTCGGGCTCGCACTCCTGGAGCCGGACCAGGAGCCCGTAGGCGGCGGGTTCCAGTTCCGGGTGCAGCTCACGCGCCATCTCACCCGAGGACGCGCGGGCCCGCCGGTAGAACACCGTCAGCTCGCGTTCCAGGGCTTCCATCTGCTCGTCCACAGCGCTCCCGCTTTCAGGGGGCTGAAAGTTTCTTTCAGCGATCGTCGTTCCCGCAGCTGCTCAAGTATTTCGTAGGTGTAGACCAACGGCGGTTCCCGGGGACCCTTCCACGCGCGTAGTTTCCGCCCCTACCTTCATCCTGTCATGGCCATCCCAAGGCCATGGTGCGCGTCAGGCCCCGTCCCCCATGGAGGAACGTATGTCCTTCGGAGCCCAATCCGCCGTGCACAGATCAGGATTCTTCCGCACCGGAACCGCCTTCACGGCCGGACTGCTCGGCACTGTGCTCGCCCTCTTATTCACCCTGCCGAATGCCGCGGGCGCGGTCGGCAGCGGCCCGATGACCCACCCCGAACTCGACTGGATGGGCTCGACCATCCGCGCCCACGAGGGCGGCAGCACCACCGGAGGCGTGGCCACCCCACTGGTCACCCAGACTCCGGGCATGGACGTCAGCGGCTACCAGGGCAACGTCAACTGGTCCGCGGCCTGGTCCAACGGCGGACGGTTCGCCTACGTCAAGGCCACCGAGGGCACCTCGTACACCAATCCCTACTTCGCCCAGCAGTACAACGGCTCGTACAACGTCGGGATGATCCGCGGCGCGTACCACTTCGCGCTGCCGGACAACTCCGGCGGCGCCGCCCAGGCCGACTACTTCGTCAACCACGGCGGCGGCTGGTCCGGTGACGGCAAGACGCTGCCGGGCGCGCTCGACATCGAGTACAACCCGTACGGCGCCACCTGCTACGGCCTGAGCGCGGGCAGCATGGTCAACTGGATCGCCGCGTTCAGCAACGAGTACCGCGCCCGTACCGGCCGTTACCCGACGATCTACTCCTCCACCAACTGGTGGACCCAGTGCACCGGCAACAGCAGTGCCTTCGCCGCCGACGACCCGCTGTGGATCCCGCGCTACTCCACCAGCGTCGGCACCCTGCCGGCCGGCTGGGGCTTCCACACCATCTGGCAGTACGCCGACTCCGGCGTCTTCCCCGGTGACCAGGACCGCTTCAACGGGGCCTACGACCGGCTGCAGGCCTTCGCCAACGGATAACCGCCCGGCCCGCGGAACCACACGGCACACGGAACAGGGCGCCGCCCCTCCGCACGGGGGGAGGGGAGCGCCCTGCTCTGTGCACCGTGTTCCGTGCACTGTTCTGTTCTGTGCACTGTTCTGTTCTGTGCACCGCCGGAGCGGCAGTGGTCAGGCGGCGACCGGGATCCGGTCGTCCGCCACCGACTGCTCCAGCGCCAGCTTCAGCACCTGCCGGACGTCGGAGACCGGGTGCACCTCGAGCTTCTCCAGGATCTCCGCGGGCACGTCGTCCAGGTCGGGCTCGTTGCGCTTCGGGATGATCACCGTGGTGATGCCGGCCCGGTGCGCGGCCAGCAGCTTCTGCTTGACGCCGCCGATCGGCAGCACCCGCCCGGTCAGCGACACCTCACCGGTCATCGCCACATCGGTGCGGACCCGCTGCCCCGACAGGAGCGAGGCGAGCGCCGTCGTCATCGTGACACCCGCGCTCGGGCCGTCCTTCGGGATGCCGCCGGCGGGCACGTGGATGTGCACACCGCGCTCCTTCAGGTCGCCGACCGGCAGCTCCAGTTCGGCGCCGTGCGAGCGCAGGAAGGAGAGCGCGATCTGTGCCGACTCCTTCATCACGTCGCCGAGCTGGCCGGTGAGGGTCAGCCCCGATCCGCCCGTCTCCGGGTCGGCCAGCGACGCCTCGATGAACAGCACGTCGCCGCCCGCTCCGGTCACGGCCAGGCCGGTCGCCACCCCGGGGACCGCCGTCCGCCGCTCGTCCGGCTCCTGCGCCGACTCCGGGGTGTGGTGCGGCCGCCCGATCAGCGCCCGCAGATCCGCGTCGGTGACGGTGAACGGCAGCTTCTGCTCGCCCAGTTCGTGCCGGGCCGCGATCTTCCGCAGGATGCGGGCGATCGACCGTTCCAGGGTGCGCACGCCCGCCTCGCGGGTGTACTCCCCGGCGAGCTTGCGCAGCGCCGAGTCGTCGAGCGACACCTCGTCGGTGACGAGTCCGGCCCGCTCCAGCTGGCGCGGGAGCAGGTGGTCACGGGCGATGGTGACCTTCTCGTCCTCGGTGTAGCCGTCCAGCCTGACCAGTTCCATCCGGTCGAGCAGCGGCTCGGGGATCGAGTCCAGGACGTTGGCGGTGGCCAGGAAGACCACGTCGCTCAGGTCCAGTTCGACCTCCAGGTAGTGGTCCCGGAAGGTGTGGTTCTGCGCCGGGTCCAGGACCTCCAGCAGTGCCGCCGCCGGGTCGCCCCGGTAGTCGGAGCCGACCTTGTCGATCTCGTCGAGCAGCACCACCGGGTTCATCGACCCGGCCTCCTTGATGGCCCGGACGATCCGGCCGGGCAGCGCGCCGACGTAGGTGCGCCGGTGGCCGCGGATCTCCGCCTCGTCCCGGACGCCGCCGAGCGAGACCCGGACGAACTTCCGTCCCATCGCCTTCGCGACGGACTCGCCGAGCGAGGTCTTGCCGACCCCGGGAGGGCCGACGAGCGCCAGCACGGCGCCGCCGCGACGGCCGCCCACGACGCCCAGACCACGGTCCGAGCGGCGCTTGCGCACCGCCAGGTACTCGGTGATGCGCTCCTTGACGTCATCGAGGCCCGCGTGGTCCGCGTCGAGCACCGAGCGGGCGCCCGGGATGTCGTACACGTCGTCGGTGGTGGTGTTCCACGGCAGTTCGAGCACCGTGTCCAGCCAGGTGCGGATCCAGCTGCCCTCGGGCGAGGCGTCGGAGGAGCGCTCCAGCTTCTCGACCTCCTTGAGCGCGGCCTCGCGGACCTTCTCCGGCAGATCGGCGGCCTCGACGCGGGCCCGGTAGTCACCGGCCTCGTCCTCCGGCTCACCGTTCAGCTCGGACAGCTCCTTGCGGACCGCGTCCAGCTGCTGGCGGAGCAGGAACTCGCGCTGCGCCTTCTCCATCCCCTCCTGCACGTCCTTGCGGATGGTGTCGGCGACGTCCTGCTCCGCGAGGTGGTCGCGCAGCGTGGCGACGGCGATCCGCAGCCGCTCCACGGGGTCGCTGGTCTCCAGCAGCAGCACCCGCTGCTCGGTCGTCAGGAACGAGGAGTAGCCGGAGTTGTCCGCGAGCTGCGAGACGTCCTCGATCTGCTGCACCCGGTCCACGACCTGCCAGGCACCGCGCTTGCGCAGCCAGCTGGTGGCCAGTGCCTTGTACTCCTTGACGAGCTCGGCGACCGCGCCGGGCGCCTCGGTGACCGGCGGCTCCTCGACCTCGGTCGCCTCCACCCACAGCGCGGCGCCGGGCCCGGTGGTGCCGGCCCCGATCCGCACCCTGGTCACCCCGCGGATGACCGCGCCCGGGTCCCCGTCGGGCAGCCGGCCGACCTGCTCGATCCAGCCGAGCGTGCCGACCGCGGCGTACGTGCCGTCGATCCGTGGAACAAGCAGCACCTGCGGCTTGCTCTTACCTCCTGAGACGTGCGCGGCCTGCGCGGCTTCCACGGCCGCGCGCACCTCGGTGTCGGTCAGGTCCAGCGGCACCACCATGCCGGGCAGCACCACAGCGTCGTCCAGTGGCAGCACGGGCAGGGTGAGCGGTCCGGACGATGCGGTTACAGCAGCCATGATCTCTCCCTAAGCAAGCAAGTTGAGCTATGTGGACTCAATGCATCTGATGGCCCTGGTGTTCCCCAACGGATGTTCGCTCTGAGCGATCACGTTCGTGACGCCCGGAAAGGGCGCCGAGTGCCCTTTTTGGGCCACGTAGCCGAGCGCCTTGACCGCCCCGTACGCTGCATGCCAACCGGGACGACCTTGTGGGGCGGCAATGGACAGCACACAGACGACACCAGGCGCACAGCGCCGGGTGCTGGTGGTGGAGGACGATCCGACGATCGCCGACGCCATCGCGGCCAGGCTGCGCGCCGAGGGGTTCCAGGTACGCACGGCGGGCGACGGACCCACCGCGGTGGAGACCGCGATCGCCTGGCAGCCCGATCTGCTGGTGCTCGACGTCATGCTGCCGGGCTACGACGGCCTGGAGGTCTGCCGCCGGGTCCAGGCACAGCGGCCGGTGCCGGTGCTGATGCTGACCGCGCGCGACGACGAGACCGACATGCTCGTCGGCCTCGGGGTCGGCGCGGACGACTACATGACCAAGCCGTTCTCCATGCGCGAGCTGGCCGCCCGGGTGCACGTGCTGCTGCGCCGCGTGGAGCGCGCGAACATAGCCGCGCACAGCCCGCGCGGCGGCAGTCTGCTCCTGGGCGACCTGGAGATCGACAACTCCCAGAGACGGGTCCGGGTGCGCGGCACGGATGTGCACCTGACCCCGACCGAATTCGACCTGCTGGTGTGCCTGGCCCAGCAGCCGCGCGCCGTCCTCTCCCGTGAGCAGCTGCTCGCCGAGGTCTGGGACTGGGCCGACGCGTCCGGCACCCGCACCGTCGACAGCCATGTGAAGGCGCTCCGCCGCAAGATCGGCGCCGAGCGGATCCGTACGGTGCACGGCGTCGGCTACGCGCTGGAGACCCCGGCCCCATGAGGCTGTGGGCGCGCCTGTGGGCGGCGCTGAGGCCCTACGACCCGCTGCGGTCCATCAAGGCGGCCCTGCAGCTGCTGGTCGTCGTCTCGGTGCTGATCACGACACTGCTGGTGATCGTCGCGATCCACTCCGCCACCGAGCTGCGGGTGATCACGATCTTCTCGATCATCGCCTGTCTGCTGATCACCCAGTTCGTGGCGCACGGCCTGACGGCGCCGCTGCGGGAGATGACCGCGGTCGCGCGGGCCATGGCCCAGGGCGACTACAGCCGCCGGGTGGCGCGGGTACGGCGCGACGAGGTCGGTGAGCTGGCGGAGACGTTCAACCGCATGGCGGCCGATCTGGAGGCCGTCGACCAGCACCGCAAGGAACTGGTGGCGAATGTCTCACATGAGCTCCGGACGCCCATCGCGGCCCTGCGGGCGGTCCTGGAGAACGTCGTCGACGGGGTGTCCGAGGCCGATCCCGAGACGATGCGGACCGCGCTGCAGCAGACCGAGCGGCTGGGCAAGCTGGTCAGCCAGCTGCTGGACCTGTCGCGGCTGGACAGCGGCGCGGTGCACCTGGACGCCAAGCCCTTCGAGGTCTGGCCCTATCTGTCGGCCGTGCTGAAGACGGCCAGCCTGGGCATGGAGGGCGCCGCCCGCGCCGGCCAGCGCAGCCGCCCCCGCGCCGACGTGCATCTGCACCTGGACGTCTCACCGCCGGAGCTGACCGCGTACGCCGACGCCGAACGGCTGCACCAGGTGGTGGCCAACCTCGTCGACAACGCCGTGAAGCACAGCCCGCCCGGCGGCCGGGTCACCGTCCGCGCCCGGCGCGGGGCCGTGCCCGGGAGCCTGGACCTGGATGTGCGGGACGAGGGTCCCGGCATCCCGGAGTCCGAGCGCAACCGGGTCTTCGACCGCTTCAACCGGGGCGCCCACCCCGGCGGCGACGGCGGTACTGGGCTGGGTCTGGCCATCGCCCGCTGGGCGGTCGATCTGCACGGCGGGGACATCGAGGTGGCCGAATCCCCCCGTGGCTGCCGGATCCGCGTCACGCTTCCGGGTTCGGTTCCCGCGCAACGTTGACATAGGCTGGCAATACGGGTGCGGCGGACAGCGGGCCGTACTCGTACGGGGGGACGCCGTCACAACCCCTTAAGAGGGACCAATTTCCCGCCATGCACAGCGCCGAAACCCCTCTTCCGGTGTGACTTACGCGACGACTGACCCCCGGGCCTGCGCCGAACGGCCCGGTAGGCGTAGCCTTTATTCCCGCTGTCCACCATCTTGTGAAGCGGAAGAGGGCGGTTGCCGCCGTGTCGCCACAGTCCCCCAATAGCTCGAGCACATCGATCGAGACCAACGGTCAGGGCAAGAGCCCTGCCGCGGGCTTCGGCCCCAACGAGTGGCTCGTCGATGAGATCTACCAGCAGTACCTCCAGGACCCGAACTCGGTAGACCGAGCCTGGTGGGACTTCTTTGCCGATTACAAGCCAGGGACGGACACGGGTTCGTCCGTGGCCGCCCCGGCCGCGCCGGCTCAGGCCGCCCCGGTCACGGCTGCTGTCCCTGCCCCACAGGCCGCGCCGGCCGCCGCGAAGGCCGCCGCTCCGGCGCCGGCCGCCGCGGCAGCCACGCCCGCGGCCACCACCCCGGCCCCCGCCAAGCCGGCCGCCGCTCCCGCGAAGGCATCGGCCGCACCGGCCAAGGCCGCGGAACCGGCAGCGGCCGAGGGACCGGAGTACGTCACGCTGCGCGGCCCGTCGGCCGCCGTCGCGAAGAACATGAACGCCAGCCTCGAACTGCCGACGGCGACCAGCGTTCGCGCGATTCCCGTGAAGCTGCTGTTCGACAACCGCATCGTCATCAACAACCACCTCAAGCGCGCCCGGGGCGGGAAGGTCTCCTTCACGCACCTCATCGGGTACGCGATGGTGCAGGCCCTCAAGGCCATGCCGACGATGAACCACTCCTTCACGGAGAAGGACGGCAAGCCGACGCTGGTCAAGCCGGCCCACGTCAACCTGGGCCTGGCCATCGACCTGGTGAAGCCGAACGGCGACCGCCAGCTGGTCGTCGCGGCCATCAAGAAGGCCGAGACGCTCAACTTCTTCGAGTTCTGGCAGGCGTACGAGGACATCGTCCGCCGCGCCCGCGCGAACAAGCTGACGATGGACGACTTCACCGGCGTCACCGCGTCGCTGACCAACCCCGGCGGCATCGGCACCGTGCACTCCGTGCCGCGGCTGATGCCCGGACAGGGTCTGATCCTCGGCGTCGGCGCGATGGACTACCCGGCGGAGTTCCAGGGCACGTCGCAGGACACCCTGAACAAGCTCGGCATCTCCAAGGTCATGACGCTGACCAGCACCTACGACCACCGGGTCATCCAGGGTGCGGCGTCCGGCGAGTTCCTGCGCCAGATGAGCCTGCTGCTGCTCGGCGAGACCGGCTTCTTCGACGACATCTTCGAGTCGCTGCGGATCCCGTACGAGCCGGTCCGCTGGCGGACCGACATCGACACCGCGCACGACGACGACGTCACCAAGGCCGCGCGGGTCTTCGAGCTGATCCACTCCTACCGGGTCCGCGGCCACGTCATGGCCGACACCGACCCGCTGGAGTACCGCCAGCGCAAGCACCCGGACCTGGACGTCCTGGAGCACGGCCTCACCCTGTGGGACCTGGAGCGCGAGTTCGCGGTCGGCGGGTTCGCCGGCAAGTCGCTGATGAAGCTCCGCGACATCCTCGGTGTGCTGCGCGACTCGTACTGCCGCACCGTCGGCGTCGAGTTCATGCACATCCAGGACCCGAAGCAGCGCAAGTGGATCCAGGACCGCATCGAGCGCCCGCACAGCAAGCTGGAGCGTGACGAGCAGCTCCGGATCCTGCGCCGGCTGAACGCCGCGGAAGCGTTCGAGACGTTCCTGCAGACCAAGTACGTGGGCCAGAAGCGGTTCTCGCTGGAAGGCAGCGAGTCCGTCATTCCGATGCTCGACGCCGTCATCGACGCGGCCGCCGAGTCGCGCCTCGACGAGGTCGTCATCGGCATGGCCCACCGCGGCCGGCTCAACGTGCTGGCCAACATCGTCGGCAAGTCGTACGCGCAGATCTTCCGGGAGTTCGAGGGCAACCTCGACCCGAAGTCGATGCACGGCTCCGGCGACGTCAAGTACCACCTGGGCGCTCAGGGCACCTTCACCGGTCTGGACGGCGAGCAGATCACCGTCTCGCTGGCGGCGAACCCCTCGCACCTGGAGGCCGTCGACCCGATCGTCGAGGGCATCGCGCGCGCCAAGCAGGACATCATCAACAAGGCGGGCACCGACTTCACCGTCATGCCGGTCGCGCTGCACGGCGACGCGGCCTTCGCCGGCCAGGGCGTCGTCGCGGAGACGCTGAACATGTCGCAGCTGCGCGGCTACCGCACCGGCGGCACCGTGCACATCGTGATCAACAACCAGGTCGGCTTCACCGCCGCCCCGGCCGCGTCGCGCTCGTCGATGTACTGCACCGACGTCGCCCGCATGATCGAGGCGCCGATCTTCCACGTGAACGGCGACGACCCGGAGGCCGTGGTCCGCATCGCGCGGCTGGCCTTCGAGTTCCGCCAGACGTTCAACAAGGACGTCGTGATCGACCTGGTCTGCTACCGCCGCCGCGGTCACAACGAGGCCGACAACCCGTCGTTCACCCAGCCCCTGATGTACGACCTGATCGACAAGAAGCGCTCGGTGCGCAAGCTCTACACCGAGTCCCTCATCGGCCGGGGCGACATCACCCTGGAAGAAGCCGAGCAGGCCCTGCAGGACTACCAGGGCCAGCTGGAGAAGGTCTTCACCGAGGTCCGCGAGGCCGCCTCCACCCCCGTCGCCACCGAAATGCCGGTGCCGACGCAGGAGTTCCCGGTCAAGCTGGACACGGCGATCAGCCAGGAGACCATCAAGCGGATCGCCGCCGCCCAGGTCAACATCCCGGACCGGATCACCGTCCACCCGCGCCTGCTGCCGCAGCTGCAGCGCCGCGCGGCCAGCGTCGAGGACGGCACGATCGACTGGGCGATGGGCGAGACCCTCGCCGTCGGCTCGCTGCTCATGGAGGGCACCCCGGTCCGGCTCGCCGGCCAGGACTCCCGCCGTGGCACGTTCGGCCAGCGGCACGCGGTGCTGGTCGACCGGGAGACCGGCGAGGACTACACCCCGCTGCTCTACCTCTCCGAGGACCAGGCCCGTTACAACGTCTACGACTCGCTGCTCAGCGAGTACGCGGCGATGGGCTTCGAGTACGGGTACTCGCTGGCCCGGCCCGAGGCGCTGGTGATGTGGGAGGCGCAGTTCGGTGACTTCGTCAACGGCGCGCAGACCATCGTCGACGAGTTCATCTCCTCCGCCGAGCAGAAGTGGGGCCAGACGTCGGGCGTCACCCTGCTGCTGCCGCACGGCTACGAGGGACAGGGCCCGGACCACTCCTCGGCCCGCATCGAGCGGTTCCTGGCGATGTGCGCCCAGAACAACATGACGGTCGCCAGCCCCACCACGCCGGCGAACTACTTCCACCTGCTGCGCTGGCAGGTGCACAACCCGCACCACAAGCCGCTCATCGTCTTCACCCCGAAGTCGATGCTGCGACTCAAGGCCGCGAACTCCCGGTCCGAGGACTTCACCTCGGGCGGGTTCCAGCCGGTCATCGGTGACACGACGGTCAGCCCGTCCGCCGTCCGCAAGGTGGTCTTCTGCTCCGGCAAGGTCTACTACGACCTGATCGCGGCACGTGAGGCCAAGGGCGCGAACGAGGTCGCCATCGTCCGGATCGAGCGGCTCTACCCGCTCCCCGGCAAGGAGATCCAGTCCGAGCTGGCGCGGTACACCGGTGCCCAGAAGTACGTGTGGGCGCAGGACGAGCCGGCCAACCAGGGTGCGTGGCCGTTCATCGCGCTGAACCTGATCGACCACCTGGACCTGGTGCTGGGCGCCGCTCCCGACAACGCCGACCGACTGCGCCGGGTGTCCCGCCCGTCGTCCTCGTCGCCGGCCGTCGGCTCCGCCAAGCGCCACCAGGCCGAGCAGGAGTCCCTGGTCAACGAGGTCTTCGAGATCTGACCACGGGCGCGCGACACCGCGTGCGACAAGGGCCGGGCCCGCCACCTGATCTCAGGTGGCGGGCCCGGCCCTTGTCCGTGCCCAGGCGGTTCTAGGTGACCTGGGGCTCGAAGTCCCAGAACGGCCGGGTGCGGGACCGGGCCGAGACGGTGTGGACGTGCTGGGGACCGAGCGTCGCGGCCAGCGTCGCGATCGCCTCCTCCTCGACCTTCTCCGCCTCCTGGATCTTGCGCAGCGCCCGCAGGTCGGCGGCGAGCGCGATCCGGGCCGAGAGCGTCATCGGGTGGTCGCCGCCGAGGGTGGCCGCGGCACGGGCCGCGGTGTCGCGGCTGAGTTCGGCCGCCCCTTCGGGGTCTCCGGAGAAGTTGCGGGTGGCGGTGGCGTTGAGGGCGCAGCCCAGCGTCCAGGGATGGTCGGGGCCGACCACCTCGTTCATGCCCGTGAGCGTCTCCTCGATCAGCTCCTGGGCCTGCTGGCGCTCACCGGCCGCGCGCAGCACGAGCCCGTTGTTGGCGAGGCAGCCCAGTACGTACGGGTGGGCCGGCCCCAGGGTGGCGCCGTAGCGCCGGGCGACGCTCTCGCCGACGCTGCGGGCACGGTCCAGGTCGCCGTGTTCGCGTGCCACACAGGAGTAGCTGGAGGCGACCATCAGCGTCAGCGGGTCGCTCTCGCCCAGCACGCGCTCCACCCGTTCCAGCAGCCGCGCCAGCAGCGCCGGGGCGCGGCGTTCACCGGCCCGGTACTGGCCCATGACGAGGGTGTGCTCGGCCCGCAGGGTCTGCGGGTTGTCGGGGCCCATGACGTCCCGGTGGGTGCGGACGCTGCGCTCCTGCACCGAGACGGACTCGTCGTACCGTCCGAGCAGCCGCAGGTCCCACGCGTAGTTGATCTCGGAGAAGAGCGTCCAGGAGTGGCGTGGGCGCAGGGCGTCGCGGCGGATGTCGAGGGTCTGCCGGTCGAGTTCGAGCGCCTCCTGGTAGCGGCCGAGCAGCCGCACCGAGACGGCGAGGTTGTTGCGGGCGCTGAGGGTGCGCGAGTCGCGGTCCCCGACCAGCTCCAGATAGCCCTCCAGGACCAGCCGGGACACCTCGTGCGCCTCGTCGTACCGGGCGAGACCGCGCAGCGACGCGGCCAGGCCGGTGGCGGCGCGCAGCAGGTCGAGGTCCTGCTGGCCCCGCTCCTCCCGCAGATGGTCCACGGCGATCCGGCAGATCGCCTCGGCCTTGGCGTAACTGCCGGTGGCGTGCAGCAGGTTGGCGTAGTGCCGGGTGATGTCCCAGATGCGGGGGTGGAACTCACCGAGCAGTTCCTTCCAGGCGGCCAGCCCGCGTTCCGCGAGCTTGAGCCCGGAGGTGTACTCGCCCGACAGGTACATGTACCGCAGCGAGTTGAGCACCAGCTGCTGGATGTCCGGGTCGGTGCTCTCCAGCACCCCCGCCGCCTTCAGGTGCGGCGTGATCTCCGCGTACCGCGGCCACAGCCGGGTGTCGGTGGGGCGGCCCGGGTCCGCGGCGGCCAGCGCGCGGCGCACCACCACGGCGTACTCGCGCCGGTCGGCCTCGGGCATGCCGTCGCGCACGGTCTGGTGGACCATGCGGTGCATGTGCAGGATCTCGGAGCCGCCGCCCGGCTCGTCCGACCCCACGTCGTGCGACTCGCGGCGGACCACGGAGTACTGGACGAGCTTGGCGGTGGCGTCGTTCCAGCGCAGCGGGTCGTTCATCAGCCCGACGAGCTGCTCGGGGAGGTCACGGGCCGGCAGTTCGCGCAGCAGCCGGACCGGGATGGGACCCGGTGCGAAGAAGACGCACATCCGCAGCAGGTCGATGGAGGCGGGCTCGGTGTCACGGAGCTGGTTCAGCAGTATCGACCAGGCGGTCTGGAACGTCATCGGGAAGTCGGCGGCGACCTTCAGACCCGCTTCGCGGTTGTTCCCGGTGCTCAGCAGTCCGATGTACTCGTCGACGGACATGGTGGAGTCGCTGAGCCAGCCGGCGGTCTGGTCGAGCAGCAGCGGCAGGTCCTCCAGCGCCTCCGCCAGCCGGTCGGCGTCGGTCTCGTCGAGCCGGCCGGCGCGGCGGCGGACGAAGGCGACGCTCTCCTCGCGGGAGTAGACCGGGATCTCCATCAGGGCGGTGTTGTGTTCGCCCCAGGCCCGGTTCTGCGAGGTGATCAGGACGTGGCCGGGGCCGCTGGGCAGCAGGTCCGCGATGTCCCCGACCTGGTCGGCGCCGTCCAGGACGAGCAGCCAGCGGGAGTACGGGGTGCCGCGGCGCAGCGAGTCGAGGACGGCGCGCAGCCGCTCGCCGTACTCGGGCCCGGTGGTGAGGCCGAGCGCCGGGGCGAGTTCGGCCAGCCGCTGGCGCAGCGTGCCGCGCTGGTCGGCGGGGACCCACCAGACGGCGTCGTACTCGGAGCCGAAGCGGTAGACGTACTCGGCGGCGATCTGGGTCTTGCCGACGCCGGACATGCCGAGCAGCGTGACGACGGCGGCGCCCTGTTCGGCCTGCTGCAGCCGGTGGTAGACGCTGCCGAGCAGGTTCTCCCGTCCGGTGAACCGGATGTTGCGGCGCGGGACGCCGCCCCAGACCCGCGGCTGATCGGCGGGGAAGCGCGGGCCGGAGCGCCCCGGCTTCTCCTCCGGCGGAGCGGTGTCGGCGGTGCCGAGCCGGGCCAGCAGCCGGCGTTCGGCCTCGTGCGCGCCGATCCCCCACAGCGAGGAGGCGCTGAGTGCGGCGGTCGCGGTGGGGAGCGCGGCGTTGGTGACCGAGACCGCGGCGAAGCGGTCGGTGTTCGAGGCGACGACGGTGCGCAGCGCCTGGTTCCACTCCTCGTGGGTGCGCGGGCCCAGCTGGAAGTACCAGTCGCTGAGGATGACGAGGATGCGTCCCTCGGCGAGCATGAGGTCTTCCAGCGCCTGCTCGATGGAGGTGCCGGGCGGCGGGTCGAAGCGCTCGAAGGAGACCCGGTGCCCCTGCCGTTCGAGCCGGTCGCCGATCCACGCGGCCCAGGCCCGGTTGAATCCCGCGAAGCTGATGGTGACGGGCTGCCTTTCGGCCGTTGCCGCCGACTTCCGCACTACGGCCATGCGACCGTCTCCCTCGTGATGCGAACAAACGAACGGCCTCGACGGACCGTCAGATCCCTTAGCTGGGAACATACACCGGCGGTTCCCCTCCCGAGGTCTGCCTCCGCCACATCCTGCGGGCGGTCTCCACATAGGCGCTCGCACGGGCCAAGTGCCCCTCGGGCGGGGGATGATCCTTCAATCGGGTGAGCTGGCGGACCATCGCGTTGACGAACACCCTTCCCTCATGGGTGAGGCTCTGCGAGCCGGCCAGCGCGGGCATCGCGGCGCCGACCTGTTCGCGGCAGCGGGAGTGCTCGGCCCATGCCTTGTCGCGCTCCGCCGGGTCCTTGGCGCCCAGTGCGAACAGCTGCCAGTACTCGGCGAGCGCCAGGTGCGAGTACGCGCCCTGCAGCAGCCCGTCGAAGGGGCGCGGGTCGGGCCGCCAGGGTGCCCAGTAGCGCCGCTGGGCACCGGAGGTGTGCAGCAGGACGAGATCGGCGAGGGCGCCCAGCTTGGCGTGCTGCAGTTCGTGGACGAGCGTCGCGGCGAGATAGCCGGGGGTCCGCGGGGTGCTGCTGAGCACGGCGCCGAAGGCCTCGCGGCGGGTTCCACTGCAGTGCGAGACGCCGCTGCCGTGCGGCCCGGCGCCCGGCGGCGGGGCCAGCGGTACGAAGCACTCCAGCAGGGCCGCCACTTCGGCGGCGCGGGTCTCGCCGCCGAGGTGGATCACGGACATGGCGCCGGCCCAGGCGTCCTGCCACTGGTCGGACCCGGCGGCCGTCAGCCGGTCGTCGGCCCGCAGGCCGTGCCGTTCCAGACCGCTGTCCTCGGTCCGGAAGGGGTCGATCTCGTCGAGCAGCACCGGCCGCGGGCCGCCGGTGAGGACCCTCAGCGGGCACCAGCGCGGATCGCCGGACCGCCAGGATCCGTCGCGGTGCGGGCGGAGCACGGCGGGGGCGCCGTCCCGCACGATGACCGCCACCCGGCCGCCGGAGCCGCGCAGTTCGACCGGTTCGGGACCGGCGCCGCCGGGCGGCTCCGCGAAACGCAGCACGCCCAGCGTCGGCAGCACCACCAGGCCGTCGTGACCGATCGTCCTGAGGGTGAACGGCACGCGGGCGCGCGCCGCCGCCGCGGCGGCGAGGAGGCCGAAGTGCGACAGCTCGCGGTGGAGTTCCGGGCTCCGGTCCTGCCCGCCCTGCGCGACGCTGTCGAGCCGCCGCAGGCAGCGCCGGACCCAGGGGCCGACGAGGGGGTAGAACAGCACGCCGCGCGCCGCGTCCCGGTCCGCCCGGTCGGCGGCCTCCAGCAGCGCCCAGTGCCGCCGGAACGCCGCCGCACCCGGGCCGGGGCGCAGCGCGACCGCGTCGAACAGGGCGCGCAGCTGGAGCAGGCGCAGCCGCTGCTGGCCCGCCGTGAGAAGGGCGAACTCCGCGCGGCCGCCGTGGGTTCCGCCGAGTTCCCGGAGCACGGCGTCGGATACGCCGCCGGGCCCGCCGGAGAGGATCCCTGCGGTCATGCCGCGGCCGCCTCGGCGAGCCGGTCCGCGACATGGCGGATCAGCCGCTGCAGGTCCGCGCAGTACACCGACGGATGCCGGAACCCCTCGCCGGCGCGGTACCGGTGGGCGTAGTTGCCGCCGCCGCACACCTGGACCAGCGGGCAGCGGCGGCACTGTCCGGCCAGCGCGGCCAGTCCGCTCTGCCGGGCGGCGACACCCGGGTGCGCGAGGGCCTCGTCGAAGGAGTGGTGGAAGACGTCGAGCCCGGTGGCGGCGGCGCCCTCGTAGGCGGACTTGAGCGAGTCGACCTGTTCCATGCTGCCGTCGGTCTCCACCACGACGGCGTCGAACGGCCGCAGGCCCAGCGATTCGGTGGCCGCGGGGGCGCCGAGGAGCAGCGCGAGGCACTCCTCGAAGATCCGCACCCGGACCCGGCGGCGGTCGGCGCGCCACCACCGGTCGAAGACGGTGCACAGCCAGTCGCCGTACGGGGCCGGCCGCTCCGCGGGCGCGGGCAGGCCGGGCGGCGGCGCGCTCCAGTTGCCGTGCGGGAGGAGGAAGTCCAGGGCGGGCGGCGAGAAGTCGAGCAGCGACTCGTAGACCTCGGCGGGGTCGGAGGCGAGGTCGACGACGCAGAGCACCCCCGCGTAGCCGGCCCGGTGCCGGTCCTCGGCGAGCAGCCGCAGCCCGCGGGCGGCGGCCGGCCACGACGGGCGGCCCGCGTGGTCCACCCGCGCCAGGTTGTGGGCGGGCAGCCCGCCGTCGAGGCTCACCCCGACCCGGATCCGGTGCGCGGCCAGCGTCCGCAGCCGCTCGTCGTCGAGCAGCGTGCCGTTGGTCTGGACGGTGGCGTGCACGGCGCAGTCCGCGGGCACCGCGGCCCGCACCCGGTCGACGACGGCGCCCAGCGCTCCGGCCTCGGCGAGCAGGGGTTCGCCGCCGTGCAGGACGACGGCGATGTCGGTGAGCCCGTGCGCGGCGGCGTGTTCGGCGATCCGGGCGGCGGTGGCGTCGAGCACCGGGGCGGTGGGGGTGGCGGGACGGTGCCGCCAGCCGCTGTCCGGGCCCGCGTAGAGATAGCAGTAACGGCAGGCGAGGTTGCAGCGGCCGTTCATCTTGAGGATGAACTGGCGGAAGGGGACCGGGCGTGGACCGTCCGCCCCCGACGGTTCCGGCGGCTTCACCGGTCCTTCCGTGGCCTGCCTCACTGCGTGTCCCCTGTCCCCCGGTTCGTGGCGGAACCTTCCTTCTCCTGCGCCAACACAAACGCCGGCGTATCGGCATTGTCCGGATCGGTCGGCGATCCGACCGAAACCGGGCGGGGCACGGAGACGGCGCGGGACGGCCGCAGGCCGGAAGGCGCGGTCGAACTCAGAAGGCGCTGTTGAATCCCCAGAGGATCTCGGTGGGTTCACCGAGCCGGGTCCGCAGTCCCTCCAGTACTTCGGCCAGTACCGGATGGTCGGCCTCCCGCAGCGACTCCAGATCCAGCGTCAGCGGATCCGGCAGCTCCGCCGCGCCGTCCGGCAGGTCCGTACGCTCCGCGTTCTCTCCTTGACGCATCGTCACACCACCTTATTTTCCCCCGCAGTTGGGGGCCCATCTGGGATGCCCGCCCGCCGGGCGCCCAAAACCAGACGGGGCTGCCGGGCCGCCCCGCCGCTACCTTCCGCCGCCCATCCGGGCCAGCCGCTGCGCCGTCCACTCGGCGTCCCGGCCCCCGCCGTCCGGGAGTCTGCGCCACTCCTCCAGGGCCGCCCGGTACGCCTCCCGCGCGGCCCGCGGCCGTTGTGCCGCCTCGTACACCACACCGCGCCGGTGGTGCGCCTCGGCGGTCAGCCGCACCGCCGGGGACGGGTCGGCCAGCTGCTCCTCGGCCGCGCGGGCGGTCTCGGCCGCCCGGCGGAACGCGTCGGCGGCCTGGTCCAGCCGGTCGGGCCCGCCGATGTGCCGCACCTCGCCCAGCTCCAGCCAGGCGCGCGCCCGGACCAGCGGCGCGCCGCCGTTCCTGGCCGCGAGCCCGAAGATGTGCTCCGCCTCCCGGAGGTCGACCATGTCCTCCCGGGTCTGGTAGCGCAGCAGCAGCGCCCGCCCCAGCATCATCAGCCGTTCGGTGAGCCGGGGATGACCCGCCGGAGAGTGCATACGGCAGTCCCGCAGCACCCGGATGGCCCGGGAGACGAAGGCCGCACCGCCGTCCAGTTCGGCCCGCCGCAGCAGGACCCCGCCCCACTCCTGCATCAACTCGCCGTACTCGGGCCGGTCCCGCAGCATCAGCGGGGCCGCCTCCTCGAACCGGTCCGCCGCCTCGTCCAGATCCGGCGGCGGCCCGCCCGCCGCGTACCGGTGCACCCACATCCGGGCCGACCTGACCAGGACCTCGGCCCGGAGCGACTGCTCCCTGACGTCCTCCAGCGTCCGCGCCACCAGCGCGCCGGCCTGCTCGAGCCGGTCGCCCGTCAGCAGCAGCGCGTCGGTCAGCAGCAGCTGGGCCCTGACCCGCTCCTCCATCGGCCCCGGCCCGGCGGCCATGACGGCGCACGCGTACTCCAGGGACTCGGCGGCCTGCCCGGCGTAGACGCGGGCCCGTTCCAGGTCCTCGGCGGTCCCGGCCAGCATCAGCAGCGCCCGCCCGCGGGCCAGCGACAGCCCGGCCGGCTGCGGTTCGCTACCGCCGCCCCAGGGGCGCCCGTCGGAGAACGCCTCCAGCATGCCGATGGTCTCCTGCAGCGGCCCGGTGTCACCGCTGAGCCGCCACTGCTCCTCCAGCACCTCCGCGTGCTGCAGGGTGGTGCGCAGCGCCTCCTCGGGGTCCAGGTCGGTGGCCGCGCCGGCCGCCGTGAACTCCCGGTCGGCGCGCCGCAGCAGCTCCAGCGCGGCCTGCCGCTGGCCGAGCGCCCGCAGGTCGGAGGCGGCCGCGTGCAGCACCCGGGCCAGCACGGCGCGGGCCCGCACCACTCCGGGCGAGGCGACGGCGACCTCCGCGGCCTCCTGCGCCTCGCGCAGCAGACCGGCTCCGCCCTGCAGCCGCCACAGCCGCAGCAGGTTCTGCGCCAGCTCGCTCCAGAGCTCGGGATCGGCCGCGGTCGGCAGCCCGGCGGCCGCCGCCCGGCGGAGCAGCTGTACGGCGTCCAGCAGGCTCTGCACCATGCCGTCGGACTCGAAGCGCTCGACGAGCACCCTGGCCCGTTCCAGCGCCGCCTCCGAACGGGGAGCGCCGGCGCCGCCCTCGACGCCGATCTGCTCGGTCACGTCCGTCAGCGGGATGAAGCGTTCCAGCACCTTCGCCGCCACCTGGGCGAAGGGCTGCGCGGCCCGCCGGGCCGAGTCCTCCGCACCGCCGTCCAGCGCCGGCATCCGTCCCGGCACGGCTCCGCCACCGCGGCCGTCCGCCAGCTGGGCGATGGCCAGCGCCGGGAAGTTGGGGCCGCCGAGCCCGAAGCGCTGCTCGACGTACTCGGAGCAGTGCTTGAGCACCAGCAGCGCCTCGTCCCGCCCCAACGGACCCAGCAGGACGTCCTGGACGCCCTCGGCGAACGCGTACCACTGCGCCGGCGGCCGTGCCAGGGGCACCTCGCCGATCACGGTGCCGTACGCGGGGGTGTCCAGCACCGTCCCGTACGGGGGCGTCTCCGTCCCGGGACCTGCGGAGCCGCCCGAGCCGGACCGGGTGAGCAGCCCGCTGAGCAGCACCTCGGAGAGTTCCGCGGGTCCGGAGTCGGGCAGCATCGTGCGCTGCACCAGCTGCATCACCGGCAGATAGAGCGGGGCCGCGGCCACGTACACCGCGAGCTGCGCCGCGCCCGGGGAGGCGGCGGACCGGAACCGGGCGACGAGCTCGGCCGGGGCCAGCGGTCTGCGCGGCCGGGACGGCGGCGCGGCCGGCTGGTCGGCCCGCACCCAGCCCACCGCGGCCGGCACCGGACCCGTACCGGTGCCCGACAGCAGCCGCGCCCACGCGCCCAGCGCGGCGGCGGTCGGCGGCAGCACCGGGACCGGGATCATGCCGGGACGCTCCAGCGCGCCCTCCCCCTCGAAGTGCAGCGTCGCCGACTGGCCAGGGCCCTGGCCGCGCATCAGCAGCCCGTACGAGGTCGGCAGCCGGGTACGGGACCACAGCCGCTGCGGCAGCGGCTGCAGCACGGCGACGGGCGCGTGCCGGGACAGCCGGTGCAGCAGCCGGTGCGCCTCGCCGCTGCGCCACAGCGGGCCGGCGCAGTCGCTGACGAGGACCGTCACCTGACGTCCCGTCGGGTCGTTCAGCTGGTCCGCGGAGCGCAGCCCGGCGGCGCCGGGTTCGAAGCGGCGGCTCACCGCGGCGCCGCCGTCCGGGGTCTGGTGCAGGTACTGCACATGGACGTCGCGGAAGGCGCCCAACTGCCCGAAGACCTGCTGGAACTCGCCGAGCATGCGTTCCCACACGTACATCGACGACGAGGCGTCCATCAGCAGCTGCAGCGAGGCGTCGCCCCGCGAGATGCTGCGGAAGACCGGCATCAGCAGACCGCCGGCCCGCGCGCTGCGCTCCGCCGTCGCCGACTCGTCCAGCTCGCTGCGGATCGGCGGTGCGGCGCTGTGGTAGCGCTGCAACGGACGCAGGGCCCGCTGCAGTTCCAGCAGCCCCGGCAGTGCGGGCGCCTCGGGCACACCGATGGAGATGGCGCCGCCCGGCAGCGGCGAGCCCCGTCCGCCGCCGGCCGTGCGGTCCCGCTCCCCCGGATACAGCGCGATGCTGCCCCCGGGCAGGCCGCCGCCGGGATGGCCGGATCCCGCCCCCGGACCGTCGTCGCGGTCCGCCGCGTCGGCCGCCGGGTCCGCCGCCCGGTCCGCGGTGTCCCCGCCGGCCGTCCCGGACGCCCGGTCCGCCGGGCGCGGGCCGTCGGCCCACTCGCCGGGCTCCGCGCCGGCCCCGGCGGGCTGCGACCAGCGCGCCAGCCAGACGGCGTCGGCCAGTTCACCCAGGTCCGGATCGAGTCCCGCCCCGCGCAGCCGCTCGATGATCTCCGCGAGCGGATCACGGCGCGGCCCCGGCGAAGGTGGCGGGGAGGGGGGAGGCGCTGTCACACCCTCACCTCGGCCGGTCGAGTCGCTGGATGAGCATGTCGGCGAGCCGGTCGCGGGACGGCGGCGCGGCGTGGTGCGTGAGGTAGATCGCGTTCAACAGCTGGTCCGCGGCGAGGAGTTCGCTGCGCGAGCGCTCCAGGAAGCGGGTGATCAGATCGTCGCCGATCCGGGCCGCCTCGGTCCCCAGATGCGCCCGGACCACGGTGGCCAGCCGCTTGTGGTCGGGCTGCCCCAGTTCGAGATGGATGCAGCGCCGCAGCAGCGGCGCCGGGAAGTCACGCTCGCCGTTGCTGGTGAGCACGACGAAGGGGAAGGCCCGGCAGCCGACCCGGCCGTCCTCGACCGTCACCTTCGTGCTGTCGTCGGTGAGCACCTCGACCCGCGGTTCGCGCTCCGCGAGCCGTTCGAGTTCGGGGATGGCGAACTCGCCCTCCTCCAGCACGTTCAGCAGGTCATTGGGAAGGTCGATATCGCTCTTGTCCAGTTCGTCCACGAGCAGCACGCGGGGCCGCGCCGTCGGCAGCAGCGCCGTGCCCAGCGGACCGAGCCGGATGTAGCTGCCGATGCCGCCGGGCGTCTGGGACCGGCCGCTCGCCGCGATCTGGGTGTCCTGGAGCCGCGCGATGGCGTCGTAGCGGTAGAGGCCGTCCTGCAGCGTGGTGCGGCTGACGATGGGCCAGCGCAGCACCCGGCCGAGGCCGAGCTCGTACGCGACGGCGTGCGCCAGCGTGCTCTTGCCGGTGCCGGGACTGCCGGTGACCAGCAGCGGACGGCGCAGGTACAGCGCGGCGTTGACGATCTCCAGCTCTTCGGGACTCGGCCGGTGCAGCTGCGCCATGTGCCGGTACGCGCCGAGCCGGCGGGTCGAGGCGCTGTCCGTGCCGGGGCCGGGCTCGACGAGGGGGCCGCCGTCGAAATCCCGCCACGGCGGCGGATCGGGCAGCGCGCTGATCCCGTCGTGCGGCTCGCCGGCACCCCGGTAGATCAGCCACTCGTTCTCTTCGTTGCCGTCGGTCCCGGCAGTCCCGTCGGGCCTCGCGTTGATGTCAGGCACTACATGCTCCTCGTCGCTCGTACGTCGATGGCAGGAGCGCAGACCACGTGTCGACCGTCCCACGGAGTGGGGGCGGAACATAAGGGGTGTGTTCGGCCGGTCATGGCGTCTCCAGCGGCTGATCGGTGCCGGGCAGCGGGCGGGTGGGGTCGTCGTACAGCAGGATCAGTCCCTTGGAGATGTAGGCCTCGGGCTCACGGCGGGCGAGATCGGCACGCAGCTTACGCACCGCCTCCGGCAGCCGGTCCGCCTGCGCGGCGGCGGCCACCGCGTGTTCCACCCCCCGGTGGAAATCGGTGCACACCAGGTCCCGTTCGGTCCGTTCGCGGCGCCAGAGGACCACTCCGTACCCGGCGTTGGTGACCCGGCGCAGGTTCGCGGGGCCGTCCTCGGCGTCCGAGGCCCGGCACAGCGCGGGCACCGAGTACAGGCCCCGGGAGCGCAGTTCGTCGTCCGAGGGCACCGGCGCCGGCTCCCCGGCGTCGCAGTCCAGCACCACCGGCTCCATCGGCCCGGCCTGCACCCGCTTCCAGCGGGCCCGCCGCAGCGCCGCGTCCTCGCCGACCTCGTCCGGGTCGTACTCCGGGTCGGCCCGGCGCACCACGACCGGGCGCTGCTCCCCCAGCGTCGTCCCGTCCGCCGGCATCCGCCAGGTCTCCACCGGCAGTTCGAGCAGCGCTCTGACCACCGCCACCTGAAGGACCGCCCGGCGGTCCGGCTCGTCGCAGCGGCGGAACGCCTCGGCGAGCGGGGCGCTCAGCCGCACCGGCAGCTCGCCGAGGCGGGTGCCTTCGGCGCCCTCGGCCACCGGCCGGACGTCGCCCGCCGCGTCCACGATGGCGATCCGCCAGTCGTAGCTGTCCCGTTCCCAGCCACGGCGGTCGATCTCCAGCAGCACCGAGGGGTGCGAGACCGCCTCACGGGCGGGCGGACCGCCGGCGCCCGGGACCCGCACACCGGACGGGCCGGGGTCCGTCCTGCGGTCGTTGACCCGGGCGAGCCATTCGCGGCCCAGCTCGTTGCGGAAGCCGCGTGACAGGTCCCGTTCGCTCGCGGCGACGGCCGCCGCCCAGTTCCACAGCCGGCGCTCGGCGCCGTGCGCCGCCTCGTACGGGCGCTCCGCCGTCGCCGCGTGCACGCAGTAGCGCAGCACCGTTTCCAACTCGCTTTGCCCGCGCCGCAGTTCGTAGAGCAGCCCGAGCCCGTCGCGCCAGCCGCGCGGCGCCAGCGGCAGGTTCTCGCAGGGCTGGCCGCGCAGGTCGTTGACGGTCGCCAGCAGGCTCAACGTGCTGACCGGCGGCGGGAGTTCGGCGAGCAGCCCGAGCAGCTCGGTGCGCATCCCGGGCGAGAGGGCGCGCCCGGGGGTGGCGCCCATCAGGTTGTGGGCGTCGGTCCAGGTCGTGACGTTGGTGTCGGCGCGCCGGTGGCGGTCGGCGTGATGCCGGTCGTGGGCGTGCACCACCCGCTGGAAGAGGTCGTCGGACTCGGCGGCGACCGGCCGCCGCGGCAGTGGCAGCCCGCGCAACTGCACGACGGATATGGCCAGTCCGCCGTCCTGCCCGCCGCGCCGGGCCTTGAGCACACCGATCACCTCGCCGCGCGCGAGGTCGACGACCGGGCCGCCGGAGGCGCCCGACGGGATCTCGTCCTCGTTGCCGAGGCGGAGCTTGCCGTCCCTGCCCAGCTCGCCGCGGATGGTGCACCGGCCGCTGACGTCCTCGACCTCGCCGTCCACCTCCATGCAGCCGAAGAAGGCGACTTCCTTGCGGGTGAAGACCTTCGAGGTGCGCTCGGTGAGCCAGACGCAGGCGTGCGGCACCGGTTCCAGCAGCCGGATCAGCGCCAGGTCGGGGGCCGGCCATAACCCCGGTCCGGGATTCGCCGTCGGTTCGGCCCATTCGACGCGGCCGCGGACCGTGCGTCCGTCGAAGGTGATGCCGACCTCGCGCCCACCGTCAGCCACCGCGCCTCCCTCGCCCCGGAGCGCCACATGGGCGCAGGTGAGCACCCAGTTGGGGGCGACGAAGAAGCCGCTGCCCCATGGGCGGACGGCGACGTCCCCGGCGGACGGACCGCCGGACCCGTCCGGGGCATACCCGGACGGAGGGGCATGAACACGTACGGTGGCGGCTCTCACCAGGGGCGCCAGGGTCTCGAAGGGATCCGAGTCCTCGTCCTGTGCGTCCTGTGCGCCCCCATACCCCCTGTCACGCCGCGCCACCCCCCGTTCGGCCAGCAGTAACGAAAGGCTAGCGGCCTGCGAGGACCCGCGCGAGGGAGTGTCGGAATGCTGCCTATCCTTGCCTGGAATGTCCCACCGTCCCCGTGTCGCGGTGTCCGTGCGCACCGGTGACCCCTGCTTGGAGCTATGGAGCATCCCGTGTACTTCACCGATCGCGGTATCGAGGAGCTGGAGAGCCGGCGCGGCGAGGAGGAGGTCACTTTCGAGTGGCTCGCCTCCCGGCTGCGGGAGTTCGTCGACCTCAATCCCGACTTCGAGATCCCCGTGGAGCGGCTGGCCACCTGGCTGGCCCGGCTGGACGACGAGGACGACGAGGACGAGTGACGGCCCGCGCGGGCGCCGCACCGGCGCCCGCCGACGCCGCTCGGGAACGACTCGCGTGAGGCTCAAGACCGCGGAACAGGCCGCTTGACTTCTCCAGTACGCGATATATCGTGTCTACCAAGAGACGCGATATGTTGCGTTGCCTGACGTACCACCGAGGAGGGTCGACATGAGCGGCACGTCGGAATGGACCGTGACGGAACCACAGAAGCTCGTCTTCGACGCGCATGTCGACACGGTGCGCGTGCGCATCGTCGGCGGCGCGGTGAACGTCGTCGGCGTCGAGGAGGGCCCGGCCCGGCTGGAGGTCAGCGAGCTCGACGGACCGCCGCTGCTGGTCAGCCTGAAGGGCGGCGTCCTCACCGTCGGCTACGACGACCTGCCCTGGAAGGGCTTCCTGAAGTGGCTCGGCGGCAAGGGCTGGGAGCGGCACGCGGTCGTCTCGCTCGCCGTGCCGCAGCGCACCCGCGTCGAGGTCGGCGTGGTCGGCGCCAGCGCGGTGATCTCCGGCATCTCCGAAGCCACCCAGGTACGCGGGGTCAACGGGGACGTCACCCTGGTCGGCGTGGCCGGCGCGGTCAGCGCCAACACCATCTCGGGCAACGTCGAGGCCCAGGCGGTCTCCGGCGACCTGCACATCAACACCGTCTCCGGCGACCTGACCGTCGTCGAGGGCAGCGGCGCCCGCATCAAGGCCGACTCCGTCAGCGGCAACATGGTGCTCGACCTGGCCCCCGTCGAGACGCCCCCGGGCGCCGACGTCCGGCTGAACACCGTCTCCGGCGAGATCGCCATCCGCATCCCGGACCCCGCGAACGCCGAGGTCGACGCCAACACCGCCAGCGGCGCCGTGTCCTGCGCCTTCGAGGACCTGCGGGTCACCGGCCAGTGGGGCGCCAAGCGCATCACCGGACGGGTCGGCACCGGCGGCGCCCATCTGAAGGCCACCACCGTCTCCGGCGCCATCGCCCTGCTGCGCCGCCCACCGGTCGACGACGAGCCGGCCGGTGCGTCGACCGACGGGACCCCCTCGCTCCGGAAGGACATCTGACATGGCTCCCGTCTTCGCCCACGGCCGCCTGCGGCTGTACCTCCTCAAGCTCCTGGACGAGGCCCCGCGCCACGGCTACGAGGTCATCCGGCTGCTGGAGGAGCGTTTCCACGGCCTCTACGCGCCCTCCGCCGGCACCGTCTACCCGCGGCTGGCCAAGCTGGAGAAGGAGGGCCTGGTCACCCACAGCACCGAGGGCGGCCGCAAGGTGTACTCCATCTCCGACGCCGGCCGCGCCGAACTGGCCGCCAGGGCCGACGAGATCGCCGACCTGGAGAACGAGATCCGCGAATCGGTCTCGACGCTGGCCGCCGAGATCCGCGAGGACGTCCGCGGCGCCGCCGGTGATCTGCGCCGGGAGATCCGGGCCGCGGCGCAGGAGGCCCGCAACTCCCCCGCGGGCAACGGTGTCGGCACCGACTTCCGCGCCATGAAGCAGGAGTGGAAGGACCAGGCCCGCCGCGCCAAGGAGGAGAGCCGCCGGGCCAAGGAGGACGCGCGCAACGCCCGCCTCCAGGCCAAGGAGGCGCAGGACTTCGCCCGGGTCGAGGTGCAGCGGATCGCCAAGCAGGTCCAGGAGCAGGTGCAGTCCCACGTCCGCGAGGGCGACTGGCAGGGCGGCCTCAAGGAGGGTCTCGCCGAGCTCAACCGCGAACTGGGCGCGCTGGGCCGGGCCACCGGCCACATCTCCACCGCCTGGCCCGGCTACCTCAAGGCCGATCCGGACGCCACGGCGGGCAGCACCGCTGACGCGGGCGCCGCCTCGGCCGAGGTCCCGGCGGACGCGCCCGACTGGGCCAGGGAGAACGACTCCGAGGACGCCGTCGCCGACCCGGGCCGCGAGCTGGAACGCCTCCTGGACCGTTTTCGCGACGACATCCGTGACGCGGCCCGCGACCGGGGCGTGGACGCCGGTCAGCTGCGCGAGACCCGCCGCCATCTGTCGACGGCGGCGGCTCAGATCGGCGCCGTGCTGCGCGGCCGCAAGGACTGACGCGGGGACGACGAGGGGACACGGACGGCGGGCTCCCACCGGTGGGAGCCCGCCGTCCGTCGGCCCGTCGTCAGCCGTCGTCAGCCCGTTGTCAGCACGATCTTTCCGAACAGCTCGCCGCCCGCCATCTTCTCGAAGCCCTCGCGGGCCCGTTCGAGCGGCAGTACCGAGTCGATCACCGGCCGGACGCCGGTGGCCGCGCAGAAGCTGAGCAGATCCTCCAGCTCGTCCTTGGTGCCCATCGTCGAGCCGACGACCTTCAGCTCCAGGAAGAAGATCCGGGTGAGTTCGGCGGCCGGCGGGTTCGAGCCGCTCGTGGCGCCCGAGATCACCAGCGTGCCGCCGGGCCTGAGCGACTTCACCGAATGCGACCAGGTGGCGGCGCCCACCGTCTCGATCACCGCGTCGACCCGCCGCGGCAGCCGCGCGCCCGGCTCGAAGGCCGCCTCCGCGCCCAGCTCCACCGCGCGCTCGCGCTTGGCCTTGTCCCGGCTCGTCGCGAACACCCGCAGCCCGGCCGCCTTCGCCAGCACGATCGCGGCCGTCGCCACCCCGCCGCCCGCGCCCTGCACCAGGACCGAGTCGCCCGGCCGCACGCCCGCGTTGGTGAAGAGCATCCGGTACGCGGTCAGCCACGCGGTCGGCAGACAGGCCGCCTCCTCGAAGGAGAGCTCGGCGGGCTTGGGCAGCACGTTCCAGGCCGGCACCGACACCCGCTCGGCGAACGTCCCCTGGTACCGCTCGGTGAGGATCGAGCGCGGCTCGTCCGGTCCGACGCCGTGCCCTGACTGGCCGATGACGGAGTGCAGGACGACCTCGTTGCCGTTCTCGTCGACACCCGCCGCGTCACAGCCGAGGATCATCGGCAGCCGCTCCTGCCCGAGCCCCACCCCGCGCAGCGACCACAGGTCATGGTGGTTGAGCGACGCGGCCCGCACCGTGACCGTCGTCCACCCCTCCCGGCGTTCCGGCTCGGGGCGTTCCCCCAGCTCCAGGCCGTTCAGCGGCTGGTCACGGTCGATACGTGCGGCATAGGCAGCGAACATGCCCAGAAACTATCGGCGCGATCGACATCCGGTGAAGACCCCGCCGCACGAAGCGACATACGTCACCCTGGTCCCGTCACCCCGGACCCCTCGCCCCCTGCCCTCGGTGCAACCTCCAGGGCCTCCCAGCGCACTGACACAGTGACGGGCGATCCGCCCACGCGGCACGGGGAGGGGACGACATGCGGCAGGACGGCAGCGCCGGCGGAGGCGACGACGACGCGTTGCACGCGTTCGTCGCCGGCAGACGGTTCGCGCTCTTCCGGAGCGCGTTCCTGCTGTGCGGCGACAACGACGAGGCCGACGACCTCGTCCAGACCACCCTGGTGAAGGTCATCCTCGGCTGGCGCCGGCTGGAGCGCCTGGACAACGTCGAGGCGTACGCCCGCAAGACCCTCGTCAACACCTTCATCGCCTCCCGCCGCCGCTTCTGGCACCGCGAGCAGCCCTACGGCGAACTCCCCGAGCGGACGGGCCCGGAGACCGATACCGACACCGGAGTGGCCGTCCGCGTCGCCCTCGCCCGGCTCACGCCGCGGCAGCGCGCCGTGCTCGTCCTGCGGTACTGGGAGGACCTGAGCGTCGAGGCCACCGCCGAGGCGCTCGGCATGCGCGAGAACACCGTCAAGAGCCATACGGCGCGCGGGATGGCGGCGCTGCGCGCCGAGATGCGGGAGGAGCGGGTATGAACCAGGAGCAAGCGGTCAGGGAGCTGTTGCGGCGGGCCGTCGACGGTGTCGTCCCCGTGCCGGACGGTACGAACGAGCGGATCTTCGCCCGGGCCCGGAGCATACGGCGGCAGCGCCGGCGGGCCCGGATCGCCCTTTCCGCACTGGCCCTCGCCGGCGCGGTGACCGCCGGCCTGCTGCTGATGCCGGGCACGGGGGACGCCCGGCGGGTGCAGAACGCCGCCGGGTACAGCGGGCCGGCGCAGACCGCGCTGCTCAGAGAGCTGCTCCCGCCGGAGGTCGGCCGGATCGAACTGAACAGCAAACCCGGCGGCGGCAAGGACGTCGCGATCGGCGACGGGATGTATCTGGTGGCCAAGGACGGGAAGTACGGCGAGATCTCGATCCAAAATTTCGCTCCGGACGGGTCCGGGGCGCACGACGTCTGTGCCGAATTCGACACGAAGCCCTGGACGGCGGACTGCGGGAAGGTGGCGCTGAGCGGCGGGCGCACGTTGTGGACCTGGCGCATCGTGGCCGGCATCCAGATGTACGACGACGGCACGAAGAGCGTCGCGGGATACCGCGCCGGACTGATGCTTCCCGACGGCCGGTCGATGTTCATCCAGGTCAACGCCGGAGACTCGCTGTCCGGCCGTCGCTCCGATCCCACCTGGATGGCCGCGCCGCCGCTGACCATGGCGCAGCTCCGCGATCTCACGCTGCGCCCGGAGCTGCTCGTACCGCTGTCCGGGTCCTGACGCCGGCGACGGCGGGCCGGCACCCATGGGTACCGGCCCGCCGTCATGCCCTTGTCCTGCGACAACCCGCCCGGAGGGCGGTCAGCGGCGGGCGACGCCCTCCGCGCGGGCGGCGGCGGCGACCGCGGCGGTGACGGCCGGGGCGACCCGCTCGTCGAAGGGCGACGGGATGACGCAGTCGGCGCTGAGCTCGTCGGCGACGACGGCGGCCAGCGCCTCGGCGGCGGCGATCTTCATGCCCTCGGTGATGCGCGAGGCGCGCACCTGGAGGGCGCCGGCGAAGATGCCGGGGAACGCCAGGACGTTGTTGATCTGGTTCGGGAAGTCGCTGCGCCCGGTGGCGACGACGGCCGCGTACTTGTGCGCGACGTCCGGGTGGATCTCCGGCGTCGGGTTGGCCATGGCGAAGATGAAGGCGCCCTCGGCCATGGTGGCCACCGCCTCCTCGCGCACGGTTCCGCCGGACACGCCGATGAAGACGTCGGCCCCGTCCAGGGCGGTCTCCAGCGAACCGGAGAGACCAGCCTTATTGGTGTACGAGGCCAGCTCGCGCTTGACGGAGTTCAGGTCGTCACGGCCGCCGTGCACGATCCCCTTGCGGTCGGTGACGGCGACGTCGCCGATTCCCGCCTCGACGAGGATCTTGGCGATCGCGACCCCGGCCGCTCCCGCGCCCGAGATCACCGCGCGCAGCTGGCCCAGCGACCGGTTGGTGAGCTTGGCGGCGTTGCGCAGCGCGGCGAGCGTCACGACGGCGGTGCCGTGCTGGTCGTCGTGGAAGACCGGGATGTCGAGGCGCTCCTGCAGCTTCCGCTCGATCTCGAAGCAGCGGGGGGCGGAGATGTCCTCCAGGTTGACGCCGCCGAAGGACGGCGCCATCCGCACCACGGTTTCGACGATCTCGTCCACGTCCGTGCAGGCCAGCGCGATGGGGACCGCGTTGACCCCGCCGAACTGCTTGAAGAGGATGGCCTTGCCCTCCATCACCGGCAGGGAGGCTTCCGGGCCGATGTCACCGAGTCCGAGCACCGCGGTGCCGTCCGTGACCACGGCCACGACGTTGGACTTCCAGGTGTAGTCGTTCACCAGATCGGGCTGCTCGGCAATGGCCGTGCACACCTTCGCGACACCCGGCGTGTAGGCGAGGGACAGATCGTCCGCATCGCGCACCGGCACGGTCGCGGCCACCTCCATCTTTCCGCCACGGTGCAGGGCGAAGACCGGATCGATGGGAAACGTGTCCGTATCGGTCCGAGGATTGACGATCTCCGCTGCCACAATTGACCCCTTTGTCTGATTTGGTTTCGAGGGTACTACCTCCAGAAATGGAGATAGGCGGGCTCGGCATCGGTACACCCAGGCACTTGAGTGGTCCTGAAGGCACCGGCGCCAGGCATGCCGCACGCATGCCATGGGCCCCGGGATGAGGGGTAAGGATCCGTTCTACCGGAAGACCGATTCCGCTGACGAGTCCATTCGGCTCCGCCAGCAGGGAGCGAATCGGAAATAACGGCATACAGCGCGGCAAAAAGCCCGAATAGGGGAGAAACCGCGGATACTGTGTGCGACTGGTCGGCGTGGCCCCACCGTGGTCCGGCCTTGGTGTGCCGGCCCGGTGAGAGCCCGGGGATCGCCCGTTATCCGATTTTGACACAACTGGACCACTGACTGGGTCTGTCCGGATGGCAAGATGCGCACATCACACCGGGTGGCGACACTCGAATAAGGGTTCCCCACCCACCGTCTTCCCCACTCCGCCCACATTCCGCAGGAGGAACCAGCAATGACCGCACGCACCACCCGTCGCTCGGCCGCCACATCTCGGATCACAGCGGTCGGCGCGATCGCGGTCGCGGGCACCCTGCTGCTCAGCGGCTGTGGCGACCAGACCAAGAAGGACAGCGGCACCGACACCTCGACGAAGTCGAACAGTGCTCCGCTCTTCAACAAGCTCCCCAAGAAGTTCCAGGACGCCGGCGTCATCGAGGTCGGCACGGACGCCACGTACGCCCCGATGGAGCTGAAGCAGAGCGGCACCATCGTCGGTGTCGACCCCGACATCGCCGCCGCGCTCGGCAAGCAGCTCGGCGTGACGTTCAAGTTCACCAGCGGCACCTTCGACGGTCTCCTCGCCGCGATGCAGACCGGCCGCTACGGCGTCGTCATGTCCTCCGTCAGCGACACCAAGGCCCGCCAGGAGGGCCTCGACGACAAGGGGCAGAAGACCGGTAAGGGCGTCGACTTCGTCGACTACTTCACCGCGAGCACCGGCATCCTGGTCAAGAAGGGCAACCCGGAGCACATCACCTCCGTCGACGACCTGTGCGGCAAGAAGCTCGCCGTCCAGCGCGGTACGACCTTCGAGGCGGCCGCCAAGGACCTCTCGAAGAAGTGCACGACGGGCGGCAAGGCCGCGCTGTCCATCGAGTCCTTCCCGACCGACGCCGAGGCCCAGACCCGCGTCAAGGCCGGCGGAGCGGTCGCCGACCTGAACGACTCCCCGGTCGCGGCGTACATCGCCAAGACCGCGGGCGGCGGCAACGACTTCGAGTCCGTGGCCAACAAGTCCGACGCCGGGCCGTTCGGCATCGCCGTGGACAAGAGCAACACGCAGCTGCGCGACGCGATCAAGCTGGCGATGGACGCGATCATCGCCGACGGCAGCTACAAGGCAGCCCTCGACAAGTGGGGCGCCGGCGACGGCGCGATCACCAAGGCCGCGATCAACGGCGGCTCCTGACCCCACGCGCTCCACTGAAGGGCAGTCGCAGTGACTGACAAATTCGAGAAGGAACCCGCCGACGCTCCGGCGAGCGGGACCGCCGGGACCGCCACCGCGATCCCGGCGGAGGCTATCCGGGCGATCCCCGTACGCCATTACGGGCGCTGGATCAGCGCGGTCGTCGTCGTGGCCGTGCTGGCCGCACTCGTGTTCTCGTTCTCCCAGGGCGATGTGCGCTGGGCGACCGTGCCGGAAAAGCTGTTCGACCACTCCATCCTGACCGGTATGTGGCACACCATCCTCATCAGCGTCCTGTCGATGCTGATGGGCCTGCTGCTCGGTGTGCTCTTCGCCGTCATGCGGCTCTCCAAGAACCCGGTGACAGGCGGCGTCGCCTGGCTCTACATCTGGTTCTTCCGCGGCACCCCGGTCTATGTGCAGCTGCTCATCTGGTTCAACCTGGCGCTGATCTTCCCGGTCCTGAACCTCGGCCCGATCTACAAGAACAACATGGTCGACGTCATGACCCCGTTCGTGGCCGCCCTGCTGGGGCTCGGTCTGAACGAGGGCGCCTACATGGCCGAGATCGTGCGGGCCGGCATCCAGTCGGTCGACGAGGGCCAGACCGAGGCGTCGCACGCCCTGGGCATGAAGCAGGGCCAGACCATGCGCCGCGTGGTGCTGCCGCAGGCCATGCGGGTGATCATCCCGCCGAGCGGCAACGAGTTCATCAACATGCTCAAGACGTCCTCGCTGGTCGTCGCCGTCCAGTACCAGGACCTGCTGCGCAGCGCGCAGGACATCGCCGCGAGCTCCTTCGCGACCATGGAGATGTTCTTCGTCGCGTCCATCTGGTACCTCGCCCTGACCAGCGTGTTCAGCGTCGGCCAGTACTACCTGGAACGCCGCTTCGCCCGGGGCTCGCTGCGCAGTCTGCCGCTCACCCCGTGGCAGAAGATCAAGGCGAATCTCAGCACGTTGCGCCGTCCGGAGGTGGCCCGATGACCGTTCAGCCCATGGTCAAGGCCGAGGCCGTCCACAAGTCGTTCGGCCTGGCGCACATCCTCAAGGGGATCGAGCTGGAGGTCGCGCCGCGCGAGGTGTTCTGCCTCGTCGGCCCGTCCGGCTCGGGCAAGTCCACCTTCCTGCGGTGCATCAACCACCTGGAGCAGATCAACGCCGGCCGCCTGTGGGTGGACGGCGAGCTGGTCGGCTACCGGCAGAAGGGCGACAAGCTCTACGAGCTGAAGGACAGCGAGGTCGCGGCGAAGCGGCGGGACATCGGCATGGTGTTCCAGCGCTTCAACCTCTTCCCGCACATGACGGCGATCGAGAACGTCATGGAAGCCCCGATGCAGGTCAAGGGCGAGTCGAAGGCGACCGCCCGGGCCCGTGCCGAACGGCTGCTCGACCGGGTCGGCCTGGCCGACAAGGCGGCCAACTACCCCGCGCAGCTGTCCGGCGGACAGCAGCAGCGGGTGGCCATCGCCCGCGCGCTGGCGATGGAGCCGAAGCTGATGCTCTTCGACGAGCCGACCTCCGCCCTCGACCCGGAGCTCGTCGGTGACGTCCTCGACGTCATGCGCGGGCTCGCCGAGGACGGCATGACGATGATCGTCGTCACCCATGAGATGGGCTTCGCCCGCGAGGTGGGCGACGCGCTGGTCTTCATGGACGACGGCATCGTCGTCGAGGCGGGGAACCCCCGCGACGTCCTGAGCAACCCGCAGCACGAGCGCACCAAGGCGTTCCTGTCCAAGGTGCTGTGACCCGAACGGACGAGGCCGGACGGCCGGGCCGCGAGCCCGGCCGTCCGGCCTTCTTCATGTCCGGGGCGGCGCGCGTCGTTCCGCGCGTTACTTCAGGCCGAGCACGAGTGCGTCCAGGACCGAGCGCCAGACGCCGTCCGCCCTCTCCCGCGCCATGCGCGCGTGCCGCAGCGCCCGCTCCGCCTCCTTGATCACCCCCGGGCGATGGCCGGCAGGGCCGGATCGAGGTCGATGTTGGTGGATCGCGCCTCGGGGAAGCGCCGCAGCACGCGGTCCGAGATACTGCCGGTGCCGCACGCGAGGTCCAGCACCTTGGGCGCGGGCCCGACCAGTGCCTCGACCATGTCCAGCATCACCCGGAACCGCTCCTCGCGGTCCGGCAGGTACCACTCCTTCTGACGGTCTCAGCTCTTCTGCCGGCTCTGCCGGTCCGCGGTGCGCACCGCGGGTGCCGGCGGCGCCTCCGGTGTACCCGTCATCGCCGTCTCCCCAGTTCGTAATACCCTGATAGCTACCTCGACCATTACTGAGCCTAGAACGCACGCGTAAGGATCACAAGTGGAACTGGCCTATTACTCGGATTACGCCGTGCGCCTGGTGAACAGCGAGGAGCCGGAACGCGGAACGGACGACCTCACCGGCGTCGACGCCGTCCGCGCGCTCTTCGGCGCCAGCACCCAGGCCGCCGCGCGCAGCACCGACGCCGACGTGCCCCGGCTGCGCGCCGTACGCACCCGGCTGCGCGGGGTCTTCGAGGCAGCCGACGAGGGCGACGAGGTACGCGCCGTGGACCTGCTCAACGCGCTGCTGCTGGAGTTCCCGGTCAGCCCGCAGATCTCCGGGCACGAACACCTGGACGAAACCGGCCGGCCCGACTGGCACATGCACCTCGCCGACCACGCCGCGACCGCCACCGCGGGATACGCCGCCACCGCCTGCATGGGGCTGGCCTTCCAGCTGACCGAACTCGGCGTGGACCGGCTGGGCATCTGCGAGGCGAGCCCCTGCCGCAACGCCTATGTCGACACATCGACCAACAGGTCCCGCCGCTACTGCTCCGACCGCTGCGCGACCCGCGCGAACGTGGCGGCCTACCGTGCCCGCAAGCGCCTGGAGAACGAACGGTCCGCGCTCAGCGGCCGTACACAGGACGCCGCCCACGACAGCACCCCGGCCACCGACCTCTGAAGCTCCCGGGGCGGCCGGAACCGCACCAGGGCCCGGGCGAGCATCAACTCGTCCGGCACCGTGCCGAACACGCTGCTGTCCGCGATCGGCCCGAAGGGATTGTCGGCGAGCACCCACCAGCCGCCCTCACGGCGCTCGACCGCCCGCTTCACGATGAGCAGGTCCTGTTGCAGCGGGTGCCGCAGGACCACGACGTCACCCTCCCGGACGTCCGCCGGGCCGTTGACGTTTCGCACGAACAGCCGATCGCCCTCGTAGAGCGTCGGGACCATCGAAGGACCGGTCACCTCGACCGCGTAGACCGGTCGGACTCGCCGTTCCCGCATGCTGCGCCTCCTCGTCCCTTCCTCCACCAGTCCCAGGGTGACACCAGACTTTTGTCCTAAGCCACATGGGGCACCCGAGAAAACGACTCTCCCAGGGAGTAATCTCCCACCTGGAAAGACGATCACAAGGAAGGACAGCCATGTTCTCTCGCCTGTTCGCGCCCAAGGTTAAGGTCAGCGCCCACTGCGACCTGCCCTGCGGCGTATACGACCCGGCCCAGGCCCGCATCGAGGCCGAGTCGGTCAAGGCCGTCCAGGAGAAGTACCAGGCCAACGAGGACCCGGACTTCCGGACCCGCGCCATCATCATCAAGGAGCAGCGCGCGGAGCTCGCCAAGCACCACATCTCGGTGCTGTGGAGCGACTACTTCAAGCCGCCGCACTTCGAGAAGTACCCCGAGCTGCACCAGCTCATCAACGACGCCCTCAAGGCAGGCAGTGCTGCCAAGGCGTCGAACGACCCGAAGACCGGCGAGAAGCTCCTCGAGCTGATCGCCCAGATCGACACCATCTTCTGGGAGACCAAGAAGGCCTGATCTTCTTTCAGGTCTTTCGACCAGACATTTTTTCGACCTGCGACGACACCACCGACACAGGTCGATGATCCGCACCCGGTCCGTCGGGGATTCCAGCTCGGAGTCCCCGATGGACCGGGTGCGGTCGTTCAGCCACCGCCCGCGCTATCCGCGCTATCCGCGCTGTTCGGCGGCAGCCGCCGGGTGATCCGGTCGAACAGCTCGGTCAGCGGCTCGCCGACCTCCCGGCCGAACTCGGTCAGCCCGTAGGTGACCTGGGGCGGCGACGTCGGCTCGACCTCCCGCCAGACCAGGCCGTCCGCGACCAGCGCGCGCAGCGTCTGGGCGAGCATCTTCTCGCTGATGCCCTGGATGCTCTCGCGCAGCTCGTAGAACCGGAGGCTGTTGCTCCGCAAGGAGATCAGCACCCAGACGCCCCACCTGCTGGTCACATGGTCGACCACATCGCGCGCGGGGCAGTCGGTGTGAAACACGTCATACCGCTGTGCCGCCTCGCCCTGTCTGTCCTGCACGCTTCCCGCCATGTCATGAGCTTACCTCGGGGTATGTCCTTACCAAAAGTAAGCCCGTGCTCCTAGCGTGCGGGCCACAGAGGAACACCTGACAAGGAGCTGACCATGATCGTGGTGACCGGGGCCACCGGAAACATCGGCCGACCGTTGACGCAGGCGCTGGCCGAGGCGGGCGGGCAGGTGACGGCCGTTTCACGGCACACGGCGACGGTGCCGGACGGCGTCCGCCACGTGGTGGCCGACCTGGCCGAGCCGGCCGGCCTCAAGCCCGCGCTGGCCGGGGCGAAGGCGCTGTTCCTGCTGCTCTCCGGCGACCTGCACGCCGCCGGAGCCAACCCTGCCGACATCATCGGCGAAGCCGCCGCCGCCGGGGTCCGCCGAGTCGTACTGCTCTCCACGCAGGGCGTGGTGACCAGGCCCGCCGGCCGGACGCGGATCGCCATGCGCGCGCTGGAGGACACGCTGCGGGAGTCCGGCCTGGAGTGGGCCGTCCTGCGGCCGGGCGGCTTCGCCTCCAACGCCCTGTGGTGGGCCGAGTCCGTCCGCACGCGACAGGTCGTCGCCGCGCCCTTCGGCGACGTCGGGTTGCCGGTCATCGACCCGGCGGACATCGCCGAGGTCGCGGCGGCCTGCCTGCTGGACGACCTGCACACCGGCGGGGTGTACGAGCTGACCGGCCCGGAGGTGATCTCTCCGCGCCGGCAGGCGGCGGCCCTCGCCGCCGCGCTGGACTCGCCGGTGAGGTTCCACGAGCTCACCCGCGACGAAGCCAGGGCCGGCATGTCCCGGAGCATGCCGGTGGAGCTCGCCGACGACACTCTGGACATCCTCGGTTCCCCGAACCCGGCCGAGCTGCGCGTCAGCCCGGACGTCCAGCGGGTCCTCGGCCGCGCCCCGCGCCCCTTCGCCGACTGGGCCGCCCGCAACATCGCCGCATTCCGCTGAGACCCGTCAGCTGAGACCGGTCAGCGCCGCTGACCTGTCGCCCGGGCCCGGGGAGTTCAGGCGCGGTCGCTCTCCAGGGCCTGGTGCGTGACCCGCAGGGCGTGGTCGGACTTCTCGTAGGTGCGCTGCGCGACGCAGACGAAGAGGCAGTCGACGACGACCAGTTGGCTGATCCGGCTGGCCATCGCGCCGGGCCGGAAGGTCGTCTCGCGGCCCGCCGACGCCAGCACGAAGTCGGCGAGCCGGGCGGCCGACGACTGCGGGTGGTTGGTGATGACGACGGTCGTCGCGCCCTCGGCGGCGGCCCGGCGCAGCGGCTCCAGGACGTCGCGGCTCTCGCCGGAGTGCGACACGGCGAGGAAGACGTCGCCGGAGCCGAGCAGCACCGCGCTGGTCAGCGCGGACTGCGAGTCGCCGTGCGCGTGGCAGGGCCGTCCTATGCGCTGCAGCTTCTGGTGCAGGTCCTGCGCGACCAGCCCGGACGCGCCGACGCCGGCGATGTGCAGCTGGCCGTCGCCGCACACCGCGAGCACGGCGCCCAGCAACTGCCCCGGATCGAGCTGCGTCTCGGTCTCCAGGACGGCCTGGGACTCGGTGTGCACCAGCTTGGCCATCACCTCCGCGGGTGAGTCCTGCCGGGTGATCCCCGAGGTCAGGGTCGAGCGCGGGGGCTGCCGCGCCGCCGAGGCGGCCAGCGCCAGCCGGAGCTCGGGGTAGCCGGAGAAACCCAGCGCCCTGGCGGTCCTGACGATCGAGGAGTCGCTGGTGCCCGCCAGCGCGCTCAGTTCGGAGATCGTGCTGCGGGCGACCTGGGCCGGGTCCTCGACGATCAGCCGGGCGATGCGCGCGGAGGCGGGCGTCAGCGAGGGCAGCAGCCCGCGTATCGTCGCGGCGAGCCCGTCACCGGGCCCGGCCGGGGATTCCCGCTCCCGCCCCGGGTCCGGGCCGCCGGAGAGGTCTATGCCGTTCGTCTTCACGTGAGAAGAATGCACCGGGGGCGGCCCTTTTCGGGAGCTTCTTCCGCGGCCAGGGGGACCGATGAGGCCATTGCGGCGGTTTGCGACCCGCGGGCTGCCGACCTCACCCGTGCGGGTGACAATGACGAGGTGACCGCCACCGGCCTGCCGCTCGACGCGCTGCGACCCCGGCTGCCCTCACCGCTGGTCGCGATCGAGGACGCCCGGCTCGCACGGCACGGCGTCCGGTTGCTGCTGAAGCGGGACGACCTGATCCACCCGGACCTGCCGGGCAACAAATGGCGCAAGCTGCGGCTCAACCTCCAGGCCGCCGCCGACGCCGGCCACGACACCCTGCTGACGTTCGGCGGCGCCTACTCCAACCATCTGCGCGCGACCGCCGCCGCCGGACGGCTGCTGGGCTTCACGACCATCGGCGTCGTCCGCGGCGACGAGCTGGCCCGGCGCCCGCTGAACCCCTCGCTGACCCGCGCCGCGGCCGACGGCATGCGGCTGGCCTTCGTCGACCGGACCACGTACCGCCGCAAGGCGGAGCCGGACGTCGTCGAAGAGCTGCGGGAGCGCTTCGGCCGCTGCTACGTGGTGCCCGAGGGCGGCAGCAACGCGCTGGCGGCCCGCGGCTGCGCCGAGCTGGGCAGGGAGCTGCGCGGCGCGGCGGACGTCGTCGCGGTGGCCTGCGGCACCGGCGGCACGCTGGCCGGGCTGGCCGCGGGGCTGGCGCCCGGCAACCAGCGCGCGATCGGCTTCCCGGTCCTCAAGGGCGGCTTCCTCGGCGGCGCCGTCCAGCGGCTGCAGGAGGACGCGTTCGGCGGGCGGACCGGCGACTGGACGCTCGACGAGCGCTTCCACCACGGCGGCTACGCCCGCACCACCCCCGGCCTCGACGCCTTCGCGGAGGACTTCGCCGACCGGCACGGACTGGTCCCGGACCGCGTCTACGTGGCGAAGATGCTGCACGGCCTGTTCACCCTGGCGGACGAGGGCGCCTTCTCCCCCGGCACCCGCCTCGCGGCCGTCGTGACCGGATGAGGACGGGCCGGATGAGGACGGGTCGCGCATGCTGATCGAACGCGCCTACGCGCATGTTCCCGCCACCGACGAGTTCCCGCCGGGCGCCTGGCCCTGGCGGGTCCCCGCCGTCGCCCAGCTGCTCGACGGCGGGCTGCGCTTCACCTCGCCGATCACGTTCCTCGTCGGCGAGAACGGCTCCGGCAAGTCCACCCTCGTCGAGGCGCTCGCGGAGGGCTTCGGCCTGGACCCGTACGGCGGCCGGGCCGGGTACAAGTACGCGAGCAACCGCGAGAAGTCCGATCTGGGCCAGCGGATCCGCTTCGACGCCACCCGGGCCGGCCGCCGCATGCTCGACGGCCCCCGCACCCGCCGCAAGGGCTTCTTCCTGCGCGCCGAGACCGCCCTGGACGCCCTGGAACGCGAGGACGTCGCCGTGCACACCATGAGCCACGGAGAGGGCTTCCTGACGGCCTTCCGCGAGATGTTCCGGCAGCCCGGCCTGTACGTGATGGACGAGCCGGAGGCGGCGCTCTCCTTCACGTCCTGTCTGCACCTGGTGGGCCTGATGCACGAGCTCGCCGGCACCGGCGCCCAGGTGATCTGCGCCACTCACTCCCCGCTGCTGACCGCGACCCCGGGCGCCACGATCCTCGAGATCGGCGAGGACGGAGCGCGTTCCGCGCGCTGGGAGGACCTGGCGATCGTCGACCACTGGCGCCGGTATCTGACCGATCCCCAGGCTTACCTGCGCCACATCATCGGGACGTAGCCTGGGCTCATGATCCGAGCCGCCACCCCCGCCGACGTCCCGGCGATCCACGCCATGATCCGCGAACTCGCGGAGTACGAAAAGGCGCTGGAGGAAGCCCGCGCGACGCCGGAGCAACTGCACGACGCCCTTTTCTGCGAGCACCCGGCGATCTTCGCCCTGATCGCGGAGGACGAATCCGCGGACGCGCCCGCAGCCGGCTCCGGGGGCGTATCCGGTGATTCGTCCGGGGACCGCACGGTGGGATTCGCCCTGTGGTTCCGGAATTTCTCCACCTGGACGGGCACACACGGGGTGTACCTGGAGGATCTGTACGTAAAGCCCGAAGCGCGCGGCGGCGGCCACGGCAAGGCGCTCCTGGCGGAACTGGCCTCGATCTGCGTCACGCGCGGCTACGAGCGCTTCGAATGGGCAGTACTGGACTGGAACGATCCCGCGATCGGCTTCTACCGCTCCATCGGCGCCTTCGGACAGGACGGCTGGACCGTGCAACGACTGACCGGCGAACCGCTGCGCACCCTCGCCGACCTGGCAGTCCACCCGCGTGTCGGCAACGATGCGACATCTCTTTCGAATTGAGACCGCACACCCCTAGCCACGTTGCGTACTCATACGCTTACCATGGGTGACAGTCGTGGGGTGTCGGGCCAGGGCTCACTCATGGCGGCGGCAGTGCTCCGTCCGGGCGACATCAGGGCACAGATCGCGATAGCGTCGCTGGCGAACCAGAGCAATCACTGTGTGCCACCTTGGAGGTGAGGGTGTCCCAGATCGCAGGCGAGCCCGGGACGAAGGACTTCGTTGAGGTCCGGCTGCCCGCGGCGGGGGCCTATCTGTCGGTGCTGCGTACGGCTACGGCCGGACTCGCGGCACGGCTGGACTTCACCCTCGACGAGATCGAAGACCTGCGCATCGCCGTGGATGAGGCGTGCGCGATCCTGCTGCAGCAGGCCGTTCCCGGCAGCGTATTGAGTTGCGTCTTCCGACTCGTCGGAGACGCTCTGTGGGTGAGAGTTTCGGCGCCCACGACCGATGGTCGCGCTCCGGAGCGGGACACCTTCGCCTGGACAGTGCTCTCCGCACTGGCGGGCGAGGTGGATGCCACGGTCGCGGAGGACAAGACCGTCAGCATCAGCCTGCACAAGAAGCGCGGTGCCGGCCCCGGACAGTCGTGAGGTCCCCAGATGCAGGCAGCCCGCAGGCGCGGACCCGAAGCAGGTCAGCGTGTCCCGGTCCCCCGAAGGGCCGGTAACGGTACAACCGTGCACGGAACGGGGAAACGCCATGAGTGCTGATCTTTCCCGGGAGGCAGCTCCCGGACCCCCGGCGGACAGCGGCACGCCCGCGGTGCGGGGCCGTGCCGCCGTACCCGCCCAGGCGTCGCCCGCCGGGGCGGTCGGGCGGTATTCGGCGCGGCAGCACCCCGGGTCCCGTACGGATGGAATGGACGCGGCGGAGCAGGCGGATCCCATGGACCAGCAAGAGCAGCACGACCCGCATGACCGGGCCGGCGCCCGAGCGCTCTTCGTGGAGCTGAGCAAGCTCCCGGACGGCTCACCGGAACGCGCCGAGCTGCGCAACCGGCTGGTGCGTATGCACCTGCCCTTGGTGGAGCACCTGGCGCGGCGCTTCCGCAACCGCGGGGAGCCGCTGGACGACCTCACCCAGGTCGCCACCATCGGTCTGATCAAGTCCGTCGACCGCTTCGACGTGGACCGCGGCGTGGAGTTCTCCACGTACGCGACTCCCACGGTCGTCGGCGAGATCAAACGTCACTTCAGGGACAAGGGCTGGGCCGTCCGCGTCCCCCGCAGGCTCCAGGAGCTGCGGCTGGCCCTCACCACCGCCACCGGAGAGCTCTCCCAGCGCTTCGGCCGGGCGCCGACCGTGCACGAGCTGGCGGTCCAGCTCAAGATCACGGAGGAGGAGGTGCTGGAGGGACTCGAATCCGCGAACGCCTACAGCACCCTGTCCCTCGACGTTCCGGACACCGACGACGACTCCCCGGCCGTCGCGGACACCCTCGGTGCCATGGACGAGGCCCTTGAGGGCGTCGAGTACCGGGAATCGCTCAAACCGCTCCTGGAGTCACTGCCGCCCCGGGAGAAGAAGATCCTCATGCTGCGGTTCTTCGGCAACATGACCCAGTCGCAGATCGCCATCGAGGTCGGCATCTCCCAGATGCACGTCTCCCGGCTGCTGGCCCGCACTCTCATGCAGCTCCGCGAGAAGCTCCTCGTCGAGGAGTAGCCCATGACGCCTGCCGGACAGCTCCCTGAGGCGTCCGGCAGGCCCAGGGCGCAGAAAACCCCTCACGGGGCAGGAAACCGGGCCGCAGTAGCCCGGCCCGCGGAACCCAGGCCGCGGAACCCAGCCCGCAGAACCTAGACCTGGCCGCGGTCGCCGATACCGAGGGCGGCTGTGGTGGCGGGGTGGATCAGAAGGACCAGCCCGGCCAGTGCCATCAGGGCCAGGGCGACGCCGGCCGCGACGAGCGCCGCCGAGCCGTGCACGAGCGTCCAGGCCACCGGCAGCGCCAGTAGCTGGATGATCAGCGCGGGGCCGCGGCTCCAGCGCCGGGCGTGCAGCAGCCCGTACGCCGCCGCCAGCGGGATCGCGCCGAGGGCGAGGACGGTGAGCGCACCCACCACGGCGTTGCGGACGTTGTCGGAATGACCGGTCAGCGCCAGCACCAGCAGCACGAGCCCGCAGGCCGCGAGGGCGAGCCCTTCGAGGGCCGCGAGGCCCGCGGCGGCGGTCAGCCGGCGCGGTTTGGATGACGGGGTCGGGGGGATCTGGCTCACACCGGCCAGCGTAGCCCGGTGTACTTATGGGTAGGTACGCTTCCCCTCATGCGCGCACTTCTCGTGGTCAACCCTGCTGCCACCACCACCAGTGCGCGGGTCCGTGACGTTCTGGCCCACGCACTCGCCAGCGATCTGAAGCTGGAAGTGGCTGCCACCGAGTACCGCGGCCACGCCCGGGATCTCGCCCGGCAGGCGGCCGAGGGCGGCGAGATCGAACTGGTCGTCGCACTCGGCGGCGACGGCACCGTCAACGAAGTGGTCAACGGACTGCTGCACAACGGCCCCGATCCCGACCGGCTGCCGCAGCTGGCCGTGGTCCCCGGCGGATCGACCAATGTCTTCGCGCGCGCCCTGGGACTCCCCAATGACGCCGTCGAGGCGACCGGCGCGCTGCTGGACGCCCTCCACGACCAGTCGTCGCGCACGGTCGGCCTGGGCCTGGTGAGCGGCACGCCCGGTACGGAGGACGAGGGAGTGCCGTCGCGCTGGTTCACCTTCTGCGCCGGGCTGGGTTTCGACGCCGGCGTAGTGGGCCGGGTCGAACAGCAGCGGGATCAGGGGAAGCGCTCGACGCACGCCCTCTACATGCGCCAGGTGATGCGCCAGTTCCTGGCGGAGACGCACCGGCGGGGCGGTTCGATCACGCTGGAGCGCCCGGACGAGGACCCGGTCACCGGGCTGGTGCTGGCCATAGTCTGCAACACCGCCCCCTGGACCTACCTGGGCAATCGTCCGGTGTACGCGTCCCCCGAGGCCTCCTTCGACACCGGCCTCGACCTGCTCGGAGTCTCGAAGATGTCGACGACGTCAGCGATGCGTTACGCCACGCAACTGCTGCGTTCGACCCCCGATCGAGGCCCGCACGGTAAGCATGTGGCGTCCGTCCACGACCTGACGGACTTCACCTTGCATTCGCAGGCTCCACTCCCGTTCCAGGTGGACGGCGACCACCTGGGGCTGCGTACCAGCGCAACCTTCACAGGCGTACGCCGTGCACTGCGTGTGATTGTGTAAGCGGAAGAGCCCAAAGTCCTTTTACTCGAACGTTTAGGCTGCCCTGCACCCCATGGAAGTACGGCTGTGATGCAGGCGACACCGAGGAATCAAAAAAAACTTTCCTGAAGGGGTTGTATCCGCAGCCCAGGTTTGCGAGTCTCTACATGGCGATCGGGACGGCCAACAACCGGAGTCCCTTGAGAGCCCGAATCCACCACCTCACACCAGCGGAACTGCACCAGGTAACTGGGCGTAGTGCCGTGCCCTGTGAGGGGATTCGTGAAAGCGTTCACATTCACAAGCAACGTGCTTGTCACAAAGGAGTTGGAGCAGCCATGGACTGGCGTCATCGCGCCGTTTGCCGCGAGGAAGACCCGGAACTCTTCTTCCCCATCGGCAACACCGGTCCTGCGCTGCTGCAGATCGAGGAAGCCAAGGCCGTCTGCCGCCGCTGCCCCGTCATGGAGCAGTGCCTGCAGTGGGCGCTGGAGAGCGGCCAGGACGCAGGCGTCTGGGGTGGCCTCAGCGAGGACGAGCGTCGCGCAATGAAGCGCCGCGCCGCCCGCAACAGGGCCCGCAACGCCAGCGTCTGACGCCCCCGCTTTACCCCCGAGCCGCAGCGCGCAGCACCCGAATTCGTACGCGCAGCACACAGCATCCAGTAAGCCCCGACCGCCTTGGCGGTCGGGGCTTACTGCTGTTCGCCCTCACCGCCGGCCCCGGAGGACCGGGCCCCGGATCACTAGGCCTCGGCGGGGAGTTCCAGCACGACCTTGGTGCCGCCCTCCGGCGCCGGGACCATGTCGAACGTGCCGGACAGTTCGCCGACCACCAGGGTGCGGACGATCTGCAGGCCCAGATTTCCGGCCCGCTGCGGGTTGAAGCCCTCCGGCAGCCCGCGGCCGTTGTCCTGGACGGTGATGATCAGCTTGTCGCGGCCGGCCGTCGCCCCCACCTCGACCGTGCCGCTCTCCCCCGGGCCGAAGCCGTGCTCCAGCGCGTTCTGCAGCAGTTCGGTGAGAACCATCGCCAGCGGGGTGGCGACCTCGGCGGTCAGGATGCCGAAGCGCCCGGTACGGCGGGCGGTGACGCGGCCGGGTGAGATCTCGGCGACCATCGAGAGCACCCGGTCGGCGATGTCGTCGAACTCGACGCGCTCGTCCAGGTTCTGGGAGAGCGTCTCGTGCACGATGGCGATCGAGCCGACCCGGCGGACCGCTTCCTCCAGCGCCTCGCGCGCCTTGTCGGAATCCATCCGGCGGGCCTGCAGCCGCAGCAGCGCGGCGACGGTCTGCAGATTGTTCTTCACCCGGTGGTGGATCTCCCGGATGGTGGCGTCCTTGGTCATCAACTCGCGCTCACGGCGCCGCAGCTCGGTGACGTCGCGCAGCAGTACGAGCGAGCCGATGTGGGTGCCCTTGGGCCGCAGCGGGATGGTGCGCAGCTGGATGACGCCGTCGCCGCCCTCGACCTCGGCCTCGCGGGGCGCCCAGCCGCTGGCGAGTTTGACCATCGCCTCGTCCACCGGGCCGCGGGCGGGGGCGAGTTCGGCGGTGGTCGCGCCGAGGTGCAGTCCGACGATGTCGGCGGCGAGGCCCAGCCGGTGGTACGCGGAGAGCGCGTTGGGGCTGGCGTACTGCACGATGCCGTCCGCGTCGAGCCGGATCAGACCGTCGCCGGCGCGCGGCGCCGCGTCCATGTCGACCTGCTCGGCGGGGAACGGGAAGGAGCCGGCGGCGATCATCTGCGCCAGGTCGGAGGCACTCTGCAGATAGGTGAGCTCGAGCCGGCTGGGGGTGCGGACGGTCAGCAGGTTGGTGTTGCGGGCGATCACGCCCAGCACCCGGCCCTCGCGGCGGACCGGGATCGACTCGACCCGGACCGGGACCTCGTCCCGCCATTCGGGGTCGCCCTCACGGACGATCCGGCCCTCGTCCAGGGCCGCGTCCAGCATGGGGCGGCGGCCGCGCGGCACCAGATGGCCGACCATGTCGTCCTGGTACGAGGTCGGCCCGGTGTTCGGCCGCATCTGGGCGACCGAGACATAGCGCGTGCCGTCCAGGGTGGGCACCCACAGGACGAGGTCGGCGAAGGACAGGTCGGAGAGCAGCTGCCACTCGGAGACCAGCAGGTGAAGCCATTCGAGATCGGAGTCGTCGAGGCCGGTGTGCTGGCGTACGAGGTCGTTCATGGAGGGCACGTCTGCGAGCGTACAGGCCAATTCGGGCCATCCGTGCCGGGCCTTTTTCCACCGATGGCCGCGATTCCATGGACAAGGACGAATGGTCTAGTCCACAATGGACCGAACAGACCTCCATCCTCCCCGCACAGGAGGGTGGATCGAGGCCAGGCGTTCTCTGCCCTGACTACGCCGTGGCCTCACCGGTCGGCCCTAACGGGCCACGGGGAACCGCACACCCCGTCGGCCACGGCGTCGACAGCAGCTCCGGGCTGCGGTGCTGGAAGGGCTGAGGGTCCCTTCCCGGCGCCGCGGCCCGTGGCGTTTTCCGGCACCGGCACCGGCACCGTTCACGCCGCCCGCACCTCCCCGCACGCACGCGGAAGGCCCCGTCGCAGCACGCGACGGGGCCTTTCACGTGCGACACGGCGGGACCGCGTCAGTGCGTCTCCGTCACCTTGGCGAGGGCGCGGGGGGCGTCCGGGTCCTGGCCACGGGCGATGGTGACCTCGTAGGCCAGCATCTGCAGCGGCAGGATCTCCAGGATCGGCTGGACCTCCTCGGCGACGCCCTTCGTCGGCAGGGCGAAGCCCGCGGAGGCGGCGTCCACCTGGGCCTGCGGGCCGATGACCACCAGGTCCGCGCCCCGGCCGCGCAGCCGGTCCAGGACCGGCTGGAGGGCCTCTCCGCCCCTGCCCTCGGTGACGATGGCGATCACCGGCGAGATGTTGTCGACCATGGCCAGCGGGCCGTGCAGCAGATCCGCGCCCGAGTACGCCAGGGCCGGGATGTAGCTGGTCTCCATCAGCTTCAGCGCGGCTTCCCTCGCGGTCGGGTAGCCGTAACCGCGGGAGGTGATGACCATGCGCTCCGCGAAGCGGTAGCGGCCGGCCAGCGCCTTGACCTCGGCGCCGCGCGCCAGGATCCCCTCGGCCAGTTCCGGCAGCACCTCGGCGGCGGAGCCGTCACCACCGCGCAGACCTTCGACGAACAGGTACAGGGCCAGCAGCTCGGCGGTGTACGTCTTGGTCGCCGGAAGCGCCTTCTCCGGTCCCGCCAGCACGTCGATGTGGAACTCGGAGACCTCGGCGAGCGGGGACTCCGGGTTGTTCGTCACCGCGACGGTGATCGCGCCGGCCTCGCGGGCCGCCCGGGTGGAGGCCACCAGGTCGGGCGAGCCACCGGACTGGCTGACGGTGATGACCAGGCAGTCCGTGAGGTCCGGCGTCGCGCCGTACGCGGTGGTGGTCGACATCGAGGTGAGACCCGCGGGCTTGCCGAGCAGCACCTCGATCAGGTACTTCGCGTACAGCGCCGCGTTGTCGGACGTACCGCGGGCGGTGAGCAGCACGAAGCGCGGGTTGCGGGCCGCGACCTTCGCGGCGACCGCGCGGATCCGCGGCGCACCCCGGTCCAGGATGCGCCGCAGTACAGCGGGCTGCTCGGCCATCTCACCGGACATGATCCGGCCCGGTATCAGAATCTTCCGGTCCGGCGTCGGGACGGACATGCGGTGGGCCTCCAGGCTGTTGCGTAGCTCCTCCGCGCCGGTCAGACCCCGGCTTCCTTGCCGGCGATGACCTCCGCGGCTGCTCGCCCGCACACACGGGCAGCGCCATGGGTCGCGATGTGCAGCGCGCCGGACGGCGGCGCCTGGGGCACCCCCATCTCCACCACGACCGTGTCCGGCCGGGCGGCGAGCAGGGCGTCCAGTGCGTCGGCCATCCACGCGTGGCGGTGCACGTCGCGGACCACTGCGACGATCCTACGGTCGGACGCGGACTGCAGCACTTTCGCGCAGAGGGCGTCCACCCCGCCGTCCTCGGCGTCCGCCGCACGGAAGGTGCCGGTCACGGTGCCGGGCAGCAGCCGCTCCAATTCCGCGGCGACCCCCCAGGGCGTCTCGGCGCCGACCGCGATGTTCGCGACCGGGGTGAAGGCGGCCACGTACGGCGCGGTCGCGATCGGTACGTACTCCTCCGTACGGGTCACGCGCACGGCCCGGCGGGCCGCGATGAGGCCGACCTCGGGGTCGGGTGCGGTCCCCTCCGCCGCACCCGACCGCTCGGCCGTCCATGCCGCGAGCGACCGCACCCGGGCCGCGGCGTCGGCGAGCCGCTCCTCGGGCAGATCACCGTCGCGCACCGCACGCACGATGGCGTCGCGGAGCCGCAGCACGGTCTCCTCGTCGGCGAGACCCCCGCCGACACAGATGGCGTCGGCGCCGGCCAGCAGCGCCATGACGGTGCCGCGTTCGATGCCGTACGTCGCCGCGATGGCCTGCATCTCGATGCCGTCGGTGACGATGAGTCCGTCGTAACCGAGGCCGCCCGCCGCGGCGGGCGCGCGCAGCAGCCCGTTGAGCGCGCTGGGGCTGAGCGTGGCGGGCCGGTCCGGGTCGAGGGCCGGCACCAGGATGTGGGCGCTCATCACGGCCTTGGTCCCGGCGGCGACGGCGGCCCGGAACGGCACCAGTTCACGGTCCTGCAGGGTCTGCAGACCGACCTCGATGTTGGGCATCGAGTGGTGCGAGTCGACGGCCGTGTCGCCGTGGCCGGGGAAGTGCTTGGTGCAGGCCGCCACCCCGGCGGACTGCAGACCGGTGATGTACGCGGCGGTGTTGCGCGCGACCAGGTGCGGGTCGGAGCCGAAGGACCGTACGCCGATCACCGGGTTGCCGGGGTCGGAGTTGACGTCCGCGGACGGCGCCCAGTTGAAGTTGACCCCGCAGGTGCCGAGCCGGCGGCCGAGCTCCGCCGCCACCTCCTGCGTCAGGTCCGCGTCGTCGACCGCGCCGAGCGCGAGGTTGCCGGGGAAGGACGAGCCGGTCCGCGCTTCGAGGCGGGTGACGTCACCGCCCTCCTCGTCGGCCGCGACCAGCACGTCCGCCCGTACCGCGCGCAACTGCGCGGTGAGCGCGGACAGCTGCTCGGGCGATTCGATGTTCCGGGCGAACAGCGCCACGGAGCCGAGACCCTCGGCGAGCCGTTGCAGCAGCCACTCGGGCGCGGTGGTCCCGATGAAACCCGGCTGCAGGACGGCGAGCGCGTCCTGAGTGAGAGTGTCGGGGGCGGAGTCGGTAGAAATGACGGTCATCCCTTCACCGCCCCGGCGGTCAGACCGGAAGCGACCTTGCGCTGGACCATGACGAAGAAGATCACCACGGGCAGGGCCACCAGGATGGAGCCCGCCATCAGCGCGCCGAAGTCGGTACCGCGCTGGCCGGTGAAGTTCAGCAGCCAAATGCTGAGGGTGTACTTGTCGTTGTCCTGGAGGAGGACGTAAGCGAAAAGGTATTCGTTCCAGGCCGTCATCAGGGCGTAGATCGAGGCGGCGACCAGACCCGGGGCCAGCAGCGGGAAGACCACGCGGCGGAAGGCGGCCATCTGGCTGCAGCCGTCGACCATGGCCGACTCCTCCAGCTCCTTGGGGATGTTGACGATGAATCCGCGCAGCATCCACACCGAGAAGGGCAGCGTCGTCGCCGCGTACACGACGATGACGCCCCAGTACTGGTTCAGCCCGCCCATGTCGTTGAGCTGGATGTAGATGGGGATCAGCATCGACGTGCCGGGGATCATCTGGATCAGCAGCAGCGTGATCATCAGCCCGCGGCGGCCCCAGAAGTGGAAGCGGCCCAGCGCGTAGGCGGCGAGCAGTCCGACGCCGATGGCGATGACGACGCTGAACAGCGAGATGATCACGCTGCTCTTCACGTTGTCCCAGAAGTTGGGCATGTCCATCGCCCGGTTGAACTGGTCGAACGTGATCGAGCTCGGCCAGAGCTTCTGGTGGTAGCTGAGGATCTCGGTGCTGGGCCGCAGCGCGGTGATGACCATCCAGTAGACCGGGAAGCCCATGACCACGAAGGTGAGCAGGCCGAGGATGTTCCAGCCGGTGCGGTTCTTCTTCTTGCTCTTGTAGGTGACCTTGGCGGCGGTAGTCACTCGACCTCTCCGATCTTCATCAGCTGGCGCAGGTAGTAGACGGAGACGCCGGACAGCATCACCACGGTGATGATGGAGATCGCGGCACCCGTGCTGAAGGAGTTACTGGTGAACGCCTGGGTGAAGGAGTAGAGGCCCAGCAGCTGGTAGTCCGGCTCCGGGTGGTTGTTGCGCATCAGCAGCACCTGGCCGAGCACACCGAAGTCCCAGATGATCGACAGCGTCGTCGTCATGACGAAGACCGGCTTGATCACCGGGAAGGTGACGAACCGGAAGATGCCGAAGCCGCTGGCGCCGTCGATCCTGGCCGCCTCCTCCAGCTCCTTGGGCACCTGGGTGAGCGCCGAGTGCAGGCTGATGGCGATGAACGGGATGGCCGCCCAGACCACCAGGGCGGCGATGATCGCCAGCCCCGAGGTGGGGTTGAGGAACCAGTTGTGCCCGGCGTAGTCGACCCCGGGGAGCTTGCTGAGCAGCTCGTTGACCAACCCGTAGTCCGAGTCGAACATGAACTTGAAGACCGAGGTGGAGACCAGCAGCGGCATCGCCCAGACGGCGACCATCGCGCTGGTGATCATCACCCGGAGCCAGGGCGACACCCGCTGCAGCAGCATCGCTATGAGCAGCCCGAGCAGCATGGTGAAGAAGACACAGACGACGACGAAGACGACCGTGCGGATGAACACGTGCCAGAACTCGGAGTCGCCGAGGATCGTCGTGTACTGGTCGAGACCGACCCACGGGGGTGTTGTACCGCCCCACAGGTTGTTGCGTCTCATGTCCTGGAAGGACAGCACGACGGTGTCGATCAGCGGCCAGCCGAGCACGCCCGCCATGACCACCAGGGCCGGAGTGATCAGCAAGTACGGCAGGGTTCTGTTCTGCCGGGTGGCCGGCCGGCGGCGGGCCCCCCGCCCGGATGCGGGCCGGTCCTGAGCCGGCGGCGGGCTCTCCACGAGGCCCCGCTCCAGCGGCTCGGTGGCATGCGTGTCGGCGGCACTCATCTCGCTGACCTTTCTTCGTCGTCCATGCCGGGTGCGGAGGCGGACGGCCCACGACCGTGGACCGTCCGCCCGGGCCGTGTCTGACAAATCCCTCCCCCAGCTACCGCTGGGGGTGCCCCCAGCCCGGGGCGCCTGGCACGCACGCTCGCTGCGTTGTCGGGCTCATCCACGTACCCCGGTACGAGGACGACCCTCCGCCTTGCGATCGCACGCACCAGACGCCCCGGGCCCCGCCCTCCGGGCGGACGGCGCCATTTGTCAGACACGGCCTGCGCCTGTTTCCCCGCCCCCCACGGGCGGAGCCTGGGATCAGGAGGCGTTGTTGATCAGCGAGTTGATCTTGTCGTCGGCCGCCTTGGTGGCGTCGGCGATGGACTTGCCCTTGATGATGTCGAGCAGCATGTTCTTGAGGATGTTCTGCTTCTCGATCGTGGCCCAGCCCGGAGCGATCGGGGTGAACCAGGCGTCCGGCACCGCGTTGGCGATCGGCGCGGTGGCCGGGTCCGACTTCAGCGGCTCGAGCTGCTTGGTGTTGTTCGGGAGGATCTTCTTGCCGGCCAGCACGGCCTCGGACTTCTCGCTGGTGAAGCTGGCGATCCACTCCTTGGCGAGGTCCTGGACCTTGGACTTGCCGACGACGGCGAGGTCCGAGCCACCGATGAAGGACGGCAGCGCCTTGCCGTTCGGGCCGGGCATACCGGCCGTCTTGATGGCGTCCTTCAGCTTCGGGTTGCCGGGCGCCTTGGTGTCGACGACGCTGCCGGACTCCCAGCCGTTGCCGTAGATCAGCGCGGTCTTCTCCTGGGCCATGACCGCGGCGTGGTCCGCCTCGTCCTTGGTCTTGTCACCGTGGTTGTACTTGTTGACCAGCTCGATGAAGTGCTTCAGACCTTCCTGGGCCTCCGGGGAGGACAGGGTGCCGGTCCACTTGCCGCCGTCGTACTTGGCGATCTGGCCGCCGTACGCCTTGACGTAGGACATGGCCGCGTACCAGTACTCGCCCGGCAGGTAGAGCGGCGAGTACGCCTTGTCGGCGCCCTTCGCGGCCGCGATCTTGTCCAGCGCGGCGGTCAGGTCGGTCTCGGTCTTCGGCATGTCGGCGGAGCCGGTCGCGGCCTTGAAGACATCGGCGTTGTAGATCGCCACACGGGCACCGGCGTAGTACGGCACGCAGTAGAGCTTGCCCTGGTACGAGCAGGTGTCCTCGAGGCCCTTGATCCAGGTGGCCGAATTCTCGAACTTGGTCTTGTCGACCTCGGCGAGGGCACCGTTGAGGATGTAGGTCATGGTCTCGGTGTTGCCGAGCTCGACGACATCCGGAGCGCTGGAGCCGGAGAGCGCGGCGTCCAGCTTCTGGACCTTGTCGCTCCACTGCTGGTACTGCACCTTCACGGTGACGTTCGGGTACTTCGCCTTGAACTCGTCATTGACGCTCTTGACCAGCTCCGGCCAGGTGCTCTGGGCGTCACTCATGAGCCAGACGGTCACGGTGTCCTTGCGGTCCGCCGGCTTCGCGGCCGTGTCGTCCTTCTTGTCGCTGCCACACGCTGCGACGCCCGCGATCATGGTCGCGACACCGATTGCCGCGATGAGCTTGCGCTTCATGCCACCCTCCTCAGGATGCCCGAAACCACCCCCCACCGCCCGAAAAGTCGGCTGCCGCGAGACACGGCAAATGCCGCGTCCTGCTTGTGGGTCTGGGATTGGTCTTTAATGGTTTAGACCAGTGAGCGCAGCTTGGCCTAGACCTTTAGGGGTGTCAAGGGTGTATAAGAAGCGCTGTTAGGTCTGTTATCGGACCGACACCTGAGGGGGACGTCACCTGCCATCGCCTCCCTGGACCACAGCAGCCCGTGCCACCATGTGAGCCGCGATAGACGGAGGAGCCGGTGACGGCAGCACGACAGCAGTCGGGAGTAGACGTCATGGACAGCGACGGGGGCGGCGGCACGCCGGCATCGGACGTGCCGGAGACGGCGGGCGCCGCCGGGCGCACCGCGCGTGTGCCCAAGTACTACCGCCTCAAGCGACATCTGCTGGACATCACGCAGACGATGCCGCCCGGCACACCGGTCCCGCCGGAGCGCACGCTCGCGGCGGAATTCGACACCTCCCGCACCACCGTGCGGCAGGCCCTGCAGGAACTGGTGGTCGAGGGGCGCCTCGAACGCATCCAGGGCAAGGGCACCTTCGTCGCCAAGCCGAAGGTCTCCCAGGCACTGCAACTCACCTCGTACACGGAGGACATGCGCGCCCAGGGCCTGGAGCCCACGTCACAGCTCCTGGACATCGGCTACATCACCGCGGACGACCGGCTCGCCGGCCTCCTCGACATGAAGACCGGCGGCCGGGTGCTGCGCATCGAGCGGCTGCGGCTCGCCAACAGCGAGCCGATGGCCATCGAGATCACCCATCTGTCGGCGAAGCGCTTTCCCGCGCTGCGCCGCAGCCTCGCCAAGTACACCTCCCTGTACACGGCGCTGGCGGAGGTCTACGACGTACGGCTGGCCGAGGCCGAGGAGACCATCGAGACCTCGCTGGCCACTCCCCGCGAGGCCGGCCTGCTCGGCACGGACGTCGGCCTGCCGATGCTGATGCTGTCCCGGCACTCCATCGACACCACGGGTGAACCGGTCGAATGGGTGCGTTCCGTCTACCGCGGCGACCGGTACAAGTTCGTCGCCAGGCTGAGCCGCCCCACCGACTGACCACCGACCGACCGCGGCCGAATTCCGGCCGAACCGGCTCCGATCCACCCGATTCCCCTCTCGTCCGGGATCGAGTCCGTACCGATATGCGGACCGCTAGTGACGTGTGGCGGAGTGCTGCCCTAGATTTCCTGCGCATTACGCAGGAGATTCGCTCTAGGGGACGGAGCCGAGAAGATGTCAGCACCACCGGAAACCTCACCTACGCCCAACCGCACACCGGTCGTCACACCTTCGCGTGTGGTGGCCGGTGTATGCCTGGTCATCCCGTTGGTCGCGATGCTGTGGGTCAGCTCCTACTCGCGGCTGACGCCGGAGTTCATCGGCATCCCGTTCTTCTACTGGTACCAGATGGCCTGGGTGTTCATCTCGGCCGGACTGACCACGATCGCCTACCTCCTGGTCCGCCGTGAGGAACGCGCACGCAAGGGGGCCGCGTCATGACCGGTGGTGTCAACGGTGTGGCGCTCGGCGTCTTCATCTTCTTCTTCGTGGCGGTCACCGTCCTGGGCTTCCTGGCGGCCCGCTGGCGGCGCGCCGACAACGCGCTGAGCCTGGACGAATGGGGTCTGGGCGGCCGGAGCTTCGGCACCTGGATCACCTGGTTCCTGCTCGGCGGCGACCTCTACACGGCGTACACCTTCGTCGCCGTCCCGGCGGCGATCTACGCGGCGGGCGCGGCCGGCTTCTTCGCGGTGCCGTACACGATCATCACGTACCCGCTGGTCTTCCTCTTCCTGCCGCGGCTCTGGTCGATCTCCCACAAGCACGGCTACGTCACGTCCTCGGACTTCATCCGCGGCCGCTTCGGCTCCAAGGGCCTGTCGCTGGCGATGGCCGTCACCGGCATCCTCGCCACGATGCCGTACATCGCGCTGCAACTCGTCGGGATCCAGGCGGTCCTGGACGTGATGGGCGTCGGCGGCGGCGAGAACTCCAGCTGGTTCATGAAGGACCTGCCGCTGCTGATCGCGTTCGGGGTGCTCGCGGCGTACACGTACTCCTCGGGGCTGCGCGCGCCCGCGATGATCGCGTTCGTCAAGGACGCGCTGATCTACATCGTCATCGCGGTGGCGATCATCTACATCCCGTACAAGCTGGGCGGCTTCGACAGCATCTTCGACAAGGCGGGCAAGGCCTACGCCACCGTCAACCCGGCGACGGGGAAGCCCAGGGGCTCGCTGGTCTCCGGGCCACAGGCGCAGTGGGCGTACGCGACCCTGGCGCTCGGTTCGGCCATGGCGCTGTTCCTGTACCCGCACTCGGTGACCGCGGTGCTGTCCGGCAAGAGCCGCAACGTCATCCGCCGCAACACCACCATCCTGCCGCTGTACTCGCTGATGCTGGGCCTGCTGGCGATGCTCGGCTTCATGGCGCTGGCGGCCGGCGTCGGTGTCGGGGTGAAGGGGTACAACCCGCAGACGGCGATCCCGCAGCTGTTCGAGGACATGTTCCCCGACTGGTTCGCGGGGGTGGCGTTCGCCGCGATCGGCATCGGCGCGCTGGTGCCCGCGGCCATCATGTCGATCGCCGCGGCGAACCTGTTCACCCGCAACATCTACAAGGACTTCATCAAGCCCGACGCCACCCCCGCGCAGGAGACCAAGGTCTCCAAGCTGGTGTCGCTGCTGGTGAAGGTCGGCGCGCTGATCTTCGTCCTCACCATGGACAAGACCGTCGCGATCAACTTCCAGCTGCTGGGCGGCATCTGGATCCTGCAGACCGTCCCGGCCATCGTCGGCGGTCTGTTCACCCGGTGGTTCCACCGCTGGGCGCTGCTGGCCGGCTGGGCCGCGGGCATGTTCTACGGCACCTGGAAGGCGTACGAGCAGCACACCCCGGCGCAGAACCACTTCGCCGGGAACGCGGACCTGATCCCGTACATCGGCGAGAAGGGCTACATCGGCCTCACGGCCTTCGTGATCAACATAGTGGTGGCGGTCGTGCTGACCTTCGTCCTCAAGGCGCTCAAGGCGCCTGAGGGCGTCGACGAGACCTCGCCCTCCGACTACACGGCCGACTCCGGTGAGCCGGGCGTCAAGAAAGAGCTGCCGCTGGATCCTGAGCCGGCGGTTCTCAACTGATCTCTCCTGAGCCGCCGGTTCCTCCGCGGCTCCCCGGGACCCGGTGTCACGCGCTCCGCGCGGGCACCGGGTCCCTGAACGTCCGGCGGTAGGCCTGCGGGGTGGTGCCCACCCACTGGGCGAAGTGATGGCGCAGGGTCGCCGAGCTGCCGAAGCCCGCGCGGGCGGCGATCGCGTCCATCGTCTCGTCCGTCCCCTCCAGCAACTCGCGCGCCAGCAGCACCCGCTGGCCCAGCAGCCAGCGGTACGGGGTGGTGCCGGTCTCCTGGTGGAAGCGGCGGGCGAAGGTGCGCGGCGACATATGGGCGCGGGCGGCCAGTTCCTCGACGGTCACCTCACGGTCCAGATGGCGCTCCATCCAGCTGAGCACCGCGCCCACGGTGTCGCACCGGCCGCGCGGCAGCGGCCGGTCCACGTACTGCGCCTGCCCGCCCTCCCGGTGCGGCGGCACCACCATGCGCCGGGCGATGCCGGAGGCCACCGCGCCGCCCTGCTCCTTGCGGACCAGGTGCAGACAGGCGTCGATGCCCGCGGCCGTACCGGCGGACGTGATCACCGGGTCGTCGTCCACGTACAGCACGTCCGGCTCGATCCGGGCGAGCGGGAAGCGGCGCGCCAGCGCGTCCGTGTGCCGCCAGTGCGTGGTGCAGCTCCGGCCGTCCAGCAGCCCGGCCGCGCCCAGCACGAACGCCCCCGAGCACACGCTGAGCACCCGGCCGCCCCGCTCCACGGCTCCGCGCAGCGCGCGCAGCAGCTCCGGCGGGTACTCCGCCCGCTCGGGGTAGTCGCACCCGGCCGGGACGGCGATGAGGTCCGCCTCCTCCAGCCGGTCGATCCCGTACGGCGTCGAGACGTCCATGCCGTTGTGCAACTGGACGGGCTGCTTCCCGATGCCGACGACGGCGAAGTCGTAGACGGGCAGCCCCTGCTCACTGCGGTCGATGCCGAAGACTTCGCAGACGACGCCCAGTTCGAAGGCGTGTCCGCCGTCCATCAGCACCACTGCGACGTTTTCCAGCATGGGACCAGCATCGCACTTGGCAGTAATTAGCGGTAGTGCGTCAGTCCTGCCACTGCCATGGCGGAGCACCCCCCGCGAAAATAGATGCATGAACACATTCCTCGGCCTCCTGGCCGCCGGCGCCCTGATCCTCCTCATCGCCCTGCCCGCCCTGATCGGCTTCGGCATCGAGCTCCGCATCTCCCGCCAGATCCGGGCCGCGAGGGCCGCGGAGCGGCGTCGCGAGGAGCAGTCCTCCCCCAGCCGAGTGCCGGCGGAGGCGACCCGCGGCGCCTTCAGCCCGGTCGTCTGAAGGCACCCGATGGACTCCCCCGTACTCCCCGCGGGCCGGCGCCGGCCATGCGGCAGACTGCGGGGATGGACATCATCATCCGCCCCGCGCGAGCGGACGAGCTCGATGCGGCAGGCCGCATCACCGCCGACGCCTTCATCGCCGACGGCCACACCCAGCCGGACGGCCAGTACGCCCCGAAGCTGCGCGACGCCCGCGCCCGCGCGGTGTCCGCGGAGGTGCTCGTCGCCGTCGACGCGGCGGACGACACGCTGCTCGGCTGCGTGACGTTCGCCCCTCCCGGCAGCCCCTGGGGCGACATAGCCCGGGACGGCGAGGCGGAGTTCCGGATGCTCGCCGTCGACCCGTCCGCGCGCGGCCGCGGCACCGGCGAGGCACTCGTCCTGGCGTGTGTGGAACGGGCCCGCGCCCTCGGCGTCCGGCAACTGGTGATGTCCACCCAGCAGTCGATGACCGGCGCCCACCGGATCTACGAACGGCTCGGATTCCGGCGCACGCCGGACCGCGACTGGTCGCCCGTTCCGGGCGTCCACCTGTTCACGTACGCCCTCCCGTTGTAACGCATACCGTCCACGGCGCAACACACCAGACACAACATCTGGGGTTACCGCTGCGAGGCGCCACTAGATGTATGCTCAGGACCGCTGTCCACGCAGGGGAAGCCGGTGAGAATCCGGCACTGCCCCGCAACGGTGAGCGGTCGTGCCTGCGCACGCCCGCACAGTCCGGCCACCTGCCGACGGCGCACCCGGTCCTGCCTTCCGGGTGCAGTGTTGTCCGGGCCTCGCGGGTTGGGCCGGCGGACGCGATATGGCACACCCCTGCCCTGATGCGGTGTGCCCGAACGCGCCTGCTCCTCCCCCCTCGCGACGCCGTCGCCGCGTTCGAGGGAGAGAGCACCAACGTGACCATCGCGCCCGCAGCCCCCGCCTCAGCAGGAACCATCCTGCTGCACACCCTGACGGAACTGACCGTCGACCTCCCCGACACCGACCCCGGCCGGGTCGCCGCTGCCGCCCTCCGCGGCCGCAACGCCGGATCGGACGAGGCCGAACTGCGGGCGCTGGCCACCGAGGCCGCCGCCGGACTGATCTCCGAGGACCCGCAGTACAGCCGGCTCGCGGCCCGGCTGCTGGCCCGCGCGGTCGCCGACGAGGCGGCGGGGCAGGGCGCCGTCTCCTTCTCCGCCTCCATCGCCGTCGGGCACCGCGAAGGCCTGATCGCCGACGCCACCGCCGAGTTCGTCCTGCTGCACGCCGCCCGCCTGGACGCGATGATCGACGACACCGCCGACGACCGCCTCGAGTACTTCGGCCTGCGCACCCTGCACAGCCGCTATCTGCTGCGGCACCCGATCACCCGCCAGGTCATCGAGACCCCGCAGCACTTCCTGCTGCGCGTCGCCTGCGGCCTGGCCGAGGACCACTCGGTGCGCGCCCTCGTCGAGGTCGGCGAGCTCTACGCGCTGACCAGCACGCTCTCCTACCTCCCCAGCTCCCCCACGCTCTTCAACTCCGGCACCCGGCACCCGCAGATGTCGTCGTGCTACCTGCTGGACTCCCCGCTCGACGAGCTGGACTCGATCTACGACCGCTACCACCAGGTCGCCCGGCTCTCGAAGCACGCCGGCGGCATCGGCATCCCGTTCAGCCGGATCCGCTCCCGCGGCTCGCTGATCCGCGGCACCAACGGGCACTCCAACGGCATCGTCCCGTTCCTGCGCACCCTCGACGCGTCCGTCGCCGCCGTCAACCAGGGCGGCCGGCGCAAGGGCGCCGCCGCCGTCTACCTGGAGACGTGGCACGCCGACATCGAGGAGTTCCTGGAGCTGCGCGACAACACCGGCGAGGAGGCCAGGCGTACGCACAACCTCAACCTCGCGCACTGGATCCCCGACGAGTTCATGCGCCGGGTGGACTCCGACACCGACTGGTCGCTGTTCTCCCCCGCCGACGTACCCGAGCTCGTCGACCTGTGGGGCGGCGACTTCGACGCCGCCTACCACAAGGCCGAGTCCGCCGGTCTGGCCATCAAGACCATCCCGGCCCGCCAGCTCTACGCCCGGATGATGCGCACCCTCGCGCAGACCGGCAACGGCTGGCTGAACTTCAAGGACTCCGCCAACCGCACCGCCAACCAGACGGCGCTGCCCGGCAACGTCGTCCACTCCTCGAACCTGTGCACCGAGATCCTGGAGGTCTCCGACGACGGCGAGACCGCCGTCTGCAACCTCGGCTCGGTCAACCTCTCCGCCCACCTCGGCACCGACGGCGAGATGGACTGGCAGAAGCTCGACGCGACGGTCCGCACCGCCGTCACCTTCCTCGACCGCGTGGTGGACATCAACTTCTACCCGACCGACCAGGCCGGCGCGTCGAACTCCCGCTGGCGGCCGGTGGGCCTGGGCCTGATGGGCCTGCAGGACGTCTTCTTCCAGCTGCGGCTGCCGTTCGACTCCGCCGAAGCGCGGACGCTGTCCACCCGCATCTCCGAGCGGATCATGCTCGCCGCGTACGAGGCGTCCGCCACCCTCGCCGAGCGGCACGGCCCGCACCCCGGCTGGGAGCAGACCCGTACCGCCCAGGGCGTGCTGCACCCCGACCACTACGACACCGCCGAGTCGCTCTGGCCGGAGCGCTGGAACGCGCTGCGCGCCCGGATCGCGAAGACCGGCATGCGCAACTCCCTACTGCTGGCCATCGCGCCGACCGCGACGATCGCCTCGATCGCCGGTGTCTACGAGTGCATCGAGCCGCAGGTCTCCAACCTCTTCAAGCGCGAGACGCTGTCGGGTGAGTTCCTCCAGGTCAACTCCTACCTGGTGAACGAGCTCAAGGAGCTCGGCGTCTGGGACGCCCAGTCCCGCGAGGCGCTGCGCGAGTCCAACGGCTCCGTCGAGGGCTTCACCTGGATCCCGGCCGAGGTGCGCGCCCTGTACCGCACCGCCTGGGAGCTGCCGCAGCGCGCCCTGATCGACATGGCCGCGGCGCGCACCCCGTACCTCGACCAGAGCCAGTCGCTGAACCTCTTCATGGCCTCGCCGACCATCGGCAAGCTCAGCTCGATGTACGCGTACGCCTGGAAGCAGGGTCTGAAGACCACGTACTACCTGCGGTCCCGGCCGGCCACCAGGATCGCCCGCGCCGCCGCGGCAGCGCCGGCGGCCGCCGTGCCCGCGCCCATCCCCGTCCAGCAGACGACCGACGACGACGCCGTCGCCTGCTCCCTGGAAAACCCCGAGTCCTGCGAGGCCTGCCAGTAATGCCCAGCACACCCAACACGACGACGCACGAGAAGCACCTCCTGGACCCGGGCTTCGAGCTGACCCTGCGTCCGATGCGCTACCCGGAGTTCTACGAGCGCTACCACAACGCGATCAAGAACACCTGGTCCGTCGAGGAGGTCGACCTCCACTCCGACGTCGCCGACCTCGCCAAGCTCTCCCCCGGCGAGCAGCACATGATCGGCCGCCTCGTCGCGTTCTTCGCGACCGGTGACTCGATCGTCTCCAACAACCTCGTGCTCACGCTCTACAAGCACATCAACTCGCCCGAGGCCCGGCTCTACCTGTCCCGCCAGCTCTTCGAGGAGGCCGTGCACGTCCAGTTCTATCTGACGCTGCTCGACACGTACCTCCCCGACCCGGACGACCGGGCCGCCGCCTTCGACGCGGTCGAGAGCATCCCGTCGATCCGCGAGAAGGCGCAGTTCTGCTTCAAGTGGATGGACTCCGTCGAGAAGATCGACCGGCTGGAGTCCAAGTCCGACCGGCGCCGCTTCCTGCTCAACCTGATCTGCTTCGCGGCCTGCATCGAGGGGCTGTTCTTCTACGGCGCCTTCGCCTACGTCTACTGGTTCCGCTCGCGGGGCCTGCTGCACGGACTGGCGACCGGCACCAACTGGGTCTTCCGCGACGAGACCGGTCACATGGACGCGGCGTTCGCGTTCGTCGACACCGTCCGCGAGGAGGAGCCGGACCTCTTCGACGCGGAACTCGACCAGCAGATCACCGACATGATCCGCGAGGCCGTCGAGGCGGAACTCCAGTTCGGCCGCGACCTCTGCGGTGACGGCCTGCCCGGCATGAACACCGAGTCGATGCGCGAGTACCTCCAGTGCGTCGCCGACCAGCGCCTCGCCCGGCTCGGCATCAAGCCGGTCTACGGCTCGGAGAACCCCTTCTCCTTCATGGAGCTCCAGGGCGTCCAGGAACTGACCAACTTCTTCGAACGCCGCGCCTCCGCCTACCAGGTGGCGGTCGAGGGCACGGTCGGCTTCGACGACGACTTCTAGTCACCACGACTTCCGGTCACCACGCCGGCAACGCGTAAGGGCCCCGCTCCAGGACGCATTCCTGGAGCGGGGCCCTTACGCGTGGTGCTGCCGGCGAACGGTCAGTCGTTGGGGACCGTGGCGAACTTGGGGGTGGCTTCTTCCATTTGGCGCAGGACGTCCTTGCGGTCGCGCTTGGAGAGCCGATCGATGTACAGGTAGCCGTACAGGTGGTCGGTCTCGTGCTGGAGGCAGCGGGCGAAGTAGCCGGTGCCCTCCAGGGCGATGGGGTTGCCCTTGAGGTCCTGGCCGCGGACGATCGCGTAGTCCGGGCGGGCCAGTTCCATGTAGGCGCCGGGCACCGAGAGGCAGCCCTCGTTGGAGTCGTCGAGCACGCGCCGGTCGGCGGGGATCTCGTCCAGGACCGGGTTGCAGACGGCGCCGGTGTGGCGCACGCCGTCGTCGTCCGGGCAGTCGTAGACGAAGACCTTGAGGTCGACGCCGATCTGGTTGGCGGCGAGGCCGACACCCTCGGCGGCCTTCTGGCTCGCGAACATGTCGTCCACGAGGGCGGCGAGCGCGTCGTCGAACTCCGTGACGTCGCGGCACTCCTTGTGGAGCACCGGATTGCCCACGACGGTGATCGGGCGGGCCGTCCCGCGCTCGCGGTACGCCAGCTCGCGCGCCTCGGCGTCCGTGATGTCGTCGAAGAACTCCGACGCTTCATCGTGCTCGTGCGCGTGCCGGTCCTGCTGCTTCTCGGTTTCCTGCTGCGACATGTTCCGCCGTACGCCTTCCCAATACCGTCATAGACCCGTCAAGCGTACGGGGCCGCGCAAGGTCAGCAGACCTCCTCCAGATCACGCCAGTCCCGGGTGTCAGGACTGTCCGCGATCCAGCTGTCGAGAAGGCCTCGTACGAGGGCGGCGGGCGCCGCTATCCCGCACTCGCGTTCGGGGACCCAGAGGGAGCCCGCGCTGTGGTGGCTGAGGTGGCCGGGGTGGCCGGGTTCACCGTGGTCATGGGGGTCGCGGGAGGTCGCGGAGCCGTCGTCGGTGGGCATCCGGCTCTCCGAGCAGGTGCGGCAGAGCAGCCGCACGGAGGACGACCAGTCCTCGGCGGCGAAGCCGGCGTCTGCGGCCAGCCGCTCCAGGGCGTCCCGGTCGGCCGCGGTGGCGGCCTCCAGCAGGACCAGCCAGGTGGGCACCGGTGAGGGCGCCCACAGCTCGATCTCGTCGAAGACCGGGTACACGGACTTCGCGGAGCCCTCCGCGGTGGCGCGCTCGCCGTGCGGGACGCCGTCGTGCAGCACGACCTCGCCCCAGCGGCGGCCCGAGGACGGCAGCGGGATGCTCAGCACCTCGATCCTGGCCGGATCCAGCCGGCGGCCCCAGACGACCTCGGCCTCGCCCTCCGGCGACAGCCGCACCGCGGCGCTGCCCAGCGCCAGCCGGACCGCTTCCTCGGAGGCACTCTCGGCGGAGCCGGACGGCAGCCGCAGCCCGTACGCCTGCCAGGAGCGGCGGGCCAGCGGCCAGTCCTGCAGGGCGGTGGCGGCGATGCCGAGGTTCCACCAGTCCGGGGCGCCGGAGTCGCGGTCCAGCAGGGCCACGGCGCGCAGCCCCGCGGTGCGGGCCTGCTCCCAGTCGTGGCGGAACTTGTGCAGCAGCGCGAGGTTGTACCAGGACTCGGAGAGCCACGGTTCCATATCGGCGGCGCGCGTCAGCAGCGCGCCCGCGTCCTCGTAGCGCCCGTCGCCGATGAGCGAGAAGGCGCGGTCGGTGGCCTGCCGCCACGTAGGGGAGGGCCGGTGCCGCACTCTGCCGAAGATCCTCACGATTCCCGCCTGCCTGCTCAGCCGATCACGGCCGGGACGTCGCCTTTCCGCACCACGTCCCCCTCGGACACCTTCAGCCCGGTGACGATTCCCGGCATCTCGGTGAGTACCGGGATTTCCTGCTCCACGGTCTCCAGCATGACGACGCTCCCGTCCCCCCGCAGGTTGTTCCCCCGCTCAGTGACAACCTTCCACATATCGGCCGGAGTCTCAGCCCGGATTCCGGTCCTCACCACTCCTCCTTGCCATCCCCAGCCGCATCCAACCATGCCGGTCGCGGGCGCCGCTCATTACCGTCCGGTTCCCCGCCGGCGGCCCGGGCCGTCCCGCCACGGGCGAGAACCCGGGTCAGCGCCTCCACGACGCCCGGATCGTAGTCCCGGGCGGTGGACAGCCGCAGCCGCTCCACGGCCGCCAGACGGCGGTCCAGGGCCGCCGTCCCGCCGGTCAGGTCCTCGTACGCGTTGACGGCGCGGACGATCCGGCCGGCAAGGGGCTGTTCGCGGTAGGGGTCGGCCTGGCGCTCGACGATCACCGCGACCTCGGCCGGAACGCCGGTCTGGCGGACCACGACACCGCCCAGCAGCGCGATACGGCGCCGCTCCTCGGGCTCCAGCGGCTCGGTGGCACCGCCGGGGACGGGGTCGACGAGGGAGAGCTGGCCGATGTCGTGCATGAGGGCGGCGTACTCCAGGAGCAGCAGCTCGCGCTGCGCCATCCCCAGTTCCCGGCCGACCTCCCGGCTGAGGGCGGTGACCCGGCGGGCGTGGCCCGTGGGCGTGTAGCCGGCGACCTCGGTGGCGCGGGCGAGGGAGGCGATCGTCTGCCGGTAGGTGGCCCGGATCGCGGCATGGCGGCGGAACGAGACCTGGGTGAGCAGCAGCGGGAGGCTGAAGACGGGCAGCGCCCAGAGCCCGGCGACGCCCACCGCCAGGGCCATCACGACACCGCCGGCGCAGACGGCGGAGCCGATGGTGGGCAGGGCCCGCAGCTCGTCGCGCAGCACCGGCGCGAAGGGGTGGCCGGTCCTGGCGGCGGCGAGCGTCGCGGCCAGCACGGCGTCGCACAGGGCGGTGAGCGCGAGCAGCGCGAACAGGAACAGCGCGTAGAGCGGGCCCGGGTCGAAGAAGCGCCGCAGCAGGCCGGAGTTGTAGAGCGGCTGGAAACAGGTGGCGGCGAAGGCCACGGCGAGGACGCGGCGGGCGGCGTTGTCCAGGGAGCGTGCGTCCGCGGTGTCCTGGGTGCCGGGGACCGCACGGGTGGTGCGGGGGCCGGGCAGCGCGTTGGCCAGCCGGCCGAGTGCGGCGGCCACCACGACCACCGCGACGACCTGGAGGACCCCGTGCGAGGTCGGGGCGCCGTCCGCCTCGCCGAGCAGCGCGTACGCCAGCGCCCCCGCGGTGGCCAGCGGCGCCGCCTCGCGGTCGCCGGGCAGCGGGATCCGGGCGGCCTCCCCCACCGCGATCAGCGCTCCGAAGGCGGTGGCCGTCGCGGGCTCGGCGACACCGGCCCACGCCGTCCAGCCGATCGCCACGACGGTGAGCAGCGCGGTCGCCGCGTAGGCCGCCCCCACGACGAGCGGCGTCCGCGGCCGGGCCCCGGCGCGGGACGCGCCCCGGCCGTGCCGTCCGTGCCGGGGCCGGCGGCCGGGGGGCCATCGGGGTGGCCCGGCCGCGGGATCGTCACGGGGGGACGTCATGGCCGGTGGTCCGGTGCGGCGGCCGTGGCGCTGGCGCCGGCGGAGCGCGGCAGCGGGAGGGCGGGCCCGGCGGCGCCCGGCGTGGGCAGGTCGGGTACGTCGGCCGTCGCGGTGGGGGTCCAGACGTGCCGGTCGAGGGCGCTGATGAGGCCGGTGACCATGGCGGGGTCGAACTGGGTCCCGGCGCAGCGGCGGAGTTCGGCCAGCGCCTCGCCGACGCCCCTGGCCCGGCGGTAGCTGCGGGTGGAGGTCATGGCGTCGAAGGCGTCGGCGACGGCGACGACGCGGGCGAACTCGGGGATCTGGTCGCCGGTCAGCCCGAAGGGGTAGCCGCTGCCGTCGATCCGTTCGTGGTGGTGCAGGATCGCGGCGCGGGCCTCGCCGAGGAACGCGATGCCGCGCACCACCTCGTGGCCGTACTCCGGGTGCAGTTCGATCACCCGGCGCTCCTCGGGGGTGAGCGGCCCGTCCTTGCGCAGCAGCCGGGTCGGGACGCCGATCTTGCCGATGTCGTGCAGGATCCCGGCGAAGCGCAGCGCGTCGACCCGGTCCTCGGCCATGCCGATCTCGCGGGCGATGAACACCGAGGCGCGGCCGACGCGTTCGCTGTGGCCGCGCGTGTAGCGGTCCTTGATCTCGACGGCCTGGACGAGGGCCCGGACGGTCGCCCGGTGCGCGGTGTGCTCGCGGTGGACCTGGGCGAAGACCCAGCAGGCGATGTACATGGGGAGCAGCACCAGAACGGCGGCGAAGGCCCCGTACGAGCCGCGCCACAGCGCCGCCATCATCAGCCCGACCATCCCGTAGGTCAGGTGCGGTGCGATCGAGCCCAGCAGCGGGGTGCCCCAGGCGGCGCGCGGCGGGCAGCGCTCGGCGGTGACGAGCACTCCGCCGACGAGGGTGGTGGCCACCACGCAGAAGGTGAGCGCGGCGGCCGCGGCCGGGAGCAGCAGATACGGGAAGTCCAGCCCGTTCAGGGCGCGTTCGCCGCCCAGCAGCCGCTGTGCGTGGCCGGCGGCGAAGGTGGCGACGCCGAGCTGGCCGGCGCGCCAGCAGCGCCGCAGCCAGCGCGGGCTCTGCCCGACCCGGCCGGCCAGCGATCCCGGCAGGGCGACGAGCGCGGCGGCGGACGGCGGCAGCATCAGCGCCGCGGCGAGCAGCACGGGGTAGAACGAGCCGATCCCGGCGGGTGCGTCACGTCCGGGGTTCCGGCCCGCGGCCGCCAGGGTCCCGCGTCCCGCGGACGGAAGGCCGATCTCGCAGACCGCGTACAGGACGGCGAGGACGGCGACCGTCAACCAGGGCGTCCGGCCGTCGAACGCGGGGGCGGCGCATGAGCAGGCGGCGAGCAGGACCACCGCGATGTAGCCGCGGGCCGCCGGCGGCAGGGTCCGCAGACTCACCCGGATCCTCGACCGCAGGCCGTCCGCCCTGATCGCCGACCGCAGGCCGTCCGCCCGGATCCTCGAATCCAGCACCTTGCCTCCCAGTGCCTGCGACGGGCGCGGCTCAACCCCCGTTGAATCCTCGGAGGATAGGGCCGCGCCCGTCGGGCGGGAGACCGATATGCGGTTTGGGCGGAATGGGCCTGTCGTCAGTCACCCCTACGGGTGAGCTTCGGCTCCGCTCCCGGCGATGATCTCGGGTGCCTGTTCCGGCACCGGTGAGATCTCGCCGGAACGGATCAGCTCGATCCGCATCATGACCTTCGACCGGAGGTCGGTGGGAACGTCGTCATGGCCGCAGCAGCGCTTGACGAGCTTCTTCACCGCCGCTTCGAGGCCGTACTTCTCCAAGCACGGGTGGCACTCGTCGAAGTGCTCCCTGAACTTGGCGCAGGCGTCGTCGGACATCTCCTCGTCGAGGTACTCGTAGAGGTGGTCGAGCACCTCGGAGCAGTCCGTCTCATGTGCGTTGCCGCAGCTCATGTCCCTGAGCCCTTCTCGTCTCCCGCGCCGGCCGGGACGAGCCCGCGCTCACGGGCGTAGTCCTCGAGCATCGAGCGCAGCTGGCGCCGCCCGCGGTGCAGTCGGGACATCACCGTGCCGATGGGTGTCCCCATGATGTCCGCGATCTCCTTGTACGCAAAGCCCTCGACATCCGCGAGATAGACGGCGATACGGAATTCCTCGGGGATCGCCTGCAGCGCCGACTTCACATCGGAGTCGGGCAGGTGGTCGAGCGCCTGGGACTCGGCCGACCGCAGGCCGGTCGACATGTGCGACTCGGCGCGTGCGAGCTGCCAGTCCTCGATCTCCTCCGAGCCGCTGCGCAGCGGCTCGCGCTGCTTCTTGCGGTAGGAGTTGATGAAGCTGTTGGTGAGAATGCGGTAGAGCCACGCCTTGAGGTTCGTTCCCTCACGGAACTGGTGGAAGGACGCGTACGCCTTCGCGTACGTCTCCTGCACCAGGTCCTCGGCGTCCGCGGGGTTGCGGGTCATCCGCAGCGCGGCCGAGTACATCTGGTCGAGGAAGGTGAGGGCGTCCCGCTCGAAGCGCTCATTGCGCTCCGCGGAGCTCTCCTGTGCTTCCTCGCCGGCCGTGCCCGCAGCACCCGCTGTGCTGTCGTCGGTGCCGGTGACCGGAACCACCTCCTCCAGAACGGTCACGGGCCCAAAACCGGACCCGCTCGGTTCGGAGGATATCCCGCTGGAGATCGGCGTGCCGGGCGCGCCGGTCCTGCCGCCTGTCGCAGGCCACTGAGCCCAGTCCAGGTAGGGCGCCTTCGCCTTGGCGTTCGCGCGTGGCTGGCATGCGGCTGAAACCATGCGGCTGCTTCCTCACTCTGCGTTTTCGTACCGGTGATCCGGACAACGCACGGATCACGGTCGTCATTCCCGCCGTTCCCGCGCCCGTGCGCGAACGGCGGTGTGTCCGAGTCCGGACAGCCAGTCACCGACACCGTCCGTAATCACGCTGAGTGCGTCCTCCTGGGAGAGGTCGGCCTTCTTCGGGACGGCGAAGCCATGGTCGGCGTTCGGCACCGCGACGATCTCCGTCCCGGCGGGGAACTCCTCCGGCGGCCCGAACGGATCCCGGCCGCCCTGCACCACCAGCGTCGGGACATCGGCGCCCAGCAGTTCGGCGGCCCGGGACTTCTCCGGCCGGCCCGGCGGATGCAGCGGGAACGACAGCGCCAGCACGGCGGCCGCCCCCAGCTCCACGGCCGTGCGGCAGGCGACCCGGGCCCCGGCGCTGCGGCCGCCCGCGATCACCGGCAGGCCCGGCTCCGCCAGGACGGGCCACAGCGCCCGCCAGGCCACGTCCAGGGTCTTCGGCGCGGGCGCCACCTTTTTGCCGGCCACCCGCCACGGCTGCTCGACCAGCGCCACGGTCACGCCCAGGGCGGGCAGCGCGGCCGCCAGCGCGACCAGGTCGCGGGCCTCGATGCCGCCCCCGGCGCCGTGCCCCCGTGCGAGGACCGCCCGCGCCTTCCGCCCGCCGTCATGCCACGTCACGCGGGCCTCGCCCGCCGGTGTGTCGATCACCCGCCCCATCCTGCCGGTCCCGGTCAGAAAAGGGTTTCCTCCGCGGGGGCGGCCAGCGCGTCGGTCAGCTGCGGCCCGTTGTTCCTGACGTTGCTGACGTCCGTGCCCACCGGATACAACCGCATCAGCCCGGCGGCCGGCGGCGCGAGCAGGCCACGCAGCTCGTCGGGATCGGTGGTGGCCGGATCCAGCCAGGCGTCCCAGCGGTCCGGGGTCAGCACCAGCGGCATCCGGGGGTGGACGGAGGCCAGCGAGGCCGGCCCCTCGCCGGTGAATCCGGCGGGCGGGGTCTGCTCCGCCTCCGTCGTGATGACGGTGCAGGTGGACCACCACGCCTGCGGGTGGTCGTCGGGCAGCGTCCGGTCCCGCCAGAACTCGTACAGCCCGGCCATCGCCATCACCGAGCCGTCCGCGGGGGTCACGAAGTACGGCTGCTTGCGCGCCCGCTTCTTCTTCCCCTGCTCCTCCAGCTGCCGCGCTCCTTCCTCTGTCACCCGTCCCCTACCTTCGGCGGGGAGACCCCATTCGTAATAACCGTCGGCGGGTATGAGGCAGCGGCGGGCGCTGAAGGGGCGGCGGAAGGACGGCTTCTCGTGCACGGTCTCCGCCCGCGCGTTGATCATCTTCACGCCGACGTCCGGGGTCTTCGCCCACGACGGCACCAGCCCCCAGCGCAGCTTCCGCAGCTGCCGTACCGGCTCGGGGGTCTCCGCGCCCTTCAGCGGGCGCTCCAGCACGACGTACACCGGATCCGTCGGCGCCACATTCCAGTTCGGCGCCAACTCCTCCTTCGGCTCCCGCTGCTGGACCTCGAAGAGAGCCGTCAGATCCTCGGGTCGCCGGCTCGCCGCATATCGACCACACATGAGTGCCAGACTGCCACGGCACTCCGACATGGCGCCGCTCGTTGCAGGGGAACGATGGATATCAAGAGCTTCACGGAACTATGGGACCGCGTGGTCGGTACCCAGCCCGATCCGTCGGCCTGGCTGGTCGGCGGTACGGCGCTGATAGCGCTCGCCGCCGTGCTGCCGGACGGCATATGGCGGCTGAGCCGCAACGCGATCACCATCGCGCACGAGGGCGGCCACGGCCTGCTCGCGCTGCTGACCGGGCGCAGCCTGGAGGGCATCCGGCTGCACTCGGACACCTCGGGCCTCACCGTCTCGCGCGGCAAGCCCTCAGGGCTCGGCATGATCCTGACGGCCGCCGCCGGGTACACCGCGCCGCCGCTGCTGGGCCTGGCCGGGGCCGCGCTGCTGGCCGCCGGGCACATCACCGCGCTGCTGTGGGGGGCCACGGCGCTGCTGCTGGCGATGCTGATCATGATCCGCAACGCGTACGGGGCGCTCACGGTCGTGGTGACCGGTGCCGCGTTCCTGCTGGTCTCCTGGCTGACCGGACCGCAGGTGCAGGCGGCCTTCGCCTACCTCGTCGTCTGGTTCCTGCTGCTCGGCGGCTCGCGTCCGGTCTTCGAGCTGCAGCGCACCCGCAGACGCGAACGGTCGAACACCTCGGACGCGGACCAGCTGGGCCGGCTGACCCACACCCCGGTGGGCCTGTGGCTGCTGCTCTTCTACGCGACGGCCGGCTGCGCGCTCGTCGGCGGCGGGCGCTGGCTGCTCGGCCTGTGAGGCCGGTGGGGCCCACCGGGTCCGCGCCGGGCTCCGGTACGGCCCTCCGCGGCCTCCTGCCGGGCTCCCGCACTCCGGGCGGGGCCGCCGCCAGCCACTAGGCTAGGTGCCCATGACCGACAGTTCCCCGCACACCGCTCTCTGGCCCGCCCCCGTCGCCTCCGGCCCCGTCGACGCGACGGTCACTGTGCCCGGATCCAAATCGGTCACCAATCGCGCGCTGGTGCTCGCCGCGCACGCCTCCGAGCCCGGCTGGATCCGGCGCCCGCTGCGCAGCCGCGACACCGTGCTGATGGCGGACGCGCTGCGCGCCATGGGCGTGCAGATCGACGAGCAGGTGAACACGGTCGGCGGCGGCGAGGCCTGGCGGGTCATCCCGGCCGGGCTGCACGGACCGGCGCGGATCGACGTCGGCAACGCCGGCACCGTCATGCGCTTCCTGCCGCCGGTCGCGGCGCTGGCCGACGGCCCGGTCCGCTTCGAGGGCGACCCGCGGGCGTACGAGCGGCCGCTGCAGGGCGTGATCGACGCGCTGCGCACGCTGGGCGCCCGGATCGACGACGAGGGACGCGGCGCGCTGCCGCTGACCGTGCAGGGCGCCGGCTCGCTGTCCGGCGGGCCGGTGGAGGTCGACGCCTCGTCGTCCTCGCAGTTCGTGAGCGCGCTGCTGCTGTCGGGGCCGCGGTTCAACCAGGGTCTCGAGCTGCGGCACACCGGCCACACGCTCCCCTCCCTCCCCCACATCCGCATGACGATCGACATGCTGCGGGTCGCGGGCGCGAAGGTGGACGCCCCGCAGGACGGCGGAGAGCCGAACGTCTGGCGGGTCGCGCCGAGCGCGCTGCTCGGCCGGGACCTGACGGTGGAGCCGGATCTGTCGAACGCGGCGCCGTTCCTGGCGGCGGCGCTGGTCACCGGCGGCCGGGTCACCGTGCCGGACTGGCCGGAGCGGACCACCCAGCCGGGCGACGCCCTGCGGGAGATCTTCACCCGCATGGGCGGTACGTGCGAGCTGACCGAGCAGGGGCTGACGTTCACCGGCACCGGCCGGATCCTGGGCATCACCGCGGACCTGCACGAGGTCGGCGAGCTGACGCCCGTCATCGCGGCGGTCGCCGCGCTGGCCGAGTCGGAGTCCGTGCTGTCCGGGGTCGCGCATCTGCGGCTGCATGAGACGGACCGCCTCGCGGCGCTCGTCACGGAGATCAACGGCCTGGGCGGCGACGCCACCGAGACCGGGGACGGACTGCGGATCCGGCCCCGCGCGCTGCGCGGCGGGGTCTTCCACACCTACGAGGACCACCGGCTGGCGACGGCGGCGGCCGTGCTCGGCCTGGCCGTGCCCGGCGTCCAGGTGGAGAACGTCGCCACCACCGCCAAGACGCTCCCGGAGTTCCCGGAGCTGTGGACCGAGATGCTCGGGACCCCCGTCACGGCGGGGCGGGGCTGACCGCGCCATGCGCCGCTACGGCAAGAACCCCGACGAGGACGACATCCGCGTCCGCCCGAACACCAAGGGCAACCGTCCCCGCACCAACATCCGGCCCAAGCACGAGGACGCGGCCGAGGGCATGGTCCTCACCGTGGACCGCGGCCGGCTGCACGTCCTGATCGAGGACCGCACCATCGTCGCGATGAAGGCCCGTGAGCTGGGCCGCAAGAGCGCCGTGGTGGGCGACCGGGTCGCGGTCGTCGGCGACCTGAGCGGCGGCAAGGACACCCTGGCGCGGATCGTGCGGGTCGAGCCGCGCAAGTCCGTGCTGCGGCGCACCGCCGACGACGACGATCCGTACGAGCGCGTGGTCGTCGCCAACGCCGACCAGCTCGCGATCGTCACCGCGCTGGCCGACCCCGAGCCGCGCCCCCGCATGATCGACCGCTGTCTGGTGGCGGCGTACGACGCGGGCCTGGAGCCGCTGCTCGTGCTGACCAAGTCCGATCTGGCCTCGGCGGACACCCTGCTGGAGACGTACGCGACGCTGGGCGTCTCCTATGTGGTCACCACCCGGGACGACTTCCTGACCGGCGGGGTGGACGCGGTCCGCGAGCGCCTCAAGGGCCGGATCACCGCGTTCGTCGGGCACAGCGGGGTCGGCAAGACCACGCTGGTGAACGCGCTCGTCGAGCGGCAGCGCGCCACCGGCATCGTCAACGCCGTCACCGGCCGCGGCCGGCACACCACCACGTCGGCGCTGGCCCTCCCGCTGCCGGGCGACGCCGACGGCTGGGTCGTGGACACCCCGGGCGTGCGCTCCTTCGGCCTGCACCACATCGATCCGTCCCGCGTCATCCTGGCCTTCCCCGAACTGGTGGCGGGGACCGAGGAGTGCCCGCGCGGCTGCAGCCATGACGAGCCCGAGTGCGCGCTGGACGCGTGGGTCGCCGCCGGCCACGCCGATCCGGCCCGGCTCGACTCGCTGCGCCGGCTGCTGGCGACCCGCGAACGCCGCGAGGGCGACTGATCCCTGGCGCGGGTTCCCCGGCGCCCTCGTTCGCCCGTTCGCCCGTTTGCCCCTGCATCCGAGGAACGTTGCCGCCATTTCCGGGCATGCTGTGTGATGATCCATCAGTCCGACGGCGGCGCCTCGGACGGCAGGCAGGGCGACGGAACGGGAGGCACCTCGATGGCATGGCTGCTCGTGGTGGTCGCAGGCATCCTGGAGACCGGCTTCGCGGTCTGTCTCAAGCTCTCCCACGGGTTCACCCGCCTGTGGCCGACGATCGCCTTCGCGGTCTTCGCCCTCGGGAGCTTCGGCCTGCTCACCCTGTCCCTGAAGAAGCTCGACGTCGGTCCCGCGTACGCGGTGTGGACGGGGATCGGCGCCTCGGGAACCGCCATCTACGGCATGGTCTTCCTCGGCGACATCGTCTCGACGCTCAAGATCGTCTCGATCTGCCTGGTCCTGGCGGGCGTTGTGGGTCTGCAGCTGTCGGGCTCCTCGCACTGACCTAAGGAGGCCGCCCGGCGGATTCGCCGGACGACCCCCTCTGCGGACTCAGCGCGCGACCGCCTCCGCGGCGTCGAAGGCGGCGGCGTGGACGCCCGCGGTGAACGCTTCCCGTGCGGTGCCGAGCAGTTCGGTGCCGGCCCTGCCGGGCAGCCGCGCGGCCGCGGCGACCGCGCCGCCGAGGGTCTCGTGCGCCGCCGCCGGCGTACCGGTCATCCGGTCGTGGTAGAGCGCGGCGTGGAACGGGCTCTTGCCGAGGACGAGTTGCAGATACTGGTTGGTGTAGAGCGTGACGCCGATGAAGGCGAACATCGCCAGCACGTTGATCAGCAGGGACGCTGTGAACGTGCGCTGCCGGAACAGCTCGATGTCGATCAGCGGGTCGGCCGAGGTGCGCTGCCTGCGGACGAAGAGCCAGGCCACCACCACGCCCGCGACGACCGACAGGGCGGGCACCGGCTCGACTCCGTGCACGGCCATCTGCTTGATCCCGTAGATGACCGGGAGGACGGCGGCGAGCGACAGGAACGCGCCGAGCACGTCGAACCGGCCCGCCCGCGGGGCGCGGTACTCGGGCAGCAGCACCGGGGCGAGGACCAGCAGCAGCACCATGGGAGGCGCTGACCGGCCCGCCCGCGGCTCACCAGCCGTGCGCCAGCAGCCCGCGGACCAGCCGCGCGACCTGCAGGCAGGCGTCCTCGTCGGAGGCCGAGGGGGCGACGACGTAGGCGAGGGTGAGCCGGACCGCGACCTCGCACGCCCAGCCGATGTCGGCCAGATCCAGCTTGGGATAGCCGTGTTCGAGAGCGCCGACCGCCCGGTTGCGGATCTCGGTGACGAGTTCGCCGGGCGCGGGCGCGGCCGCCGCCACCGGGGGCTGCGCCATCGAGGCGGGCGCGGCGGTGAAACGCGTCGGATGCGGTGAGCGCTGGAGCGGGATCCCGGCTGCCGCCACGGCCGGCAGCCGCTCGCTGCGGCAGCCCGTCAGGGTGGCGCGGACCAGCGGGCTGCGGCGCGCGCTGTGCAGCGTCCAGGCCGCGGCGGCGGCGAAGCAGTCGCCCGCGTCCGCGCCCTGCCGTTCCGCTTCCGCCAGGGCGTTCTCGACCCCGGCCAGAAACGTGTCGGCCTCGCGGCGCGCGAGCGCGCGGGCGAGGCCGTCCTTGCTGCTGAACTCGTTGTAGAGGGTCTGCCGGGACACCCCGGCAGACAGCGCCACGTCGACCATCCGCACCGCCGCCCAGGGCCGGGCGCCCAGTGCGGCCAGAGCCGCGTCCAGTAATGATTCCCGCGCAGTAGGCATCATCGCCTCCAAGGCCCCGCATATGTCCCGGACAGCGGCCGTGGGCAAAGAATTGACGCGCCGCGGACCCCTGTCAAGGCTCCGCGCACCGTCCGCGTGACCTCGGCCGGTTGCGATCGCTACTGTTCGCCTTATGCCCGACTTCAACGACGACCTGCGCCTCGCCCACATCCTCGCGGATGCCGCCGACGCCACCACCATGGAGCGCTTCAAGGCTCTGGACCTCAAGGTCGAGACCAAGCCCGACATGACGCCGGTGAGCGAGGCCGACAAAGCGGCGGAGGAGCTGATCCGCAGCCAGTTGGGCCGCGCCCGGCCGCGGGACGCGGTGCTCGGCGAGGAGTACGGCAGCCACGGCAACGGCCCGCGGCGGTGGATCGTCGACCCGATCGACGGCACCAAGAACTACGTGCGCGGGGTCCCCGTCTGGGCCACCCTCATCTCCCTGGTGGTGAGCGGCGAGCACGGCGACGAAGGCGTGGTGGGCGTGGTCTCCGCGCCGGCGCTCGGGCGGCGCTGGTGGGCCTCCAAGGGCCGGGGCGCGTACACCGGGCGCAGCCTGTCGGCTGCCACGCGGCTGGCGGTGTCGAAGATCAACAAGCTGGAGGACGCGTCCTTCGCGTACTCCTCGCTCAGCGGCTGGGAGGAGCAGGGCCGGCTCGACGGCTTTCTGCACCTGTCCCGGAACTGCTGGCGCACCCGCGGCTACGGCGATTTCTGGCCGTACATGATGGTCGCCGAGGGCTCGGTCGACATCTGCGCCGAGCCGGAGCTGAGCCTGTGGGACATGGCGGCGCCCGCCGTCATCGTCCAGGAGGCCGGCGGCCGGTACACCAGCCTGGACGGCGAGCCCGGCCCGTTCGGCGGGAACGCGGCGGCCTCGAACGGGCACCTCCACGAGGAGCTGCTGGGATACCTGGGGCGCACGGGCTGAACGAAACGGCGGCGCGCCTCCCCTTGCTGAGCCGGACAGAGCATGTGAACATGAGAATGCCCGAGCTTGTGAACTTGTGAAAGCATTCTCTAGGGGTAGCCCATGCTCGTCCGAGACGCCATGAGCACCGTCGTCCTGACCATCGGACCCGCCCACACACTGCGCCAGGCCGCCCACCTGATGGCCGTCCGGCGGATCGGCGCGGCCGTCGTCCTCGACTCCGACACCTGGGGAGTCGGCATCCTCACCGAGCGCGACATCCTCAACGCCATCGGCACCGGTCTGAACCCGGACGTCGAGACCGCCCACGACCACACCACCACCGACGTCGTCTTCGCGACGCCCGAGTGGACCCTGGAGGACGCCGCGTCCGCCATGGTGCACGGCGGTTTCCGGCATCTGATCGTGCTGGACGGCCGCGACCCCATCGGGATCGTGTCGGTCCGCGACATCATCCGCTGCTGGGCCCCGGACCGGGCCACCGCCGGAGCGCAGAGCGCACTGGCCGGCTGACCCCCGCCCGCGACCCGCGCCGACGGCCGTTCCGGCCAGGGACGGCGAAGAGGCCGGAGCCCCATGGCGTCCGGCCTCTTCGGTTTTACGACAAGCGTCCGTCAGCCGCGGAGGGCCTGGACCGCGGCTTCCAGCCGCTTGCCGTAGTCGGGGTCCGCCTGGCGGAAGTTGTGCACCGCGCGCTCGGCGATGTCGTCGCGCGAGACCTTGGAGATGAACTGCGCCAGGTTGTCGACCAGGCGCTCCTTCTCGTCCTCGGACAGGGCGCGGTAGAGGTTTCCGGCCTGCACGAAGTCGTCGTCCTCGGCGTGCGAGGGCGCCTCGGAGGTGCCGGTGGCACCGGAGACCGGGACCGGCTGCCACAGCGGTTCGTTCGTCTGCCGCGGGCCGCCGAAGCTGTTCGGCTCGTAGTTCTTGGCGCCCTTGTGCCGGCCGTCGTACAGGTAGCCGTCACGGCTGTTGGTGCGCGCCTCGGTGGCGTGCGGACGGTTCACCGGCAGGTGGTCGGCGTTGATGCCGACGCGGTAGCGGTGGGCGTCGCCGTACGCGAAGAGCCGGCCCTGGAGCATCTTGTCCGGGGACGGGCCGATGCCGGGCACGAAGTGCGCCGGGGAGAAGATCGACTGCTCGACCTCGGCGAAGATGTTCTCCGGGTTGCGGTTGAGCTCCAGCTTGCCGATCTCGATCGGCGGGTAGTCCGCGTGCGGCCACACCTTGGTGAGGTCGAACGGGTTGAAGCGGTAGTTCGCCGCCTCGGCCGCCGGCATGATCTGGACCTGCACCGTCCAGGACGGGAAGTCGCCGCGCTCTATCGACTCGCGCAGATCGCGCTGGTGCGAGTCGGGGTCCATGCCCGAGAGCCGGTTCGCCTCGTCCGTGGTCAGGTTCTTGATGCCCTGGTCGGTCTTGAAGTGGTACTTGACCCAGAAGACCTCGCCCGCGGCGTTGTTCCACTGGTAGGTGTGCGAGCCGTAGCCGTTCATGTTGCGCAGCGTCGCCGGGATGCCGCGGTCACCGAAGAGCCAGGTCACCTGGTGCGTCGACTCGGGGCTCAGGCCCCAGAAGTCCCATACGTTGTCCGCCTCCTGGGAGCCGGTGTACGGGTCGCGCTTCTGGGTGTGGATGAAGTCGGGGAACTTGATGGCGTCCTTGATGAAGAACACCGGGGTGTTGTTCCCGACGAGGTCGTAGTTGCCGTCCTCGGTGTAGAACTTCAGCGCGAAACCGCGCGGGTCGCGCACCGCGTCCGCCGAACCCAGGTTGCCCGCCACGGTGGAGAACCGCAGGAAGGTCTCGGTCTGCTTGCCGACCTCGGACAGGAACGCCGCCCGGGTCCACTCCGAGACGTCACGCGTCAGCGTGAAGGTGCCGTAGGCGCCGGCGCCGCGGGCGTGCACGATGCGCTCCGGGATGCGCTCACGGTTGAAGTGCGCGAGCTTCTCCAGCAGCGACTGGTCCTGGATCAGCACCGGGCCGCCCGGACCCGCCGTCTGGCTGTTCTGGTTGTCCGCCACCGGTGCTCCGGCCTCGGTGGTCAGCGGGCCCGTTTCCTGAACCGTCACGTGCGTCTCCCTGGATCCTGATCGACCTGTCCCTTGGCTGTCGCCGGAATCGATCCTACGATAGACAGAGTCTAAGTCAAGAAGAGAAACATCCCCGGACTCATTCAGACCCCGGACCGAGCGCTGTTAGGCTGATGCGTATGAGTGACCTTCTGGAACGACTGCGCGAACGCGGCTGGCGGCTGACCGCCCAGCGGCGTGTCGTGGCCGAGGTCCTCGACGGCGACCACGTGCACCTGACCGCCGACGAGGTGCACGCCCGCGCCACCTCCCGGCTGCCGGAGATCTCCCGGGCGACCGTCTACAACACCCTCGGCGAGATGGTGACCCTCGGTGAGGTCATCGAGGTCGCGACGGACGGCCGCGCCAAGCGCTACGACCCGAACGCGCACCACCCGCACCAGCATCTGATCTGCTCGCGCTGCGGCACGATCCGCGATGTCCACCCCGCCGGCGACCCGCTCGCGAGCCTCCCCGCGACCGAGCGCTTCGGCTTCACCATCGCCGACGTCGAGGTCACCTACCGCGGTCTGTGCCCCGACTGCTCCTGACGGCATCGGCTCCCGCGTCCGGCGCCAGCCGCTCGGCCGCCCTGCGCACGGCGGGCTCGGTACGGGTCCTGCCCACCCAGACCGTTTCCGCGGGCACCTGCGCGGCCACCCGCGCCAGCGCCTCGAACACCTCCCTGGCCACCCCCGGATCGGGGTCGAGCGCCAGCGGCGCCAGCAACCGGACCAGATCGTCCGCGGGCGCGAGCCGCCCCAGCGCCCGCACCGCGCAGCGCCGTACCCGCGCGGGCCGGGCGGCCGGTCCAGGCCCGGGTCCGGTTCCAGGTCCAGATCCCGGTCCAGGTCCAGGTCCCGGCTCGGTGAAGCGGAGCAGCACCGGCACGTCCGTCGCGTCCCCGCACTCCCCCAGGCCCGCCAGCAGACCGGCCAGCAGCCCCGCCGGACCGCCGGGCCCGCACCGGCCGAGCTGTCTGCGGTAGACCCGGGCCGGCGGCTCACCACGCCGGTACAGCTGCCACCGCGCCTGCGCCCGCACCATCCGGGCCGGATCGGCGAGCACGCTCACCAGGCGCGCGGCCGGCACGTCGACGGGCAGCGCGGCCACCGCGAGCTCCCGCACCGCCGCGCTGCGCGCCCACATCAGCCGTCCCGCCTGATCCGGATCGATCTCCAGCAGCCGTTCCGCGCACAGCCGCCGGCACACCTGGTCCCGGTCGCGCAGGGCGGTCCGCAGCAGGTCGCCACGTACGTACTCCCCAGTTCCAGGGCCAGTTCCATCCCGAACCGGCGGGTCCGCGGATCGCCGTCCGCGGCCAGCGCGCGGACCGCCCGCCGGTACCCCGGCTCCGCGAGCACCGCGCGGTACCCGGCCAGCCGACCGCCCGCCCGGCGCCTGCCGCTCAGCCGCAGCAACAGCCGCACGGCGGCCGCGACTTCGTCGGGCGCGGTCCGCACGGGCAGCGCCGCCACGGCGCACTCCCGTACGGCGGGCACCCAGTCGACCGTGCGCAGGGCAAGCGCCGCCGCGGCCAGCGGCCCGCCGACCCCGGTCAGCGCCTCCACCGCGGCCTGCCGGACGTGGCCGTCGCGGTCCAGCGAGGCCAGCAGCAACCGCAGCGGATCGGTGCCGCCCGGACGGAGCGGCACGGTCGTGGCGCCCGGGGCGCGGGCGCCGCGGTCCAGGTGGGGCAGCAGCTCGGGAGGCGACCGCAGGAGGGCGTCGAGCGCCGCGGCACGGTCGTACGGGAGGCCGCCGTCCACCGCGGCCCGCAGGGAGTCCAGCAGTGCCTCTACGGTCTCCGGCCGGCCGGTCACGGCCGCCCGGCACAGCCCGCTCCAGCGTTCCGCGTCGAGCACCGTGGCCGGCGCCGGCCCGTCACGCCGTCGCAGCACGGTCCGCCCAAACCGTCCGCGCAGCAACCCCGCCTCCTCCGCACCGCGTAGGAGACCAGGATCGCGCCGGTGGGGAAGGCTTCCAAGGCTGTTTGCGCGCTTTTGCCCGAACGATGTACGAGGCACTACTCCGGGAGGCTTCCGGACCCTCCTGGACCGTGCGACAGGACCGCGCACCAGGACCGTGCGGCATCGTGCGGCAGGACCGTGCGGCAGCGGAAAACGACGAAGGCCCGGTCCCTGATTTCTCAGGAACCGGGCCTTCGTACTGAAGTAGCGGGGACAGGATTTGAACCTGCGACCTCTGGGTTATGAGCCCAGCGAGCTACCGAGCTGCTCCACCCCGCGCCGTTGTGTCCTCACTGTAGACCAGCGGCGCTGAGCAGTGCAAATCAGGTCCCGGGCGGGCAGCGGCGGGGGCGCGGCCGGGCCGGAGCCCGGCCGGGGCGGCCCTGCGACGACGCGACCTACGCCGTGAGCTCGTGCTGCACGGCGTCGGTGAGCCGCGCGGCGCGCTCGGCGACCTCGGCCGGGCCGCACTCGACCGCCCGCGCGCACCAGCCCTGGGCCTCGGCCAGCTCGCCGTGCCGGGCGGCGAGCAGCGCCATCCGCAGCGCGGCGCGGCCGTGGCCCGCGTCGGCGGCCCGGGTCCACCACAGGGCGGCCTCGGGCTCGCTGCCCTCGCGGGCCAGCAGCAGCCCGAGGTTGAACGCGCCGTTGCGGCTGCCCGCCTCGGCGGCCTCGCGGTACCAGTGCGCCGCGTCCACCACGTCGCCGCGCTTGGCGGCGCACATGCCGAGCCGCACCTGGGCGCGGCGGTGCCCCTGCCGGGCGGCGCGGCCGTACCACTCCTCGGCCTCCTCCTCGGCCTCGTCGGTGTCCGCGCGGTCCAGCAGCGCGCCGAGCCGGAAGGCCGCCTCGGGGCTGCCGCCGCCCGCGGCGCACCGCAGGTGGCGTTCCGCGCCGTGGCTGTCGCCCTCGCGCAGCAGCACGATGGCGACCTGGAGCGCGGCCTCGGTGTGGCCGGCCGCGGCGGCCCGCTCGTACCAGCCGCGTGCGGCGGCCTCGTCGCCCCGGTTGGTGTGCAGGATGCCGAGGTTGAACGCGGCGTCGATGCTGCCGGCCTCGGCCGCCTTGGAGAACCACGGCTCGGCGCCGGCCGCGTCTCCGCGCTGCAGCAGCAGGACGGCGAGCGCGTTGGCGGCCTCGCGGTGTCCGGCGTACGCGGCCTTGCGGTACCACTGCTCGGCCTGCGCGGTACGGCCCTGGCCGGCGCAGAGCAGGCCGAGGTTGAACGCCCCGTTGACGTCGCCCGCCGCCAGGGCGCTGCGGTACCAGCGCTCGGCGGTCTGCGTCTCGCCCTCCTCGGCGTGCAGCGCTCCGAGCGCGTTGGCTGCGTTGCCGTCGCCCGCCTGGGCGGCGCGCCGCCACCACGTGGCGGCGGAGTCCACGTCACCGGCGTCGCGCAGCAGGAAGGCGAGCGCGCAGGCGGCGCGCGCCTCGCCGTCGCGGGCCGCGGTCAGGTACCAGTGGCCGGCTTCCTTGGTCTCGCCGCGCTCCTCCAGGAGCGTGCCGAGGCGCAGCGCGGCGCGGCGGTGCCGCCGCGCGGCGGCCTGCCGGTACCACTGCTCGGCCTCGCGCTCCTCGCCGCGCTCGGCGCAGATCCGCGCGATGCGGTACGAGGCCTCGCGGTGGCCGTGCTCGGCGGCGACCCGGAACCAGCGCTCGGCGCCGACGTCCCGCCGGTGGTCGAGCAGATCGGCCAGGGCGTACGCGCCCAGCGTGTGGCCCGACTCGGCGGCCTGGCGCAGCCAGTACTCGGCACCGGGCTCGTCGCCGCGCTCGCGGTAGTGCCGGCCCAGGGCGTGCGCGGCCGGGGCGGAACCCGCGACGGCGGCGATCCGCCACCAGTTGGCCGCCTCGTCCGGGTAGCCGCGCTGATGCAGCAGCAGGGCAAGGTTGTTGGCGGCCGCGCGGTCGCCGTTGGCGGTCGCGGCACGCAGGTACGGCTCGGCCCCGTCGAGGTCGCCGCGGCGCAGCAGCAGGGTGCCCAGCGCGCTCATGGCGGCCGGGTCGCCGTGGTCCGCGGCCCGGCGGTGCCGGACCTCGATCTCGGCCTCTTCGCGGACCGCGAGGCTTTCCTCGTCGGCGAGTTCGGCGGCCTCGGAGGCCTCGGGCAGGTCGGAGAGCTCGGTCCTGTCGGTTCTGGCAACGGGAAGCGAATCGGCGGCGCGCGGCGCCGGCAGGAGACTGGCGACAGCCGGAACGAGCCTGGAGGCGGACGTCGACGTGTCACCCGTCGACCCGCGATCATGGATCTGACGAGTATTCAGCAGTCTTGCACCATCCCCCATAAGGTCCATCGTCGCACCACCCGTTACCGCCGTACACCTGGTATACCGCAACCCAATTGGTCACTTCAGCGTTTTGTCGACTTCCCGACTTGACGCCTTACCAAACGCACAGCTCTGAGCGTCCCCCAAATAAGTGAAGAGGCCCGGAGTCTGTTGACTCCGAGCCTCTTCTGCAGTAGCGGGGACAGGATTTGAACCTGCGACCTCTGGGTTATGAGCCCAGCGAGCTACCGAGCTGCTCCACCCCGCGCCGTTGTGTCCCAACCGTACCACGGCGCGCGGTGTGTCTGATCAGCCCTTCTTTGCCGTCTTCTGCTCCGCTTCCGCCGCCCTCTGGAGTGCGGCGGCCAGATCCTTCTGCGTCTGGCCGTACTTGGCCCAGTCGCCGGCCTTCAGCGCCGCCTGGCCCGCGTCGAACGCCTTCTGGGCGTCCGCGAGCGCCGCGGCGACCGTCGGATCGGGTGCCGGCTTGGTGGGTTGCCCGGTAGCCGGTGGTGGCTGGGTGGTGCCGCCTTCGCTGCTGAACACCTCGTTCAGCGCCGCCTCAAGGGTGTCCTGGAAGCCGATCTGGTTCCCATAGGTCACCAGAACCTTCCTGAGCAGCGGGTAGTTGGTGCCCGCGCCCCTGACGTAGACCGGCTCCACGTACAGCAGGCCGCCGTTCAGCGGCACCGTGAGCAGATTGCCGTACTCGACCGTCGAATCGCCCCCGCGTTTGAGGAGGTTGATCTGTGGCGCGACCTTGTTGTCGGAGTTGAGCTTGCTCTGCACCTGTTTGGGCCCGTCCACCGTGGTGTTCGGTGGCAGTTGGAGCAGTCTGATCGCGCCGTAGTCCTTGCTCGTCGCATCGGCGTCGACCGCCATGAACGCGCTGAGGTTGTCGCGCCCGTTGGGCGTGAACGTGGTCGTCAGCGAGAACGCCTGCGAGCTCTGGTCCGGCATCTTCAGGCTCAGGTAGTACGGCGGAACCGACTTGCCGGTCTTCGCCGCCGGGTCGTCCGGGACCTGCCACACCTCGCTGCCGCTGTAGAACGTCGACGCCTTGGTCACGTGGTAACGGGTCAGCAGCTGCCGCTGCACCTTGAACAGGTCCTGCGGGTACCGCAGGTGCGCCATCAGGTCGGGACTGATCTCGCTCTTGTCCTTGACCGTGCCGGGGAAGGCCTTCATCCAGGTCTTCAGCACCGGGTCCTTGGCGTCCCACTGGTACAGGGTGACGGTGCCGTCGTACGCGTCCACGGTCGCCTTGACCGAGTTCCGGATGTAGTTGACCTGGTTCTGCTGCGCGAGCACCGTGCGCTGGCCGTCGGTCAGCGAATCGGCCGTGGTGTCCCCCAGCGTGGTGCGGGAGGCGTACGGATAGCCGTTGGTGGTCGTGTAGGCGTCCACGATCCACTTCACATGGCCGTCGACGACCGACGGGTACGGGTCGCCGTCGATGGTGAGCCACGGCGCGACGGCCTCGACCCGCTCCTTCGGCGTCCGGTTGTAGAGCACCTTGGAGCCCTTGCCGATCGCCCCCGAGTACAGGATCTGCGGCTCACCGAAGCTCACCGCGTACGCGGCCCGCGTGATCGGGTTGTCGAGCCCGACCCCGCTCTTGCCGGTGTAGGTGTACGCCTTCTCACCGCTGTTGTCGGTGTAGTCGATCTCCTTCGTCGGGCCGCCGACGATCGAGTACTGCTTGGTCTGCTCGCCGTAGTAGATCCGCTGCTGGTACTCGGGGAGGGAGCCGGTGGCCGGCAGGTCCTTCTCGGTGAAGTCCGGCGAGCCGTCCGCCAGCGCGTTCGTCCCCTTGGCCGCGACCATTCCGTACCCGTGGGTGTACTTGAAGTGGTCGTTGATCCAGTTGTTCTCGGGGATGCCGTTGACGTTCAGCTCGCGCAGGCCGACGACCGTGTCCTGCTCCTTCTTGTCGGTCGTGTACCGGTCGACGTCGAGCGTGGACGGGAAGGCGTAGTAGCCGCGGGTCTGCTGCAGCTGCTGGAAGGTCGGCGAGACCACGTTCGGGTCCAGCAGACGCACACTCGCCGTGGTGTTGGCGTCGGCCCGCAGGATGTCCTTGTTCGGCGTGGTCGGGGTCCCGGGGTACGGGCTGACCTTGCTGCCGCCGATCCCGTACGCCTCGCGGGTCGCGTCGATGTTCTTCTGGATGTACGGCGCTTCCTTGGCGGCCTCGTTCGGCTGCACCTGGAACTTCTGCACGATCGCCGGGTAGAGCCCGCCGATCAGGATCGCGGAGAGCACCATCAGACCGAAGCCGATCATCGGCAGCGACCAGGTGCGCCGCCACAGCGTCGCGAAGAACAGCAGCGCGCAGATGATCGCGATGGCGAAGAGGATGTTCTTCGCCGGCAGATACGCGTTCGCGTCCACGTAGCGCAGACCGGTCCAGCTGGTGGTGGCCTTGAAGTCGCTCGACTTCACCGCGAGGCCGTACCGGTCCAGCCAGTACGCGACCGCCTTGAGCGACACGAAGATCCCCAGCAGCACCGACAGGTGGCCGGTGGCCGCCGCCGTGGCCCGCCCGCCGGGCGAGGTGATCCGCAGACCGCCGTACAGGTAGTGCACCAGCGCGGCCGCCACCAGGCCGAGCACCACGGCCGCGAAGCCGAAGCTCAGCAGGAAGCGGTACCAGGGCAGGTCGAAGGCGTAGAACGCCACGTCCTTGTGGAACTGCGGATCCTTCGTGCCGAACTGCGTGGCGTTCGTGTACAGCAGCCACGTACGCCACTGGCCGGACGCCGAGCCGCCCGCGATGAGGCCGACCATGGCGCAGACCGCGAGCAGCACCCACTTCTTGTAGGGCGCGATACCCATCCGGTATCGGTCCAGGCTCTGCTGCTCCAGCGACATCGCGCTGAGCGGCGGCCGGAGCCGGTGGGCCAGGTAGATGTTGACGCCGACAGCCGCGGCCATCAGCAGGCCGAAGGTGAAGAACAGGCCGATCTTCGTCCACAGGGTGGTGGTGAAGACCGATGAATAATGGACCGAGCGGTACCAGAGCCAGTCCGTCCAGAAGCCCGCGAACATGACGAACGCGATGGCGAGCACGATCAGCGCGCCAAGCGTCATCAGTAGCGTCCGCGTACGCCGGGACGGACGGCCGAGTCTGATCCGCGGCCCGGTCGGACCTCCGCCGCGATCCGGCATCTGGAATACCAAGGTGCGCACCTCGAAAGTTCGGTGTCTACGGGCGTCCCGGGTCGGACCCCCACTGGTGCAACTTACTCACGCTTTACTCGGTTCCCGATTTTGGCCTGGGAACAGGCAGGATATTGACCATGTCCAACATTGCGACCGATGGAGCACCTCTCGCGGCGAGCCCGCTGACCCGTGCCGTACTGGAGATCGACGAATATGCGTCCGGTCTCGGCTGGGACCGGCCCGCGCGGCTGTTCGCCCTGGTCGACACCGCACGCCTGCGTACACAGGAACCGGGCCTGGCCGATCAGCTGGGGCTCGCGGAGAAGAACGCCGGGGCGCTGACCCCGGTCGAGCAGGACGAGCTGCCCGAGGGCAAGGCGCTGGACGAGTTCCTCGCCACGATCGCCTGGCCGGACGTCATCGCCGGCTGCGCCATGACGGTGGAGCGGCTGATGCTGCCGCCGTCCGCGGAGGCGGCGATCCCGGAGGGGCTGAACGACGCCAAGCTGGCGAAATGGGTCGCCGAGCACCCTGAGCGCCAGGAGGTGCGGATGACGGTCGCCGTGCTGCGCAACGGTGCCCGCGAGTCGGCCATCAGGCTCCGCTCCAAGGACACCGCCACCGAGGTCCTGACCGGCTCCGACCTGGTACCGGGCCTGGCGGAGGCACTGGCCGCCACCTTCGAGAGCTGAGCACGGGCGCGCGGCCGGGCAGGTCCGTGACGGGCCCGCCCGTCCCGCGGCTCAGCTCTTCTCAGCTCTTCGAGCAGCTCGGCAGCGCGTCCGTCTTGTCGGCCTTGATGTTCTCCAGGGCCGACAGGGCGTCGTCGATCGTGCTCACCTTGACGAGGGTGAGGCCGGAGGGGATGTCCTTGGCGGCCTCGGCGCAGTTGTCCGCCGGGGTCAGGAAGTACTGCGCGCCCTGCCCGCGGGCCCCGATCGTCTTGAGGCCGATGCCGCCGATCGGGCCCACCTTGCCGCTGTCGTCGATCGTGCCGGTGCCGGCCACGAACTTCCCACCGGTCATGTCGCCCGGGGTGAGCTTGTCGACGATGCCGAGGGCGAACATCAGGCCCGCGCTCGGGCCGCCGACATCGGCGAGCTTGATGTCGATGCTGAACGGGAAGAGGTGCTCGACACCGGCCTGGATACCGACGACCGCCCGCGCCTTGCCGTCGTCGGCCGACTTCCGGGTGGTGACCACGACCTCCTTCGTCGCGCCGTCCTTCTTCTTGGCCGCCTCCTCCGGGATGACGGTGAAGATGACGTTCTCGCCCGGCTGGTGCTTGGTGACGAGCTTGGCGACATCGCCGGGCTGCTTCACCTCGGTGCCGTCCACGGCCTTGATCACGTCGCCGGCGTGCAGCTTGCCCTCGGAGGCGCTGCCCTTCACGACCGCGCCGACGATGACGCGGGAGGAGACCGCGATGTTCAGCTTCTTGAGCGCCGAGACCTTGGCACTGTCCTGGGACTGGGTGAACTCCTCGGCGTTCTGCTGATCGGCCTGCTCGGCCGTCTGGCCCTGCGGGTAGAGGGTGTCGTGCTCGACGACCTTCTCGTCATGGCCGATCCAGCCGACCACGGCCTCCACCAGGTTCATCCGGTAGTCCGCACCGGTCACCCGGACGGTGGTCATGTTGAGATGACCGGTCGTCGGATAGGTCTGGTGCCCGGAAATCTGCAGGACCGGTTCACCCCCGTGATCGCCGAGGGTGTTGACGGTCGGCCCGGGTGACATCTCGGCGTACGGCGCCGGCGTCAGAAGGGCGACGCACAACAGCGCTATCAGCGTCAGGGTCGAGGCGATCAGCGTCGCGGTGCGGCGTGGCATGCCACGAATGTACGGGACCGGTCCGACAAACGGCCCGCTGGGCCGGTCCGCAGCGGCGGGGGCGTCCGCGGTGCCGCTAACCGGAATGCGACTTCTGCATCGCCTCACGGAAGCGCTCGTAGTCCGCCAGCGAGGAGCCGTCCCCGGTGGCACGCGTTCGCGCTGCCCAGCTGCCCCAGACGGTGGCAACGAGCACGGCCACAAGCGGAATGAGCAACCAAGCGAGCGCTGCCATGAAGTACTCCCGACCCCGCGTACGCCAATTATGGACCTATGAGCAGATTAGCTACCCAGTAGGACAACGGTCGGGGCGGGTGGGGAGTTACGCAACCGGAGAGGCTGCCGGACGGCGCTACGCGCCGACCCGCCCTCCCGTCGCCCGACCACCACCCCTGCCGGACGGCGCTACGCGCCGACCCACTCTTCCTGGCCGTCCGCGAAGGTCTGGTGCTTCCAGATCGGGACCTCGGCCTTGAGCTCGTCGATCAGCCGCCGGCAGGCCTCGAACGCCTCGCCGCGGTGCGGACACGAGACTGCCACGACCACCGCCAAATCGCCCACTTGGAGGTCACCCACACGGTGGACGGCGGCGAGCGCCCGGACCGGGAACTCCGCGGCGATCTTCTCGGCGATCCGCCGCATCTCCGCTTCCGCGGTGGGATGCGAGGAGTAGCCGAGCGCCGTCACCGCGGCACCGGAACCGCCGTCGTGGTCGCGTACGGTCCCGACGAACAGCGCCGTGCCCCCCGCCGCCTCGTGCCCGACGGCCGCGAAGACCTCGTCCACGGACAGGGGCGTGTCACGGATCTCCAGGAGCCGGATCGGGTTCTGCGCGTCAGCGTGCGTCGGTGCCATGCGGCACATGCTGCCTCATCCGCCCGCGATGCGGAAGTTCGATTCCGGTGGTTGCTCCGCCGGGGGGCGGCGGCGCTTCCCGGCGCCGTTGCCGAGCCCTTCCGGCGCCGTTCCGGAGCCGTTCCGGAGCCGTGTGCGACCTAGATTCCGCGCCGCTTGCGGGCCCGGCGCACCAGGGCGGCGGTGCCCACCAGGGCGACCGTCGCGCCGGCCGCGCCGAGCGTGGTGGCGTCCTTGCGGCCGAGCCGGCGGCCCGCGACGGAGTTCCGGCCCGCGACCTCCTCCAGGAGCTGGGCCAGCACCTCCTCGTTGGTCCACTGGGGGCGCCAGCCCGCCTCGTGCAGCCGGCTGCCGCTGACCACCCACGGGTGCATGGTGTACGCCAGGTCACCGGCCGGGGACGGGGTGAGGCCGAGCCGGTGCAGGCGGGAGGCGGCGCCGAAGGCGATGGCCGGCGGCAGCTCCATCCGGCGGATGCCCGACAGTTCCTCGACCTCCTCCTGCTCCAGCCAGCCGTCACAGCCGACCGCCATCTCCCCGTCGACCTTCTCCAGCACCGCGTACTCCAGCGCCGACACCAGGTCCTCGACGTGGCAGAACTGCCAGCAGGGCCGGCTGCCCGCCACCACCAGGAGCCGCGGCGACTCGAAATACCTGGTCAGCGCGGTGTCCGTGCCACCGACCAGGACGGCGGGGCGCAGGATCGTCACGTTCAGCCCGGGGTGGGCGCGCGGCGCGCGGCGGCCCAGCCGTTCGATCTCCAGCAGGTCGTCGACGAAGCTGGCCTCGGCGGTGGCCCGCAGCGGGGCGTCCTCCGCGAGCGGCACATCGTTGTCGGCCTGGGCGCCGTAGACCATCGCCGAGGTGCACAGCACCGCGCGGCGCACCCCGGCGGCGGCCGCCGCGGTGAGCACCGTCTGGGTGCCGCGCACGTTGAAGGCCGTACGCGCCTTGGGGTCGGACTCCAGATCGAGGTCGAGACCCAGATGGACGACGACATCGACGCCGCGCAGTTTCTCCGCGATGGCGGGATCGCGGACGTCGAGCACCCGCCACGTCGCTCCGGGCACGTCCCCGCGGCGTTCGTCGATCGCGACGACCTTCTTGACCTCGTCGGACTCGACGAGCCGCAGCGCGAGCAGATGGCCGAGGCCGGACGCCGCACCGGTGATCGCCACCACAGGGCCCGCGGGGGCCTTGGACGGGCTCCGCTCTGGGCGAACGTGTGCTTCTGGGGAACTCACCGGGTGTCTCCCACGGTTGTTTCTGGTACGAGGTGCGCACTTGGTACGCAGCCATCCTGCCTGACTGGTGTCTAGGCTGGAGGTACAGCCCACAACACACAGCCCCAACACATAGAGCCGAGGAAACCCGTGAGCGACCACCCATTCGGATTCGGCGTCCCTCCCGAGGAGCCCGAGGACGGGGACGAGGGCAAGAAGCAGGGCGGCGACGGGTCGGGGCAGGGACCTGCCGACAATCCCTTCGGTTTCGGTGGCGTGAACCCGTTCGGGGGCGCCGGCGGGGACAACCCGTTCGCCGCGATGTTCGGTTCCCTGAACCCCAATGATCTCGGTGCCGCCTTCCAGCAGCTCGGCCAGATGCTCTCGTACGAGGGCGGCCCGGTGAACTGGGACATGGCCAAGGACATCGCGCGCCAGACCGTCGCGCAGGGCACCCCGGACGGCGTCAAGGACGCGAGCGTCGGCCCGGCCGAGCGCTCCTGGGTCTCCGAGGCCATCCGGCTGGCCGACCTGTGGCTGGACGGGGCGACGTCACTGCCCTCCGGCTCGGGCAGCGCCGTGGCCTGGAGCCGCGCCGAATGGGTCGAGGCGACCCTGCCGGCGTGGAAGGAGCTGGTGGACCCGGTCGCGGAGCGGGTCGGCGCCGCCATGGGCGATGTGCTCCCCGAGGAGATGCAGGCCATGTCCGGGCCGCTGCTCGGCATGATGCGCTCCATGGGCGGAGCGATGTTCGGCAGCCAGATCGGCCAGGCGCTGGGCACCCTGGCGGGCGAGGTGGTCGGCTCCACCGACGTCAGCCTCCCGCTCGGCCCGGCCGGCAAGGCCGCGCTGCTTCCCGCGAACATCGCGGCCTTCGGTGAGGGGCTGGGCGTCCCGCAGGAGGAGGTGCGGCTGTACCTGGCGCTGCGCGAGGCCGCCCACCAGCGGCTCTTCGCGCATGTGCCGTGGCTGCGGGCGCATCTGTTCGGCGCCGTCGAAGGCTACGCGCGGGGCATCAAGGTCGACACGGCGAAACTGGAGGACGCGGTCGGCCAGCTCGACCCGTCGAACCCCGAGGCCATGCAGGAAGCGCTGGCGCAGGGCATGTTCCAGCCCGAGGACACCCCCGAGCAGAAGGCGGCCCTGGCCCGGCTGGAGACGGCGCTCGCGCTCGTCGAGGGTTGGGTGGACGCGGTCGTGCACGCGGCCGCCGCCCCGCACCTGCCGTCCGCCGCCGCGCTGCGGGAGACGCTGCGCCGCCGCCGGGCGACCGGTGGCCCCGCCGAGCAGACGTTCGCGACGCTCATCGGTCTGGAGCTGCGCCCCCGCCGGCTGCGGGACGCCTCCCGGCTGTGGGCCTCGCTGACCGACGCCCGCGGCGTCGACGGCCGGGACGGCCTGTGGGAGCACCCGGACATGCTGCCCACCGCGGAGGACCTGGACGACCCGGACGGCTTCGTGCACCGCGAGACCGCCGACTTCTCCGAGCTCGACAAGATGCTCGGCGAGGCCGCCGAGAAGCGTCTGACGAAGGACGAGCCGAAGAAGACGGACGAGGCTCCCGGCGCATCCGACGAGACCAAGGACGACGAGGGCAAGTGAGTCTGCACGCGGACGCGGTGCGCGTCCTGAAGGACTGGGACGCGCCCGACGCAGGTCAGGAACAGCTGCGGCTGGAGTACCTCGACCATCTCGACAGCAGTCCCGGCGGCATGTGGAAGGCCTCGCAGCCGGGACACATCACGGCCAGCGCGCTGGTGGTGGACCCGGCGACCGGGCGGGTGCTGCTGACGCTGCACAAGAAGCTGAAGATGTGGCTCCAGATGGGCGGCCACTGCGAGCCGGAGGACGCCACTCTGGCGGCCGCCGCGCTGCGCGAGGCCACCGAGGAGTCCGGCATTCCCGGGCTGACGCTGCTGCGTCCCGAGCCGGTGAACCTGGACCGGCACTCGACGCCCTGCGCCTGGCATCTGGACGTGCAGTACGCGGCGCTCGCGCCGGCCGGCGCGGTCGAGGCGATCAGCGAGGAGTCGCTGGACCTGCGCTGGTACGGCTACGACGAGGTCGGCTCGGTGGCCGACGGTTCGGTGGAGACACTGCTGGCCCGTACCCGCGCGCTGCTCTGAGGCGGCGCGCGGGCACGGCCCGTACCGACGACCGGCTCAGCGGTTGTTGGTCCAGATGTTGCCCAGGTTCTGGGCGTGGGCGCCTGCCTGGCCCACCCCGAACTGGGCCCGCAGGCCCTGGCCGATCTCCGCGTTCTGCGGCGGCATCAGCTCGCTGGGCTGCACCAGGACGTATCCCTGGCCCACGAAGTTGAGCTCCCAGCCCTCACCGGTGTTGCCGCGCCGGCGGTAGACCGAGGAACTGCTGGTCTGCGCCTGCATCTGGACCCGCAGCGAGGACGACCAGGCGACCACCGCGTCGGCGTCGCAGGAGACGTACTTGTCCGGGGTCACCGGCATCAGCAGCGGCTTGCCCGAGGTCATCAGCGCGACCTTGCCCTGGCCCGAGATGTTCAGGTTGTAGGCGCCGGTGCCGGACAGGCCGAACTGGCTGTCCACGGCGATCACGTCCCAGTGCAGCCCGGAGTCGAGGGCGAGCACATAGGCGCTGTCCACGGTGAGGCCGTCATGGTCGACGTCCACGACGTGGATGTGCTGGGCCAGGTTGGCGAGGTAGACCGTGCCCTGCCCTGAGCAGCGCATCAGGTCCAGGCCCTCGCCGGTGGCCATGCGCGCGCCGCCCTGGTTGCGCGACTGGTACTCGCCGTCGAATTCGATCATTCCCTGGTAGGCCACCATCGCGCCCTTGCGGGCGAGACAGTCACGGCCGGAGTTGCCCTCCAGCTTGACCCGCAGCAGGTACGGGTTCTGGAGTGCGTAGAGGTCGTTCGACTGGACCTCGGTGTTCGCGAAAAGCGGGCTCTGCATATCGGTCGCTCCCCCTCAGCCCCGTGCCCGGAGGCGGTCTGTGCTGTCCTCGCTGGGCTGTACGACGACGAAGCCCTGGCCGGAGAACGCGATCTGGAACGCCTCGCCGCTGCCCCGCCCGATCAGGGAGGACGCCTTGAAGCTGCGCTTGGCCTTCATCTTGAGTCCCGACGACCAGGCGACGAGCGCGTCCGGGTCGACGTAGGTCTCGTCGGCGCCGCTTCCGCAGTCGACGACGATCGGTGTGCCGCGGGAGGTGATGGCGACCCAGCCGGTGCCCTTCACCCCCACGTTGAACAGGCCCTGGCCGGCGAACTTGGCGAGCCCCTTGACCCGCTCGACGCCCCACTGGAGGTGCGCGTCGAAGGCGAGCAGGTTGGTGCCGTTGACCGACAGGGACTCGTTGTTGAGATTGACGCACACCACGTCGGCGCCGTAGTCGGCCAGATAGAGCAGCCCGTCGCCGGTGCACTTCATCAGCGGGGCGCCCTCACCGGTGAGCCACTGCGAGGCCATCTGCCGGACGGCCGGCGGATTGGGCTCGTACTGGACGAAGCCCTCGTACGCGACCATCGAGCCGGTACGGGCGAACAGGTCCTGGCCGGTCTGCATGGCGACCTTGAGCATCGCCGAGCCGTGGGTCTCCATCCGGGCGGACACCGGGGTCGGTGCGTAGCCCGCGATCATCTGCTGGTCCATTGCGGGTCACACCTCGTAGGGCTGGACGACGATGAAGTTGCCGGGAGCGCCGCGGAACTGGAGGTTCACGGTCTCTCCGCTGTGGCCGGGGTAGGCGTTCCTCCGCAGCCGGACCTGGCTGGAGATGATCACCTGGGAGGCCGCCGACCAGGCGACGATCGCATTGCAGTCCGCGTACGTGGTCGGGGTGACGGGCAGCACCACGGGGGTGCCATGGGTCTTGACGATGATCGTTCCGGTGCCCTGGAACTGCATCGTGAACAGCGCGCCGCCGGGGATGCCGTGGCCCTCGATCCTGCGCACCTCGTACTGCAGGCTCTCGTCGAAGGCGAGCACGTTCTCCGAGGAGACGCAGATGGCGTCGCCCTGGAGTTCGATCGGGTGCAGGTGGGCGCCGTTCTCCGCGAAGAAGACCTGGCCCTGGCCGGTGCAGCGCATCAGCTGCAGCTCCTGGCCGGTGGCGCCGCCGACGATCCGGCCGGCGAACCCGGCGCCCTTGTAGCTGTATTCGACCTTGCCCTGGTAGAGCACCATGCTGCCCTGGCGGGCGAGCACCGGCTGGCCGCCGGCCTGCGAGAGGTCGGCCCGCATCATCTTGTTGTTCTGCTGCGTCCACCGCTGGCCGGTGGGCGTCTCACGGAACTTCTGCATGGCGCCGGAGATCCCGCCGGCCGGCTGGCCCGCCGGCGGCTGGCCGTACGGTGCCGGCTGGCCCGGTACCTGACCGAACTGCGGCTGGCCCGGCGGCTGGCCGAACTGCGGCTGCCCGTACTGCGGCGGGCCGGGAGGCTGGCCGAACTGCTGGCCCGGGGGCGGTCCCGGCGGCGGGACCTGGCCGAACTGCGGCTGGCCCGGCGCCTGCGGCGGGGTCGCCAGCGGCGCGATCATGGTCTGCTGCTGGTGTATCGACGGGTTGCCCGGGGGCGGCGTGAACCCCTGCCCGGCGGCGGGACCGCCGAAGGCGGGCGCGGGCTGCGGGGGTCCGGGCGGACCTCCGAAAGCCGGTGCGGGCTGCGGCGGGCCGGCCGGCGCGCCGAACGAGGGGCGGGCGCGGCACCGCCGGGCGGCGGCGCGAAGCCCGGGGCTCCGGCCTGCTGCGGAGGCGCGGCGGCCGGCGCCTCTTCGGCGACCTCGCCGCCGAAGTTGCGCAGCAGCGCGTCCAGTCCGCCGTCGAAGCCCTGGCCGACGGCGGCGAAGCGCCAGACGTCCTTGAGGTACACGTCGGCGAGCATCACCGCGCGCTCGGTGCTGAACTCGGCGCCGGTGAAGCTGTAGCGCGCGACTTCCTCACCGCCGGCGACGATCCGGATGTACCCGGGCCCGACCTGCGACATCTGGCCGTTGCCGTCGATGGTCGCGGTGAAGGAGAGCTTGCGGATCTTGGGGGGAATCCGGTCGAGCGTCACACGGAAGGACTCGCTGTCCCCCGCCTGCGCGCCGAGCTGCTGGATGGATTCCTCGGGCGACTTGGGCTGGTTGAAGAAGATGAAGTAACTGTCGTCGGACAGTTGCTCCTTCTCGTCGAGCCCGAAGCAGCTGATGTCGAACGACAGGCCGGGTCCGGCGATCTGCACACCGATGTACAGATCCGTCCCCGCCGTGAGATCACTGATCTTGGCCTTGTGGCCACGCTGGAATTCCCTGGCCATACGAACGACCGTCCCCCATCCCGTAAATACATGTGCGTTGCGACAGGCTAGCCCCTGGCCCCGACAGCGGCTATTCCTCGCGGGTGGGCAGCTCCGGCAGCCGGCCGGCCGCCACGACCCCCTCCAGATATCCGCGGGCGCGTTCGGTCCGCGGATACGACTCCAGCAGCTTCCAGAAGCTCGGGCCGTGGCCCGGTACCAGCAGATGCGCGAGTTCGTGCAGCAGAACGTAGTCGATGACGTACTCGGGCATGCCCTGCAGCCGGTGCGAGAGCCGGATGCTGCCCTCGGAGGGGGTGCAGGACCCCCAGCGGGAGTTCTGGTTGGTGACCCAGCGGACGCTGTCCGGTTCGGCTCGGGCGTCCAGGTACTGCTCGGAGAGCTGGGCGGCGCGGGCGGACAGCTCGTCGTCGCCGAGGATCCGCTTGCTCTCCTGCGCCGCGAGCTTCTCGAGCATCACCGTCACCCAGCGTTGCTCCTCCGCGACCGACATCCGGGCCGGGATGAGGACGACGGTGCGGTCCCCCTCGCGGTAGGCCGAGACCGTCCGGCGCCTTCGGGCGCTGCGGCGCACTTCGACCTCACTCGTCCGGGAGGTGAGGGACTGCTGGCTGGAGAGGTCATGCGCGGGGTCGGCGGGCACGCTCCGACGTTACCGGGTGGGGGTCCGCGAAGTCCCGTCCCCAGGCCGGTGGACGAGGGAATCACCTCGCTTCGTGCGCATATTGAACGACTATCCCTCACAACCTGTGGATAACTTTTCGTCACCGTCGGCGGCCGCGTGCATTCTGTGACTGCCGCATTACAGCGATGCGGAACTGGCGCGGATCTTGAATGGATTCGCGGTGATCCACCGGGGGTGGCCATGCGTCCCATGCTCAAAACCGCCATGCGGCGCAGTTGGCGCAACCGCGAGAGCGTGCAGTTCGGAATTGATCCGGCGCACGCGGTCGTCCTGGACTCGGTCGACGGCGCGGCGGCGGGATTCCTGGATCTGCTGGACGGCACCCGCGGGGCGGCCCTGCTGACCCGGGACGCCGAGGCGCTGGGGCTGGGAGCGCAGCAGGTCCGGCAGTTGCTGGGGCTGCTCGCCGAGGGCGGCGTGCTGGACGATGCGGCGGCGCATGCCCGGCTGTCCGAGGCGGTCCGGCACCGGACTGCGGCGATCGACCGGCTGCGCCCCGACCTCGCCGCGCTGTCCGTCGTGCACACGGGCCCCGGCGGCGCGGCCGGCCGGATGCGGGACCGCCGGGCGGCGCGGGTGCGGGTCCGCGGCGCGGGCCGGGTCGGGGCGGCCGTCGCCGCGCTGCTGTCGGCGGCCGGCGTCGGCCGGGTGGAGGTGCTGGACGGCGGACGGGTCGAGCCGTGGGACGTGAGCCCGGCCGGGATCCCGGCCGAGCACATCGGTGAGCGGCGGGACGCGGCCGCCCGCGGGGCCGTGCGCCGGGCCGCGCCCGACCCGCGCGCGGCGGCGCTCGGCCGGCGGGGACCCCGGGCCGGGCGCGGACCGGGATCCGGGTACGGACCCGGGCGGGAGCCGGAGGATTCCCGGCTGTCGCTGGTCGTGGTGGCCCCGCGCGACGGGCTGGCGGCCTACGCCCCGGAGCCCCGGGAGGCGGAGCGGCTGCTCGCGGCGGGCATCCCGCACCTCTATACGGGCGTCGTCGAGGGCATGGGAGTGGTCGGCCCGCTCGTCGTTCCGGGTCGTACCGGTTGTGCGGGCTGTCTGGCGCTGCGGCTGGCGGACGCGGATCCCGCGTGGCCGCGGATGCTCGCCCAGCTCAGATCGGGCCGGGCACCCGCGGTGCCGGCCTGCGACATCGCCCTGGCGACGACGGTCGCGGGGCTCGCCGCCGCCCATGCGCTGGCCTTCCTCGACGGCGGCAGCCCCCCGAGTTCCGGGGCCCGGGTGGAGATCGCGCTGGCCCGGCTTTCCATGGAAGTACGACCGGTTCCCGGTGACATCAGATGCGGTTGCGGTGCCGGAAGCGACGCGAGGACGGTGCTGCCCGCCGCGCCGCGAGTGCGGAGAGGCACAATGGCCGGGTGACCGACGGGAAAGAGGAGCGCATGTCTGATCTTCCTCGTAAGGCGGTGACTCGCACCGCGAAACTGGCCGCGCTCCCCCTGGGGTTCGCGGGCCGCGCCACACTCGGGCTGGGCAAGCGGCTGGGCGGTCGTCCCGCCGAGGTCGTCGCGAGCGAACTGCAGGAACGCACGGCCGAGCAGCTGTTCAAGGTGCTCGGAGAGCTCAAGGGCGGGGCCATGAAGTTCGGCCAGGCGCTGTCGGTGTTCGAGGCCGCGCTGCCCGAGGACGTGGCCGGTCCGTACCGGGCCGCGCTCACCAAACTGCAGGACTCCGCGCCGCCGATGCCCGTCGGCACCGTGCGCAAGGTGCTGGCCGAGCGGCTGGGCGCGGACTGGCGGGAGCTGTTCACCGAATTCGACGAGACTCCGGCCGCGGCCGCCTCGATCGGCCAGGTGCACCGCGCGGTGTGGCACGACGGCCGGGCGGTGGCGGTGAAGGTGCAGTACCCGGGCGCCGGGGCGGCCCTCCTCTCCGACCTGTCCCAACTGGGCCGGGTGGCGCGGCTGTTCGGTCCGCTCATCCCGGGGATGGACATCAAGCCGCTCATCGCCGAGCTGCGCGCCCGGGTCTCGGAGGAGCTGGACTACGAGCTGGAGGCACAGGCGCAGCACGCCCATGCCGCGGAGTTCGCCGGCGACCCCGATGTCTCGGTGCCCGATGTGGTGCACCAGGCCGATCAGGTCCTGGTCACCGAGTGGATGGACGGCGTGCCCATGGCCGAGGTGATCGCCAAGGGCACCCAGGAGCAGCGGGACCGGGCCGGCCAGCTGCTGGCGCGCTTCCTGTTCGCGGGCCCGGCGCGTACCGGGCTGCTGCACGCCGACCCGCACCCCGGAAACTTCCGGCTGCTGGTGGACGACGGCCCCGCCGAGGGCTGGCGGCTGGGCGTGCTGGACTTCGGGACGGTGGACCGGCTGCCCGACGGGCTGCCGCTGCCGATCGGCACCGCGCTGCGGCTGGCGCTGGAGGGCGACGCCGAGTCGGTGCACGCGATGCTCCGTCAGGAGGGCTTCGTCCGGCCGTCGATCAAGCTGCGCCCGGACGCGGTGCTGGACTATCTGCGGCCGATCATCGAGCCGGCCGGATCCGAGGAGTTCACCTTCGTCCGCAGCTGGATGCGGGCCCAGGCGGCACGGATCGCCGATCCGCGCTCGCCCGCCCATCAGTTGGGCAAGCAGCTGAACCTGCCGCCGTCGTATCTGCTGATCCACCGCGTGACCTTGAGCACCATCGGCGTCCTGTGCCAGCTGGGCGCGACGGTGCGGCTGCGCGACGAACTGCTGGAGTGGCTGCCGGGCTTCGACGCCGGTGGGGCGGCGGAGTCGGCGTGACCACCGCGCGGGCAGCTACCACCAGGAGGAGTCGAGACGACCTTCGATACTGCGGAGGTTCTCCCGGCCGCACCGGTCACAGAAATAGACGCGCCGGCTGTTCTCCACGGAGCAGGTCCAGGTGATCGGCAGACCCTCTTCGACGGCACCGCAGCGCGCGCACGTCGTCGTCTGGGCAGTCCCGACCCGGTTGTGCTGAGTCTTCTGGTCCACTTGGCGACGATACCTCTCCCAGTGCCCGTAAATACGCCGTAACGCACCGCGGGGCCGGTCCTTTCGGACCGGCCCCGCGGTGTTCGCTGTGGCACGGAGTGGTGTTACCCGGCCGCTGGTGTGCGGCCGTTGGAGCGTGTCTGCCGCTGATTACTGCATGACGGCCATCGCCAGCGCACGGCGGGCGCGCAGCGACACTCGTTCGGCCCGGCGCTGGAGCCGGCGGGCCGACACCAGTCGAAGGGCCTGACGTTCGTGCTCTGCCTCGTAGAGGCGTTGTTGCATATGGGCACGTGCCAAGGCTTCTGGCATGAGTTGCATTTCGAGGTTCCTGTTCTGGCGGGCGCTGTACGCGCCGGAGGTGTGTCGGGAGGCTTCGGTGGCGTGCGCCACTTCTGTGGAGGGGTTCATGGGGACCTGCTTCTTCGGGTCGTGCGTCAGGGGTCGGTCGACGGTTCCTACGGTGCTGGTGTTCACACCGCTACTGCGTTCTTGCGCGGACGGCCACGGGGCCGCTTGCGGGCTACGACGACGCCCTGGATGAAGAGCTCTCCACCCCAGACGCCCCAAGGCTCACGGCGGTCCTTCGCACCGGCGAGGCAGGCCTCGCGGACGGGACAGGTCTGGCACAGCGACTTGGCGTACTCGACGTCGGCCGGGGACTCCGCGAAGAAGACCTCCGGGTCGTAGGTCCGGCAGGGGACGGGTACACCGAGGCGCTCGATTTCGTCATCGAGCTCGGTCAGGGGCAGCAACGGGACCTCCGAGTGGACCGCGGGCGGGGGGAGCGGGTCTGTGGGCGATACGGACGGGGCGTGCGGGGTGGCATGCACGGTCTTGGTGTTCCTCGTCTGTCTGGTCCGGCCGGGTGGGCCGGTGGTTCGGCTGGAGAAAACAAAAGGGCCGCGGATCCCGGTCTGGGATTCCGCGGCCCTGGAAGGTGCCGGTCTGATCGTCGATCAGACTGGATCGCTCCAGGGTTCGAGCCCGCGGAAGGCCCACATCGAGAGGTGCTGCTGCTTCTGTCCATTTGTGCTGTGACCGGCACCGCCGGGCGTGAAGACATAGGCCTGGGCCTTCGTCTCCCGTACTGCCGGTGCCTTGGTCGCTCGCTCACTGCGCTCGCGGATCGAGAGTTCCGCGATGGAAGCCAGGCGCAGAGCCGGGGCACCGGACATACCGGTGCCGGGCAGCGGGGAGCCGAGCGGGCAGGTGGCGACGACAACCGGACGATCGGTCATTTTCACGTTCTCGAAGTTGATGGTCACGGGTCTTCGCCTCCTCTCGGCGTCTCGTAGGGCCTGTGGTGCTTGGTCAGTACATCACGATCTCCCCGGCTCTTGGAAGAGCCGCAGTGACCGTGCTCCGGAAGGCTATGGGGACTTCCTCGCCGGGCGCAAACTATTTTTCTGGTTCTTCTGCAACAGCTTCGTCACCGGCTCCGGTGCCGGCATCCCCGCCGGTGCAGAGCGCCAGGACCTCGGCGCCGTACTTGTCCAGCTTTCGGCTGCCGACTCCGGCGATCGCGGAGAGCTCGGCCGGTCCCCCGGGCCGGACCTCGGCGATGGCCAGCAGCGTCTTGTCGGTGAAGACACAGTACGCGGGCTGGCCCAGCTCCCTGGCCTGCTCCATGCGCCAGTCGCGCAGCCGCTCGTACAGCCCCTCGTCCAGATCGGACGGGCAGTCCTCGCAGCGCATCAGCTTGATCTCGCCGGCCTCCGACAGGGTGCGGCCGCAGACCCGGCAGCGCACCGGGCCGCGCTTGCGCTTGGCGGCGGCCACTCCGCGCTCGATGCCACCCGTACCGGCCGCGAAGCGGTTTCCGGTGCCGCGCGTCGCGGAACCGGGCCGCAGGCCGTCCAGGAAGCGTGAGGGCTTGCGGGTGGCGCGTCCGCCGGGCGAGCGGGAGAGCGCCCAGGACAGGAACAGATGGAGCCGGGCCCGGGTGACGCCGACGTACAGCAGCCGGCGCTCCTCCTCGACCTGCTCGTCGGTCTTGGCGTACGTGATCGGCATCATGCCCTCGGTCAGCCCGACCAGGAACACCGCGTCCCACTCCAGGCCCTTGGCGGCGTGCAGCGAGGCGAGGGTGACGCCCTCGACCGTCGGGGCGTGCTGGGCGCTCGCCCGCTCGTCCAGCTCCGCGACGAGATCCGACAGGGTGGCCTCGGGGCGGGCCAGCGCGAAGTCGTCGGCGAGCCGGACCAGCGCGGCCAGCGATTCCCAGCGGTCCCGGACCGCGCCCGACCCGGCGGGGGCCTCGGCCGTCCAGCCGCGGGAGCTGAGGACGGCCCTGACGTGCTCGGGCACTTCCGTGCCGGCCATCCCCGGATCGGAACCGGCTCCGGCGCGGGCGGCGCCGCGCAGCAGCAGCCCGGCCTCGCGGACCTCGGGACGGTCGAAGAACCGCTCCGCCCCGCGCAGCTGGTACGGCACCCCGGCGTCGGCGAGCGCCTGCTCGTAGACCTCGGACTGGGCGTTGATGCGGTACAGGATGGCGATCTCGCTGGGCCGCACCCCGCCGGCGATGAGCTCCTTGATCCGGCGGGCGGTGCCCTCGGCCTCGGTGGGCTCGTCCACGTACTCGGTGTAGCCGGGCTCGGGGCCCGGCTCGCGCTGCGAGACCAGTTCCAGCTGGTGCTGGGCCGCCTGGCCCTTGGCCTGGGAGAGCAGCCCGTTGGCCAGCTGCACCACCTGGGGGGTGGAGCGGTAGTCGCGGACGAGCTTCACGACGGTGGCTTCCGGGTGCCGGGAGCGGAAGCCGAGCAGGTAGTCCGGGGTGGCGCCGGTGAAGGAGTAGATGGTCTGGGAGGCGTCCCCGACCACGCAGATGGTGTCCCGGCCGCCGAGCCACAGGTCCAGCAGCCGCTGCTGGAGCGGGCTGACGTCCTGGTACTCGTCGACGACGAAGTGCTGGTACTGGGAGCGGATGGTGTCCGCGACGTCCGGGCGCTCCTGCAGGACGCCCACGGTGAGCAGCAGCACGTCCTCGAAGTCGATGACGCCGCGGTCCCGCTTGAGCTGCTCGTACGCCGTGTAGATCTTGGCGATCTCGGCCGGGTCCCGGGGGACCTCACGGCCGGACTTCGCGGCGGCCGCCGGGTAGTCCTCGGGAACGGTCTGGGTGACCTTGCACCATTCGATCTCGCCCGTCACGTCCCGCAGCTCGCTGCGGTCCAGCCGGATCCGGCAGCGGGCGCCGGCCTCGGCGACGAGCTGGACCTTGCGCTCGACGAGCCGCGGCATCTCACCGCCGATGGCGCGCGGCCAGAAGTACTGGAGCTGGCGCAGCGCGGCGGAGTGGAACGTACGCGCCTGGACGCCGCCCGCGCCGAGCTGGCGCAGCCGGCCGCGCATCTCCCCCGCCGCGCGGGCGGTGAAGGTGACCGCGAGCACACTGCCGGGCTGCAGTATCCCCGCCCGCACCCCGTAGGCGATCCGGTGGGTGATCGCCCGGGTCTTGCCCGTGCCGGCGCCGGCCAGCACGCAGACCGGCCCGTGCAGGGCGGTGGCGACCTCGCGCTGTTCGGGGTCGAGCCCGTCGAGCACGGCGTCGGGGGAGTCCGGTACTGCTGGGAAGAGCGAGGTGTGCGTTGGTGCGGTCACCCCGCCATGCTGCCAGGTCCGCGGAGGCGGTCGGGAAAGTTATCCACAGCTGAGGTGCGATTGTCGGACCGCGAGCGGTGGGGAAGGGGTGACATCGGGGGGCCCAGGAATGCCCGGAGCAGGGTCAGCGTTCTTCCGATCGACGATTCCACCTGCTTGTGAGGAGCGGACACCCATGTCGGGCACTGTGACGATGTACAGCACCACCTGGTGCGGATACTGCCGTCGGCTCAAGGGCCAGATGGACCGCGAGGGCATCGGCTACACGGAGATCAACATCGAGAACGACCCGGAGTCCGCGGCGTTCGTCGAGAAGGTCAACGGCGGCAACCAGCTGGTCCCCACCGTCCTCTTCCCGGACGGCTCGGCGCTCCCGAACCCGTCGCTGGCGCAGGTCAAGCAGAAGCTCGGCGTCTGATCCCGCGGCCCGGTCCCACCCGCATCCGCCGGGGCGCGCCCGCGCCCCGGCGGAGTGCTGTCCGGGACGCGGCGACGCGGCTATCCGGCGGCCGGGAACGGGCTGCCGTACCAGAGCTCCATCAGACGGGCGGCGATCGAGATGCCGCCGGGCGGCAGGATCTCCCCGGACTCGATGCCCTTGCGCAGGTCCTCGCGGGAGAACCAGCGGGCCTCGTGGATCTCCTCGCCGTCGACCTGGATGTCCGGGGAGGTGGCGCGGGCCATGAAGCCGAGCATCAGACTCGACGGGAACGGCCACGGCTGGCTCGCGACATATGTCACGTCGCCGACCGCCACCCCCGCCTCCTCCGCCGTCTCGCGGACCACGGCCTGCTCCAGCGACTCGCCCGGCTCCACGAAGCCCGCGAGCGTCGAGAAGCGCCCTTCCGGCCAGTGCGCCTGGCGGCCCAGCAGCGCGCGGTCCTGGTCGTCCGTCACCAGCATGATCACGGCCGGGTCGGTGCGCGGGTAGTGCTCGGCACCGCACGCCTGGCAGCGCCGGATGTGGCCGGCGGCGGCGATGACGGTGCGCTCGCCGCAGCGGGAGCAGAAGCGGTGCATCCGCTGCCAGTTCTCCAGCGCGACGGCGTGCACCATCAGGCCGGCCTCCAGCGGGGAGAGCAGCCCGGCCACCTCGCGCAGCCCGGCCGCCCGCGCCACGTCGTCCATCCGGCCCGGCAGCGCGTCCTTCTGCAGCGCGAAGTACCGCACGCCGTCCTCGCCGATGCCGAGGAAGTAGCGGTGGGTCTCGGTCTCGGGTGCGTCGAAGGCCGGGACCATGACGAGTTCGGTGGTGCCGTCCTTCTCCTCGACCAGGACCTGGCCGCCGGAGACGACGAAGACCCGGGTCGTCGGATGGCTCCAGGCGGCGGCCAGCCAGGCCTCGTCGAGCCGGTGGTGGGCGGCGCGGTCCACGCCCGTCTGGGCGAGGGCCAGCGGCTGGGTTGACAGGTCGATCTCGGACAAGGCTGCTTCCAACTCCCCGTGCGTACATGCGGTACGCGGTTGCGCGGCTGTCGTTGTCAGTGACTGGTGTCGGTGGGGCGCGCCGGTGGCGCCGGCGGTGTCACCCGGTGACGTCGGCGGAGGCGGGACGCCAGTTCTCGGCGAGGTCGCCCCACAGGTAGGCGGCGGTCTCCACACCCTTGAAGAGGAGGTCGAGCTCGACCTTCTCGTTCACCGAGTGCCAGCCGTCGGACGGTACGGAGATGCCCAGGAACAGCACCGGCACACCCAGCACGTCCTGCAGATCCGCGGCCGGTCCTGAACCGCCCTCGCGGGTGAAGAGGATCTCCTGCTGGAAGGCCCGGCCCATCGACCGGACGACCGACTGCAGCGCCGGGTGGTCCAGCGGGGTCAGGCAGGGGCGGGTGGTGCCCCAGAACGTGACCTCGTGGCGGATGCCGTCCGGGAGCCGGGCGGCGACCCAGTCGGTGACGAGCTGCTGCACCGCGCCCGCGTCCTGGCCCGCGACCAGCCGGAAGGACAGCTTGAGGTGGGCGGAGGCCGGGACGATGGTCTTGCCGCCGGGGCCCTGGTAGCCGCCGTAGATGCCGTTGACCTCGGCGGTCGGCCGGGCCCAGATGCGCTCCAGGGTGGTGTGGTCCGCCTCGCCGAGCGCCCCGTGGGACTTGGCGGTGCTCAGCCAGCGCGACTCCTCGAACGGCAGCGCCGCGAAGAGCTCCCGCTCGCGCGCGGTCAGCTCGACGGCACCGTCGTAGAACCCCGGGATCGCCACCCGCCGGTCGTCGTCGTGCAGCGCGGCGACCAGCCGGGCGGCCTCGGTGGCGGGGTTGGGCACCGCGCCGCCGAACGAACCCGAGTGGATGTCCTGGTCGGGCCCGTACAGATCGACCTGGCAGTCGGCCAGACCGCGCATGCCGGTGCAGACGGTCGGGGTGTCCTCCGACCACATGCCGGTGTCGGAGACGATCACCGCGTCGCAGGCGAGCCGGTCGGCGTGCTTCCGGATCAGGGTGAGGAAGTTCGGCGAGCCGGACTCCTCCTCGCCCTCGATCAGCAGCTTGAGGTTCACGGCCGGCGCGGTCCTGCCGGTCGCGGCGAGGTGGGCGCGCAGGCCCAGCGTGTGGAAGAGGACCTGGCCCTTGTCGTCGGCCGCGCCCCGGGCGTAGATCCGGCCGTCGGCGGTGTGCGGCTCGAACGGGTCGGTGTCCCAGCCGTCCTCGCGGGCGGCGGGCTGCACGTCATGGTGGCCGTAGACCAGCACCGTCGGCGCCTGCGGGTCGCCGGACGGCCACTCGGCGAAGACCGCCGGCAGCCCGTCGCTCTCCCAGACCTCGGCGGTCGGGAAGCCGGTCTCCGCCAGCTTCGACGCCAGCCATCGCGCGCTGCCCAGCACGTCGTCCGCACGGTCGGGGTCCGCGGAGACGGACGGGATCCGCAGCCACTCGACGAGGTCGGCGAGGAACGCGGAACGGTGGGCGTCGATGTAGGCGTGGACTGCGCTGTCCGGGGCGGTACTCATGACGTCGAGCCTAACCGGCGCGCCGGACCCCTCCGGCCGGAGGTGGCGGCATCAGCCCGGCTCGTCGAGCAGCAGCCGCTCCAGGGCGGCGCGGTCCGGCAGGGACGCGGGCCTGACGACCTCACCGGTACGGACATAGAGGAACGCGGCGGTCACCCGGTGCAGGGGCAGTTGGTGCTGCTCGGCCCAGGCGAGCCGGTAGAGGGCCAGCTGGAGCGGGTCGGCGGAACGGGAACGGTTGGTCTTCCAGTCGACGATCTCGTAGGTGGCGCCCGCGCCGGTGTCCCCTTCCCCGCCTTCGGTGCGGTAGACGGCGTCGATCCGGCCGCGGATCATGCGGCCGGCCAGCGCCAGCTGGAAGGGCGCCTCGACGCGGTACGGCGCGAGGTCGGCGTACGGAGTGCCGAGGAACGCCTCCTTCAGGGCGGCCAGGTCCCGCTCGTCGTCGATCTCGTCACCGCCCTCGACACCGGGCAGGTCCTCCGGGGCGAAGAGCGGCCGCTCGTCGAAGCGCGACTCGACCCAGGCGTGGAAACGGGTGCCGCGGCGCGCCGCGGGCTGCGGGGCGCGCGGCATGGGGCGGGCGAGCTCGCGGGCGAACCCGTCCGGGTCGGCCGCCAGCCGCATCAGCTGCGAGGCGGTGAGGACGGGAGGCACCGGCACGTCCCGGACGGTCGCCCGGGCGCGCCGCAGCTCCCCGGCGAGAGCGTCGAGGTCACGGTCCCAGGAGGCGACGAGTCGGGACTCCTCGGGGAGCAGCCGCGCCCGTGCGGGGGCTCCGGCAGCGGTGGCGAGGCCGGCGACCGTGTGGCCGGGGTCGACGGGACGCTCCGGATCGGACCCGGGATCGGGAACGTGCTCCGGATCGGGCTCGGGGCGCCCGGGATGTTCGGGATGTTCGGGATGTTCGGGATGTTCGGGATGTTCGAAGCCTGCGGGACGCTCCGCCGAGAGCTCGTCCCAGTCGGCGTCCTCCCACTCCTCCTCGTCCGCCCAGGCAGGCTCGTCCTCTGTCTCCGCTTCCACGTCCGCGGACGTGCCCGCTTCCGCGTCCGCGAACGCGTGCTCCTCCGGCGCGTCCAGGTACGCGAGCACCGTCCTGGCCGCCTGGCGGCGGCGGTCGAGGGCGGTGGGGTCGAGCGGGAGCGGCCAGGCGTGCTCGACGGAGGTCTGCAGCGCCGGATTGAGAGCGCCGTCCTCGGGGGGCTCCGTCCAGTGCTCGATCTCGCCGTGGCCCGCCTCGCAGTGCCCGCGCAGCGCGTCCAGGAAGGCGGACGGGCCGTACGGGGTCTTCTGGGTGGGCCCCCACCAGTAGCCGGAGCCGAGCAGCAGCGAGCGCGGCCGGGTGAAGGTGACATAGCCGAGGCGGAGTTCCTCGATCCGGTTGTGCTCCTTCATCGCGTCACGGAACTGGTCGAGGCCCGCCTTCGACCATTCGTCGACATCGGGGAGGGTCGCCGCGTCGCCGCGCAGCGCGTGCGGCAGCACCTTGGCGTTGGCGGTCCACAGCTCGCGGCCGCGCTCGTTCGGAAAGCCCTTCTTCACCAGCCCCGGGACGGCCACGACGTCCCATTCCAGGCCCTTCGACTTGTGCGCGGTGAGCACCTTCACCGTGTTCTCGCCGCCGGGGAGCGAGCTGTCCAGGCCCTTCTCGTACTGGGCGGCGGTGCGCAGGAAGCCGAGGAACGCGAGGAGGGTCGCCTCGCCGTCGAGGGAGGCGAAGTTGGCGGCGATGTCCAGGAAGGCGTTCAGCGTCTCCTTGCGGCGGGCCGCCAGCGCGTGCGGGGACGCGGACAGCTCGACCTCCAGGCCGGTGACCGCGAGCACCCGGTGCAGGACGTCCATCAGCGGGTCGGCCAGCGCGCGCCGCAGATCCCGTATCTCGGCCGCCAGCCGGGCGAACCGGACCCGCGCCTCGGGCGAGAACGGCAGCTCGTCGCCGGGGTCGCCGTCCAGGAACGTCTCCAGGGCGTCGGCCAGCGACACCACCTCGGCCGGGTCGACGCCTTCGACGGCCGCCGCCAGCCGCCGCTCGGGGTCCTCCTCCGCGCCGCCGGCGCCGAACCGGACGAGGACCCGGGCCCGGCGGCCGAGCAGCGCCAGGTCCCGGGCGCCGATCCGCCAGCGGGGACCGGTGAGCAGCCGGACCAGCGACGCGTTCGCCGTCGGGTCGTGCAGGACCTCGCAGACGGCGACCAGGTCGGCGACCTCGGGCAGATGGAGCAGCCCGGACAGGCCCACGACCTCGACCGGGATGTCCCGGGCGACCAGTGCGGCGTGGATGTCGGCGAAGTGGCCCGTCGTACGGCACAGGACGGCGATCTCGCCGGGCTCGGTGCCGGTGCGCACCAGGTGCGCGAGGGAGTCCGCCAGCCACTCGATCTCCTCGGCCTGGCTGGACAGCAGCGCGCAGCGCACCAGCCCGTCGCGCTCGGCGCCGGGCGCCGGGCGCAGCGCCTCGACGCCTTCGTGCCGGGCGCGCAGTTCGGTGGCGAGGCCGTTGGCGAGCTCCAGGAGGCGGCCGCCGCTGCGCCGGTTCTCGCTGAGCGAGAAGCGGCGGGCGGGGGTCCCGTCGGCGTTCGGGAAGTGCGCGGGGAAGTCGTCGAGGTTGGCGACGGAGGCGCCGCGCCAGCCGTAGATCGCCTGGCAGGGGTCGCCGACGGCGGTGACCGGGTGGCCGGTGCCCTCGCCGCCGAACAGCCCGGCGAGCAGCAGCCGCTGGGCGACGGAGGTGTCCTGGTACTCGTCGAGCAGCACCACCTTGTACTGCTCGCGCAGGATCCTGCCGACCTCCGGGCGGGTGCGGGCCACGGTCGCCGACAGGGCGATCTGGTCGCCGAAGTCCAGCAGGTCACGGCGCTGCTTCTGCGCGCGGTAGGCGGCGGCGAGCCCGGTGAGGTCCTGCCGGGCCTGCGCGGTCTCCGGCAGCTTGCGCAGGTCCGCGTTGGTGAGCTTGACGGGGGCCAGGGTGTCGAGCCAGCCGGTGTCGTGGGCGCGCAGCCGGTCGGGCGGGACGAGGTGCTCGTTGAGCTCGCCCTCCAGCGCCAGCAGGTCGCTGACCAGGGACGGCAGGCTCTTGGTCAGTGCCGGGTACGGGCCGGGCGCGGCCCGCAGCACCTTGGCGGCGAGCTGGTAACGGGTGGCGTCGGCGAGCAGCCGGGCGGTGGGTTCGAGACCGATGCGCAGCCCGTGTTCCTTGAGGAGCTGGCCGGCGAACGCGTGATACGTGGAGATCTGCGGCTCACCGGTCGCGCCCTCGCCGGCGGCCTCGCCGGAACCGGGAGGCGGGCCGATCGGATCCGGATCGGTGATCCCGGCTTGGACGAGCGCCCTGCGGACCCGCTCGGCGAGCTCACCGGCGGCCTTGTTGGTGAACGTCAGGCCGAGCACTTCCTCCGGGGCGACCTGCCCCGTCCCGACCAGCCAGACCACGCGGGCGGCCATCACCGTCGTCTTGCCGGAGCCCGCCCCCGCCACGATCACGTTCGGGGCGAGAGGTGCGGTGACGCACTCCATCTGCTCCGGGGTGAAAGGGATGCCGAGGAGCGCCTTGAGCTGCTCGGGGTCCGTGATGCGTGCTGCCACCCCAGTGAGGCTATCCGGCCCCACCGACAGCCGGCGGCCACCTGGGCACGGACCCCTGCCGCCGGGCGGTCAACCCGTGGTGTCCGTGCCCAGACCGACCCTGCCCGGGCGCCCGTGCTCAGGCGCCCGGGCTCAGGCGTCCGTCAGACGTTCTTGCCGCCGTCGCCCTGGAACTTGCTGATGTCCACCGTCTGGGAGGCCGGCGGGGCCACCGCCTTGACCGGCTTGTTGAAGTCGCCGAAGGTGGCGTGGCCCGGCTCCTTGCCGCCCTCGTTGACGATCTTCAACGGGTACGGCTCGCCCTGGGCCGCCACGTAGATGGTGGTCTTCTCCGAGCCACCGGCCTTCTTCTGGATGATCGTGACGACCGGCTGGCCGTCGATCGTGGTCGGGGGGCCCTTGGTGAAGGCGCCGTCATTGTCGTCCGACGAGATCCCGTCGAGGAACGAGTCCAGGTCGCAGAAGGACGCCAGGTCCTTGTCCTTGGCGGCGTCGCCCGGCACCTTCACCCACTTGCCGTGCAGCAGCTCGACCGTGGCGTCGCCGTCCTCCTTGCCGCCCGCTTCGCGCCAGAAGGTGTCGTTGGCCTTCATGTAGCTGGTGTGGTGCGTGCCGATGAACTGCATCGTCGACTTGCCCTGGCTCATCGCACCGGCGCACTCGCCCGCCTTGGACATGGAAGCCTTGAACTGCATCGGCTTTCCGGTGTCGATCATCGCGAAGTCCACCTTCACCGCAGTGAGGGACTTGAGTGCCGCCTCGGCCTTGTCCGAGATCTGCTGCGCGGTCAGGGCGTCGAGCCCCGTCGCCGCCGTGGTGCTCGCCGAGACGGACGGCTTCGGCTTGGAGCCGATCACCGCGTCGTCCGACGTGTCGCCCCCGCAGCCGGTCACTCCGCCCACCAGCGCCGCACAGACCACTGAGGCCGCCACGACGTTCCGCTGTACTGCCACCGGATTTCCCCTCCACCCACACGCATCCTGCTGATAAGCACAAGATAAACATGCGGGCGCAACGGGTTTGACCCCGGGCTGCTCAGACGTCGAGGCCCTTGTCCCCGCCGAACAGGCTGAGGTCGACCGTCTGGTTCGCGGGCGGGGCCGTGACGTTGACCGGTTGGTCGAAGGCCCCGAAAGCCATGGTCAGTTCGCCCTTGTCCGACGCGATCTTCAGCAGATAGGGCTTGCCCTTGGCCGCCACCGAGAGCGTGTTGGTCCCGTCCGGGTCCTTCTGCCTGATGGTGACGACGGGCTGACGCCCGATCGTGCCCGTGCCGCTCTTCGTGGACGAGGAGTGGTCCAGCTTCATCCTGCCGAGGAAGCCGTCGAGATCGCACGATGCGGCCAGCCGCCTGCCCGGGACCGAGACGGCGGGGAACTTGATCCACCGACCGCCGGCCAGCTGCCCGATGGACTTGCCCTTGGCGCCCAGCGAAGTCCAGTAGCCGGCATCGCCCTTGATGTAGGACGCCCCGTCGTCGGTTCGGATGATCTGCATCGTCCAGCCGCCCTGCCGCACAGCGGCGGCGCACTTGCCCCCCATGGACATCGCGATCCTCATCTGGGCCGGCTTGCCACGCAGCACTCCGGAGAAGTCCAGCGTCATGGAGCGCGCCGCATTCATCGTCTCCCACATCCGCCGGGATATCTCCGGCGCGGTCAGCCCCTCCAGGGAACCGTCCGACGTGGTGCCGGTCGCGGTCGCCGGCTTGGACGCCGCATGGACCGCCCTGCCGCGTTCCGCCGTGCCCTGACAGCCGGACAGCGCTCCCACGGCCGTAACGCAGACCACTACGACTGCGACAACACTGCGCCTCAACGCCACGACGGCCACTTTCCTTCAACCAACCCGCATACCCGCACTTGCCCTTACGTCGAACTGACGCACGAACAGCCGGAAGGGTTGCACGATCGAGGCAAAGTGCATGCGGGGACGCCACGGCCGTTACTCCACGACGTGCCGGCCCTCCGGCTGCGCGCTGCAGGCCGCACGGAACGCGCAGTGCGTGCAGTGCTGGCCGGTGGCCGGGGTGAAACGCTCGTCCAGGACCCGGCCGGCCGCGTCGGCCAGCAGGTCCTCCACCACCCACTCCCCTCGCCGCCGGCCTCCGCCGGCTCCACCGCCTCCACCCGCTTCTCCGCGAGCGGCTGCTGGCGCTGGACGGCCGGTACGGTGTCGCCGCCGTCCTTCTTCGCCGCGCCGAGGCGCAGCTGCACGAGTTCGGCGCCGCCCGGCAGCGGGCGGTCACCGCCGAAGAGCTCGTCGACCGCGCCCTCGCGGACCGCGAGCTGGTAGACGGCGAGCTGCGGGTGGCGCTCGACCTCCTTCGCCGTCGGCTTGGACTTGCCGGTCTTGAAGTCGACGACATAGGCGTTGCCGTCCGCGTCCGCCTCGACCCGGTCCATGCTGCCGCGGATCCTGACCTGCACCTCGCCCGCTTCGATGACGACGTCGAAGCCGTGCTCGGTGGCGACGGACGCCCGGCCGCGCTCCATCACGTGCCAGTGCAGGAAGCGTTCCAGCGCGTCCCGCGCGTTCCGCTTCTCCTGGAGGGACTTCCACGGCGCGTCGAAGGCCAGCGCGTCCCAGACGGTGTCCAGTCGGGCCATCAGTACGTCCAGGTCGGCGGGGGTCCGCCCGGAGGCGACCTCGTCGGCCAGCACGTGCACGACATTGCCGAAGCCCTGCGCGGCGGTCGACGGCGGCTCCGCCTTCACCTCGCGGCCCAGGAACCACTGCAGCGAGCAGGTGTTGGCGAGCTGGTCGAGCGCGCTGCCGGACAGCGCCACCGGCTGGTCGCGGTCGCGCAGCGGAACGGCCGAGCGCGTCGGCTCGTACAGGCCCCACCACCGGTCGGGGTGCGCGGACGGTACGAGCGCGTGCCCGGCGTCGTTCAGCGAGGCGAGCCGGGCCAGCCGCAGCGCGGCGGCCTCGCGCAGCGCCGGGGACGCGGCCGGGTCGACGGTGGTCGCGCGCAGCTCCGCGACGAGCGCGGAGACGGCCAGCGGACGGCGCGCCCGGTGCGTGACGTCCTGCGGCTCGACGCCGAGCTCGGTCAGGAAGCGGGACGGCTGGTCGCCGTCGTCCGCCGCCGCCTTGACCGCGGTGACGACCAGCCGCTCCTTGGCGCGGGTCGCCGCCACGTAGAACAGCCGCCGCTCCTCGGCCAGCAGCGCGCCGGGGGTGAGCGGCTCCGCGAGCCCGTCGCGGCCGATCCGGTCGGCCTCGAGCAGCGAACCCCGGCGGCGCAGGTCGGGCCAGAGGCCCTCCTGCACTCCGGCGACCACCACCAGCCGCCACTCCAGTCCCTTGGACCGGTGCGCGGTCATCAGGCGTACGGCGTCGGTACGGATGACCCGGCGGCTCAGCGTGTCGGCGGCGATGTCCTGCGCGTCCAGCTCCTCCAGGAAGTTCAGCGCGCCCCGGCCGCCGGTCCGCTCCTCGGCGCGTGCCGCCGTCTCGAACAGGGCGCACACCGCGTCCAGGTCCCGGTCCGCGTTCCGCCCGGCCGTGCCGCCGCGCGTCGCCGACCGCTCCAGCCGCTGCGGCCACGTCGATCCGTCCCACAGCTCCCACAGCGCCTGCTCGGCGGTGCCGCCGCCCGCCAGCAGCTCCCGCGCCTTCCGCAGCAGCATCCCGAGCCGCTGCGCGCCACGCGCGTACGCCGGATCGTGCGCCACCAGCCGCTCCGGCTCCCCCAGCGCCTCCGCGATCAGCAGATCGGAGGGCCGCGGCACGGCATGACCCGCGGCCCGCTCCTCCTCGCGCAGGGCCCGCCCGAGACGGCGCAGGTCCGCGGCGTCCATGCCGCCGAGGGGTGACGTCAGCAGGGTGATCGCGTCCTCGACGCTGACGGACGCGGGATCGGGATCGGGATCGGGGTCGGGCTCGGGATCGGGCTCGCCTGTGGAGTCGGCTTCGTTCTCTTCTGCTTCTGCCGGCTCCTCCGGTTCTTCGGGCTCCTCGGGCTCCTCGTGCTCGCCGATCCGGGTCTGGGCGGGTACGACGGGTGCCCCCTGCGCGCCCGCGGCGGCGACGCGCAGCGCCAGCAGGAGCGGGGCGACGGCGGGCTCATGCCGGAGGGGCAGATCGTCACCGTCTATCTCGATGGGGACACCGGCGGAGGTCAGCGCGCGGCGCAGGCCCGGGATGGAGCGGGCGCCGGCCCGGACCAGGACGGCCATGTCGCGCCAAGGAATGCCGTCCTCCAGATGGGCGCGGCGCAGGGTGTCGGCGATGCCGTCGAGCTCGGCGCCCGCCATGGGGTACGTGCGGACGGCGACCGTGCCGCCGTCCCGGACCGCGGTCAGCTCGCGGTGCGCGCGGACGGCCGCGGCGGGCAGCCGCGGCAGCGCCATCCGGCGGGTGACGAGGCGGGTGGCGTCCAGCAGGGCGGCGCCGGCGCGCCGCGAGACGGTGAGGACGTGGACGGGGGCGGGTCGGCCGTCGCGGCGCGGGAAGGCGTCCGGGAATTCGAGGATGCCGTTCACGTCGGCGCCGCGGAAGGCGTAGATCGACTGGTCGGGGTCACCGAAGGCGACGAGGGTGCGGCCCTGCCCGGCCAGCGCGCGCAGCAGCCGGACCTGCGCCGGATCGGTGTCCTGGTACTCGTCGACGAAGACGGCGTCGTACTGCCCGGCCAGGGCCTCGAAGACCTCAGGGCGCTCCGCGAGCAGCACCGCCCGGTGCAGCAGCTCGGCGTAGTCCAGGACGCCCTGGAGGTCGAGCACGTCCAGGTACTCGGCGAGGAAGGACGCGGCGGCCGACCAGTCCGGGCGGCCGATCCGGCGGGCGAAGTCCTGCAGCGCCGCCGGGCCCAGGCCCAGCTCACGGCTGCGGGCGAGCACGGCGCGCACCTCGTCCGCGAAGCCGCGGGTGGTGCGCGCGGCCCGCAGGTCGTCGGGCCAGTGGATCCGGCCGCGGCCGTCCTTCTCCAGCGCGCTCTGTCCCGCCAGCAGCTCACGGACGACGAGGTCCTGCTCGGGCCCGGACAGCAGCCGCAGCGGATCGGCGAAGAGTTCCGGCTCCTGGTGCGCGCGGAGCAGGGCGTAACAGAAGGAGTGGAAGGTGGTCGCCTGTGCGGTGGCCGTGCCCTCCATACGGGCGGCCATCCGGTCCCGGAGCTCGACGGCCGCCTTGCGGCTGAACGTCAGCACGAGGATCCGCTCGGGGGCGGTGCCGAGCCGCACCCGTTCGGCGACCGCCTCGACGAGCGTCGTGGTCTTGCCGGTGCCCGGTCCGGCGAGGACCAGCAACGGTCCCGACCGGTGCTCAACCACCGCGCGCTGTGACGCGTCCAGAACAGGAGGCGCGGTCCGCGCGGGCGGGGTCCGCAGCAGACGGTAGGCGGCGGTGCCCGTGTCGATCCCCCGGTGCGACGCGCGCTGCGCCGGTCGGAGGGAGGAGGAGGTCACGTGGTTCGCCGGTTCCGTGGGTGCTGTGGGTGGTTCGGGTGCCGCAGGTCCTGCGGGGGCTTCTCGTCCCGTCCGGTGGTCCGGACGGCGACCCGGACCCTGGGGCCGGTGTGGTCAGCTGTCGACGCTACGCCTCCCGGCGCACGGGCCGCAGCCAGTCCCACCCGTGTTCGGGCGTGGACTCGGTCACGTCCTTCGTCACGTCCTTCGTCGCGTACTTCGTCGCGTACTTCGTCGCGTACTTCGGCACGTATGGGGTCAGTTTCCCGGTCAGGTGCTCGACCGCATACTCCCTCACCTCATTCACGGCCTCGTTCGCCCACGCGTTCACGTACTCCGTACGGACGGCTCGCCGCATGTTCCGGCCCGCCATGGCCGAAGCTGGACACTGTGAGCATCCGGTCGTCATTCCCCGGCGGGCGCGCCGTCCCACCGGGCCCGCCGCATATCGATGCGCGGCACATGACCCTCGGCGGAGCGCGCCGCCTCCCGCAGCGGTGTGCCCTCCTCCCGGTAGTGCTCCAGCGCGCGCAGCTCATGGCCGGGCAGCAGATGGCCGTCGGAGCGCACCACGCGCCACCACGGCACGGCGCCGCCGTACAGCGCCATGACCCGGCCGACCTGCCGCGGCCCTCCCTCGTCGAGCCACTCGGCGACGTCCCCGTAGGTCATCACCCGGCCGGGCGGGATGGCCTCGGCCGTCTCCAGCACCCGCTCTGCGTATTCGGAGGGCGCGGTCTCCTCGTTCGTCCGCTCACTCATCCGGCCCATCCTGCCTCAGGCCACCGACAACGGGGGGTTCAGCGCGCGTCCCCGGACCGCTCATGCCACCATCGTGCGCGGGGTGACTGGTGATACGAGAGCAAAACGAGACAGCGGGACAGCAGGACCAGGACGCGGCGGCCACTTCGGCCGGCCGCGCCGTTGACGTGCCGTCGTCCGACAGCGGGACGCCCGGAGCCGGCAGCGATGCCGGGAACGGCGCCGGCGGCAGCACCGGCCCGGAGGCCTCGACCCCCACGAACGAAACCCCCACGAACGAAACCCCTGCGGACAAGGACCAGGACCAGGACCAGGCGACCGAAGCAGCAGCTGCGGCCGAGCCGGCCGAAACGACCGAACCCGCTGCACCGGTCGAGTCCGCCGAACACACCGAGCCCGCCCGGCCCGCCGAAGAGCCCGACGTCGTCCACAGCGACGACGTCTCCAGCGACGAGCCGCTGCTCGCCGCCCGCGTGCACCGTCCCGCCGACCTCATGCGGTTCCTGCTCGGTCTGCTCGGCATCGCCGTCGTCATGGCCATCGCCGGTTTCGCCCATGCCACCACCAACGGCGTCGAGGCGGACATCGCCAAGGGCGCGCGCAACGCGCCCGACGCGCTGAGCACCTTCGCCGGCCTCACGGCGAGCATCGCCGTACTGATCGTCCCGGTCGCCTTCGCGATCGAGCGGCTGATCAAACGGGACGGGCTGCGGATCGCCGACGGCGTGCTCGCCGCCGTCCTCGCCCACGGTGTGGCGCTGGCCACCGACCTGTGGGTGACCAACGCCGCCCCGGGCCCGATCCGGGCCGCGATGACCCAGATCGCGCCGGGCGGCGGCGGGATCACCGACCCCGTGCACGGCTATCTGGCACCGGTCATCGCCTATATGACGGCCGTCGGCATGGCCCGGCGCCCGCGCTGGCGGGTGCTGCTGTGGTTCGTGCTGCTGCTGGACGCGTTCGCGGTGCTGGTCGGCGGCTATACGACGCCGTTCTCGATCATCGTGACGGTGCTCATCGGCTGGACCGTCGCCTACGGCACCCTGTACTCGGTCGGCTCGCCGAACGTCCGGCCGACCGGCCAGAACCTGCTCGCCGGCCTGCGCCGCGTCGGCTTCGCCCCGCTGACCACCCGCCGCGCGGACGGCGAGGTCCCCGAGACCCCGGACTCCGAGCGCGGCCGCGGCTATCTCGTCACCCTGGAGGACGGACCGCCGCTCGACGTCACCGTCGTGGACCGCGAGCAGCAGGCGCACGGCTTCTTCTACCGGGTGTGGCGCCGGATCTCGCTGCGCGGCATCAACCAGCGCCGCAGCCTGCAGTCGCTGCGCCAGGCCCTGGAGCAGGAGGCGCTGCTGGCGTACGCGGCCATCGCCGCCGGGGCCAACGCGCCGAAGCTGATCGCCACCTCCGAGCTGGGCCCGGACGCCGTCATGCTCGTCTACGAGCACATCGGCGGCCGCCGGCTGGACGCACTGCCGGACGAGGAGCTCACCGACGCGCTGCTGTACAACGCCTGGCAGCAGGTCAAGGCGCTCCAGTCGCGGCGGATCGCGCATCGGCGGCTGGTCGGCGAATCCCTCCTGGTGGATCGTTCCGGCAAGGTCTTTCTGACGGATCTGCGCGGCGGCGAGATCGCGGCCGGCGACATCGTGCTGCGGATGGACATCGCCCAGCTGCTGACCACCGTCGCACTGCGCGTCGGCCCGGAACCGGCGGTCAAGACGGCCGTCGCCGTCCTCGGCCCGGACGCGGTCGCGAACTCCCTGCCGCTGCTCCAGCCGATCGCGCTGAGCCGCTCCACCCGCGCGGAGCTCAAGCAGCTGAACCGTGCGCGGGCGCAGCGCGAGCGGGACGCCGTGCTCGCCGCGTCCGCGGCCGACAAGGAGGCGCGGGCCGCGGCGGCCGCTGCCGCCCCCTCGCGCGGCTCGGCCAAGGCCGAGAAGCGGGCCGAGAAGCGCGCCATCGAGGTGGCCCAGGACGAGGCCCGCGAGGAGGATCTGCTCTCCAGGATCCGTCAGCAGGTGCTGCTCATCCGGCCGCAGGCCCCGGTGGAGCCGGTCCGCCTGGAGCGGATCAAGCCGCGCACCCTCGTCACGGTCATCGCGGGCGCCTTCGCCGCGTACTTCCTGCTGTCGCAGATCAGCTCGGTGCCGATCGCCGACACGATCTCCCGCGCGAACTACGGCTGGGCGGCCGTCGCCGTGGTCGGCTCCGCGCTCAGCTATGTGGCGGCGGCCTGCGCGCTGGCCGGCTTCGTCCCGGAGCGGCTGTCGCTGTTCAGGACGGTCATGGCACAGATCGCCGGATCGTTCGTGAAGCTCGTCGCCCCGGCGGCGGTCGGCGGCGTCGCCCTCAACACCCGCTATCTGCAGAAGTCGGGCGTACGGCCGGGCCTCGCGGTGGCGAGCGTCGGCGCATCCCAATTGGTCGGTCTCGGCTCGCACATCCTGCTGCTGCTGACCTTCGGCTACATCACCGGCACCGAGAAGACACCGTCGCTGTCACCGTCCCGTACGGTCATGGCCGGGCTCCTCACCGCGGGTGTCCTCGTGCTGGTCGGAACGGCGATCCCGACTCTGCGCAAGTTCGTCTCCACCCGGGTACGGGCACTGTTCGCGGGTGTCATCCCGCGCATGCTCGACGTGCTGCAGCGTCCGGTGAAGCTGCTGACGGGCATCGGCGGCACCCTGATGGTCACCTTCACCTTCGTGATCTGTCTCGACGCCTGCGTACGTGCCTTCGGCGGCGGCCTCAGCTACTCGACGATCGCGGTCGTCTTCCTCGCCGGCAACGCGATCGGTTCCGCCGCGCCCACCCCCGGCGGTGTCGGCGCGGTCGAGTTCGCCCTCACCGGTGGTCTGATCGCGGCCGGGATCCCGGGCACGATCGCCACTCCGGCGGTGCTGCTCTTCCGGCTCCTCACCTTCTGGCTCCCCGTCCTGCCGGGCTGGCTCTCCTTCAACTACCTCAGCCGCAGGGGCGATCTCTGAGCGGAGCGGCGCGCGCCGCTCCGCAACTGCTCCGCCGGCCGGGACATTTGTACTGCCGAAGCCTGGAGATCCATCTCTGTCGAGCGCACCACCCTCCGCGCGAAGCTCTTCCTACAAGGAGTTCTCACGGAGGAGGCCGGACATGACGCAGGGACAGCAGGCGGCGCAGGTCCAGCAGATGCGGCAGCAGACGCAGACGCAGAGCCAGGTTGTCGAGGCCGCCGTGCAGGAGTCCAACCCGCTGGTCACGATGCTGAAGCCGCTCGTCCTCGACATCGCCGTGCCGCTCGGTTCGTACTACCTGCTGCACAACGGCTTCGGCGTCGGCCTGGTCGCGTCCCTCATGCTGAGCAGCATCGTCCCCGCCGTCCGCACCATCGTCGCGGCGGCCCGGGACCGGTCGTTCAACGGGCCCGCCGGCATCATGCTGGTGGTCAACCTCGTGGGAATCGTCCTCAGCTTCGTCACCGGCGACGCGCGTCTGATGATCGTCAAGGACTCGGCGCTCAGCAGCGTGGTGGGGATCGCCGTACTGATCGCGGCCGCCACCGGGAAGCCGCTGATGTCCGCCGGGCTGAAGCCGTTCATGACGAAGGGCAAGGCCGCCAACATCCTCGCCTGGGACCGGCTGTCGGCCGGAAGCCCCCGCTTCCGGCGCGCGGAGCTGCTGTTCAGCACGATCTGGGGCGTCTCCATGCTGACCGAGTGCGTCGCACGGATCGTGCTGGCCTTCATCCTTCCGGTCTCCACCATGGTCTGGCTGTCGACCGTCCTGCTGATCGCGTCCATCCTCCTGGCCGCGGTGGTCGGCGGCATCGCCACCAACCCGATCGAGCGGATGATCGCGGACGAGGCGAAGGCGGCGGACGAAGGCGCCGCGTCGGAGACGAAGGCCGTCGCGGCGGACACCGTCGGAGCGGAGAGCGTCGCAGTGGAGACCGTCGCGGCCTGACCCCAGTGGCCCCCTCAGGATGCTGCCGTCGGGCCGCGGAACGGCCTGTCCGGACATGGCGTGGGAGCCGAAGGAGTCGTTCGGGGCGCTCGCCGCCGCGTACAGCCCGAAATCCGAGTGATACGTGCACGGATCTAGGCCCGGCCTCCATAACTGACGTACCGTCAGGGAATTCTCGACACCGAGGAGCCCGAGGAGGAGACGGCCGTGCCACAACGCCCCGTTCCGCTGGACGAGTACCCCGTCCACCAGATCGCCCGCTCCATGCGCCATGTCGCCAGCGGTGACCGCAACGCCTACGACCGGTCGATCTTCCAGGTCTTCGACCACGAGGGCCGGGCGCTGCTCATCACCGGCCTCGGCGTCTACCCGAACCTCGGCGTCACCGACGCCTACGCGACGCTGCTCCAGGGCGACCGGATCGTCGCCGTCAGAGCCTCGGACGCGCTCGGCGAGGACCGGATGCGTCAGCAGGTCGGACCGTTGCGGATCGAGGTACAGGAACCGCTCAAACGGCTGCGGCTGGTCTGCGAACCGGAAGAACCGGACCCGGACGCCGACGAGGCCTCGAGCCTCTCCTTCGACCTGGTCTGGGAGGCGGACTTCCCGGCCGTCGAGGAGCCGCACCACATCCAGTACACCGGCGACCGGCTCTTCCTCGAAGCCAACCGGTTCTGCCAGGCCGGCAGCTGCCACGGAGTGATCCGCGCCGGCGGCCAGGAGATCACCGTGGAACGCGGCCGCTTCACCGCCACCCGCGACCGCAGCTGGGGTGTCCGCCCCATCCCCGGCGAGGCGCCCGGCCGGGCCGCCGAGGAGTTCCGCGCCGAGGGCTTCCACTGGCTGTGGATCCCGATCCGCTTCGAGGACCGTTTCGTCATGGTGATCCTCCAGGAGGACGCCGACGGCTACCGCGCCCTCGACAGCGCCGTCCTCGTACACCCCGCGGACGCCGGCCGCCCCGACGAGCAACTCGGGCGCGCCCACGTCGACATCACGTACCGCTCCGGCAGCCGGCACCCCGAATCGGCCGTCATCCACCTCACCGGAGCCGACCGCAAGCCGATCGAGATCCACGCCGAGCTGCTCGGCGGCAGCCCGCTGGCGGTCGGCGCCGGATACCCGCCGGCCGGCGACTGGCAGCACGGCGAGTGGAAGGGCCGCGGCTGGCTGGACCGCCGCACGTACGACCTGGCGGACCCGGCGGGCCTGGGCCTCGCGGCGTACGGCGTCATCGACCACGCGGCCCGCTTCACCTGGGACGGCGCCACCGGCTACGGAATCTTCGAGCACGGCAGCTTCGGGCGGCACAACCCGAGCGGGTTCACGGGCTTCGACTCGGTAGCGCCGTAGGGCCACAACGGCGTACGGCGTATCGGCGTAACGGCGTAACCCCGTCAGCCCGTCAGCCCGTCAGCCCGTCAGCCCGTCAGCCCGTCAGCCCAGAACTTGTAGCCCTTGGAGCAGTCCCGCGTACTTCCCGCCGATTCCGGCAAGGAACGGGGAGTAGCCGAAGCCCTGTCCGGCAAGGCCCGCAAGGAGGACCCGTGTCGAGCCCGACCCCACCCCCCGCACCGCACATGACCACCAGCACCCGCGATCCCCAGCTCCTCCGGCAGCGGCTCGACGCCTGGCTGCACGCCCGCGAACCCGGCGCGCACACCCGCACCTTCCACGTCCCGTCCTCCAACGGCATGTCCAGCGAAACCGTGCTGTTCGACCTCGCCGTGCCGCACCGGGCCGGCACCGCCCGCCAGCAGCTGCGCCCGTGCGTCCTGCGGCTGGCCGCCGACCCCGACGCCTACGCGGCGTTCCCCGTGTACGACATGGAGCGCCAGTACCGCACGATCCAGGCCGTCGCCCAGCACAGCAAGACCCCGGTCCCGGCCCTGCTGTGGCTGGAGACCGACCCGGCGCCGCTCGGCGCACCGTTCTTCGTCATGGAACGCGTCGAGGGCCGCGTACCGCCCGACGTCATGCCGTACACCTACGGCGACAACTGGCTCTACGACGCCGAACCCGCCGACCGTGAGCACCTCCAGCAGTCCACCGTCGATGTACTGGCCGAGCTGCACACCGTCCCGGTCGCATCGGTCGCGTTCCTGGCCGGGCCCTCCGGCGACGCGCTGCGCGACCATGTGACGGCCCAACGCGAGTACTACCACTGGGTCGTCGACGGCCGCCCCCGCTCCCCGCTCATCGAGCGCGCCTTCGACCGGCTCGACGCCCTGTGGCCGGACGACCCCGGCCCCACCGTCCTGAGCTGGGGCGACGCCCGCATCGGCAACATCCTCTACGCGGGCTTCGACCCCGTCGCCGTCCTCGACTGGGAGATGGCCGCCCTCGGCCCCCGTGAGCTCGACCTCGGCTGGATGATCTACCTCCACCGCTTCTTCCAGGACCTCACGGAGCAGACCGGCTACCCGGGCCTCCCCGGCTTCATGACCCGCGACGCCATCACCGCCCGCTACCGCGACGCCACCGGCCACACCCCCCGCGACCTGGACTTCCACACTCTGTACGCGGCCCTCCGGCACGCCAACGTCATGCTCCGCATCGGCTACCGCCAAATCCACTTCGGCGAACGCCCCCTCCCCACCGACCCGGACGACCTGATCATGCACCGCACCTCCCTGGAGGCGATGATCGAGAACCGCTACTGGTGACCGTCACGGGGGCCCGTCCGGCCGGGCCCCCGCGTCCCGCTCGCCGGCAGTGACATGAACGTGACGCATTCAGCACACCCTCCCCCTCGATCCCCCTGCGTGGCTTGGGTAACGTCGTACGTCCTACGTACGGGGACCACGGGGACGTACTCAACGCTGACCCGCCGGTGCCCACCCACCGACCGGGAGCCCTTCACCTCTATGCGAGCCCCCACCGCGCTCACCGCCGCCGCCCTCGCGACCGCGTCCGCCCTCCTCCTCACCGCCTGCGGCGGGGGCGGCTCCGACGGCAAGTCCGACGGGATCCCGGGCGTCGTGACGACGACGGCCACGGCGTCGGCGACTCCGTCGGCGTCCGCGACACCGACGGCGACCGGGCCGGACCTCACGTTGCCCGCGGATCTGAAGCTGGAGTTCGCGTGGGCGGCGCCGTCCGATCACGCCAAGGCCGTCGCGCTGGCCGATGCCGCCCATTTCGTGCAGAGCATCGCGCACGGCGTCGTCAAGCGGAACGCCAACGACCCGGGGCTCACGACCTACTCGCGGGATGCCGCCCTGGCGTACGGGAAGTTCCACGTCCAGAACCACCTGACGCACGGCTGGACGCTCACCGGGACCGATCGCTACTACCGTCCGCAGATCAGGGTGGCCGCCGACGGGCAGACCGCCGAGGTGGCGTTCTGCAACGACCAGACCAAGATGTACGGCCGCGAGGTGAAGACCGGCAAGGTCCTCTACACGCAGCCGAGCGACAAGGACTTCTCGTACTACTCCATCATCATGACGAAGCTGCCGACGAGCCCGGAACTGTGGCAGGCCAAGTCCATCGACGTGAAGGGGAAAGCGACGCAATGCAAGCAGTGATAGCGGCTCGGCTCGCGCGACGCGGTCTGGCCATGTCCGCGGTCGCGGTGTTGCTCTCGGGCGGTCCCGCATTCGCGGGCGGACCGGACGACAACACCACCCAGCCTCCCCCCGCCGACGGCGGCGGCCAGAAGCACGGCGAGCTCTACGCCAAGGTGTCCTTCACCCCCGCCAACGGCCACGACGGGCCGGGCCGCGGGCCCCTCAAGTCCACGGACGTGAGCTGGAGCCCGCCGCCCTGCTGGTACGCGCCGATGTACGGCGCGAAGGAGTACAAAGAGTTCTTCCAGAAGGGCTGGACCGAGAACTCCGGCGACTGGCACGGTACGGCCGGCACCGCGATGGGCCAGCTGCGCGACCACTACACGGACGGCTACTCGTGGCCCGGCCACCCCGGCTACAAGGACTTCAACGTCGCCGAGGACGGAAAGGGCATGTTCTGGGCGGGGGTGGAGAATCCGGCATCGACGGATGTCCTGGCCCGCGGCTCATGCTCCGAGGTCCCGTTCTGGGTCGAGAACGGCAAGACGCCACCGATCAAGAACGCCATCTCTCCTCTGTTGCTGTCGGAGCTCGCCTATCAGCGGATGCGCGTCCCGGGCACCGACGTCTCCCTGAGCCCGCAGACCAACCAGACCGTCAACCTCCCCACCTGGGTCTGGCTGAGCGGGGACGAGTACGCGCCCGTCACCGTCAGGGCCTCCGTCGCGGGCGGCACCATCTGGGCCGAGACCACGGCCACGCCGGTCAGCGTGCACATCGAACCCGGAACGGAGGACGCCAACGTCTTCCCCGCCGGGGGTGACTGCCCGATCGGCAAGGACGGCCATGTCGGCACGCCCTACGCCAAGGGCTCCACGGGCAGTCCGCCGTGCGGCGTGACCTACCTCCGGTCGACCCCGAACGGCTCGTCGTACCAGCTCACCGTGACCGTGACCTGGAAGGTCACCTGGCGCGGCTCCGACGGTCCGGCCGTCCACCCGCTCCCGGACGGGGTCTTCGGGACCCCGACTCCCGTCACCGTCAAGGAGATCCAGACCGTCGTCCGCTGACCCGTTCCCGCACCGCCGCCGCCGGCCCTCGAGCCGTAACCCCAAGCAGACCTATCCGCCCGTATGGGATCATCCGCGCATTGGGAACGACGGGTGGGAGATCCATGAGCAACGTACGGGTGCGGCGGGACGCGGTGGTGGGTGTCGCGTTGGTCATTGTGCTGGGGGCGGCGGGGTGTGGGGGCGGGGATTCGAAGGCCGCGGACGACAAGCCCGCGGCGAGGGCCTCCGTGGCGGGCAGCACGCCGCCGGCCGGCGCGCCGGGCGCGCTGCCCGGCTCGCTGACCGGGCAGAAGCTGAGCTGGCGGCGGTGTCCGGCGCCGAGTGTGGCGCAGGGGGCGGACGGCAAGGCGCCGGGGAGCGAGTGGCAGTGCTCGACGCTCAAGGCGCCGCTGGACTACGCGAAGCCGGACGGTCCGACCATCGGTCTCGCGATGATCCGCGCCAAGGCCACCGGCAGCGGCCGGATCGGATCGCTGGTGTTCAACTTCGGCGGACCCGGCGGGTCGGGCGTGGGCGCGCTGCCGTCGTTCGGGAAGGACTACGAGAAGCTGCGGTCGCGCTACGACCTGGTGAGCTTCGATCCGCGCGGCGTCGGTGAGAGCCAGGGCGTGAAGTGCCTGGACGACCGGGCCACGGACGCCTCGCGGTCGATCGACGGAACCCCGGACACACCCGACGAGGTGCGGGCGCAGCAGGCCGATCTGCGGAAGCTGGTGGCGGCGTGCGTGCAGAACTCGGGCGACGTGCTGCCACACGTGGACACGATCAGTGCCGCCCGCGACATGGATCTGATGCGCCAGGTGCTGGGTGACGACCAGTTGCACTACTTCGGCATCTCGTACGGCACTGAGCTCGGCGGCGTCTACGCCCATCTGTTCCCGGGCAAGGTGGGCCGCGCGGTCCTCGACGGGGTGGTCGACCCGACGCTCGACCCGGAGCAGGCCGGCATCGGCCAGGCGAAGGGCTTCCAGCTCGCGCTGGACAACTACCTGACGGACTGCGCGAAGAACACCGCCAACTGCCCGGCCGGCCACAGCCGGCAGGCCGGCGACCAGTGGATCTCCGCGTTCCTGGCGAAGCTCGACGGGAAGCCGCTGCCGACCGACGACGGCCGCGAGGTCACCCAGACCATCGCGACGAACGGGATCGCCGCCACCCTGTACTCGAAGGACGACTGGAAGTACCTGACCATGGCGCTCAAGGAGGCCAAGGCGACGGGCAGCGGCAATCTGCTGCTCGCCTTCGCCGACTCGTTCGCCGGCCGGGACCAGAACGGCCGGTACAACAACCTGATGCCGGCCAACACGGCGGTCAACTGCGCCGACGCCAAGCAGCGTTACACCCAGGAGCAGGTGCGGGAGAAGCTGCCGGCGTTCCGTCAGGCCTCGCCCGTCTTCGGCGAGTTCCTGGCCTGGAGCCTCCCCGCGTGCACCGGCTGGCCGGTGCCGGGCAACTGGCAGACGCCGGACGTCGGCGCCCCGGGCGCGGCGCCGATGCTCGTCATCGGCAACACCGGTGACCCGGCAACGCCGTACGAGGGCGCCGGGAAGATGGCGGCCGGGCTCGGTGCGGACGTCGGGATCGAGATCACGTACAAGGGCGAGGGCCACGGCGCGTACAACAGCGGCAACGCCTGCATGACGAAGACCGTCAACGCCTATCTGCTGGACGGGACGGTCCCCGCGAAGGGCACGACCTGCTCCTGATCACGCACGTGAGGTCCCGCACACCGTTGTCGGTGTGCGGGCCCTCACGTTTTGCGCGACCGGCGATACCGCTAGTAGACCGGCTTGTGCGGCTCGACCGTGTGCACCCAGCCGATGACGCCGCCACCGACGTGCACCGCGTCCGAGAAGCCCGCGGACTTCAGGACGGCGAGGACCTCCGCGGAGCGGACACCCGTCTTGCAGTGCAGGACGATGCGCTTGTCCTGGGGCAGGTTCTGCAGGGCGGTGCCCATCAGGAACTCGCCCTTGGGGATGAGCTTGGCGCCCGGGATGGAGACGATCTCGTACTCGTTCGGCTCGCGGACATCGATGATCTCGATGTTCTCGCCGTCGTCGATCCACTCCTTGAGCTGCTTCGGCGTGATCGTCGAACCCGCGGCGGCCTCCTGGGCCTCCTCGGAGACGACGCCGCAGAAGGCCTCGTAGTCGATCAGCTCGGTGACGGTCGGGTTCTCACCGCAGACCGCGCACTCCGGGTCCTTGCGGACCTTGACCTGGCGGTAGGTCATCTCCAGGGCGTCGTAGATCATCAGTCGGCCGACCAGCGGGTCGCCGATGCCGGCGAGCAGCTTGATCGCCTCGGTGACCTGGATCGACCCGATGGACGCGCAGAGCACGCCCAGCACGCCGCCCTCGGCGCAGGAGGGGACCATGCCGGGGGGCGGGGGCTCCGGGTAGAGGCAGCGGTAGCACGGACCGTGCTCGCTCCAGAAGACGGACGCCTGCCCGTCGAAGCGGTAGATCGAGCCCCAGACGTAGGGCTTGTCCAGCAGCACGCACGCGTCGTTGACCAGGTAGCGGGTCGCGAAGTTGTCCGTGCCGTCGACGATCAGGTCGTACTGGGAGAAGATCTCCATGACGTTCTCGGCCTCGAGGCGTTCCTCGTGGAGAACGACGTTCACGTACGGGTTGATGCCGAGGACGGAATCGCGCGCGGACTGGGCCTTGGAACGGCCGATGTCCGCCTGGCTGTGGATGATCTGGCGCTGCAGGTTCGACTCGTCGACCTCGTCGAACTCCACGATGCCGAGCGTGCCGACACCGGCGGCGGCCAGGTACATCAGGGCCGGCGAGCCGAGGCCGCCGGCGCCGACACACAGCACCTTGGCGTTCTTCAGCCGCTTCTGTCCGTCCATCCCCACATCGGGGATGATCAGATGGCGCGAGTACCTGCGGACCTCGTCGACGGTGAGCTCGGCAGCCGGCTCGACCAGGGGTGGCAGCGACACGGGGACTCCGGATCGGTAGGCATACGGGTGTACGGGTGGTTCTCTCCGTAACACTGCCACGCCGGTCTTCATTCCGAGACACCCGGTCCGAGGAGCGAGACCGAGAAGGCTCAGATACTGGGCGGCGGCTGCTTTCGCAACGTTCGCACCGATTCGTCCCAGTAGCCGGCCATCCCCTCCCACGGGTCGGTGCCGTTCCGGTCCGTGCGGTCCGTGAAGCAGACGGTGGCCGCGCCCTGCCAGCGGGCGATCCGCATCGCCGTGACCAGATGCGACCGCGGCACCCCGTGGACGAGGTGCGCGAAGCGCTCCGGCGGGTACGCGGCCGTCCACTGCGGGGCCTCGGACCAGCGGTACTGGGTCCACGGGCCGGAGAACGTCACCAGCTGGTCGGCGATCTCGGCGTACCCCGGATAAGGATGCGTGCCGTGCCCCAGCACGAGATGCCCGTCACCGCCGTCCCCATCACTCTCTCCGGCGGCGTCCCCGCCGTCCCCCGCCAGCAGCGCCCGCAGCGTCGTCGTCACCCGGCGGCACTCGTTCAGCGCGGCGCGCTCCGTCGGCGCGCGGTCCAGGTAGAAGCCGTCCACCCGGTACCAGTCCAGGTAGTGGGAGGCGTCGGAGACGAGCTCACCGAACGGCCGCGCGCCGAGCCCGGCGTCCAGATGGCCGAGGACCGGCACCCCGCTCTCCCGGAGCCGCGCCACCGCCTCCGTGTACAGCGGGTCGGGCAGGGTGCCGGGACCGCGCGCCACGTTCAGCACCACCCAGTGCAACGGGGTTCCCGGGCGGGCGAGTTCACCCCACTCGGCCGGTGCGACCAGCGGGTGCGCGTTCACCGGGACGCCGAAGCCGAGCCGGTCGGAACGGGCCTGGCCGCCCGCTCCCTGACCGGCCCCGCCGAAGCGGTCGCGCAGCCCCGCACCCCAGAAGTGCGGTGGCGTCAGACGCGACATGCCGCCTCCATCCAGACGTCGGCCAGCGATTCCTCGAGGCCGATGCGGGGCCGCCAGCCCAGCCGGTCGCGGGCCGTCCGCACGTCCGCCTGCTGCCAGATGCCGCAGCCGTCGGGGTACGGGGGCGGGCCGGGCGCGACCTGCGGCTCGTCCAGCTCGTGCAGGGTGCCGTCGTAGCCCGCGACGTGCGCGAGCCCGGCCGCCATGTCCCGCATCCGCACGGCCCGGCCGGACCCGATGTTCACCAGGCCCTGCGCGGCCGACAGCGACGCCGCGTGCACCGCCCGCGAGACGTCCCGGACGTCGATGAAGTCGCGCTGCACGGCGAGGCCGCCGAGCTTCAGCTCGCCGTCCCCGCTCTGCATCGCCCGGCGCAGCGCCTCGGCCACCCGCCCCAGCGGTGAACTCGTCGGCGTGCCGGGTCCGACCGGGCTGAACACCCGCAGCACCACCGCGTCGAGACCCGAGCCCAGCACCAGCTCGGACGCGGCGAGCTTGCTCACCCCGTACGGGCCGCCCGGCCGCGGCACCGCGTCCTCGGCGGTGGACGCCCCGACCGGCGAGGGACCGTATTCGGCGGCGCATCCCACCTGCACCAGGCGCGCGCCGGTACTGCTGCGCCGCATCGCCTCGCACACGGTCGCCACCGCCACCGTGTTGTGCCGGGTCAGGTCCCGGGCCCCGCCGCGGGTCGCGCCCGCGCAGTTGACGACGACGCCCGGGTGCACGGCGTCCAGGAACCGCGCCAGCGCTCCCGGCGCCCCGCTCGCCAGGTCGAACCGCACATCGGCGTCGTCGCTGCGCCCCAGCGCGGTCAGCTGTACGGCGGGGTCGGCGAGCAGCCGTTCGGCCACGTGCCGACCGAGGAATCCATCGGCTCCGAGCAGCAGCACTCTCATCGGCCGACACCCCCACCCGGTGTCCTTGCCGGTGCGCTGTCCCGCGCGGTGGGCGGAGCGAGGTCGTTCGGTGCGTGATCAACGTTTCTCCTGGTTGGTGTTGCGGAGGTCTGTCGTACGGGGGTGGGCGGCGGCGGGGGTGCCCGTGCGGGCACCGGTGCCGTGCGCCGAGGCCCGGGTGAGGGCGCGGAAGGCGTGCACTACGAGGACGGTGGCGGCGCAGCCGCAGGCCAGGACGGGTATCGCGGCCGGGCCGAGCCACTCGACGGGGGCCGAGACGGCCGCCAGGCCCGGCACGTGGTGCAGTACGGCGGCGCCGAGCGCGGCCCCCTCGGCGGCGGCCGCCGCCCCGGTTCCCCACGCGGCCGCCCGTGTGAAGCCGTGCACCGCGAGCAGCCGGGCGGTGAACAGCAGCATCCCGAGCGCCGCCGCCCCGGCGACACCGGCAGGACCGGCCAGCGCGGCGGCGGCCCACAGGAGCGCGAGCAGCACCGCGAGGTACAGCACGAGGGTGCCGGCGAGCAGCGGGCGCACCCGGGCGGCGAACTCCCCGAGCCCGCGGCTCGGCGTGAGCTCGGCCCGCGCCCGCAGCGCGAACCGGTGCGCGCACCACGCGGCGGGCGCCAGGGTGAGGGCCAGCGCCACGAACGGGCCGCCGGCGGGCGGGTCGAACGGCCCGCCGAGCAGGCTCGACAGCAGCGGACCGCCGCACAGCGCGAACGCCAGCAGCCACCCGCCCCACAGCGCCCCGCCGGGGCCCGCGGCACGCAGCGGACCACGTCGCAGCGCCGCCCAGGTGGCCAGCGCGACGAGCAGGGCGATCACGGCGCCGACGGCGGGCGACCGCACCACGAACGCGGCCGCCGACGCGCATCCCGCGCCGGGCACCACGTGCAGCAGCCCGACCCGTACCGGTCCGACCCGCACCGCGACCCGCTCACCGGCGACGCCGTGCGGCACGCGGGCGTACAACTCGTCCGCCAGCGAGAACACATCCCGGTGCCGGAACCGACCCGCCACCCGGTCGGTGACCCCGTGCGCCTCCAGCCCGGCGGCGATCTCCAGCACGTCCACCGCCCCCGCACACAGCTCCTCGTGCCGGTGCATCACCCCACGCACAGGATCAGCGGGCCCCCGCCGCCGAGGCGGCGAGGCCGAGGCCCTCCCGGCGGGTTCGGCAGAACCATCCGGCACGTCACCATCCGGGCGGCACGAACCTTCGGCGTCGACGGACGACTCCGGCGCAGGCGCCGCACCGGTATCCCGGCCGCTCGCACCCACCGCCGAGGCGGGATCCCCACCGTCACCGACCGGCAGAACCGGCCCCGGCCGCGACCCCGAGAGCAACACCCCGTCGCCCACAGCCGCCTCCGCCAGGCGGTACGAACCCCCGCCATCGACGGGCAACTCCGGCGCCAGTGTGCCGCCGTCCGTTCCCGGGCCGTAGCCCAGGGCTGCCACGACCCGCGCGCGGATCTCGCCCGCGGCGTCGAGTCCGGGGGTGGGCGCCTCCGCGGGCGGAAGCGCCCTGGAGGCGGCTTCGGAGACGGCTTCGGCTTCGGCTTCGGCTTCAGCTTCCGGCCAGGCGATCGTGGCGTCCGCGTTCAGGCGGTCCGGGGTGGCGGTGGGAGCTGGCTCGTCGGAGGGGTCTACGCAGCCGCTCAGGCCCTCGGCCGTGGCTTCGGCCGTCGCGATGGCGTCGTCCGGAGCCGGCTCGGGCTCCGGAGCCGGGTCGTCGGCCCGGCCCCCGGCCGAGCGCTCGACGCCGTCGCTCAGAACCTCTTCCGCGACCGTCGCGGAATCATCGACCGGGCCGGAGGCCGCCCGGCGGAAGGCCGGGGGGAGGAGATCGGCGCCGGGGAAGGTCTCGTTGGGCGGCGGCGGGTCGGTGGGGACGTCGGAGAGGATGCGGGCGAGGAGGGCGGCCTGCGCGGAGCCATGGGTGGCGGTCATACGAGGTCACCTCCCGGGAACGGGAAGCCCGCGGGCTGTGGGCGGCGGGCCCAGGTCGGGGCGGGCAGCACGGGTGTGAGGCGGCCGGGGACGTGGGCCTCGGCCGGCTCGGAGAAGGGGCGCGGCACGCCGTCGGTGTCGAGCTGCGGCTCGCGCCGTACGGGACAGTGCGCGACGAGCTCCAGGTAGATCTCGCGGAACGCGCCCACGCACCGCTCGACGGTGAAGAGTTCGAGCGCCCGCTCGCGCGCCGCCGCGCCGAGCCGGGCGGCGCGCTCGGGCTCGCGTAGCAGCGCGAGGCAGGCGTCGGCGAGCGCCTTGGGGTTGCGGGGCGGTACGACGAGCCCCGTGCCGCCGATGACCTCGCGGACGGCGCCCACGTCGGTGGAGACCGTCGCGCGTCCGCAGAACATCGCCTCGACGAGGCTCAGCGGGAAGCCCTCGACGATGCTGGACAGGACGACGACATCGCCGGAGGCGTAGGCGTCGGCGAGTTGGGGTGCGCCGGGCGAGCCGATCTCCTCGAAGGTGACGGGGCTCTCGCCGACCGTCACCGCGTCCTGGGCCTCGTCGGGGAAGAGCTGGGCGGCCAGCGTGCGGCAGCCCGCCAGGTAGGAGTCGACGCCGCCGCGGACATACAGGATCCGGAGCCGTGCGCCCGGTTCCGCCTTGCGTATCGCGTCGAAGGCGTGCAGGAGCGCGATGAGGTCCTTGGCCGGGTCCGGGCGGCCGACCCAGGTGAGCGTGGGGTCGGTGTGCCCGGCCGGGGCGTCCGCGCCGGCCGCTTCCGCGGCCTCGCCGGCGCGGGCGAAGCGGGCGGCCTCCATGCCCGGGTAGACGGTCCGCAGCCGGGAGCGGTCGGCGCCGCAGCGTTCCTGCCAGCGGCGGGCGTGGGTGCTGCCCGGGGTGATCAGGGCTGCCTCGCGGTAGGACTCACCGGCGAGCAGCCGGTGGAACGCGGTGAGGAGCGCGCGGACTTCGGCGGAGAGGCCGGAGGCGCGGTGCGCGAGGAGTGCCTCGCGCAGTCGGACGCCGTACTCGGTGACCAGGAGCGGCGTTCCGAAGAACCGTTTGGCCAGCAGCCCGGGAAGGGTCGCGGGACCGCCGGAGACGGCGTGGCACAGATCGGCGGCGCCGAGCTCGTCCGGTTCGTACCAGGGCGCGGACAGCGGTCTCAGGGCGCGTTCCAGGAGTTCGGCGGCGGTGAGCAGGTCCGCCACGCCGACCGTGGCCAGCAGGGGTCGCACGCCGGGGGCGCGGCAGGCGTCCTCCAGGGCGCGCAGGGCGTGTTCCGAGCGGAGCAGCCCTGACAGGCCGCCCTCCTCGCGGGAGAGTTCGGCGAGCCCGTACAGACCGGAGGCGAAACGGTCCGCCCGGGCGCCTCCGTAGCCGTCGGCTCCCGCGCCGGCCAGGCCGATGACGTCATCGACGCAGCCCGCGGCGGATCCCTCGTCGCCGCCCGCCAGCGCGGCGGCGAGTTCCCGGTAGTGGTGCAGGAACCGGTGGCGGCGCGCCCGGCGGGCCGCCCGGCCGCGGGTGCCGTCGTCCTCCGGCGGGGCGCCCCACAGGCGCTCGCTGCGCACCCGCCGTACCTGCGACGGCAGTTCGACCCGTCCCCCGGTCTCCGTCCGCTCGGACCTGCTGAGCGCGTACACCTCGAATTCATGGCCCGGAAGCCCGCGCACGAGCCGGTCGCACCAGGCGCCACCTTCACCTCGTGCATACGGATAGCCACCCTCGGTGAGCAACGCGATGCGCATGTGTACGCCCCCCTTCCTTCGCCGGTCCGCCGGATGCGTGGCCGGGAGGGCGGATACGTCTGCCCGGCGCGATGACGGTATGCCGGTACGACAGTGGCGCGACGGACGGTTGTCCGCCGCGCCACCAGAAGGGGTGAACGGTCGTAACTTCTCGCACCACAACGCGTTGTCGTCGCTTAGGGTGCGCGGAACAACACACTCCACTCACCCGGTCCGCGACTGTGCCGCGCTCCGGCAGGACGCGTTTCCCATCCCCCGGATCGGACCCCGGCCCGGACTCCGGCCCGGACTCCGGCTCAGACTCCGGCTCAGACTCCGGCGAGTCCCTTCCGGCTCGCGCGCCGCGCCGCGGACTCGACCGGGTCGAGCACCGGCACGGCCGCCAGCAGGCCCTTGGTGTAGGCGTGCTGGGGCGAGTCGTACACCGCGTCCGCCGGCCCCTCCTCAACGATCTTCCCGGCCCGCATGACCGCGACCCGGTCGCTGACCTGCCGCACCACCGCCAGGTCGTGCGCGATGAAGACCAGCGAGAGCCCCAGGTCACGCTGCAGCTCGCCGAGCAGCGCGACGACCTGGGCCTGGGTCGTCACGTCGAGTGCCGAGACCGGCTCGTCGCAGACGATCAGCTTCGGGGACGGCGCCAGCGCCCGCGCGATCCCGACCCGCTGCCGCTGGCCGCCGCTGAACTCGTGCGGGTACCGGTGGTACCAGTCCGGTTCCAGCCCGACCCGCTCCAGCAGCTCCCGTACCCGCTCGACGACCGCCTTGTCCGTGAGCTCGCCCGCGGCCCGCAGCGGGTCGGCGATCGACTCGCCGATGCTGCGCCGCGGGTTCAGCGACGAGACCGGGTCCTGGAAGACCATCTGCAGCTCGCGGCGCAGCGGTCGCAGCGCCTTGTCGCCGAGCTTGCCGATGTCCCGGCCGTCGTACCGGAGTTCACCGGCCGTGGGGTCGAGCAGCCGCACCAGCATCCGGCCGAGGGTGGTCTTCCCGCTGCCGCTCTCGCCGACGATCCCGAGCGTCTCGCCCCGCCGGACGGTCAGCGACACGCCGTCCACGGCGGTCACGGTGTCCTGGCGCTTGCCGAAATCCCGGCGCAGACCGACCGCTTCGAGCAGCGGCGCTTCCGGCCCCGGCGCCACGACCGCCGTCGGCTCGTCGCCCGTCCGCTGTTTCACGAGGACGGCCGGCCGCGCCGCGTCCACCTGCGGCACCGCCGCGAGCAGCGCCCGGGTGTAGGGCTCGCGCGGGTCGTCCAGTACGGCGCTCACCGCTCCGCGTTCGACGGCGGCGCCGTTCCGCATGACGAGTACGTCGTCGACGCTGCCGGCCACCACCCCCAGGTCGTGGGTGACGAGCAGCAGCCCCATGCCGGTCTCGGCGCGCAGTTCGTGCAGCAGGTCGAGGATCTGGGCCTGGACGGTGACGTCGAGTGCGGTGGTCGGTTCGTCGGCGATCAGCAGTCGCGGTTCGCAGGCCAGCGCCATGGCGATGAGCGCGCGCTGCCGCATGCCGCCGCTGAACTCGTGCGGCCGGGCGCGCGAGCGCCGGGCCGCGTCCGGGATGCCGACCCGGTCCAGCACCTGGACGGCCCGCTCGCGGGCGGCCCGCCGGGTGGCCTTCACATGGACGCGGTAGACCTCGGCGATCTGGTCGCCGATCGCGTAGTACGGGTCGAGCGAGGAGAGCGGGTCCTGGAAGACCATCGCCGCCCGGCCGCCGCGCAGCCGCCGCAGTTCGGTGTCGTCGGCGCCGAGGACGTCCGTCCCGGCGACCCGTACGGTGCCGCCGGTCCGCGCGCCGGTCCCCCGGTGCAGATCCAGCAGGGCGTACGCGGTGGCGCTCTTGCCGGAGCCCGACTCGCCGACGATGCCGAGGGCGCCGCCCGCTTCGAGCCGGAAGCTGAGGCCGTCGACGGCCCGTACGGTGCCGGACGCGGTGGGGAAGTCGATGACGAGGTCTCTGACCTCCACCAGCGGCTCGGCGAGGCCGGCCGTGGCGGCGGGACCCACAGCGGAATCAGTGGCCGCGCTCATGCCAGCACCACCCTTCGGTCGGCCAGCGCGTAGAGCACATCCGCGGCGGCGTTGGCGAGGACGACGGCGAAGCCCATGACGAGCACGATGCCCACCACGACCGGCAGGTCCTTGAGCTCGACGGACTGCACGAGCTTCTGGCCCAGCCCCGGCACGTTGAACAGCGACTCGGTGAGCAGCGCGCCGCCGAACATCGTGCCCAGGTCGAGCGCCGACAGCGCGATCACCGGGGTGAGGGCGGCGCGCAGCGCGTGCCGCCCGATGATCGCGCGCTCGCTGACGCCGTAGGCGCGGAAGGTCCTGATGTGGTCCTCCGCGAGCGTCTCCAGCATGGAACTGCGGGTCAGCCGGGCGTACTTGGCGGACTCGACGAGCGCGAGCGCCAGCCAGGGCAGCAGCAGGTTCCAGGCCCACTGCTGCGGGTCGTCGGTGAACGGCACGTAGGAGGGGTAGGGCAGCCACTGCAGCACGGAGCAGAAGAGCATCAGCAGCAGGATGCCGATGATGAACACCGGGGTGGCGGTGCCCGCGAGGGTGAGCCCGGTGAGCAGCCGTTCGGTGGGCCGGCCGCGGCGCAGCGCGGACAGCACCCCGGTGCCGACGCCGAGGATCAGCCACAGGACCATCGCGCCGAGCGCGAGGGAGGCGGTGGCGGGCAGCTTGGCGACGAGGATGTCGGTGACGAGTTCGCCGGTGCGGTACGACTGGCCGAAGCAGGGTGCGGAGCAGTGCACCGTGCCGGTGCCGGTGCTGTAGTCGCGGCCGGTGGCGATGCCCTGCAGGAAGTGCCAGAACTGTACGTACACCGAGTCGTTCAGGCCCATCTGCTCGCGGATCTGCACGAGTTGGGCGGGTGAGCACTTGGGCCCGCAGGACAGTTGCGCGGGGTCGCCGGGCGCCAGGTAGAAGGTCGCGTACAGCACGACGGCCAGCACCAGCAGGACCACCGCGGCGGACACCGTGCGGCGCAGCAGGAAGCGGATCATGACGCGGCCTCCTCGCGCTTGCGGCCGGTGCCGACGCGGAGCCTGCTGGCGGCGCGCGGGTCGAGCGCGGTCCTGATGCCGTCGGCGAGCACGGTGAAGGCGAGCACGCTGATGAACAGCATCGCGGCGGGCAGCAGCACGTACGCGGGATCGGCCTCGTACCAGGTGTTGGCGCTGGAGAGCATCTGACCCCAGGACGGGGTGGGCGGCTTCACGCCGATGCCGAGGAACGAGAGCCCGGACTCGATGACCATGTTCGCCGGGATGAGCAGGGCGGCGTAGGTGATGACCGGCGCGACGAGCGACGGCAGCAGTTCCCGGCGGGCGATCCGCCAGGTACCGGAGCCGGCGAGCCGGGAGGCGGCCACGTAGTCCAGTGACTTGAGGCTGAGCACCTGCGCCCTGACGAGCTTGGAGATGCTGCCCCACGCGACGAAGCCGATGATGAGCGCCAGCAGCAGCGGGCGCGGGAAGCCGTCGGGGACCACGGCCATCAGCGCGATGGCGAAGACCAGCGCGGGCATGGTGATCATGACGTCGGTGACGCGGCTGAGCAGGTTGTCCACGAAGCGGTTGCCGAGCCCTGCGGCCAGGCCGGTGCCGACGCCGACGAGGATCTGCACGAGGGTCGCGCCGAGGGCGACGGCCAGCGAGATCTGGGCGCCGTGCACGAGCCGGGAGAACATGTCGCGGCCGGTGCCGGGTTCGACGCCGAGCCAGTGGTCGCCGCTGATCCCGCCGAAGGAGCCGAGCGGTACGCCGCCGGAGGCGGAGTCGATCAGCTCGGGGTGGTAGGCCGTGGTGTTCTGGCCCTCGATGGCGCTCAGCAGGGGTGCGGTGAGCGCCACCAGGACGAGGAGTGCGATGACGGCGGTGCCGGCGACGGCCGCGCGCTGGGCGCGCAGCCGTCGCCAGACCTGCCGGGCCCCCGGGGCGGGGGCGGCGGGATTGCCGACCGCCCCCGCCTCGACGGCCGTCAGGTCCTGGGTGGTCACTTGACCGAGACCTGCGAGATGTCCAGGACGCCGGTCCAGTCGCTGATCACGACGTTCTTGATGTCCTTGCCGAACAGCCGCTTGTAGACCGGGTGGAAGAGCGGCACGGTGACGGCCTGCTCGCCGATCTTCTGGTCCAGCGCGCCCCAGCGGGCCGCCGCGGCTTTGAGGTCGGTCAGCTTGTTGATCTCGTCGATCTCCTTGTTGACCGCCGGGTCGTCGAGCTGCGCGTTGTTGAAGTTGGAGCCGTCCTTGACGATCTGCCGGCCGTCGAAGATCGGGCCGAGGAACGGACCGCCGGACGGCCAGTCCGCGCCCCAGCCGGTGAGGAAGAAGCCCGGCTCGGTGGAGACGTTGTGGATCTTGTCACCGAACGCCTTGTGCTCCTGGCCGTCGAGCTTGACGGTGATGCCCGCCGCCTTCAGCGCGTCCTGGACGGCCGTGGCGACCTCGGGGCCCTGCTCGTCGGCCTTGGTGACGTCATGGGTGAGCGAGACGGTGATCCCGTTCGGGTAGCCGGCCTCCGCCAGCACCTGCTTGGCCTTGACCGGGTCGCCGGTCTTGCCGGCCGGGAACGGGTCGTACGGCGTGTAGCCGAAGGACGCCTGCTCGGGCAGGTAGGTGGTGGCCTGGTCGGCGAGCGAGGAGCCGCCGACCGCGTTGACCACGGTGGTGCGGTTGACCGCGTACGCGATGGCCTGGCGCACCTTCGGGTTGTCGAACGGCTTCACCTTCGGGTTGAAGGCGATGTAGTCGGTGTAGCCGAAGTGGCCGGTGCCGACCCGGCTCGCGAGCGCCTTGTCACCGTTGACCTTGGCCAGCTCGGCCGGGCCGAGGTTGGTGTCGGTGGTGACGGCCGCCGCGTCCTTGCCGGTGCCGGTGGACAGCCGCTGGTTGATCACGGCCTGGTCGAGTCCCGACTGGACGTCGATGCTGTCCGGGTACGCCTTGCGCTGGTCGTCGGTGGCCTCCGACCAGTTGGGGTTGCGCTCCAGGACCAGGTGCTCACCGTTGTTCTCGTTCTTGATCACCTTGTACGGGCCCGAGGAGACCGGGTGCTCCGCGTACTTGGTGCCGGTGTCCTTCGCCTTGGGCACCGGGGCGAACGAGGTCTGCGTGGCCAGGAACGGGAACTCGCCCTCGGGCTTGTTCAGGTGGAACACGATCGTCTTGGCGTCCGGCGTCTCCACCGAGGCCAGCCCGTTCTTGTCCTTGTACGGACCCTGGTACGCGGCACCGCCGATCAGCCAGTCGCGCAGGTAGGGCGCGCCGCCGGACAGCTCGGCCGCGAAGGAGCGCTCGATGCCGTACTTGATGTCGGCGGTCGTGATGGGCGAGCCGTCCTCGTACTTCAGGCCGTCCTTGAGGTGGTACGTCCAGACGGTGGCGTCCTTGCTCGGCTCACCGGTGGTGGTGGCCAGGTCCGCGGCGACCTTCGAGCCCTCGGCGCCGTTGGCCCGGGTGCGGGTGGTCAGTGTGCGGTAGACCAGCGAGGGAACGTTTCCGCCGCCCGAGGTGTACAGGCGGGCCGGGTCGAAGTCCTCCTGGGCCTGGTTGTTCAGCACGTAGAGGGTGCCGCCCTTGGCGGGCTTGGCGTCGGTGGAGGCCTTGGCGCCGCCGCTGTCCTTCGGGCCGCAGGCGGCGGCCCCTCCGGCGAGGGCCAGACCAACGGCTACCGCTGCCACGCGGCGGGATATGAGGGACAGTTGACGCATGAGAGATCGGCCTTTCGCGGCTGCGAGGTATGACGGCAGGATTCAACGAATACCCGCGGGCAGCAGCAGCCGATTCCCCTCGACGGAGAAATGGCTCGAACTCAGGGGGGTGCGTCTGCCCACGGATGGACAGCTCGGGGCGGAGGCGGAAAGCCTCTACGCGACCGAACCGTGGGTCACCGACAGAGAATGTCGGCTACGCAGATTTCGGCCACGCCGATGAGCACCAGCTTGATGCTGGCGTCCTCGGCGGCGTGGCGGTGCGACATGGGAGAAGAGTGAACGACGATCCCGCCGATGTCAAAATCCGGTCGGCGGGATCATGCGCGGCCAGGCGGTCGAAACCGCTGGTCAGGCCTTCGGGAACGGCCAGGCGTTGGGCTTGCAGGTGGGGCCGCCGTCGAGCGACAGGAACTTCGTCTGCTGCATCATGACCGGCGCGAGCTCGCCCGCCTTCGGGCAGCCGACATGGCCGTGCCCGAGCCGGTGGCCGACCTCGTGGTTGATGAGCATCTGCCGGTACTCGTGCATCCGGTCGGGGCCGAACGTCTCGGCACCCTGCGCCCAGCGGAACGCATTGATCATGGTGCGCTCGGTCGACGCGGCGTCACATGACACATTGTCAACAGTGATGTCCAGGTCGGATTTCGCACACCACTTGGCGGTGGTGCCGGGGCTGGCGAGCGTGACGACGATGTCGACGGGGCCGGATGACACCCGCTCGAACGTCTTGATCCCGCCGTGGCCCCAACTCCGGTCGTCGTTCAGGGTGGTGAAGACCGTCCGGGTGAAGAGCGCGGAGTCGAGCGGCAGGCCCTTCTCCACGTCCACCCGGAAGCGCAGCACCTTCCCCCTGCCGGGCGCCGGGTCGTGTCCCGGCATCGTCTGGAACTGACCGCTGAGGGCCAGCTTGGCGTCGAGCGGGTACTGCTTCGCCATCAGCTGGTCGTAACTGGCGACGGCCACGGCGGGTGCGTTGGACGGTGCGACGCCGGGCGTCGGACGGTCCTTCGACCGTGAGGCCGCGTCGCTGCCGTCGCGGGTCGCCCCGTCGGAGGCCCCGGCCTCGCTGTGCGCCGCGCCACCACTGCCGACCTGCCCGGCGACGACCACGGCGAGCACCGTCACCACCGCTGCGGCGGCGATCCCGGTGAACGCACGGCCCTTGCCGCCGCCCTTCCGGCCGGCGTCGGCGGCCGTGGCCTCCGGCAGGTCCGAGTCCGGGACGGGCTCTGGCTCGGGGACCGTCTCCTGCCCGGCACGCTGCCGGGGTATCCGGCGGCCGGGCGGGGCCTCGAAGGACTGCGGCGGGAGCACCGGCTCGTCGAACGTCTGCCACTCGTCGGTGTCGTACGGGTCCTGGACGGGGTGGACGGGCCGCTGGAACGTCTGCCACTGACCGGTGTCGTAGGGATCCGGGACGGGCAGGACGGGCTCGTCGAACGTCTGCCACTGACCGGTGTCGTACGGGTCGGGGAGCGCGTCCGGCCGGTAGCCGGTGCTCCGGCCGCGGCCGCTCTCCGCCGCCCAGCCGTCCTGGGCGCCCCAGGCGGCGTGCTCACGGTGCTCGGGGTGCGGGCGGGAGTCCGGGTGGTCACCGACGACGTAACCGCCGTCGTAGCGGGCGCCCGGCGCCGGCGTCTGGGACGGGACGGAGACGGGAACGCCGACGTCACCCCGGCGTCTGCGGCCCTGGCCTGACCGGCCGCCGCCGAGGGTGCTCGATATGTCGTTGTCGCGGCTCTGCCGGCCGCCGCCCGCGCTGTGCTTCCCCACGCCCTGAATCAGCTCCTGCTCGCCGCGTCGCTCGTCTTGTCGTTCATTACGCGTGCGTCCGTCTCATCGTTCACCACGTGACCGTCCGTCTGATCGAGCAGGTCCCGGACGGCCCGTGCCACCACGTCAGGGTGCTCCATCATCGCGACGTGCCCGCTGTCGGGCAGCGTCACCAGCCGGGAGTCCCGGAACGCCCGGGACGCCTTCCGTGCCATCCGGAAGGAGACCAGCTTGTCGCGCCCCCCGTAGACCAGCAGCGTCGGGGCGAGCACCCGCTCCGCCTGCCGCCACAGAGAGTGTTGTCCACCCAAGGTGTACGCGTTGACGATGCCCCGTGTCGAACGGACCATCGCATCCCAGAAGTACGGGAGCGCGATGCGCCGTTCGTACTCCTCGACCGCCTCCGCCCGCGCCCGGTCACCGACCGACGAGGCGTCGCCGTAACACAGTGTGAGCAGTTCCTGGGTGCGCCGCTCGGCCGGCCAGTCCCTGGTCGCCCGAAGATAGAGCGCCGGAATCCCCGGCATCGAGACGAGCGCCGTCGGCCACGCGCTGCGCTGCGGCGGAAGTTCCGGCAGCGCGGGCGACACCAGTGTCAGCGTCCTGACCAGGTCGGGACGGGCCGCCGCGACCTTCGTCGCCACCGCGCCGCCCATCGAGTTCCCGAACAGGTGGACCGGACCCCGGTCACCCGACTCGATCAGCCGGACCACCGCCCGGGCGTGTCCGGCGATCGAGTAGTCACCGTCGTCCGGCGGCGGCGAGAAGCCGAAGCCGGGCAGATCCGGTGCCTGGCTGTCGAGCCGGTCGGCCAGCCGGTCCATCAGTTGTGTCCAGTTCTGCGACGAACCGCCCAGTCCGTGCACAAGAACGGCCGGTTCGAGTCCGTCGCGCTCCGAGGTCCGCTCGCGGACCACCAGAGAAAGGCCGGGCAGACTCACATTTCGCTGCGTTTCCCCTGGTCCGAGCCGCGGCCCCTGCGGGGGGACGGCTGCGGGAGCGATCGCAGCTTGAGGAGACTCCGTCGAGGACATGGGGCAATGTTACGAGACGATCACGCATGCGCTTGTGTGTTCGCCCTCACAGGCTGCGCTCGGGACCCCGCGCTCCTACGCTCGACAGTGAGGAAGGGAGTCACCGTGTCCGACGAAATCCAGATTTCCGAGGATGAATTCGAGGCCGCCGCCGACGATCCGGCCATCGAGATGGACATCGAAACCCCCGAAGCCGATGCCGCCGAGCAGCACACCGATGTCGTGCAGCGGCACGACGCCCCGGCCGGGGAGGACTCCGATTCGCCCGTCGCGTCCGCCGATCCCGTGGACGTCGCGGAACAACGTCGTGTCGTCAACCTGGACGAGGAGGACTATCGCTGAAAGGTTCCAGGTAGTGAGAATGTGCTCTCGCACCGCGCACAGCCCCGTTACCGAAAAGTACGATGGCACCCGCAGTGTTCCTTCAACAGATTGGGAGGCGGCGTGACAGCCATCGAGCACACTCAGGCACGCCCGCGCGGCACCCGCCTGCCCCGCCGGGCCCGCCGCGAACAACTCCTGGGCGCGGCCCAGGAAGTGTTCGTCGCCCAGGGCTACCACGCCGCCGCGATGGACGACATCGCCGAGCGGGCCGGCGTCAGCAAGCCGGTGCTCTACCAGCACTTCCCGGGCAAGCTGGAGCTGTATCTGGCGCTGCTCGACCAGCACTGCGAGTCACTGCTGCAAGCGGTGCGTACCGCACTGGCCTCCACCTCCGACAACAAACTGCGCGTCGAGGCGACCATGGACGCCTATTTCGCGTACGTGGAGGACGAGGGCGGCGCCTTCCGGCTGGTCTTCGAGTCGGACCTGACGAACGAGCCCGCGGTCCGCGAGCGCGTCGACAAGGTCTCGCTGGAATGCGCCGAGGCGATCTGCGAGGTCATCGCGGAGGACACCGGGCTGCCCCGCGAACAGTCGATGCTGCTGGCCGTCGGCCTCGGCGGCGTCTCCCAGGTCGTGGCCCGCTACTGGCTCTCCAGCAACAGCCAGATCCCCCGCGACACCGCCGTCAACCTGCTGACGTCGCTGGCCTGGCGCGGTATCGCCGGCTTCCCGCTGCACGGCACGGACGGCCACCACTGACGGCCGCCGGCCACCGCTGACGTCCCCGGCGGACGGGCACCGCCGGTTATTCCCCGTCGCTGTTCGCTACCGGCGTTCATCATCTTCGGATTCCACGCCTCAGAGCCCGGCTAGTGTTTCCTGCGTACGGCGCGAAGACGCGCACACCGCCAGACCTGGAGGTACAGAGCCGTGGAGGTCAAGATCGGCGTGCAGCACGCGCCGCGCGAGATCAGCATCGAGAGCGCGCAGTCGGCCGAGGAGGTCGAGAAGGCGGTCGCGGACGCCATCTCCGGCACGTCCCCGCTCCTGAGCCTGGTGGACGAGAACGGCCACAAGGTCCTCATCCCGGCAGCCAAGCTCGCGTACGTGGAGATCGGCCAGCCCGCCAGCCGGAAGGTCGGCTTCGGCGCGTCGATGTGACGACACGGAGGGCCCGCACCCGTAATCGGGTGCGGGCCCTCCGTTTTGTCCGGCTCCCCGAAGGGGTAGGACCGTTATGCAACGGTCGGCCCCCTCGGGAAGGACCCCGTACATGTGGGAAGCAGTCGCATTCGCCGCGCTCGGTCTGGGCATCGCCTACGCCGCCACGCACTTCTTGCCCGAACGCTTCCCGTCCCGCGTCCTCGTCCTCGCCACCGGTCCGATCGCGGCCCTGGTCGGGGGCCTGATCACCCGTACGGTGCTGGGCGCAGGCCACGCGGCCGTCACGCTTCCGGTGTCGGCGCTCGTCGCGGCGGCGCTGCTCAGCCTGCTCGTCCGCCCCGCTGACGACCGGCGCTTTCTCCGCCACTCGGTCGCGGGGCGGGCCTGAGGACCAGGCCTGAGCGACGGTCAGGCAGCCAGCCCGAGTGCCGCCATCCGCTTGGTGTGCGCTTCGGTGATCCGGGTGAACATCCGGCCGGCCTCGGCCAGGTCGAAACCGCCGGCCACTCCCCCGACGAGCATCGTCGACAGCGCGTCCCGGTCGGCGACGACGCGCTGCGCCTGTGACAGCGCCTCACCCATCAGCCGCCGCGCCCACAGCGCGAGCCGGCCGCCGACCCGCGGGTCCGCCTCGATGGCGGCGCGGACCTTCTCGACGGCGAAGCTGGCGTGGCCGGTGTCGTCCAGTACGGCCAGGACGAGCGTGCGGGTGTCGGTGTCGAGCCGCGCCGCGACCTCGCGGTAGAAGTCCGAGGCGATCGAGTCGCCGACGTAGGCCTTGACCAGACCCTCCAGCCAGTCCGACGGGGCGGTCTGCCGGTGGAACTCGTCCAGCGCGGCACCGAAGGGTTCCATCGCCTCCTTCGCGGAGGCCCCGATCTCGGAAAGCCGGTCCCGCAGCCGCTCGAAGTGGTGGAATTCGGCCGCCGCCATGGCGGCCAGCTGAGCTTTGTCCTCGAGCTCCGGCGCGAGCTTCGCGTCGTCCGCGAGGCGTTCGAACGCGGCCAGTTCGCCGTAGGCCAGCGCACCCAGCAGATCCACCACCGCGGCTCGGTAGTGGGGGTCCGCGGAAGCTCCGGCCCAGTCCAGGGCGGCGATTCCGGTGGCAGGTGCGGTCGTCTCGTCAGGCGTCTCCATGCTGCGCACAATAGCCAAGTCCGGCTCCCGCCGGACCACCCCCGTAGCCCCCGCCGAAACATTTGATCGGGTGCAGCTGCGTGATTCCGGGGTAGAGTGGTAATGCACTCCGCCGATTTTCGGCAATTTCCTGTGCACTGTACGCAGTATCTGGATGCCCGGTCGGTGGCCCGATCGGCTCCTACACCGACCGCCCTCCTGACAGCAGGAGGGGCCCACTCGCGGCATGTGCGAGGGCAGCGGTCCCGCGCTTCTCAGCCACCCACGGCTGGACGACACCTGCGCGGTCAGCGCCCGGCGTTCCTTTCCGGACGCGGACGCTCGACCCCCCTCACAGCCCAGTGCCGCGTCTCACAGAAGAGGCAAGCATCCTGACCACCACGACTTTCCGCAGTCTCGGAATCCTTTCCGAGACCGCCGAGGCCCTTGAGGCTGTCGGCATCATCAATCCGTTCCCGATCCAGGAGATGACCCTTCCGGTCGCCCTGGCGGGCAATGACATCATCGGCCAGGCCAAGACCGGCACCGGCAAGACGCTGGGCTTCGGCCTGCCGCTGCTGGAGCGCGTCACCGTAGCCGCCGACGTCGAGGCCGGCCGTGCCAAGGCCGAGGACCTCCCCGACGGGCCGCAGGCCCTGATCGTCGTCCCCACCCGTGAGCTGTGCCAGCAGGTCACCAACGACCTGCTGACCGCCGGCAAGGTGCGCAATGTGCGCGTCCTGGCCATCTACGGCGGCCGCGCCTACGAGCCGCAGGTCGAGGCCCTCAAGAAGGGCATCGACATCGTCGTCGGCACCCCGGGCCGGCTGCTGGACCTCGCGGGCCAGAAGAAGCTGAACCTGAAGTCGGTGCGCGCCCTCGTCCTGGACGAGGCCGACGAGATGCTCGACCTGGGCTTCCTGCCCGACGTCGAGCGCATCATGGCGATGCTGCCGCCGAAGCGCCAGACGATGCTGTTCTCGGCCACCATGCCGGGCGCGGTCATCAACCTGGCCCGCCGGTACATGTCGCAGCCCACGCACATCCGCGCCACCTCGCCGGACGACGAGGGCGCGACTGTCGCGAACATCACGCAGCACATCTTCCGCGCGCACTCCATGGACAAGCCGGAGCTCGTCTCCCGCATCCTGCAGGCCGACGGCCGTGGCCTGGCCATGATCTTCTGCCGCACCAAGCGCACCGCGGCCGACATCGCCGACCAGCTCGCCCAGCGCGGCTTCGCCTCCGGCGCGGTCCACGGCGACCTGGGCCAGGGCGCCCGCGAGCAGGCGCTGCGCGCGTTCCGCAACGGCAAGGTGGACGTGCTGGTCTGCACCGACGTCGCCGCCCGCGGTATCGACGTCGACGGTGTGACGCACGTCATCAACTACCAGTCGCCGGAGGACGAGAAGACGTACCTCCACCGCGTCGGCCGCACCGGCCGCGCCGGCAAGACCGGTATCGCGATCACGCTGGTGGACTGGGACGACATCCCGCGCTGGAAGCTCATCAACAAGGCGCTGGACCTGCCGTTCGACGAGCCGGAGGAGACGTACTCCACCTCCGCGCACCTGTACGAGCTGCTCAACATCCCGGCCGGCACCAAGGGCATACTGCCCCGGGCCGACCGGACCCGTGCCGGCCTCGGCGCGGAGACCGTCGAGGACCTCGGCGAGACCGGTGGCCGCGGCAAGACCGGTGGGCGCAAGCCCGCCGTCGCCGCCGCGGCGGCGACCGTCACCGAGGAGCGTCCGCCGCGCACCCGCACCCCGCGTCAGCGCACCCGCACCCGTGCCGGTGAGACCCTCGCCGGTGAGACCGCCGCCGTCGCGGTGGACACGGCCGCGGCCGTGACCCCGGTCGTCGACGTGGCGGACACCGAGGGCGAGGCGAAGACGGCCCCGCGCCGCCGTCGCCGTACCCGCGCCGCCGCTCCGGCCGCTGAGGGCGCTCCGGCGGCCGTGGTCGAGGCCGCTCCGGCCGAGGCTCCCGCCGCCGAGGGCGACGAGGCCAAGCCGGCCCGCCGCCGCCGTCGCACCCGTCCCGCGAAGGCCGAGCCGGCCGACGGCTGACCGACCCGCGGAACAGCACAGCGGAACAGCACCACCAGCAACGCCGACGCCCCCGGTTCTTCACCGGGGGCGTCGGTTTTCGTCGGTGTGGTGTCGCTGTCCGCAACCTGTCGTACACACGCATCGCGTAATCTCACGGCATGAGCAGACCGCCAACACTGGAGCTGCCCGAAGGGGCCCGTGCGTACCGCCTCGTCACCGCGAGGGGCGACTTCGCGGTGCTGGACGCCGGAACGGCGGTCCTCGGCACCGCCCTGCTGGTGCCCGGGTTCACCGGGAGCAAAGAGGACTTCATCGCGCTGCTCGAACCGCTGGCGCTGGCCGGCTACCGGGTGGTCGCGGTCGACGGCAGGGGGCAGCACGAGACGGGCGGCCCGGCTGACGAGAGCGCGTACGCCCAGGCCGAACTGGCCGCCGACGTCCTCGCGCAGACCGAGGCGCTGGGCGGTCCGGGTCCGGTGCACGTACTGGGCCACTCGCTGGGCGGGCTGATCGTGCGGGCGGCGGCGATCGACGCGGTGCCGCCGTGGGAGTCGCTGACGATCATGAGTTCCGGGCCGGCCGCCATCGACGCCGAGCAGCAGGCCAGGACGCGGATGCTCGTCGAGGCGCTGCCCGCGATGGGGATGGAGGCGGTCTGGCAGGCGATGCGCGACATGGACGCGGAGAACGCCGACGCGGCGGATGTCCCGCCCGCCATCGCGGAGTTCCTCTACCGGCGCTGGATGGGCAACGTCCCGGAGCAGCTGATCGCGACCGGCGGGCAGCTGATCGCGGAGCCCGACCGGGTCGCCGAGCTGGCCGCCGTACCGATCCGCACGCTGGTGCTCTCCGGCGACGTCGACTACGCGTGGCCGCCGGAGTGGCTCGACGACATGGCGCTGCGGCTGGGCGCGCGGCGGGTGGTCATCAAGGGCGCCGAGCACTCACCGAACGTGGAGCAGCCGGAGGCCACGGCCGAGGCACTGATCGATTTCTGGAGCTCGAAGGGCGAGTGAGGAGTCAGAGCTGGGCGGTGAGGTGGTCCCAGAAGCCGTCGCGCAGCGAACGTCGCAGGTCGGCGTGGGCGCGCAGCGAGATGCCGAGCAATCCCTCGGCTTCGACGAGCAGTTCCTGGTCGTAGGCCGGCGGCAGATAGGGCCGGCCGGGCAGCAGTTCCGCGAGGGTGTCGCGGCCCCGCACGGCGAGCCACTGGCCGGCCACCCGGGCGCCCACGAAGTGCACGTCCGCGCGCGAGGGCACCGGCGCGTCACCGTACTCGGGCACCGGCCGACGGGTCAGATACGGCTTGCAGAACTCGAGGTCGAAGGTGCGCTGGCTGTCGACCTCCCAGAGCAGGGGGTCCGCCTGGTTGCGTCCTTCGGTGGCCTCGATGCCCCACAGGTGCACTCGCGCGCCGTAGCCCTGGGCCGCCTCGACGGCGGACACCAGGTCCTCGTCACCGCCGATGAGGACCGCGTCGCTGATGGCGCGGTGCCGGGCGAGCGATTCGAGGTCGGTGCGGATGAGGGAGTCGACGCCCTTCTGCTGGCGGCTGGCGTTGAGGTTGCCGAGCCGGACCTTGACGTCGGGGAGCTCGGCGATGCGCTCCTGCTCGCGGGTGTGGATGCGGCGGCGGGCGCCGTCGTACCAGTAGACGCGGAGCAGCCGGCTGTCCGGGAAGAGCGAGCGCGCCTTGTCGATGAACGCCTCGATGATGCCCTCGGCGTCCAGGTCGAAGGTCTGCCGGTCCTCGGTGCCCGCGACGAGGCGGCCCGCGGCGGCGTAGACGTAGCCGGCGTCCACGAACACGGCGTGGGTGGCGGGGGTGGTGGCGACTTCGGCCAGGACCCGCTGGAGGAGCTCGTTGGTGCGCTCGATACCGGCGGCCATGGCGGCCAGCGCGTTGTCGTTGTCCATAGGTCCGCCATTGTCCCGTACTCGCGAGTACTTAGGCTCGGAAAAGTTTTCATTAGCGTAGGGAATGTTTTAGCGAGGGGGTTCGTTGACTACTCATGGACAGTGCGACGAAGGGAGAAGCACCATGCGCTTCGAGATCATGCGACTCGACGACCGGAACGGCACCGCTGTGGACAGCACAGTCGTGGACGCCGCCGCCGTCAACAAGATCGTCCAACAGGCCGCGGCCATCGGCCAGCGGATCTACATCCGACCGGCGATCTGAGACAGCATTCGACGACGGCGCCCCTGTACGCACGACGTACAGGGGCGCTTCTGCGTCCGGTGGGCGATGCGGGGGCCGTCCGGGTCAGCCCTCGCCGTGCACGAACCCCAGCACGCCGTTGGCCACCTGCTGAACGGCGATGGCCGAGAGCAGCATCCCGGACAGCCGGGTCACCAGCACCACACCGCCCTCCTTGATGAGCCGGATGATCGCCAGCGAGTAGCGCATGACCAGCCACAGCACGACGTGCATGGCGGCGATCGCCAGCCACACCGACGCCTGCTGGCCGAAGCCGTGGGCGTTCTGCACCGCCAGGATCACGGTCACGATCGCACCGGGCCCGGCGAGCAGCGGCATCCCCAGCGGCACCAGCGCGACGTTCACGTCCTTGGTCTGGGTCGGCTCGTCCATCTTGCCGGTGAGCAGGTCGAGCGCGATGAGCAGCAGCAGCAGACCACCGGCGATCCGCAGCGCGGGGACCGAGACATGCAGGTAGTCGAGGATCTGATGGCCGAAGAGGCCGAAGACGGTGATGACGCCGAAGGCGACGGAGGCCGCCTGCCAGGCCATCCGGCGCTGCACCTTGGTGGCGCGGCCGGAGGTCAGCGCGAGGAAGATCGGGGTGATCCCGGGCGGGTCCATGATCACGAAGAGCGTGACAAAGACCGACCCGAAGAGGGTGACGTCGAGCATTTCAGTGGGGGCTTTCCGCGGTGGGCCGGCAAAACGGGCGGGGCGCCGGCGCCTGAGGCCAGGGCATCAGGACACACGGCAGGAACGAGCGGCGGGGAGGCGGCGGGACGCCGGGCGTCGGGGCCGCCGGGGGGCGGGAGGAGCGCTAGACGGCGCTGATCGGGACCGCGCCGGTCGCCCTGCGCGCGATCTCCCGGTACACCTCGGGGTCGGTGACGCACTCCCCGAGCCGACAGGCCTTGCGGCTGCCGTGGTAGTCGCTGGAGCCGGTGGCGAGCAGCCCCGCCTCGGCGGCGAAGCCGCGCAGCCGGGCCCGGGTGGCCTCGTCGTGGTCCATGTGGTCCACCTCGATGCCGTCGAGTCCGGCCGCCGCCAGAGCGGCTATGACGCTCTCCGGAACGGTCTCGCCGCGCTTGTGGGCGCCCGGGTGCGCGAAGACGGTGACCCCGCCGGCCGCCTTGACCAGGCGTACGGCGTCGAAGGGGTCGAACTCGTGCTTCCCGACGTACGCGCGGCCGTCGTTGGCCAGCCACTGGTCGGTGAACGCGTCGGAGACGCTGTCCACGACGCCGAGGTCGACGAGCGCGGTCGCGATGTGCGGCCGGCCGACGGAACCGTCACCGGCGATCACGGCGACCTGCTCCCAGGTGACGGGGACGCCGAGCTCCTGGAGCTTGCCGACCATGGCCCGCGCGCGCGGCACCCGGTCGTCCCGTACGAGCTCGCGCTCCCGGAACAGCTCGGGCTCGGCGGGGTCGAAGAGGTACGCCAGCATGTGCATGCTGATGCCGTCGACCTTGCAGGACAGCTCCGCGCCGGTCACCAGCGTCAGCGGCGACCCGAGGTCGTACAGCGCCTTGGCGGCCTCGTCCTGGCCGCCGACCGTGTCGTGGTCGGTGATCGCCACGACGTCGAGACCCGCGGCGGCGGCGTTGCGCACCAGCTCGGCGGGGGTGTCCGTACCGTCCGAGGCCGTGGAGTGGGTGTGCAGGTCGATGCGCACGGCACGGCTCCCAACGGCGATAGGCGGTATACGGCACAGGCTTTCGGAAAATAAGGATAGCGGGCCGGAGAACCTGCGAATCTCAGGAGAGCAGCCGGGGAGACAGCGCACCGCACGACAGCAGGTCGACTTCCGCCCCCGCGTCCCGCAGATCGGTGAGCACCAGCTCGTCGTACATCATCAGCCCGGACTGCTCGGGCCACACGATGGCCCAGAGCCACAGCCCGAGCGCCTCGCCCGCGAAGACCGCCCGGTCGCCGGGTGCGTCCTTCACATGCCACAGCGGGGTGGGCCGGCCCGCGGCCAGCACCTTGGTGTGCGGGGACTGGTCCACACACATCGAGGGGCCTGGATCGGGTCCCTGGATGCCCGCGTAGCGCGCCCCCAGCCCCACACCCAGCTCCTCGGCGATCAGCAGCAGCTCACCGGGACCGCCGAGCGGCCCGGGACCGGAGCAGGCCACGGCGGTCGCCCGCCCGCCGCTGCGGTCGTCGCCCGCGGAGGCCACCCCGGAGAAGAGCCAGCCGACCGGCAGCGGCCAGGGCATCCACACCGGTACCTTCGCGCGATGGACCACCACCCCGAGCGCCTCGACGCTCGGCGGGACGACCGGCTGGAGCGGATACACGGTCCCGTGCACGCCGCACTGCCAGGCATCGGCGAAGAGGCCGGGCGCTCGCACCCGGCCACCACACTTCGGGCAACTGGGTTCGCCCCTCATAGAGCCCAACGGTCCTCCCGCGACGTGCCCGCGTCAAGGACGATCACCCGTCCGGCGTCGAGAGATCAGCCGTACGCACGGCGGGACGGGCTCCAGGGGCGGGACTTGTGGGGACGGGACGGGCGGCGGCGGGTCCCGACGCGGCCGCCGGGTCAGTCGCTGAGCGGTACCGACGCCCGCAGCGGGTCGCGCAGATCCGTGCCGTACTTCAGCCAGCGCTCCTGCAGCGCGGCGCCGCCGTGGACGCGCTTCCAGGCCGCCTCGTTCTGTGTCATGGGGAGCACGGGAAAGAACCGGACCGGATCCAGCGGTTCGTCCAGGCCGAGATCCTCGACCAGGCCGCCCGGCTCCGCGACCAGCACCGCGGAGAACGGCGCGCCGGTCCAGAGCGGTCCGCCGACGTCCAGCGAGGCGCCGGGAGCCACCACGACGCCCTCGACCTGGGGCGAGGCGGCGAGCACGGCGAGCGGCCGCAGCACCTGGTCCACGGGGGCGAGCCCGGCCCGTACGGACAGCACCAGTTCGGCGCGCGGGCCGCGCAGCGGGTCGGCGACGGTGGCGAGGGGATCGCTCATCGGCTGCCGCGACATGCCGAGCGTCGCGTAGCGCAGCACATCGCCGTCGACGAAGCGCAGCACCTCGATGCGGTCGGTGCCGAGGAAGGTCACCGCCGCCCTGCTGTGCCGCTCACCGAAAGCCGAGTGCAGTCGCGCCTCGACCAGCTGAAGAAGATCGCCCATACCGCGGAGCATAGGTCCGCCGTGCCCGCGACAGGTAGGGGAACCGTATCGAACGGGCAAAGCCGGGCAGGAGCGCTCCAGGCGCTTGCTAAGGTGGGGCGTTGGCCGCCGTGAAGTCCGGCGCAGCCATGGGTATACGTCATCCCTCAGCGGGGATCGGCCGGAGGAGGTGGGGTTGACATGGATCATAGTCGACCTTGCAGTCCTGCCCGCTCTTCCTTCCGCCGCCTCGCCGGCTGAACCCTCGCGTTCCATACCCGGCACCGTCGCCGGGAAACACGGAAGTTCTCACTTCCCCATGGATCCGCGCCCGCCGCGGGCATCGCGCCGGAAGAGCGCCCTGAACTGCCTTGTGATCACCCTGCCTTGATCAGCATTTCAGTGCGGCTTCCGTGCCGTCGGCCAGTCCGTGAAGGAGCTTGCCATGTCGATGATCCGTGACCTGCGTGCAGTGGTCCGTCCCTCCCTGCGCAAGAGCGCCGTTTCATACGACTACGGCGCGACCCGTACGCCGAGCGCGACGAGCGCGGTCGTGGACTGCGCCGTCTACCGCGACGGCGCGCGCTGCAGCGACCACATCGACCCGGCCGTCGCGCTGGAGAAGGTGCGCACCGGCAGCCGCAGCGAGGGCTTCGTCTGGATCGGGCTGCACGAGCCCACGGAGCAGGAGTTCGCCGGCATCGCCGAGGTGTTCGGGCTGCACCCGCTGGCCGTCGAGGACGCGGTGCACGCCCACCAGCGCCCCAAGCTGGAGCGCTACGACGACATCCTGTTCACCGTCTTCAAGACCATCAGGTACGTCGAGCACACCGAACTCACCGCGACCAGCGAGGTCGTGGAGAGCGGCGAGGTCATGGTCTTCACCGGCCGGCACTTCGTCATCACCGTCCGGCACGGCGGCCACGGCTCGCTGCGCGCGCTGCGGCACCGGCTGGAGGAGGACCCCGAGCTGCTCGCCAAGGGCCCCTCGGCCGTGCTCCACGCCATCGCCGACCAGGTCGTCGACGACTACCTCGCCGTCACCGAGGCGGTGCAGGACGACATCGACGACGTGGAGATCGACGTCTTCTCCGCCGCGCAGGGCAAGTCCGCGCGCGGTGGCGACGCCGGCCGGATCTATCAGCTCAAGCGCGAGGTGCTGGAGTTCAAGCGGGCCGTCTCGCCGCTGCTGCGGCCGATGCAGCTGCTCAGTGAGCGGCCAATGCGGCTGATCGACCCGGAGATCCAGAAGTACTTCCGCGATGTCGCCGACCACGTGGCGCGGGTCCACGAGCAGGTGGTGGGCTTCGACGACCTGCTCAACTCGATCCTGCAGGCGAACCTGGCGCAGGCGACCGTCGCGCAGAACGAGGACATGCGCAAGATCACCGCATGGGCCGCGATCCTCGCCGTCCCGACGATGATCACCGGTGTGTACGGCATGAACTTCGACCACATGCCGGAGCTGCACTGGCGCTACGGGTACCCGATGGTGCTGTGCGCGACCGTCGCCATCTGTTTCAGCATCCACCGTGGATTCCGGCGTAACGGCTGGTTGTAGCGCGGTCGGCGGCGGTGGTGGTCAGGCTCCGCCGGGCGTCGCCGGAAGGTCCGCCGGCACCGGGCTGGATTTGCGGTCCGCCAGGATCACCAGGGCCAGGCCGGCGAGGATCACCCCGAGCGCCGGGTAGGCCATCGCCGGCGGCGTCTGGCCCAGCCAGAGCGCCGCGATGAGGGCCGCGCCCGGTGTCTCCAGCAGGATCGCGGTCGAGGTGGTGGACGGGCCGAGCCCGTGCACCACCCGGTTCAGCAGCGAGTGGCCCAGCAACTGGGCGGCGACGGTGAGCGCGACGAGCTTCAGCCAGGTCTCCCCGCTGTACCCGCCCAGCGAGGCGCCGGAGACCAGGCAGGCGACGAGCAGCGCGGCCGCCGTCGTCGAGTAGCAGATGTAGGTGTACGCGGTGGTGCTGGCGGTCCTGCGGACCTCGGCGCCCAGCAGGACGTACGCGGCCGCCGCGATGCCCCCGCCCAGCGCGAGCGCGTCGCCGCCCAGCGCACGGGTGTCGGTCGACATGTCGATGCCGGTCAGGATGATGACGCCGACCACGGCCAGCAGGGTGCCCGCCCACACCATCCGGGGCGGCCGGTGGCCGCGTATCCGCAGGATGATCGTGGTCCAGATCGGGGTCGTGGTGCACAGCGCGGTCGAGGTCGCGACCGACGTCATCGACAGGCTCGGCAGCCACAGGCCGAAGTGCAGTGCGAGCGTCGCGCCCGCCGCCACCGACAGCAGCAGCGAGCGGCGGCCCATCCGGCGCAGCTCGCCGAGGTTGCGGCGCAGCACGAACGGGGTGAGCACCCCGACCGCCATGGCGTTCCGCCAGAACGCGATGGCCAGCGCCGGGGCGGCGGTCGCCGCGATCAGCGGCGCGGAGAACGAGACGCCGGCGATGGCGACGGCCAGCAGCGTCAGGTCCAGCGGCCGGTGCGCGACCGCTGCCGCGGGGGGCACGGCGACAGGCGGGGCGACGGTGCGCGGCTCGGCGGACACGGGTTCTCCTCGGTCGGTACAGGGTCTTCGACCAGCGTAAGGGCCGTGACAAGACCATGCTCCTGTCGTCCAGCGCTTGGACCCGCCTGGAGCGCCGCAGGGAACGCCGTGGAGCACGCCGCGGGGCAGGGCGCACCGAATAAGGTGAGCCCCATGACGGAAACCGCCGAACAGACCGCCCTCGTCGAGGAGGCCACCAAGAAGTCCGGCCTGGTCTGGGTCCAGGCCCCGACCGGCCGCTCGCCGCAGGCGGTGTGGCACGCCTGGGTGGACGGCGCGATGTGCGTGGTCGGCGGCGGCCCCGGGGAGCAGCCGCTCGGCGGACTGACCGACGGCGGCACCGCGGTCGTGACGGTGCGCAGCAAGGACAAGGGCGGCCGGCTGGTCGCGTGGCCCGCCGCCGTCTCCGCGCTCGTCCCCGACAGCGACGGGTGGACCGCCGCCGTCGAGGAGCTCAAGGGCAAGCGGCTGAACGCACCGGACGCCGAGACGATGACCGAGCGCTGGGCGCGTGAGTGCCAGGTGCTGCGGCTCGTCCCGTCGGGACCGCCGGGCGAGCAGCCCGGCACCATGCCGGACGGCTCCGGTGCGGCCGTTCCCGTTCCGTCGCCCGCCACGACCCGGCAGCCGATGCCGGAGGCGCTGCCGCGGCTGCTGGCCCGCCGTAAGAAGCGCGCCTGACGGTCGCGCCTGACGGAGGCCCGACGGTACGGCCGGGGCGGTGTCAGCCGCCCGAGGTGCCCGTCACGGACTTGCCGTAGTCGACGACATGGGCGGCGTCCGGCGCCGCGAGGGCGAAGTCCTTGCCCCAGTCGGCGAGCGTGAGGGTGCCGGAACCGCCGGCGCGCTCGTACCGCAGCGGGTACGGGCTGCCCTCCAGGGACACGTCGAGGGTGCCGCCTCCCCCGCCGTCCGCGGCGAGGGCGATGGTGCGGGTGCCGTTGACCTTGCGGTGGTCGCCGGTGGACAGCTCGCCGTTGAGCGCGAAGAGCGCGTCGAGCAGCACCTTCTTGTCCGTGAAGCCGCTGAACTGCTGGTAGGCGGGGTCGCCGGCCGGCACCTTGACGTACTTGTCCTTCAGCTTCGCCGCGGCGGCCTGGCTGTTCTTGTCGGAGCCCGCGTCGCCGTAGAAGTCGGCGCCCGCCTTCAGATACAGGTCGTCGTCGACCCGCAGCAGCTGGAACGTGCTGCTCTGCGTCGAGACGTCGCCGACCCCGCCGTTGCCGCGCAGCCGCATGTCGAGCTTGTACGTCTTGCCCTTGCTGACCACGGTGCCGGACAGCCGTACGGTCTGCGCCGCCGCGGCGGCGTCGCGGGCCCGCTGCTCGATCGTCTTGGGGGGCAGTTTGGCGACCCCGTTCGTTCCGGCGTCCGGGTCGCCGCAGCCGGCGAGGGTCAGTCCGGCGCACAGCGCCCCGACGAGAACAGCGGATCGGCGGCCGGGAAACACGTGTTCTCTTCCTCCAGCGGCAGGGGAACGGTGGTGAGGAGCCCCGAAGCTACCGCAGCGTACAGCTCCCTGCCGAGACCCGGACCGAACCATTCCATGGGCGACCGGAAGCCTGTGGCCTGCCCGGGGCGCACCCACGGCCCGCCCACGGCCTCCCGCCGCCTCCCCCGCGGAGCGGCGCCGTGCGGCAGCCAAGATCCCAGCGGGTTAGCCTGACAGCGACGAACCGTGACCCGCACGACGCCAGGAGGCACCGCATGGCCGCAGGTGCCCCGCGCGTGTTCATCTCCCACATCTCGGGTGTCGCGGTCTTCGACCCGGGCGGCGACCAGGTCGGCCGGGTGCGGGATCTCGTGGTCATGCTGCGGGTCGGCGGGAAGCCGCCGCGGGTGCTCGGGCTGGTCGTCGAGGTGGTCAGCCGGCGGCGGATCTTCCTGCCGATGACCCGGGTGACCGGCGTCGAGTCCGGCCAGGTGATCACCACCGGCGTCGTCAACATGCGGCGCTTCGAGCAGCGGCCGACCGAGACCCTGGTCCTCGGCGAACTGCTCGACCGGCGGGTCAGGATCGTTGCGACCGGCGAGGAGGTGACGGTGCTGGACATCTCGATGGTGCAGCTGCCGGCCCGCCGCGACTGGGAGATCGACAAGGTCTTCGTCCGCCGCGGCAAGGGCGGCGCGCTGCGCAGGCGCGGCGAGACGCTCACCCTGGACTGGTCCGCCGTGTCCGGCTTCTCGCTGGAGGAGCACGGGCAGGGCGCCGAGAACCTGCTCGCCACGTTCGAGCGGCTGCGCCCCGCCGACCTCGCGAACGTCCTGCACCATCTGTCGCCCAAGCGCCGCGGTGAGGTCGCCGCCGCCCTGGACGACGACCGGCTCGCCGACGTGCTGGAGGAGCTGCCGGACGACGACCAGGTGGAAATCCTCGGCAAGCTCAAGGAGGAGCGCGCGGCCGACGTCCTGGAGGCGATGGACCCGGACGACGCGGCCGACCTGCTCTCCGAGCTGCCCGAGGTCGACCAGGAGCGCCTGCTCACGCTGATGCAGCCGCAGGACGCGGCCGACGTGCGCCGGCTGCTCTCCTACGAGGAGCGCACGGCCGGCGGTCTGATGACCACCGAGCCCATCGTGCTGCGGCCCGACGCGACGATCGCGGACGCGCTCGCACGGGTCCGCAACCCCGACCTGTCGCCCGCGCTCGCCGCCCAGGTCTATGTCTGCCGGCCGCCCGACGAGACCCCGACCGGCAAGTACCTGGGCCTGGTGCACTTCCAGCGGCTGCTGCGCGACCCGCCCTTCACCCTGGTCGGCTCGATCGTCGACACCGACCTGCTGCCGCTGCCGCCCGGCACCCCGCTGTCCGCGGTGACCAGCTATCTGGCCACGTACAACCTGATCTCGGCGCCCGTCGTGGACGAGAGCGGGTCGCTGCTCGGCGCGGTGACGGTCGACGACGTGCTGGACCACCTGCTGCCCGACGACTGGCGCGAAACCGATCTGCACGGCGCGGCCGGCGCGTACCACGTCGGTGAGACCCGCCAGGACGAGAACAGGCCCGCCGATGCCCGCTGACGTGGAGCGCGAGCGCGCGAAGACACCGGGCGGCTCCACCGCGGCGCCGCGGCACCGGGTACGCCTGGACCAGCCCCGCCCGACCCGGCGGCGGCTGCTGCCGGCCTACGACCCGGAGGAGTTCGGCCGGTTCTCGGAGCGGATCGCGCGCTTCCTGGGCACCGGGCGCTTCATCGTCTGGATGACGGTCCTCATCATCCTGTGGGTGCTGTGGAACGTCTTCGCCCCGGACTCGATGCGCTGGGACCAGTACCCGTTCATCTTCCTGACGCTGATGCTCTCGCTCCAGGCGTCGTACGCGGCGCCGCTGATCCTGCTCGCGCAGAACCGCCAGGACGACCGCGACCGCGTCACCCACGAGCAGGACCGCAAACAGAACGAACGCAGCATCGCCGACACCGAATACCTGACGCGGGAGGTGGCGTCGCTGCGGATGAACCTCGGGGAGGTCGCCACCCGCGACTGGATCCGTTCCGAGCTCCAGGATCTGCTGAAGGAACTGGAAGAGCGGCGTGACGAAGGCGACGCCGGACCCGACCGGTGAGCGCCGTACCATCGACCGTATGGCTACCGACATTCACGGATCCGCTCCGACCGCCGACGCCGTGCGCGCGGCGCTCGCGACGGTGAACGACCCGGAGATCCACAAGCCGATCACTGATCTCGGCATGGTCAAATCCGTGGACATCGCGGACGACGGCACCGTGAAGGTCGCCGTCTATCTGACGGTGTCGGGCTGCCCGATGCGCGAGACCATCACCACGAATGTCACCACGGCCGTCGAAGGGGTACCGGGCGTCACCGGTGTCACCGTCGAGCTCGACGTCATGAGCGACGAGCAGCGCAAGGAGCTGGCCGGCAATCTGCGCGGCGGCACCGCCGAGCGCGAGGTGCCCTTCGCCCAGCCCGGCTCGCTGACCCGGGTCTACGCGGTCGCCTCCGGCAAGGGCGGCGTCGGCAAGTCCTCGGTGACGGTGAACCTGGCGGCGGCGATGGCCGCCGACGGCCTCAAGGTCGGCGTCGTGGACGCGGACATCTACGGCCACTCGGTACCGCGCATGCTCGGTGTCGAGGGCCGGCCGACGCAGGTCGAGAACATGATCATGCCGCCGTCGTCGCACGGCGTGAAGGTCATCTCGATCGGCATGTTCACCCCGGGCAACGCGCCCGTGGTGTGGCGCGGACCGATGCTGCACCGTGCGCTGCAGCAGTTCCTCGCCGATGTGTACTGGGGCGACCTGGACGTCCTGCTGCTGGACCTGCCGCCGGGCACCGGCGACATCGCGATCTCCGTCGCGCAGCTGGTCCCGAACGCCGAGATCCTCGTGGTGACGACGCCTCAGCAGGCGGCGGCCGAGGTCGCGGAGCGCGCCGGGTCCATCGCGGTGCAGACCCACCAGAAGATCGTCGGCGTCGTGGAGAACATGTCCGGGATGCCGTGCCCGCACTGCGACGAGATCGTCGACGTGTTCGGCAGCGGCGGCGGCGAGCGGGTCGCCGAGGGGCTGACCAGGACCACGGGCGCGACGGTGCCGGTGCTGGGCCAGATCCCGATCGACGTGCGGCTGCGCGAGGGCGGCGACGACGGCCGTCCGGTCGTCCTGAGCCACCCGGACTCCGCCGCGGCGCTCGCCCTCAGGGCGATCGCGGGCAAGCTCGGCGGTCGGGCCCGCGGCCTGGCCGGCATGTCGCTGGGGATCACCCCGCGCAACAAGTTCTGACCACAGGACGGTGCCCCCGGCCGCACCGCGGCCGGGGGCACCGTCCTGCCGGAGCTCAGCCGTCGTACGAGGTGATGTCCTTCACCACGGCCAGTCCCAGCCCGTAGGCGCTCATGCCGCGCCCGTACGCGCCCAGGTGGGCACCGCGCGCGGAGCCCGCCATGACCCAGCCGTACTCGGACTCCCGGTAGTGGAAGGTGGTGGGCTCGCCGTCCACCGGGAGCGTCAGGGTCGACCAGTGGGGGCCGGCCAGATCGTCGGCGAGATCCCAGGCGGTCGCGATCTGCTGGTCGAGCCAGTCCTGGCGCAGTGCGCGTTCCATGTGGGTGGGCCAGGTGCAGGACAGCAGGCCGGAGCCCGCCAGCCAGGCCGCCGAGGACACCGAGGTGGCCTCGAGTACGCCGGTGCCGTCCGAGCTGCGCCGGCCGGGACGCCGGGCCACCGTCACGACCACGGCGAACCGCTGGGCCTGAGGGTCGGTGGTCTCCGCCTTGATGGACGGTTCGTCGCCATGCCCTATCGAGCCGTGCTCCACGGTTCCGTCCGCGCTGGTGCCGACCGCGGTCAGCCAGCGGCGTCCGGTGAACGCCTCATCCAGCCCGTACCACGGGAAGTCGGCCATCAAGTAGCCGTCGACCGCTCGATCCGCTGTGCCGGTCTTCGTCTCCATCGGGGTGGCGCCTCCTCCATGCCCTTTTGGGCTCCGCCATCTTGCCGGACCGGAGCCGGGCCCGGAGGCCAAAACGGCGCACGGTGATGGCGGACACATGGAGAATAGCCACCCCAAGGGGTGGAACGGGACAAACTGGTTGACTCAGGTCGCGTCGGAATCGAACGGCGGGGGCTCGTCCTTGTCCAGCGTCTCGCGCTTGCGGAGCCGGTCCGGGGTGCTCGTGGCGGCACCCGCGGCGCCGGCGGCGGCCGCGGCCGTGGTGTCCGTGCCGTTCACGGCATCCGTGACCTCGGCCATCTCCTTGCGGAAGTCGAAGCCGTTGCGCAGGTCCTGCAGACCGAGCTCCTCGTTCTCCAGGATGTTCTTCCGGATGTACGTCTTCGGGTTCAGGTCCTCGAACTCGAAGTCCTTGAACTCGGGCCCCAGCTCCTTGCGGATGTCCTCCTTGGCGCTGTCCGAGAAGGCCCGCACCTTTCGGATGAACGCCATCGTGTCCTGGATGACCTTCGGCAGCTTGTCCGGGCCGAAGACGAGCACCGCAAGGATGACCAGCGCGATCATCTCCATCGGGCCTATGTCGAAGAACACCTTGCAGCTCCTTGGGACGTCCACAGCCGGGTGGGCAGGGTCCGGGTCGACTTACCGTACCTGGCCGCGCGGGCAGCGCGGGAGTGCCTTGGGCCAACACTACGTCGACACCGGGTAAAGGGTCAGTCCCCGGTGGCCGAACCCAAGGTCAGCTCGACAGTACGCTCCGATCCGGCCCGCACCAGCGTGAGTGCGAGGCGGTCACCCGGTCGGTGGCTGCGGATTTTGACGATCAGCTCCTCGCCGCGGTGCACCCGCTCGCCGTCGACCGCCGTGATGACGTCACCGGCCTCGATGCCGGCCTGGTCGCCGGGGCCGCCGGGGGTCACCGCGGTGGTGCCCGCCTTGCCGCCGACCCGGGCGCCGTCGCCCTCGTAGGTCATGTCGACGGTCACCCCGATCACCGGATGGGTGGCCCTGCCGGTGTTGATCAGTTCCTCGGCGACCCGCTTCGCCTGGTTGGCCGGGATCGCGAAACCGAGGCCGATGCTGCCGCCCTGGCCGCCGGCCGGACTGCCGTCGTCGGCCGCCCGGATCGCGCTGTTGATCCCGATCACCCTCCCCTGCCCGTCGACGAGCGGGCCCCCGGAGTTGCCGGGGTTGATGGGTGCGTCGGTCTGCAGCGCGTCCACATAGCTGACGTCGGAGCCGTCGGTGGCGCCGCCGGCCGTGATCGGCCTGCGGGTGGCGCTGATGATGCCCGAGGTGACGGTGCCTTCGAGCCCGTACGGGGCGCCGATGGCGACCACCGGATCGCCGACCCGCACCGAGTCGGAGTCTCCGAGGGTGAGCGGCCGCAGCCCGGACACCCCGCTGACCTCGATGACGGCGAGGTCGTAGCCGCTGTCCACCCCGACCACCTTCGCCTTGCTCCGCTGGCCGCCGTTGAAGGTGACCTGGATGTCGGCACCCTTGCCGGCGGCGCCGACCACATGGTTGTTGGTGAGGATGTGGCCCTTGGCGTCCAGCACGAACCCGGTGCCGGTGTCCTCGCCCGCGGCGCCCTTCACATGGATGTAGACGACGCCCGGCAGCGTCCTGGCCGCGATCCCCGCGACACTGTCGCTCGCCCGGTCGGCGCTGCCCTCGGAGACCTGGGGCAGTGTCACCTGATCGCCGTCCTGGGCACTGTGCCGTTCGGCGTAGACGCCGGCCGCTCCGCCGATCCCGCCGGCCAGCAGCGCCACCAGCGCGGCGCCCGCGATCAGCGGGACCGCCCGTCGGCGACGGGAGCGTGCCGGGATGCCGGGACCCTGCCAGGGAGCAGGCTCCGAGGCGCCGCCGGACATCCGGTTGAGCAGGTAGGGGTCGGGGAACGCCTCGTCCGGGGCGAGTCCTGTCGCCCCCGCGCCGTCCGCGCCGGGCACCGGGCCCGACGGGCGACTCCACCACTGCGGCCGGTCCGCCTCATCGCTCATTCCTCGAGCCTGCGGGCGCTATGCGGAAGTCCGCAAGTGCCACACGGCCGGATGGCCTCAGCCGGGCGGGTCAGCGGTGTGCGGCAGGTCCTGGAGTGGCCGCTGGGGTCAGCGAGGCGGTCGGTGCGGGCTTGGTGACCGGCACGGACGCCATCAGCGGACGGGTCACCGAGGCCGGCGTGACGCTCGCCATCGGGGGATGCCGCAGATAGCGGTCCTCCGCCGAGTTCACCAGGTCGCTGCGCAGCGGCTGGAGGTCGGAGACCGAGTTGACGCCGCTGAGCGGGGCGACCGCGGGGCCCTGTTCCTCGGGACGCGGGGCGCCGCTGTCGATCGCCGCGTCCATCGGGAGCGCACCGCCGAGCGCGATGGCAGCCATCGAAAACGCGCCGGCCGCCGCGAAGGCGAACCGCCGGCCGCGCGAGGCCGAACCGGGCGAGGACGCCGAACGCTCGACCTCATGGATCCGGAAGCCGCGGGACCGCACATCGGTCGGTGCGGCGAGATCGGGACCCGGGGACAGGAAGGAGAACTCCTCCGCCGTGCTCTGCCCGAAGACGTCAGCGCTGAAGAGGCCGCCGTCGAACGGACCTCTTCCCTCGTCGTCACCACCACCCGGCAGTCCCTGGAGCCGGGCCAGCAGGCCCGCGGACAGGGTCGGCGGCGCCGTGGTCGCCACGACGTTCTTCAGCCGGCGCTGCTCATCGGCGGCTGTCTTGCACTGGGGACACGTCACCAGATGCGCGAGCACCCGGTCCCGGGTGTCGTCGGGCAGCTCGCCGTCGACGAACGCGGCGAGACGATCGCCGAGATGCTGCTCGGCAGATGCCACGTGTTGCTGGCCGGTACCGCTACTGCTCACGCTCTCCCGCCCTCCAGGCCCGGTTTCGGTACGGCGGCGGCCAGCGCGCGACCCGGTCGGGCCGCGGGGGAACGGTGCTCAAGAGCCTTGCGCAGGTGGGAACGGCCGCGGTGGATCCGGCTCCGGACCGTGCCGAGCTTCACGCCGAGGGTGGCGGCGATCTCCTCGTACGACAGCCCCTCGATGTCACAGAGCACGACGGCGGCGCGGAACTCCGGTGCGAGGGTGTCCAGCGCCTGCTGGACGTCCGCGTCGAAGTGCGTGTCGTTGAAGTGCTGTGCGGGGGACGGCTCACGGCTCGGGAGCCGCTCCGCCGCGTCGTCGCCGAGCGCGTCGAACCTGATCCGCTGACGTCTCCGCACCATGTCCAGGAAGAGATTGGTGGTGATGCGGTGCAGCCAGCCCTCGAAGGTGCCGGGCGTGTACGTGGACAGGGAACGGAAGACACGGACGAAGACTTCTTGGGTGAGGTCCTCGGCATCGTGCTGGTTGCCCGTCAGGCGGTACGCCAGGCGGTAGACGCGGGCACTGTGCGTGCTGACGATCTCCTCCCAGGAAGGAGGCGTCCACGCCTGGTTCTCCCCGTCGGTGGCGAAGGTCGCGTTGGCGGGTACGTCGTTGCGTGAACGGTCAGCAGTGTTGGTCACGGATTTCGGCTGTCCGGAAGACCTGAGAATATGCCGGAGCACTCCCCGATCACCGGCCGCAGCCGCACCTCCCCTGTCGGCTCTGGTGGTCTCCAGTAGAGCCACTACCATATCCACCTCGCCCGTTAGCTCCGGATAAGTGCGCTGTCTCGCCGGGGACCTGGTCCGGACGGCCACACGGGAGGTACTTCCCCCGTACCGCACGTTCTCGGTCCCGCCCTACTAACGCGTAGTCCCATCAGCAGGTTCCCGGCTCGGGGGTCCCACCCGGCGGCAGCTGGGGGAGGATACAGTCGCCGGGCGGGCCGCAACACCGACGGGGACAGGGAGAGGGCCATTACCGGCAACCGGCAGGCGAGCTGGGCGTTCGCCGACGCCTTCGTCGCCGAAGACGACGCGCTGATACGAGCCCGGCGGCGCGCCCACGAGTCCGGTCTGCGCCCTGTGTCCCCCGGAACCGGCGCGACGCTGCGGCTGCTCGCCGCCGCCTCCGACGCCAAGGCCGTCGTCGAGATCGGCACCGGCACCGGTGTGTCCGGCATCCATCTGCTGCTCGGGATGCGGCCGGACGGCGTGCTGACCACCGTCGATTCCGAACCCGACCGCCAGCAACTGGCCCGCGAGGCCTACCGCGACGCCGGCTTCGCCGCCAACCGCGCCCGGTTCATCCCCGGCCGCGCGCTGGAGGTCCTGCCGCGGCTGGCGGACGGCGGGTACGACCTCGTCTTCTGCGACGGGGACCGGCTGGAGTACCTGGACTACCTCGGCGAATCGTTGCGCCTGCTGCGTCCGGGCGGACTGGTCTGCTTCGAGGGGACCTTCGCCCAGGGCCGCACGCTCGACGCGGCCCACCAGGACATCGAGGCCGTGCGGCTGCGCGAGCTGATGCGCGCGGTCCGCGAGAGCAAGGCGTTCGCGCCGGTTCTGCTGCCCACCGACGACGGGCTGCTGTGCGCGGTCCGCAGGGGCGCGTAGCCGGCCCCTGGATACGGCAGCGGCCCCGGTTCCGGACCTGGAACGGTCAGGAATCGGGGCCGTGACGTTTATTGGGAACGCGCTCGTGTCAGGCGATGGCCTTCTTCAGCGCGTCGCCGAGGGCATCCGCCTCGTCAGGAGTCAGCTCGACAACAAGCCGTCCGCCGCCCTCGAGCGGAACGCGCATGATGATGCTCCGCCCCTCCTTGGTGACCTCGAGCGGGCCATCACCCGTCCGCGGCTTCATGGCCGCCATGCTCGTTCCCCTTCCTGAAACCAGCTCGGACTCGAACACATTGGTTCTCGACCATTATCCCGCATGTGCCGACCCGATGACCAACATCGGTTCCCATCCGTTCGAGAAACCCCTCCCACAAAACCGGCCAATTCGGTGATCGGACTGCGATACTTCGCCGCCGCACTCCCGTTCCGTGCCGCATTCGCCCCGTTGAATGTTTGACGTACGTCACATGTTCGCCTGTGGCGATCTCCGGCATGCTGGCCAGGACCGGAGCCGCGACGAAGGGGATCATCCATGTCCGACAGCGTGCTGTACGAGGTGAGCGACGGGCTCGCGACCATCACCTTGAACCGTCCCGATGCCATGAACGCCCTGAACGTCGAGACCAAGGTGGCGCTCCGCGAGGCCGTCCGCGGCGCGGCGGCGGATTCCCAGGTCAGGGCCGTTCTGCTGACCGGAACCGGGCGCGCCTTCTGCGTCGGACAGGACCTCAAGGAGCATGTCGGCCTGCTGATGGAGGACCGCGAGTCCGGCACGGGCGCCACGATGTCGACCGTCCGGGAGCACTACAACCCCATCGTCACCGCCCTCGCGACGATGCCGAAGCCGGTGGTCGCGGGAATCAACGGGGTCGCCGCGGGCGCCGGGGCGGGCCTGGCGTTCGCCTCGGACTACCGGGTGGTCGCCGACACCGCGAGCTTCAACACGTCCTTCGCGGGGGTGGCACTGACCGCGGACTCGGGCGCGTCGTGGACCCTCCCCCGGCTGATCGGCCACGGCCGCGCCGCGGACCTGCTGCTCTTCCCCCGCAAGGTGACCGCTCAGGAGGCCCTGGAGCTCGGTATCGCCAACAAGGTCGTCCCGGCCGCGGACCTGGCTGCCGAGGCCCTGGCGGTGGCACGGAGCCTCGCGGCGGGCCCGACGGTGGCCTACGCGGCGATCAAGGCGTCGCTGGCGTACGGGACGGACCACTCGCTCCTGGAGACGCTGGAGAAGGAGGACGAGCTCCAGACGGTCGCGGGCGCGTCGGAGGACCACCGGATCGCCGTGGAGGCGTTCCTCAAGAAGGAGCCGCCGCGCTACCTGGGCCGCTAGGCCGTCTCTTCGTAGGCCCGGATCCGGGTCTACGCGGTGGCGGTGCGCACGTGGCAGCCGGCCAGGTGGTCGTCGACCAGGCCGCAGGCCTGCATCATCGCGTAGGCCGTGGTCGGCCCGACGAAGCGGAAGCCCTGCTTCTTGAGGTCCTTGGCCAGCGCCGCCGACTCGGGCGTGGTCGCCGGTACGTCGTCGAGCGTGCGCGGCACCGGCCGGCCCGCCGGGTCCGGCGCGTGCGACCAGATCAGCTCGTCGAGGCCGCCGGCGCCCAGCCCGGCGGCCACGTGGGCGTTGGCGAGGGACGCGTCGATCTTGGCGCGGTTGCGGATGATGCCGGGGTCGGCGAGCAGCCTTTCCCGGTCCTCGTCGGTGAACGCCGCGACCGCCTTGATGGAGAAGTCCGCGAAGGCGGCGCGGAAGCCCTCGCGGCGGCGCAGGATCGTGATCCAGGAGAGCCCGGACTGGAACGCCTCCAGGCACAGCCGCTCGTAGAGCGCGTCGTCGCCGTGCACCGGGCGGCCCCACTCGCTGTCGTGGTACGCCACGTACTCGGGCGCCGACAGCCCCCAGGGGCAGCGGGCCAGGCCGTCCTCGCCGGTGACCGTGCCGCGCTCAGTCATGGGGGTGGTCCTCCGGCTCCTTGCGGAGCGAGGGCGGGGTGTCCAGCAGCGCCGGGGTGGCCAGGGCGGTCGCCTGGGCGCCGGCCAGGGCCGACTCCAGGTCCGCGATGCGCGCGTCCCGTTCGGCCAGCTCCGCCGCGAGGCGGTCCAGCACCTCGTCCGCGTCGAGCATCCGGTAGCCGCGCACGGCCACCGGCAGCCGCAGCCCGTCGATGTCGGCGCGGACCAGCGGGCGGTCGGCGGGCAGCCGGTCGTCGATCCGGTCCGGGTCCGCGTCACGGAGCGGGCCGCCGTCGCCGAGTACGGCCAGTGCGACTGCGGCGACCACCGCGACCAGCGCGATGAGCATGAACCAGAACAAGACCGTCTCCCGGGGCCGCGCGATGTGTTTGCACGATGGTGCCATGTCCGGCCCCCGCCGGGCCCTCCTGTGAGGAGTCGGCGCCCTCCTGCGGCTATCGTCGCCGTTGGGCGATCTACAGGAGGCACACGCAAATGCTGCGGCTGGGCACGCGGGAGTTCGGCGACGACGAACTGGTCATCATGGCGATCGTGAACCGGACACCCGATTCGTTCTACGACCAGGGCGCCACGTTCACCGATGAACCGGCCCTGCTGCGCGTGGAACGGGCGGTGTCCGAGGGCGCCGCAATCATCGACATCGGCGGGGTCAAGGCCGGTCCCGGCGAGGACGTCTCGGCCGAGGAGGAGATCCGCCGCACGGTCGCCTTCGTCGCCGAGGTCCGCCGGCGGCACCCGGACGTCGTGATCAGCGTCGACACCTGGCGGCACGAGGTGGGTGAGGCGGCCTGCGAGGCGGGCGCCGATCTGCTGAACGACGCCTGGGGCGGCGTCGACCCGAAGCTGGCCGAGGTCGCCGCCCGCTACGACGTCGGGCTGGTCTGCACGCACGCCGGCGGCGTCGAGCCGCGCACCCGCCCGCACCGGACCGGGTACGAGGACGTCATGGCGGACATCCTGCGGGTCACCGTGGGCCTCGCGGAGCGGGCCGTCGGGCTCGGTGTGCGGCGCGACGCCGTCCTCATCGACCCCGGGCACGACTTCGGCAAGAACACCCGGCACTCGCTGGAGGCGACGCGGCGGCTCCCGGAGATGACGGAGACCGGGTGGCCGGTGCTGGTGTCGCTGTCGAACAAGGACTTCGTGGGCGAAACGCTCGACCGCCCGGTCAAGGAACGGCTGATCGGGACGCTGGCGACCACCGCGGTCTCGGCCTGGCTCGGGGCGCGGGTGTACCGCGTCCACGAGGTCGCCGAGACCCGTCAGGTCCTCGACATGGTGGCCTCCATCGCGGGCCACCGGCCGCCCGCGGTCGCCCGCCGCGGGCTGGCGTAGGGACCCCGGCGGGCCGGGGTCCCCTGGCTGCCCCCGGGGGCCGGCTCAGCCCTCGGTCTCCTTGGTGACCAGGGCCACGGCCTCGTCCACGTCGTCGGTCAGATGGAACAGCTCCAGATCGGCCGCGGAGGCCTTGCCGCCCGCGATCAGGGTGCCCCGGACCCAGTCGACGAGGCCGCTCCAGTAGGCGGTGCCGAACAGGACGATCGGGAACCGGGTGACCTTCTTCGTCTGGACGAGGGTGATGGCCTCGAACAGCTCGTCCAGGGTGCCGAAGCCGCCGGGGAGCACGACGAAACCGCGCGCGTACTTCACGAACATCGTCTTGCGGACGAAGAAGTAGCGGAAGTTCACCCCGATGTCGACGTAGGGGTTGAGGCCCTGCTCGAAGGGCAGCTCGATGCCGAGCCCGACGGACACCCCGCCCGCCTCGCCCGCGCCCTTGTTGGCGGCCTCCATCGCACCGGGGCCACCACCGGTGATCACCGCGAAGCCGGCCTCGGCCAGCGCCCGGCCGATCGCGATGCCCGCCGCGTACTCCACCGAGTCGACCGGGGTGCGGGCGGAGCCGAACACGCTGACGGCGGGGCCGAGTTCGGCCAGGGCGCCGAATCCCTCGACGAACTCGGACTGGATGCGCATGACCCGCCAGGGATCGCCGTGCACCCATTCCGAGGGGCCGCGGCTGTCCAGCAACCGCTGGTCGGTGGTGCCGGCCTGTACCTGGTCGCGCCGCCGGACCACCGGCCCGGTGTGCCGTTCCGGCCAGCCCTGTCCCTGCGGAGAAGAGCGCTCGGCCGCCTCGTTGGCCGCCGCTGCCGCCTCCTGCGCGTTGCTCGTGTCCCTGCGTGCGGTACTCATGCGAGCAGCGTACGACGCATCACGGCGCGTCAGGGCTGGCCAGCGGCACAACGCGCGGCGCCTCCAGATGACTGCTCACCCAGGTGAGCGCGTCGGGGAACATCCGTCCCCAGGTCTTCCAGTTGTGGCCGCCGGTGTCCAGCAGCATGGGGGTGACGGTCGTCGGCGCCTGGACCGCGTGCCCGAGCCAGTCGGCGAACCGCGGCGGGCTCTCGGGGTCCTGGACGCTCGACCCCACCAGGAGGTCCACGTTCGGCTTGGTGTTGTGGGCCAGCCACAGCGGTGAACGGGGGCCCTCCGCGGGGTTGTCGGGGGCCAGCGCGGCGCCCGCCACGTACCGGGAGGGGTAGTCGAGGGCGAGCCGGGCGGCGCAGTAGCCGCCGGTCGATATGCCCATCACCGCCCAGCCGCTCGGGGCGGGCAGGGTACGGAAGTTGTGCGCGACCACGTCCGGCACGTCCTGGGCGAGCCAGGTGCCGCCCTTGCCCCGGCCCGGCGCGTCGGCGCAGCCGGCCTTGGCGCCCTTGGGCGTGATCGTCGGCAGGACGAGGATGGCCGGCTCGGCCTTGCCCTCGGTGATCTGCCGCTCCATGATCTGGCCGAGCCGCATGGCGCGCAGGAAGCTGCGGGGGCTCCCGGGCAGGCCGTGCAGCACCACGATCACCGGGAAGCGGGTGTTCGCGTACTCCTTCTTGTCGTACTGCGGCGGCGTCCAGACCATGACGTCCCCCGACGCGCCGGACTTGGCGCCGAGCACGTCCGCCTTGCGGAACCCCTGCGCGTACGGGTCGAACTTCACCGTCAGCTGCGCCGGTCCCGGCGGCGGCGCCTTGTGCTTCGCGGAGGCGTTCATGCTGCCGCCCCCGCTGCCGCCGCCCAGCAGGTCGTCCCAGGAGGCGTAGAAGCCGTACTGGTTGTTCACCCCGGCCATCACCACGAAGACCGCCGTCAGCTGGCACACCACGATCATCCCGACGCGGGCGGGCAGCCGGAGCAGCCGGGGGCCCGGCACGCGCCCCCAGAGCAGCACGGCCCCCGCCACGGCCGCGACGGCCGCGACGATGAGCACCACGAAGAACAGCGGACTGGTCAGTCCCATGGAAACAGCCTTCTTCCCCCCACACGATCGGTCGCATCCGATCACACCATGGCGAGAACATCACGCGGATATCGGCCCGCGCGGTTCCCACCGGGCCCGCCGCCGGGTCCTGGGCGTCAGGCGGTGAGCCAGGCCCGCAGCCGCTCCTCGGCCTCCAGGACGGCGGCCACCGACACGTTCTCCTCGCGGGTGTGGGCCAGCTTGGGATTGCCGGGGCCGTAGTTGACCGCCGGGATGCCGAGGGCGGAGAAACGGGCCACGTCGGTCCAGGATTCCTTGCCGAACGGCTCGGTTCCGATGGCCGCGACGAACGCGGCGGCGGCCGGCTGGGACAGTCCGGGCAGCGCGCCGGGCGCGCTGTCGGTGGGCACGACCTCGAATCCCTCGAAGACTTCGGTGACGTGCGCGAGCGCCTCGGCCTCGGTCTGATCGGGCGAGAACCGGTAGTTGACGATCACCGCGCACGTGTCGGGAATCACATTCCCCGCGTGCCCGCCCTCGATCATCACCGCGTTCAGACCCTCGGGGTAGACCAGCCCGTCGATGACGACCCGGCGGGGCTCGTAGGCGGCGAGCCGGGCGAGGATCGGCGCGGCCTTGTGGATGGCGTTCTCACCGAGCCAGCTGCGTGCGGAGTGGGCGCGGCGGCCGGTGGTCTGCACCCTGACCCGCAGGGTGCCCTGGCAGCCGCCGTGCACCTGGGCGTCGGTGGGCTCCAGGAGCACCGCGAAGTCGCCGGCCAGCCACTCGGGGTGGTTCTCGACGAGCCGCTTGAGGCCGTTGAACTGGGCGGCGATCTCCTCGGCGTCGTAGAAGACGAAGGTGAGGTCGCGGTTGGGCTCGGGCAGCGTCGCGGCGAGGCGCAGCTGTACGGCGAGGCCGGACTTCATGTCGGTGGTGCCGCAGCCCCACAGCAGGCCGTCGGCGTCGAGCCGGGACGGCAGGTTGTCCGCGATCGGCACCGTGTCCAGGTGTCCGGCGAGCACCACCCGCTCGGCGCGGCCCAGGTTCGTCCGCGCCACGACCGCGTCCCCGTCCCGGTCCACGGTCAGGTGCGGAAGGGCGCGCAGCGCCTCCTCCACGATGTCGGCCAGCGCCTTCTCGGCGAGGCTGACGGAGGGGATGTCCACGAGCTGCGCCGTGACGACGGCGGCATCCTGGCTGAGGTCGAGCGGGCTGGCGGTCATGGCTCCGACCCTACCGGCGGTCCCGTGGACCTCCCACGACGTGCACACGTCCGGCGCCGGCGTTCGGGGCTCCGGAGTGGTGTGTGGGTACGGTGGGCGTCATGTCCCAGCCTTCGCCGACACCGGAGCGGCGTCCTCGCCGGCACGGCCGCCGACTCCGGCTGACCGTCGCCGGCCTCGTCCTGCTCGGGATCGCCGGATACGGCGCCTACTACGTCGTCGAGAGCCGCACCCAGCGCGCCGGGTGCACGGTCGCGGCGGACGGCAACACCATGAAGCTGGAGTCGCAGCAGGCGGCGAACGCCTCGACGATCGCCGCGGTCGCGACGTCCAGGGGGCTGCCGGAGCGGGCGCTGACGATAGCGCTGGCCACCTCGATGCAGGAGTCGATGCTCCGCAATCTCGACCACGGCGACCGGGACTCGCTCGGCCTGTTCCAGCAGCGGCCCTCGCAGGGCTGGGGCACTCCGGAACAGATCATGGACCCGGTGCACGCCACGAACGAGTTCTTCGACGGCCTGGTGAAGATCGAGGGCTATTCGCGGCTGCCGCTGACCGTGGCCGCCCAGCGGGTGCAGAAGAGCGGCTTCCCGCAGGCGTACGCGAAGCACGAGGCGGACGCGACCCTGCTGACCTCGGCGCTGACCGGCCGGCAGCCCGGTGCGCTCAACTGCACCCTGGGCTCGGGCGAGACCGTCACGACGGGCGATCCCGCGCAGGTCCGCAAGCAGCTGGCCCGTGAGTTCGGACCGCAGGTCACCCCGCGCCCGGCCGAGGGCAGGGCCGGTGGCGGCACGGCGCGCGAGCGGACCGTCCAGGTGCCGTCGGCCCCCGCCGGAGGCGCGGCGGAGGGCGACGGGAAGCGCCGCGGCTGGGAGGTGGCGCAGTGGGCGGTGGCCCATTCCGCGGACCTGAAGGTCGAGAAGGTCTCGTTCCAGGACAAGCAGTGGCGGGCGGCCGATTCCGGCAGGGGCTGGCAGAAGTCCGACACCGGTGCGGCCGGGACCGCCGACGGAGACGTACGGATCACGGTCGCGCAATAGTGCGGCGCGTCACCCGCAGGCGCATAGCGGCTACGTCAAACCCTGGAAGCGGCCAATTCCCCCGACTGGCCGCCAATTCCCTTGCCACACAAGCGATGTGACGTTTCCTCACTTCTTTGCGAGGTGACCGGAATGGCCCATTTTGCCGGAGCACTATTATGCGACGCATTACCAACTCTTTACCTCGAACGGCCGCAACCTTCGGGCTCCTGGAGCGGTAGTCAGCACGTCCGCCCAGCGGACATGTCCCGTCCCCCCTCCGTAAAAGGAGCACCATGTCCCTCCCCCTTTCGCGTCGGATCGCCCGTGCAGCCCTGCTGATCGGTGCGGCCGCGGCTCCCCTGCTGGGTGCCGGCGCCGCGTCGGCCGCCGAGCTGCCGCAGACGGCTGACCTGGGTGGACTGACCAACCTTGACGGCGCGAGCCTGGGCAACACCCTCGACGGCGCCTCCCAGCAGGCCAGCGGCCTGGCCGCCGAGGCCGGCAGCAAGACCGTGCAGACGGCCGTCCCGGCCGCGGGCCGGACGGTCGGCACCACCGGGAAGACCGCCGCCCCGGCCGCTCAGAAGGCCGCAGGCGACGCCGCGGGCTCCACCGGCGATCTCCTCGGCTCGACCACCAAGTCCGTGGGCGCGGCCGGCCTGTCCGGCGCCGAGACCCTCCCGGTCGCCGGCATGCCCGGCGGTTCCTCGCTCCCGTCGGCCGGCGCCCTCCCGGTCAGCACCCTCCCGACCAACGCGCTGCCGCTCGGCAGCCTGCCGCTCGGCGGCTAGGCACCGCGGCCAGGCACGGCGGAGCCACGCGAAGGGGCCCGGGGAGCGCGCGCTCTCCGGGCCCCTTCGGGCTGTGCGGGGACAACGGGGGACGTCAGGCCAGCCGGCGCACCGCGGCGTCCACCCGCTCGTCGAGCGCGGTGAACGCGACCCGTACGAAGTGCGCGCCCGTCGGACCGTAGAACTCGCCCGGGGCGACCAGGATGCCCTGCTTGGCCAGGTCGCCGACGGTGTCCCAGCAGGACTCCCCGCGGGTGGCCCACAGGTAGAGGCTCGCCTCGCTGTGCTCGATCCGGAACCCGGCGGCCTCGAAGGCGGTCCGCAGCACGGCCCGCCGCCGGGCGTAGCGCTCCTTCTGCACGACGGCGTGCTCGCGGTCGCCGAGCGCGGCGATCATCGCGGACTGCACGGGCGCGGGGACGATCATGCCGGTGTGCTTGCGCACCCCCAGCAGCTCCTTGACGACGGCGGCGTCGCCGGCCAGGAACGCGCCCCGGTACCCGGCGAAGTTGGAGCGCTTGGAGAGCGAGTGGACGGCGATCAGTCCGTCGTGGCTGTCACCGCACACGTCGGGGTGCAGGACGGAGACCGGTTCGGCGTCCCAGCCCAGCTCGATGTAGCACTCGTCGGAGACGACGAGGATGCCGTGCTCGCGCGCCCAGTCCACGATGCGGCGCAGTTCGGCGGCGGCCAGCACCCGGCCGGTCGGGTTCGACGGGGTGTTGAGCCAGAGCAGTTTGACGCGCGCCGGGTCGAGGTCGGCGACCGGGTCGGCGTACGTCACCGGCTCGGCGCGGGCGACGAGCGCCCCGATCTCGTACGTCGGGTAGGCCAGCTCCGGGTAGGCGACCTGGTCGCCCTCGCGCAACCCCAGCAGCGTCGGCAGCCAGCCGACCAGCTCCTTGGAGCCGATCAGCGGCAGCACGTTCGCCGGCTGGGCGCCCGTGATGCCGAGCCGGTCCCGCAGATACTCGGCGACGGCGTCCCGCAGCGAGCCGGTGCCGTACGTCTGCGGGTAGCCGGGGCTGTCCGCGGCGGCGGACAGCGCCTTGCGGATCACGGCCGGGACCGGGTCCACGGGGGTGCCCACCGACAGGTCGACGATGCCGTCGGCGTGTGCGGCGGCCGCGGACTTGTACGGCTCTAGCCGGTCCCAGGGGAAGACGGGGAGACGGTCGGAGACTGGCGCCACGCTGGTGCTCACTTTCCTGGACTGGAGAACGACGCCGGTCCCGTACGGAAGCCTCCCCGTACGGGACCGACGCATCGTGCGGTCGTGATCAGCCGGGCTGGTTCTGCGGTTCCAGCGCGGCGATGAAGGGGTGGTCCCGCTCGATCAGCCCGAGCTTCGAGGCGCCACCAGGCGATCCGAGCTCGTCGAAGAACTCCACATTCGCCTTGTAGTAGTCCTTCCACTCCTCCGGGGTGTCGTCCTCGTAGAAGATGGCCTCGACCGGGCAGACCGGCTCACAGGCGCCGCAGTCGACGCATTCGTCCGGGTGGATGTACAAGGACCTGGAGCCCTCGTAGATGCAGTCGACCGGGCACTCTTCGATACACGCCTTGTCCTTGACGTCGACACAAGGCTGCGCGATGACGTAGGTCACGCTGTCGTTCCTCCTCGGTAGGGCTCATCTCGCGCGGGAGCGCGGCGTCGTCGATGCCCGCCTCTAGTATCTCCGTTCCTGGGCACGAGACGAACAAGAGGGGCACTGATGACTATGGATTTCGCCGCCACAGGACGGCTAGTGGTCCGCATCAGCCCTGCTGACGTGGGAAAACGCGTTTCGGTACGGCGGGTACTGGAGATCGCTGACGGGCAGCCTACGTTCAGTGACACCCTCGGTGTTCTCGCATCGTGGGATCACGGAGTGGTGTGCGTCACTCGTCGGGACGGTGAAACCGTCAGGATCGCCGAATCCGCGCTGGTCGCGGGAAAGGTCGTGCCCCCCGCTCCGGTGCGCCGCAGCGCGCGGGTGAGCCCGGCGGAGCTCCAGGAGGCGGCCTCGCGCGCCTGGCCGGCGACGGAGAGCGAGCGGCTCGGGGAGTGGACCCTCAGAGCCGCGGGCGGGTTCACCCGGCGGGCCAACTCCGTTCTCGCGCACGGCGATCCCCAGGTGCCGCTGGACGAGGCGCTGGAGTTCGTCGTGCGCTGGTACGGCGAACGCGGCACGACCCCGTACCTCCAGGTCCCCGACGACGCGCCGCTCGCCGCCGAGCTCGACCGGCGCGGCTGGCTCCGGGAGGCCGACACCCTGGTCCGCACCGCACCCCTCGCGCCGCTCGCGGAACTGCCCGGCGCGGACGCCGTCACCCTGACCCGCGAGCCCGGGGATTCCTGGCTCGCGTCGTACCACCGCACGGGTGACCTGGCGGAACAAGCGCTGAAGGTGGTGCTCGGCGGGCCGTCCGTCTGGTTCGCCACCGCGCCCGGGGCGATCGGGCGCGGCGTGGTGGACGGCCGGTGGGCGCTGTTCGGTGCCGTCGAGGTCGAACCGGCGTTCCGGCGGCGGGGGCTCGCCACCGCCGTGATGGCCGCGCTCGCCCGCCGGGCCGTCGAGGAGGGCGCGTCGTTCGCGTACCTCCAGGTCGAGGCGGACAACGACGCCGCACGGGCGCTGTACGACCGGATGGGTTTCACCACCCATCACGGCTACCACTACCGCCGGCCGTCGCCGTGACGGGCCCGTGGCGTGAGCGCTTCGCGGAGGCGGCCCGCGAGGAGCGGCCCGACCTCGCCGAGCTGTGTCTGCTGATCGGCGCGGAGGCCGGTCCGGAGTTCGGCCAGACCGGTCTGGACGCGGCGCAGATCGAGCTCGACCGGCTGGCCGGAATGCTGCCCTACGGCCTCACGACGCCCGACGACTGGGCCCGCGCGCTGTCCGCGCTCCTCGGCGGCACCTGCGGCTTCGCCGGGCTGCCCGCCGACTACGGGCGGCTGGAGTCCTCGCTGCTGCACGAGGTGCTGCGCCGGCGGCGCGGGCTGCCGATCCTGCTGTCGGTGGTCTGGATCGAGGTCGGCCGGCGGGCCGGCGCCCCCGTCTACGGAGTGGCCCTGCCCGGCCATTTCGTCGTCGGCCTGGGCGATCCCGCCGGGCACTTCGTGCTCGCCGACCCGTTCCACGGCGGCCGGGTGCTCGACTCCGACGACGCCGGGCTGCTCGTCGCGGGCGCGACCGGCGCCCCGCTGGCGCCGGACATGCTGGTGCCCGCCGACCCGCTCGACATCGTGCTGCGGGTGCTCAACAACATCCGCGCCTGGGCGGCCGCCCGGCCGGAGGAGATCGGCGTGCAGCTGTGGGCCGTCGAGCTCGCCCTGCTGCTCCCCCGGCACCCGGCCCGGCTGCGCTACGAACGCGCCCAGCTCCTCGTACGGCGCGGTGACTACCTCCAGGGTGCGGCCGAGATGGAGGCCTATGCGGAGATGCTGAAGATCATCGACCCGGAGGCCGCGAAGTCCATCCAGGGACAGGCCAGATCGGCGCGCGCGCTGCTGAACTGAGCCGCCGGGCAGGCGCCGCTGTGACGACGGGCCCTAGAGCCAGCCCTTCTCGCGGGCGATCCGCACCGCTTCGGCCCGGTTGCGGGCGCCCGTCTTCTGGATCGCCGTCGAGAGGTAGTTGCGGACCGTGCCCTCGGACAGCAGCAGGCTCCGTGCGACCTCCGCGTTCACCGAACCGTCGGCCACCGCCCGCAGCACGTCCCGCTCGCGGGCGGTCAGCGGGTCCGCCCCGTCGGCCAGCGCCGCCGCCGCGAGCGTCGGGTCGATGACCCGCTCCCCGCGCAGCACCCGCCGTACCGCGTCGGCCAGCTGGGACGCCGGCGCGTCCTTGACGAGGAACGCCTCGGCGCCGGACTCCATCGCGCGCCGCAGGTACCCGGGGCGGCCGAACGTCGTGACGATCACGATCCTGATGTCCGGCAGCGCCTTGCGCAGCTGCGCCGCCGCCTCGATCCCGGTCAGGCCGGGCATCTCGATATCGAGCAGTGCCACGTCCGGTGCGTAGGCACGGGCCGCCGCCAGCACCTCGTCGCCACGGGCGACCTGGGCGACCACCTCGATGTCGTCCTCCAGGCCCAGCAGCGTGGCCAGCGCTTCCCGCACCATCGACTGGTCGTCGGCGAGCAGGACTCGTACGTTCCGTGCGGGTGGCTCGCCGCTGGCCTCAGTCATACGGCCAGAGTAGGGCCGCCGCGCCGTCAGGCCGCCGTACCTTCGGCGTCCACGTGCGGCAGCACCCGGTCGAGCCAGCGCGGCATCCACCAGGCGTGCCGGCCGAGCAGCGTCATGACCGCCGGCACCAGCAGCAGCCGGACGATGGTGGCGTCGATCAGGACGCTCACCGACAGGCCGAGACCCAGCATCTTGATGACGATGTTGTCGCTGAGGATGAACGCGGCGAAGACGCTCACCATGATCAGTGCGGCGCAGGTGATCACCCGTGCGGTGATCTCCAGACCGTGCGCGACGCTGCCCTTGCTGTCCCGGGTGCGCTCCCAGGCCTCGTGCACCCGGGAGAGCAGGAACACCTCGTAGTCCATGCTGAGCCCGAAGACGATGGCGAACATCATCATCGGCACATAGCTCTCGATCGGGACGGTGCCGTTGACGCCGAGCGACGGGCCGCCCCAGCCCCACTGGAACACCGCGACCACCACCCCGTACGAGGCGGCGATCGACAGCAGGTTGAGCACGGCGGCCTTGAGCGCCACCAGCAGCCCGCGGAAGACGGTCAGGATGATGATGAAGGCCAGCCCCACCACCACCGCGATGATCAGCGGCAGCCGTGCGGAGATGAGGTCCAGGAAGTCCACCTGGGCGGCGGTCGTCCCCGTCAGATAGGTGCGGGCGGCGGTGCCCGACACCGCCTTCGGCAGGACGTCGTCCTCGAGGTGGTTGGTCAGATCCGTGGTGCCCGCGGCCTGCGGAACGACCTCGGAGATCGCGGTGGAGATCAGCACCTGACCGTTGCTGGTGGGCTGCGGCGGGCTGATGCTCGCCGCGCCGGGCACGCCGGTGAGCGCCTTCTGCACCGAGGTGGCCAGCGCCGCCCGGTCGGCGGACGGTACGTCGGTCTGGTCGACCACGATGGTCAGCGGACCGTTGGCACCGGGCCCGAAGCCCTCGCTGATCAGGTCGAACGCCCGCCGGTCGGTGAAGCTGGTCGGATCGGCGCCGTCATCGATATGGCCGAGCCGGATCGACAGCAGCGGGATCGCCAGGACCGCGATCACCACCACCCCGCCGAGCAGGAACCACCAGGGGCGGCGCTCCACCCGCTGGGCGTACCGGTGCCAGCCGCCCTGCGCCTCGCCCTCCAGGCCCTGGGTGCCCTCCGCGACGGGCTTGCGGAAGGTGAAGCGGTCGATCCGGCGGCCGATCAGTCCGAGCAGCGCGGGGACCAGGGTGAGCGCGCCCAGCACCGCTGTGACCACGGTGACGCCCGCCGCCACGCCCAGCTTGCCGATGAAGCTGACCCGCGACACGTACAGGCCGAGCAGCGCGACGATCACCGTGCAGCCGGAGACCAGGACCGCCCGGCCACTGGTGGCCACCGCCCGGCCCGCCGCGACGGGCGGATCGTCGCCGTCCATCAGGAGCTGGCGGTAACGGGTGATCAGGAACAGCGCGTAGTCGATGCCCACGCCGAGCCCGATCATCGTGGCCAGGGTCGGCGAGACGCTCGCGAAGGTGGAGGCCGCCGCCAGCAGGCTCAGACAGCTCAGCCCGACGATCACCGCGATCAGTGCGCTGACCAGCGGCAGGCCGGCGGCGATGGCGCTGCCGAAGCCCACCAGCAGGACGACCACCGCGACGGCGAACCCGATGGCCTCGCTGGTGAAGTCCTTGGTGTCGGGCCGGGCGGCCTCGCCGAGCGGGCCGCCGTACTCGACGTCGATGCCCGCGGACCGCAGGGAGGCGACGGCGCCGTCGACGTTGTCGACCAGGGATTCGCCGATCGACGTGGGATTCTTGTCGAAGCGGACGGTGATGTAGCCGATCGTCCCGTCCTTGGAGATCGCACCCGTCGGCGGGGCGGACGCCGAGGCCGGCAGCGGGTTCACCACCGAGGTGACGTGCGGGACCTTCTGGAGCGCGGCGACGGTCTGGTTGATCTGGTCCGTGACGCCGGTCAACGGGCCCTTCGCGTCGTGCATGACCACCTGGCCGGCGGTGCCGCTGGAGGCCGGGGCGTTCTTCTGGAGCACCTGCTGGCCGGTGTTCGACTGGGTGCCCGGCAACGAGAAGTCGTCCGAGTACGTGCCGCCGAAGGTGTTCTGCAGGACGTGCAGCCCGGCCAGGGCGACCAGCCAGACGATGATGACCACGACGAAACGCCGGGCGCACCATTCACCGAGTCTGCGCAGTGCTCCCGCCCGCTCGGAGCCGGGCCCCGGTCCGGCGCTCTTGGCACGTCGTGCAGCCATGCGTTCTCCCTGGAGCCCTGGGATGCGTACGGCGATCGGCGGACCGGCGCCGGCCGAGGCGGCCTTCGGCTCGTGATAGGTAGCCGAGGAAGCTCCAAGGGAAACCGGCACACGGCCGAACGGGGTGCGCGACGCCGCCGCGTACCAGGTCAGGCGAGGGGCGGAACCGTCACCACGGGGGTACGGCGCGGCACGCTCGCGCTGAGCGTGAAGCCGGTCGGCGCCGCCGGTCCTGTGGTGAGGCTGCCGCCGGCGAGCAGCAGGCGCTCCTCCAGGCCGGAGAGGCCGTTGCCGGGGCCGCCGGCGGGGCCGCGGCCGTTGTCCGTCACGGTGAGGACGACGGTGCCGGCGCCGTCGTCGGACCGCTCGGCGAGGGTGATCACGCAGCGGGTGGCGCCGCTGTGCCGGATGACATTGGTGATCGCCTCGCGGAGGGCCCAGGCCAGCGCGCCCTCGGTGTCCGGGGCGAGCGCCGGCGGGGTCGCTGTGTCGTCCTCCGCGGCCGCGGAGGGCGGCAGCTCCACCGGGAGGTCGGCGGCGATGCCGGCGGCGGCCAGCGCGGTACGGGCACCGGCCAGTTCGGTCGCCAGCGTGGGGCGGCGGTAGCCGCTCACCGCCTCCCGGACGTCGACGAGCGCCTGGCGGCTGACCTTCTCGATGTCGGCGACCTGCTGCGCGGCGTCCACCGGACGGTCCGGGAGCATCCGGCCGGCCAGCTCGCTCTTGAGGGTGATCAGGGACAGCGAGTGGCCGAGCAGATCGTGCAGATCACGGGCGAGCCGCAGCCGTTCCTCGGTCGCGGCGAGCTGCGCCACGGTCTCCCGCGCCTCGCGCAGCTCCCGCATCGTCTGGACGAGTTGTCTGATGCCCACCATCGCGAACCCTCCGAGGAGGCAAGGGATCAGCAGCGCCGGAAAGAGGTCCCGCTGGGTGTCGACGAAGGAGCCGATGAGGGCGAGCGCTCCCGTGGCGGCCGGGATCAGCCACCGGGACCGGGCCGGCGGCAGAACAGCCCCGCACGCCACCGAGACATAGACGAAGAGCACCAGCCAGGGCTTGCCCAGGGTGGCCGAGGTGAGCGCCGCCAGCGCGGCGAGGGCGCACAGCACCCAGTACACCCAGCGCTTCTGCTCCTCGGTGTTGGTGCGCAGGAAGACCAGCGACAGATAGGCGAGGACGAATCCCGTGAGGCCCATCGAGGCCAGGACCACCACCGGGGTCCCGTGGCCGCCGTGCACCAGGTCGTCCACCGGGGCGCCCAGGTAGAGCATCCAGATGGCGATCCACAGCAGCTTGACCACGGCCTGCCTGCGGGTCTCCGGCACGCGGCCCATGGAGGTGGAGTCGGCGGCCTCCAGCTCCGCGCGCCACGGCGACCAGTTCTCTCGTCCGGCGCGGGCGCCGGCTGCGGACTGCATGGGCTTCGCGGGCTTCACGGGCTTCACGGTGTCACGCCTTCTGGGTGTCCTTGCGGTACAGGTACGCCGCGCCGCCCGCGAAGACCAGCAGATAGACCAGCAGGATGGCGATGTCCTTCACATGCGGGGCGTCCCCGAGCTCCACGGCCTGGCCGAGCGACGCGTAGGGGCGGGCCGGCAGGTACTGGGCGATGTTCTGCATCCACTGCGGGAAGGACGTGAAGGGCACCCACAGGCCGCCCAGCAGCGCCAGCGCGAAGTAGGCGATCATCGAGATCGGCCGGGCGACATCGGCGGACGCGACATAGCCGATGGCCACCCCGAGCGCCGCGAAGACGAAGCTGCCGGCCCAGCTGCACAGCAGGATCGCGACCCACTGCCAGGCGTCCAGGCGCACCTGCTTCACGGCCGCGCCGACGATCATGACGAGCAGGATCGACGGCAGGCTGATGGTGGCCGCCGAGGCGATCTTCGCGGTGACGTAGCCGCGGCCGGGCAGCGCGGTCAGCCGCAGCTGGCGCACCCAGCCCTTCTCGCGCTCCCGGGCGATCCGCTCCGCGTTCCCCATCAGGACCGCCGTCATGGCGCCGAACGCGGACATCGCGACCATGAAGTACGCGACCGTCGACAGGTCCGTGCCGGGCAGCTTCGCCTTGGGGTCGGTGCCGGCCGTGATGATCAGGAAGAGCAGCGGCGGATAGATCACCGAGAAGAACATGAACTTCTTGTTGCGCAGGACGCGCAGGATCTCCAGCTTGATCAGAGTCTTCATCGCTCTTCCGCCTCCTCGGCGGATGCTGCGTCGGTGATGGCGAGGAACGCCTGCTCCAGGCCGAGGCCCGCGACTTCGAGATTGCGGGGGTAGAGCCCCAGGCCGTAGACCGCGTGCATCGTCGCGTCGGCGTCGTCGGAACGGATCCGGACGGTGGCCCCCGACACCTCGACGCCCACCAGGTGCGGCAGCGCCCTGAGCGCGGGCTCGTCGATCGCGCCCTGGAGGTCGAAGGTGATCCGGCGGGCACCGGCCCGCGCCTTGATCTCGGCGGCGGTGCCGTCGGCGATGAGCCGGCCGCGGTGCAGGACCAGGACGCGGTCCGCGATCGCGTCCGCCTCCTCCAGGTAGTGGGTGGCGAACAGCACCGTGCGGCCCTCGTCGACCCGGCGGCGCATCGTCGCCCAGAACGCCTGACGGGCGGTGACGTCCATCCCGACGGTCGGCTCGTCGAGCACGATCAGATCGTTGTCGCCGGCGGTGGCGAGCGCGAAGCGGACCCGCTGCTCCTGGCCGCCGGAGAGCTTGTTGACCTTGCGGTCGCCGATGTCGGTGATGTCGGCGGTGGCCAGCACCTCGTCCACCGGGTAGGCACGCGGGTGCAGCGCGCAGGCCAGGGAGATGATCTCCCGCACCGTCACGTCCTCCATGAGGCCGCCGCTCTGCAGCATCGCGCCGACCCGGCCCTGCGCGATGGCCTGCGCCGGGGTGGTGCCGAACACCTTGATGCTGCCGGAGTCGGGGTTGCGCAGCCCGAGGAGCAGATCGAGGGCCGAGGACTTGCCGGCCCCGTTGGGACCGAGCAGCGCCACGGTCTCGCCGGGGTGCAGGGTCAGGGTGAGGTCGGCGACAGCGTGCACAGGGCCGAAGCTCTTGTTCACGCCGCTGAAGCCGACCACGGGTTCGCCCGTGGCGGGCCCGTCGGTCGCGGTCTGTACGGCTGGTGCGGTCATGGCATCAGCTTCGCCGAGCGGCGGGCCCTCCCGGCAGTGCCGGACATCGTGTCTTCCGCATGACAGATGTCATGATCCGGACCGCTGCCGGGGGGCCAGGACGATACGACCTCGCGCTACTTCGCCACGTGCGGGATCACCACGGTCTTCTTGGACTGGTCCGACGAGTTCAGCGCCGGCAGCATCGCGTCGGCGACGTCCTTCGGGGTGACGGCGGTCTTCGTGCCGTTGTCCCGCACGATGAGCACGCCGCTGAACGCCTTGCCGTACAGGTCCTTGAGGACGGCCAGGTCGAAGGACGGCTGGAGCTTGCCGTCGGCGTCCGCGACCATCGTCAGGAACTTGGGCAGCGACTTGTTCGGGCCGAACGGGACCTTGTGCGAGCCGTCGGCCTTCACGGTGACGATCCCGGCCATCGCGGACTTCCCGAAGCCGGCGATGGCCTCGTCGATCTGGGCCTGGGTGACCTTCGGCTGCACGGTCGTGGCGGTCAGTTCCACCGGCTGGTCCCGGCCCGTCTCGGCGCGGGTCCGGTACGCCTCGCTGACCTTCTTCATCGAGCCGTTGACGTCGACGGCCTGCCGCGGGCTGCCGGGTACGCCGACGGCCTTGCCGCTGACGAACTTCACCATGCCCTCGGCACCGGATCCGCCGGCCGCCTGCTGCGACAGGTTCTGCAGCGCGGACTTCAGCTTCTCGTCGTCCTCGACCAGCACCGGTTCGGCCGGCCGCGCTCCGCCGAGGAGCGAGCCGATCACCGAGACCGGGTTGTAGTCGGTGTGCGCGACGGAACGGACGGTGGCCAGGTTGTCGATGGAGAGGCCGGCCACCGAGGGCTTGAGCTCCAGCGTCCGGGCGCCGATCTTCACCTTGATCGGTGCCGTGATGCGGTTGCCGAGCTTCGCGTCGAGCGTCTTGACGGCTTCGTCGCGCGACTTCCCGCCGATGTCGACACCGAGGACGGTGGTGCCCTTGGGCACTTCCGCGTGGTTCATCAGCAGACCCGCGCCGTAGGCGATGCCCGCGAGGAAGACCAGGAGGCCACCCGCCAATATCACCTTGGAGCGGCCCTTGGGCTTCGCCGGCGTGCTGTCCGCCTCGAAGCGGTACGAGTCCTCGCCGGCGGCCGGCGGCTTGGGCGTCCTGGGGCCGGCGGGCACCGTCGGGATGCCGCTGACCAGCGTGTCACCCGACACGCGCCCACCGGGAGCACCCGGGGCGGCGGGAGCACCGGGCCCGGGGACGCCGGGGGCGGGCCGGCCCGCGAGGGGCAGCCGCGCGGCGCCGGTCACCGGACCGGTGGTCGGTCCCGCCGGTCCCTGCGGGCCCTGGCCGGCGGGCGGCTGGTAGGCGGGGAATGGCATGGTTCGGTCGCCCTCGCCGGGCGCTCCGCCCGGCCCGAACGGCGGGCCGTTGAACGCCGGGTCGGCGAAGCCGGGATCACGGTAGGACGGGTCGCTGAACGCCGGGTCCTGCGGGGCCAGCGGGTTCGAGCCGGGCCACGGGGTGTCGTCCGCGTTCCCGGGGAAGGAGCCCGCGCCGCCGAGCGGTGTGCCCATCGGCGGCGCCAGATACGGGCCCGCCGTCGGCTGTCCGGCGGCCGGCCGGCCGCCGGCGTCGGGACGGGACCCCGGCCGGGGGTCGCGGCCGTCGTCGGGGAACTGCAGTCCCGCCACGTTGATCGGCTGGGTGCTGTCCGCTGCCGGAGGCGGCGTCGGACCCGGTGCGGGGGACGGCGCGGGAGCGGCCGCCGACGACTTCCGGGGGGCGAACCAGTCGCTGGTCCGCTCCGGCCCGGGGGCCTCGTCCGGCTCCGGCTCCCCGGCCGGCTCGGCGGCGGGCGCCGGCCCCGGCACGGCGTTCCAACTGGAAGCGGGGCGGCCCGGGTCGGGGTCGCCGGACGGTTCCGCGGGAGTGCGGTCCTCGACGGGGGTGCGCATGACCAGCGGCGGAATCGGCCGGGATCCGGGGATGTTGATCCGGATCCGGGTGGTCATCGTGGTCTCGGTCCTGGGCTCCTCGGCGGCCGGCGGCACCGGCGCTTCGGGCGTGGCGTCGCCGTCCTGCGACCCCTCCTGCGGGTGCAGCGACGGAAACGGGCGGGTTCCGTACGGCGGGGTCCCCGACGGGTACGCGGCCCCGCCGCGACCCCCCTGGTTCCCGGAGGACGAACTGTCAGTTTCACGACTCAAAGCAGGCTCTCCCGGTTAGCTTCGCCACCTCACGGCCATCCTCAGGCGGCTCGCCAGCGCGCACCACCATACTGGGCGGCGCCGGAGCGATCCCCGTGACCGGTGGAACGCTCGCTCCTCAGCACACCACGGACAGCGGGTCAGCCGCCAAGTCGGGCGTCATTAGCCCCGGATGAGGGCAATTGCGGCAAAGTGGCGCAGACCACTCCCGCGAGCGCTCCCCCCAACAGGTAGATGTACGGGCCGATGCCGGCCGCGAAGAGGAAGTCGCCCTCGGGCCGAGCGGAGCTCAGCAGCATCACGGTGATGAGCCACACGACGCCCGGCACCACCGCCCCCAACCGGGTGCCGGTGAGCTTCACCCCGCCGTAGAACAGCCCCGCGACTCCCGCCAGCGCGAGCAGCAGCCCGCCAGGGAACCAGCCGTCCTGGACCAGCGCGCCCGCCCCGCCGACCAGCGCGGCGAGCACCCCGAGCACGAAGTACGACCCGATCCGGGCCGTGCCGCCCATCCCCGCGCGCCCCGCCGCTTCCCCGGCCTGTTTGCCCGCACGCGGCGTCGTGGCCGGACTCATACCCGCACCCCGGCGAACAGGTCGTCCTCGCGCTCCGCGCCCGCGGTCCCCTGCGCCAGCAGGTAGTACTCGGTGGGGAACAGCGGCTGCCCGAGGTCGTTGGAGAGGGCGAAGAACGGGCCGTCCACCACGATCTGGGTGAAGTGGGCGCGCATCGCCGCGGCCTTGCGCTCCCCGTACGCGGTCCCGCCGATCGCCGCCGTCACCTTCGCGTCGTCGACCACACCCGGTACGTCGTCGACCGAGGCGATCCCCTCGAACGGGCCCCCCTCACTGGAAAGCAGGGCCTTCCCGGCCGCCCTGAGGGCCGCGAAGCCCTCCTCGACCACGGAGCGCGGTACGCAGTTCCAGTAGATCTTCTCGACGCCGTGGCCCTCGGCCGCGGCCAGCTCGGCCGCGCGCATCGCGACGCGGTGCGCCTGGATGTGGTCGGGGTGCCCGTAGCCGCCGTTCGGGTCGTAGCCGATCAGGACCTGCGGCCGGATCTCCCGGATGACCTCCACGAGCTGGCCGGCGGCCTCGTCCAGGTCGGCCTGCCAGAAGCAGTCCGGGTTCTCGTTCTGGACGACGCCCATCATCCCGGAGTCGCGGTAGCGGCCGGGCCCGCCCAGGAAGCGGTGATCGGTGACCCCGAGCTCCTTCATCGCCTCGGCGAGCTCTCCGATGCGATGCCGGCCGAGGGTGTCGTCGCGGTCCGCGGCCAGATGCGCGAGATCGGTCGGGATGACCTCGCCCTCTTCGCCGAGAGTGCAGGTCACGAGGGTGACATGAGCGCCTTCGGCCGCGTACTTGGCCATCGTCGCGCCATTGTTGATCGACTCGTCGTCCGGGTGCGCATGGACGAGCAGCAGCCGCCTGGGAGGGAGATCGCTCATGGGGAGAGCGTAACGACCCGGGGTGTGCCCCTCAGAACTTGAAGCCCCCGATCATGCCCGCGACGCTCGTCGTCAGCTGCTGGATCGTCGGGGCCACGGAGGAGCTCGCCAAGTAGAAGCCGAGCAGCGTGCAGACCACCGCGTGACCGCCTTTGAGCCCAGACTTCTTGACCAGCAGGGCCACGACGATCAGCAGCAGCAGCACCGCCGAAATCGATAGCGCCACAACGGCTCACCTCCCAGGTACGCAGGGGCACGACACTTGCCAGTTGCTACTAACCCTTACCCACACACGGCAACTGATCATAACTTTCCGTGCCACCGCATATCTCGGTGCACGGAAGCACGCGGGGGCGCATAGCCGGTTTTCCGCCAGACCCGCTGAGCGCCGGTACGGGCCTCTAGGGTCGGTGGCATGACTGAAGAGCTCTCGTTTCCCCGTCAGCACGCCCGGACGCAGCGCTTCTCGCTGGGCTCGCCCCGGGCGTTCACCGTCTCGCCGGACGGGGAGCGCGTGGCGTTCCTGCGGTCCCGGTCGGGGACCGACGCGTCGAATCTGCTGTGGATCCTCGATCCGGCATCCGGTCAGGAGCGGATCGCCGCGGATCCGGCGGCGCTGCTGGCGGGGGCCGGCGAGGAGCTCTCCGCGCAGGAGCGGGCGCGGCGGGAGCGCAGCCGTGAGGGGTCGTCCGGGGTGGTCGGTTATGCGGTGGACCGGGCCGTGGAACTGGCGGCGTTCGCGCTCTCCGGGCGGCTGTTCGTGGCCGAGCTGCGGGCCGGGACGGCGCGCGAGCTGACCACCGCGGGCCCCGTCGTCGACCCCCGGCCGTCGCCCGACGGGCGCCGGGTGGCGTACGTCGCGGGAGGCGCGCTCCGGGTCGTCGACGCGGACGGCGGCAACGACCGGGCGCTCGCGGAGCCGGACGGCGACGAGGTGACGTGGGGGCTGGCGGAGTTCATCGCGCAGGAGGAGATGGCCCGCAGCCGCGGCTTCTGGTGGGCGCCGGACGGTGAGCGGCTGCTGGCCGCCCGGGTCGACGAGAGCCCCGTACAGCGCTGGTGGATCGCCGACCCGGCCCATCCGGGCCGCCGCCCGGCCGAGATCGCCTATCCGGCGGCCGGTACGGCCAACGCGGTGGTGACGCTGGCGCTGGTCGGCCTCGACGGTTCCCGGGTGGACGTGGAGTGGGACCGGGAGCGCTACCCGTATCTCGCGCAGGTGCACTGGTCGGCGGCGGGACCGCCCGTCCTGCTCGTGCAGGCCCGTGACCAGCGCAGTCAGCTCTTCCTCAGCATCGACACCGACTCCGGCCACACCCACCCGGTGCACGCGGAGGAAGATCAGGATTGGCTTGATCTTTTCCCCGGGGTGCCGGCCTGGACGCCGGAAGGGAAGCTGGTCCGGATCGCCGAGGAGGCCGGGGCGCGCGTCCTGGTCGTCGGCGACCGGCCGCTGACCGGCGCGCAGCTGCACATCAGGGCCGTGCTCGACATCACCGCGGACGACGTCCTCGTCTCGGCGTCGGCCGGTGCCGCGGCGGACACCCCCGAGATCGGCGAGATCCACGTCTACCGGGTGGGCGGACACGGCGTCACCCGCGTCTCGGACGAGCCGGGCGTGCACTCCGCGGTCCGCTCCGGGTCCCTGACGGTGCTCAGCTCGGCGACGCTGGAGACCACCGGCGCCCGGGTGCGGGTCCTGCGGGACGACAAGCCGGCCGCCGTCATCACCTCGTACGCCCAGCAGCCCGCGCTGCGGGCGGTCGTCCGGCTGACCGAGGCGGGCGACCGCCGGATCCCGGCGGCGGTCCTGCTGCCGACCGGATACCGGGAGGGCGACGGGCCGCTGCCGGTGCTCATGGACCCGTACGGCGGGCCGCACGGCCAGCGCGTGGTGTCCGCGCACAACGCCCACCTGGTCTCGCAGTGGTTCGCCGACCAGGGCTTCGCGGTGATCGTCGCGGACGGCCGCGGCACCCCCGGCCGCTCCCCCGCCTGGGAGAAGTCCGTCGTCGGCAATCTCGCCGGGGTGACGCTGGACGACCAGGTCGACGCGCTGCACGCGCTGGCCGGCACGTACCCGCTGGACCTGGACCGGGTCGGCATCCGCGGCTGGTCGTACGGCGGCTATCTCTCCGCGCTCGCCGTGCTGCGCCGCCCCGACGTCTTCCACGCGGGCGTCGTCGGCGCGCCGGTCACCGATCTGCGGCTCTACGACACCCACTACCAGGAGCGCTACCTCGGCCACCCGGACGAGCACCCCGAGGTGTACGCCGCCAACTCCCTCGTCACCGACGAGGGGTTGTCGGGCGCTGCGGACCAGGTCCGGCCGATGATGATCATCCACGGTCTCGCGGACGACAACGTCCTGGTGGCGCACTCGCTGCGGCTGTCCTCCGCGCTGCTGGCGGCGGGCCGCCCGCACGAGGTGCTGCCGCTCTCCGGGGTCACGCACATGACCCCGCAGGAGGAGGTCGCGGAGAACCTCCTGCTGCTCCAGGTGGCCTTCCTCAAGCGGACGTTGGGCGTCGCGTAGTACCTGACGCCAGCCGCCGGCCGCGACCCGCGCCCGCAGTCCCGCCCGCTACCGGCCGGGCGGTGCCTGCGGGCGCGGTGGCGTGTTCGGCGGGTACTCCGGCGGGAGCGGCGGCGGGCCGCCGAACGGCGACTGGCCGTACGGGGCGTCGTTGTACGGAGCGGGGGCCGGCGGTGCGCCCCAGGCGCCGTACTGACCGCCGGGTGCCCCCCAGGCGGGCACTACGGGCGGACGGTAGGTGCCGCGCAGCGCGAGCAGCAGGATGATCAGGAGTCCCGCGACGACCTCCACGACGGAGGTGAGCTGCTGCAGGATGTCGGTGGTGTCCAGGTCGCCGAACTCGAAGAGCATCTTCTGCTTGGCGTAGAGGTCCAGCGTGAACACCGCGTAGACGGCCAGCAGCCACCCCAGTGCCATGCCCAGCGGGCGCGCGACCGGCTTCCGGGCGAACGCCTGCACCGCGGTGACCATGCACAGCACGATCACCACCCAGTCGACCCAGAAACCCGGTGGGGCGAGCAGCACGCCGGAGGGCTGTTTCCCGGTGAACTGGCGCCAGTACGAGAACGGCCCCATGCGGTCCGAGGTGAAGTGCTGGATGTAGTACGCCTCCCAGGCCAGCGATGCCAGCGCGAGGAAGATCAGCAGCAGCCCGCCGAAGATCGCGGGTCCGGTACGCGGCGGAGCGGGCGGCTCACCGTCGGCCGGTGAGACGACCGGGCGGCGTCCGGCGGCCGCGACGACGATGAGCGCCACGCCGACGAGGACCGCACCGATCGCGGTGAACAGCGCCCGGTCCCGCAGGTGAAGACCCCTGGTTTCGTCCTCGGTCATGATCCACAGCAGCGGGAGCCGGAAGGACAGCGTGAGCACTCCGGCGGTCACGAAGGCGCCCGAGGCGATCGGTTTTGCGGCCGCCAGCAGGGCGCCCAGATAAACGATCACCAGAATCACGTCGGTCAGGGACGTGCCGAGCGGTGCATGCTCCTGACCGGGGAAAATCCGTCCGATCCAGGTCAGAAATGTGTCTTTGACGCCCACATTGCCGATGTCCCGGCCGATCCAAATGATCTCTGCAGCAATGAGAACGACACAAATGATCCCGCCCGCGGCCCGCGCTCCCCGCGCCAGCACATTGCCCTGATTCAAGGCCATCTCCCCCCAGGCACACCGTTCCCATAGATATACCCGTACATCAGGGAGGGGAACAGGCTTTCCCCGAACGGCAATCGGCCGGGGCACCCGCAGGCGTCCCGGCCGGTCCACGGCACCCGCACGGCCGTACGCTGTTCAGAGTGCTACGTCCGTATATCGGTGTTGCGACAGTCAAGTTGCTTACGTGTAAACGCGTTTGATCCGCAAAGATACCCAAATGCCGTCCGAAAAGGATCATTGTCAAGCACGCGGGCGCGGCAATCTGCACAATCTTCGCTCAAGAAGAGCCCATGCGCAGTTTCTTCCCCCGCCACCCCCTTGACTGGAGGATGAATCCATTGCCAAAGTCCGCTCAACCCGCGACGAAGTTTTCAGTCGCGACGACAGACTCCTGGTGTGGGGGCATTCGTTATGACGAGTCAAACCCAGGCCGTGGTCACGGACGCCAATGACGGCTCCATCGACCCGGCGGCTCAGACCCAGGGCCTGGGCAAACAGGCCGGCGACATCGTCGGCTTCTCCCCCGGCCAACTCATGTGGCGGCGCTTCAAACGCGACCGTACCGGAGTCATCTCCGCGTTCGTAGTCATTTTCTTCTTCGCCATCGCGATCCTGGCGCCGGTGATCTCCAAGCTCTACGGCAAGGACCCCTACACCCTCTACGGGCAGAACAACTCCGACCTGCTCAACGAGTTCGGGTACCCGGTGGCGCCCAACGGCGGGGTGAGCAGCAGCTTCTGGTTCGGCATCGAGCCGGGACTCGGCCGCGACGTCTTCACCCAGCTGCTGTACGGGATCCGCACCTCGCTGTTCATCAGCGTCGCGGTCACCCTGGCCACGGTGACGACCGCCATCCTGCTCGGCATCACCTCCGGCTACCTCGGCGGCCGGGCCGACTACTTCATCGGCCGCATCTCCGACCTGCTGCTGGCGTTCCCGTCGCAGCTGTTCTTCGTGGCCTTCATGCCGATCGTGGTGGCGATCTTCGTCGATCCGCAGGACGAGACGCCCACCTATCTGCGCGTCACCGCACTGATCGCCGTCCAGTGGTTCCTCGGCTGGATGGGCCTCTCCCGCATCCTGCGCGGCCAGGTACTCAGCCTGCGCGAACGGGAGTTCATCGAGGCGGCCAAGGTCACCGGTGCGTCGTCGTGGCGCATCGTCCGCCGCGAGCTGCTGCCGAACCTGGTCACACCGATCCTGGTGCAGGCCACCTTCATGCTTCCCGGTTTCGTGACCGCGGAGGCCGGTCTCTCCTTCCTGGGCGTCGGCATCATCGAGCCCACGCCGGACTGGGGCCGGATGTTCGCCAAGGGTGGTGACATCGCCCAGAACGACATCACCTACATGTTCTTCCCCGGCATCGCCATGGTGATCTTCATCGTCGCGTTCAACCTGCTCGGGGACTCGGTCCGGGATGCGTTCGACCCGAAATCGGGACGCTGAAGCCGTACCGCGGGGGCGCACCGCCGCCCCAGCACCGGATGAGTCAGTCAGCACAACAGCCATCGACGAACAGGTAGGTGTAGAGACAGCTATGACGGTCTACATGCGTAGAACGAAGGCCACCCTGGTGGCCGTGGCGGCGGGCGCGCTGATGCTCACCGCGTGCAGCAGCGGCGGCGGCGGTACGAGCAAGAACGACACCAAGGACAAGCAGGACCAGAACGCGAAGCAGCAGCAGTCCCAGATCACCTTCGGTGACGCCGCCGCCTCCTCGGGTCCCGCAGAAGAGGTACCGGGGGCCAAGCCCGGCGGCACGCTGCACGCCCTGGAGCGCGACAGCTTCACCCACCTCGACCCGGGCCAGATCTACGTCAGCAACGAGGGCCAGCTCGCCACCCTCCTGCACCGCGGCCTGACGACGTACAAGCTCGACAGCAAGGGCAAGTACAGCGTCGTCGGCGACCTCGCCACCGACAGCGGCAAGGAGACCGACGCCGGCAAGACCTGGACGTACACGCTCAAGGACGGCATCAAGTTCGAGGACGGCACGCCGATCACCTCGAAGGACATCCGCTGGTCGGTGGAGCGGCTGTTCGCGCCGTTCATCACCAACGGCCCGGCCTACCTGCAGCAGTGGCTCGCCAACACCGCCGGCTCCGACTACCGCAAGCTGCTCCCGGACGGCCCGTACAAGGGCGCGCACCTGCCGGACTCGCTGCTGCAGACCCCGGACGCCAAGACCATCGTCTTCCACTTCCCGACGGCGCAGCCGGACACCCCGTACCTGATGGCCATGGCGGGCTACGCGGTGGTCGACTCCGCGAAGGACACCAAGGAGAAGTACGACAAGGCGCCGGTCGCGTCGGGTCCGTACAGGATCAAGTCCTTCGAGAGCGGCAAGTCCATGACGCTCGTGAAGAACACCAACTGGGACCCGAAGACCGACCCGGCGCGCCACCAGTACGTCGACACCTTCGACATCACGTTCAACCACCAGGCACCGGACTCCACCAAGCGCCTGATGTCGGACGCCGGTGAGAACCAGACGTCGCTGAGCTTCGCGAACGCCGTGGACACCAAGAGCACCCCGACCGTCGTCGGAACCGCTTCGATCTTCAAGCGCACGGTCTCCGGCTACCAGCCGTTCGTGGGCCAGATCAACTTCAACATGAAGAAGATCACCGACCTCCAGGTCCGCAAGGCGCTCGCACTGGCCATCCCGACCAAGCCGGTCTGGCAGGCCCTCGGTGCCTCGTACGGCGCGGAGTACGCGGGCGGCTACATCAGCCCGACCCTCGCCGGGTACCAGAAGAGCGACCCGCTGGGCAAGGTCGCCAAGCCCGACGGTGACCAGGTCGCCGCGAAGAAGATCCTCACCGACGCGGGCAAGCTCAACACCAAGATCACGTACGCGTACATCAACACCGCCGCGGGCCAGGAGTACTCGGTCGCCATCGCGGACGCGCTCAAGAAGGCCGGCTTCGACGTCCAGCGCAAGGACCTGCCGTCCGACACGTACTACGACCTGATCGGCAAGGTCGACAACCCCTACGACATCTACGCGAGCGCGTGGGGCGCCGACTGGCCGAGCACCCTGACCGTCATCCCGCCGGTCTTCGACGGCCGCACGATCGCCGACCAGGCGCCGAACTACTCTCACGTCAACGACCCCAAGATCAACTCGGATATCGACCGCATCAAGGCGATCACCGACCCCAAGCAGGCCGCTGATGAGTGGTTCAAGCTCAACACCTACATCACCACCGAGGTGATCCCGGGTGTCCCGACGGTCTTCTACAAGCAGCTCCAGCTCTTCGGCTCCAAGGTCGGCGGCGTCGTCTACAACAACGTCACCTCCGGCATCGACCTGACGAAGCTCTTCGTCAACCAGTAAGCACCGCAGACGCCTTCCGGCGGGACCGGGGTCCCGGTCCCGCCGGCGGGCGGCACAGCCCACCGCCGCCGTCCTCTGAGAGCTGCGACTGTCATGCTTCGATTCCTCGTACGCCGGACGCTCGGCGCGCTAGTCATCCTGCTCTTCATCAGCGCCTTCACCTACTTCCTGTTCTTCGCGATCCCGCACGACCCGGCACTGCTGTCGTGCGGCAAGAACTGCACCCCCGACAACATCGCGCTGATCCACAAGAACCTCGGTCTCGACAAGCCGATCCCCGTCCAGTACTTCAACTACATGGTGGGGATCTTCGCGGGACGGCACTTCAGCGTCGGCGACTGCTCGGCCCCCTGCTTCGGCTACTCGTTCGCCAACTCGGACCCGGTCTGGCCGACCATCCTCAACCGCTTCCCGCTCACGCTCTCGCTGGCAGCGGGCGGCATCGTGGTCTTCCTGCTCGTCGGCCTCGGCGCCGGCATGCTGGCGGCCTGGCGGCGCGGCACCTTCATCGACAAGTTCTTCAGCTCGGTGTCGCTGGTGCTCAGCTCGATGCAGATCTACTTCGTCGGCCCGATCGTGCTGGCCCTGCTGGTCTACAACAACCAGATCATGGACCAGCCCAAGTACGTCCCGATCAGCGAGGATCCCATCGGCTGGTTCAGCGGGCTGCTCATCCCCTGGTGCGTGCTGTCGATCATCTTCACCGCCGGCTACACGCGTATGTCGCGGTCCACGATGATCGACCAGCTGCAGGAGGAACACGTCCGCACCGCCCGCGCCAAGGGCATGTCGAGCCGCTATGTGTTCTTCCGGTACGCGTGGCGCGGCTCGCTGATCCCGATCGTCACCATGCTGGGCCTGGACATCGGCACCCTGCTGGGCGGCGCGATGATCACCGAGTTCACCTTCTCGCTCGCCGGCATCGGACGGCTGGCCGTGGACTCGGTGCTCAGGACGGACCTGCCGATGCTGATGGGCGTGATGCTGTTCAGCGCCGCCCTGATCGTCCTGTTCAACATCATCGTGGACGCCGCCTACGCGTTCATCGACCCGCGCGTGCGCCTCTCCTAGGAGCCCCGTCAGTGACCACCATGACCAAGACCGAGGGAGAACCGGCCCTGCCCGGGACCGATCCGTTCCTCTCCGTGCGTGATCTGCATGTGCGGTTCTCCACCGAGGACGGCATCGTGAAGGCCGTCGACGGGCTCTCCTTCGACCTCGAACGCGGCAAGACGCTGGGCATCGTCGGCGAGTCGGGCTCCGGGAAGTCCGTGACGAACCTGACGGTGCTCGGGCTGCACAACCCGATGAGCACCACCGTCACCGGCGAGATCCTGCTGGACGGACAGGAGCTGACCGGGGCGAGCAACCGCACCCTGGAGAAGCTGCGCGGCAACAAGATGGCGATGATCTTCCAGGATCCGCTGACGGCGCTCTCGCCGTACTACACGGTGGGGCGGCAGATCGCCGAGCCGTTCATGAAGCACACCGGCGCGAGCAAGCGCGAGGGCCGGGCGAAGGCCATCGAGATGCTGGAGAAGGTCGGCATCCCGCAGCCGAAGACCCGGGTGGACGACTATCCGCACCAGTTCTCCGGCGGTATGCGGCAGCGCGCGATGATCGCGATGTCGCTGATCTGCAATCCGGACCTGCTCATCGCGGACGAGCCGACCACCGCACTCGACGTGACCGTCCAGGCGCAGATCCTGGACCTGCTCAAGGACCTCCAGCAGGAGTTCGGCTCGGCGATCATCCTGATCACCCACGACCTGGGGGTCGTCTCCAAGATCGCGGACGATCTGCTGGTGATGTACGCGGGCCGGGCCGTGGAGCGCGGCTCGGTGCGGGAGGTCATCAAGTCCCCCCAGCACCCGTACACCTGGGGTCTGCTCAGCTCGATGCCGCGGCTGTCCTCGGACGTCAACGAACCGCTGAGCCCGATCCCCGGCACCCCGCCGAGCCTGCTCAATCCACCGACCGGCTGCGCGTTCCACCCCCGGTGCGAGTTCACCGGGCTGGTCGGCGGTACGCGCTGCGGCACCGACCGCCCGGACCTGCCGGCGGGCCGGGGGTCCGCCTGTCATCTGACCGCAGAGCAGAAGCAGTCCGTATTCATCGAGAAGATTCAGCCCCGGCTGGGCTGACCGGTCATCTGGGGCGAGCATCATGAGCAACGACACCACCATCACCAAGGCCGACGCGGTCCCTTCACCGCGCGACGGCGCCTCGGGAGAGGCACTGCTCGAAGTCACCGGCCTCACCAAGCACTTCCCGATCCACGCCGGTTTTCCGTTCAAACACAAGGTCGGCGCGGTCCAGGCGGTCGACGGTATCGATCTGACCATCCACACCGGTGAGAGTTTCGGTCTGGTCGGTGAGTCCGGCTGCGGCAAATCCACCACCGGCCGGCTGATCACCCGGCTGCTCGAACCGACGGGCGGAAAGATCTCCTATCGGGGCCGGGACATCACCCGTGCCTCCCGCAAGGAGATGATGCCGGTCCGCTCGGAAATTCAGATGATCTTCCAGGACCCGTACTCGTCGCTCAATCCGCGGCAGACGGTGGGAACGATCATCGGCGGCCCGATGGAGATCAACCACATCAATCCGCCCGGTGGCCGCGAACAGCGGGTCCGGGAACTGCTGGAGACCGTCGGACTCAATCCCGAGCACTACAACCGCTTTCCGCATGAATTCTCCGGCGGCCAGCGGCAGCGCATCGGCGTCGCCCGCGCTCTCGCCCTGGAACCGAAACTCATCGTGGCCGACGAACCCGTCTCGGCCCTCGATGTCTCGATCCAGGCGCAGGTCGTCAACCTGCTGCAGAAGGTCCAGGCGGAAATGGGGATCGCGTTCCTCTTCATCGCCCATGACCTGGCCATCGTGCGGCACTTCACCCAGCGGGTCGCGGTGATGTACCTCGGCAAGATCGTCGAGGTCGGCGACCGGGACTCGATCTACAACCGGCCCCGCCACCCGTACACGCACGCCCTGCTCTCGGCGGTCCCCGAGGTCGACATCGACGGGGAGGACCGGGAGCGCATCCGGCTGGCCGGCGACGTCCCGTCCCCGATCAACCCGCCGTCGGGCTGCCGGTTCCGTACGCGCTGCTGGAAGGCGCGCGATGTGTGCGCCTCGGAGGAACCACCGCTGATCCAGCTCGGCGGCAACCGGGACGGCCACCTCACGGCGTGCCACTTCCCCGAAGAACCGACGATCGCGGCAAGGGACGAGGACATCATCCTCGACCCGGCGCTGGCCGCGATCGAGGGGGCGGCCGAAAAGACCCTTTGACCCGGGCTCCCGTCCTCCGTTCGGCCCGCGGCCCGTACCCGGACACCCCAGCAGCACCCGGGTACGGGCCGTGGCGTGCGCCCGCCCCGACGGCCGTCGGAGCCGGCGCCCGCCCGGTCAGTCCTCCCTCGGGACCACCTGCTTCTCCTCCGCGAAGTGGCAGGCGCTGTCGTGCGCGGCGGGCGAGTCGAGCCCGCGGAACACCGCAGGGACGGCCAGCAGCGGCTCCTCGAGCGTGCAGCGCTCCTGCGCCTTCCAGCAGCGGGTGCGGAACCGGCAGCCGGACGGCGGGTTGGCCGGGGACGGTACGTCGCCGACGAGGATGATCCGCTCGCGCCGGTCGCGGGCGTCCGGGTCGGGAACGGGGACGGCCGACAGCAGCGCCTGGGTGTACGGGTGCGTCGGGTGCTCGTAGATCTGGTCGTCGTTGCCGATCTCGACGACCTTGCCGAGGTACATCACGCCGACCCGGTCCGAGATGTGCCGGACGATCGACAGGTCGTGGGCGATGAACATGTACGAGAGGTTGAACTCCTCCTGCAGCCGCCCCATCAGGTTCACCACCTGTGCCTGCACCGACACGTCCAGCGCGGAGACCGGCTCGTCCGCCACGATGATCTCCGGGCGCAGCGCCAGGCCGCGGGCGATCCCGATGCGCTGCCGCTGGCCGCCGGAGAACTGGTGCGGATAGCGGTTGATGTACTCGGGGTTGAGGCCGACCACGTCCAGCAGGTCCTCGACCGCCTTGCGGCGGTCGCCCTTCGGGGCGACCTCCGGGTGGATCTCGTACGGCTCGCCGATGATGTCGCCGACCGTCATGCGCGGGTTCAGCGACGTGTACGGGTCCTGGAACACCATCTGGATGTTGCGGCGGACGACCTTGAGGGCCTTCCCCGACAGCTTGGTGATGTCCTCGCCCTTGTAGAGCACCTGACCGGCCGTCGGGGTCTCCAGGTTCATCAGGAGCCGGGCGACGGTGGACTTGCCGCAGCCGGACTCGCCGACGATGCCGAGCGTCTCGCCCTGGTAGAGGTCGAAGTCGACGCCGTCGACCGCCTTCACCGCGCCGACCTGCTTGCGGAAGAGGATGCCCTGGGTCAGCGGGAAGTGCTTGACCAGGCCGCGGACACTCAGGATCGGCTCCCGGTCCGACGCTCCGGCGGGCACCTTCGTCAGGTGGGTCGTGGTGTCACTCACCGATGGTCTCCGTCCAGAAGTGACAGGCGCTGGCCCGTGTCCCGCTGACCTCGTACAGCGGCGGCACATCGGTGCGGCAGATGTCCTGGGCCATCGGGCAGCGCGGGTTGAACGCGCAGCCGGCCGGGATGTGCAGGAGGTTCGGTGGCAGGCCCTTGATCGCGTAGAGCTCCTGGCCCTTCTGGTCCAGGCGCGGGATCGACCGGAGCAGGCCCTTGGTGTACGGGTGGGCGGGCTTCCGGTAGATCTCGTGCACGGGCGAGGTCTCGACGATCCGGCCCGCGTACATCACCGCGATCTTGTCGGCGACGTCCGCGACCACGCCGAGGTCGTGGGTGATCAGGATGAGACCCATGTGCAGCTCGCGCTGGAGCTCGGCGAGGAGCTCCATCACCTGCGCCTGGACCGTCACGTCCAGCGCCGTCGTCGGCTCGTCGGCGATGATCAGGTCGGGCTCCAGGGCCATCGCCATCGCGATCATGATGCGCTGGCGCATGCCGCCGGAGAACTGGTGCGGGAAGTCGCCCACCCGCTGCCTGGCCGCGGGGATGCGCACCCGCTCCATCAGCTCGATCGCCTTGACCTTGGCGTCCTTGCGCGACATCCCCCGGTGGACGGTGAACATCTCGCCGAGCTGCTCACCGACGCTCAGGACCGGGTTCAGCGAGGACAGCGCGTCCTGGAAGATCATCGCCATCCGCTCGCCGCGCACCCGGCGGCGGGCCTCCTTGCCCATCGTCAGCAGGTCCTGGCCCTGGAAGACGATCTCGCCCTGGGTGACGAAGCCGGGCGGCGAGTCCAGGATGCCCATGATCGCCTGCGCGGTCACCGACTTCCCCGAGCCCGACTCGCCGAGCACCGCCAGCGTCTCGCCCGCGCTCACCGTGTAGTTGACGCCGTTGACGGCCTTGGCCACACCGTCGCGGGTACGGAATTCGACGTGCAGGTCCCGCACGTCCAGCAGGACCCCCTGCGGGTCCGGCGGATCCTGCTCGACCTGCGTGATCAGGCTGGTCATGGAACGCCTCCGTCAGCGCAGCTTGGGGTCGAGGGCGTCGCGCACCGCGTCGCCGAGCATGATGAACGCGAGCACGGTGATGCTCAGCGCGCCCGCGGGCCACAGCAGCATGTGCGGTGCGTTGCGGATCTGGGTGGACGCCGCCGAGATGTCGATGCCCCAGGAGACGGTCGGCGGCTTGAGGCCCACCCCGAGCCAGGACAGCGTCGCCTCCAGCGCGATGTACGTGCCGAGCGCGATGGTCGCGACCACGATCACCGGGGCGACCGCGTTCGGTGCGATGTGCCGCAGCAGGATGCGGCTGTGGTTCGCCCCCAGCGCCTTGGCCGCCTGGACGTAGTCGTTCTGTTTGGCGGTGATCACCGAACCGCGCGCGATGCGGGCGATCTGCGGCCAGCCGAGCAGCACCATGAAGCCGATGACCGGCCACACCGTGGAGTTGGTGACGACCGACAGGAAGACCAGGCCGCCGAGGATGATCGGGATGGCGAAGAAGATGTCACTGATCCGGGAGAGCACCGCGTCCGAGGTGCCGCCGAAGTAACCGGCCAGCCCGCCCAGGATGCCGCCCAGCAGCGCGACGCCCGCCGTGGCGCAGACGCCGACGGTGACCGACGCGCGGGCGCCGTACACCACGCGCGTGTAGACGTCGCAGCCCTGGTTGTCGTACCCGAAGGGATGGCCGGGCTGGGAGCCCTGCTGGGACTTGGACAGATCGCACTGGAGCGGGTTGCCGCTGGCGATCAGCGACGGCCACAGCGAGATGACGATCAGGAAGAGGATCAGCAGCGAGGAGATGATGAAGATCGGGTTGCGCCGCAGGTCGTGCCAGGCGTCGGACCACAGGCTGCGGGGCTTGCCCGTCGGGCCGCCCGGTTGCGGTGCGTGGCCCGGCGCGTGATCGAGCGTCTGGGCCTCGGAGGCGGCCAGGTCCATCGATCCGCCCATGCCGGTGGGGGCGACGGACTCGTTCGATCGGTCGTACTCCTCAGGCATACCGAATCCTCGGGTCCAGGACCGCGTAGAGCAGGTCGACGAGCAGGTTCGCCAGCAGGAAGACGATCACCAGGATGGTGACGAAGCCGACCACTGTCGCTGAGTTGTGCCGGAGGATGCCCTGGTAGAGCTGGTATCCGACACCCTGGATGTTGAAGATCCGCTCGGTGACGATCGCGCCGCCCATCAGGCCGCCGATGTCCGTCCCGATGAAGGTGATCACCGGGATGAGCGAGTTGCGCAGCAGGTGCCGCAGGATGACGCGGCGCCGGGGCAGCCCCTTGGCGACCGCGGTGCGGACGTAGTCGGCGCGGGTGTTCTCGGCGATGGACGTCCGGGTCAGCCGGGTGACGTACGCCAGCGAGACCAGGGCCAGCACGATGCCGGGCAGGATCAGTTCGTTGAGCGGTGCTTCCGGCGATACCGATGGCTCGCCGATGCCCCATTGCACCGCGATCACGTACTGCAGCACATAGCCGAGCACGAAGACCGGGATGGAGATCACGACCAGCGTCATCAGCAGCACCGAGGTGTCGATGGGGCGGCCGCGGCGCATACCGGTGATCACACCGAAGGTGATGCCGATGACGATCTCGAAGAAGATCGCGACCAGCGTCAGGCGCAGCGTCACCGGGAAGGCGCTCTTCATCAGTTCGGTGACGGGCTGCCCGTTGAACGCGGTCCCGAAGTCACCGGTGAAGATGTTCCCCATGTAGTCGAGGTACTGATGCCACAACGGCTTGTCGAGGCCGTACTGGTGCCGGATCTGCGCGGCCGTGGCGGGGTCGGGGGCGCGGTCGCCGAAGAACGCGGCCACCGGGTCGCCGAGCGCGTACACCATCACGAAGATCAGGAACGTGGCGCCGATGAACACCGGGATCATCTGCAGCAGGCGCCGGATCACATAGCGTCCCATGGGGCCTTCCCCAAAGTCGGGCGGTGGCCCGGCGCGGGGTCACCGCGCCGGGCCACCGCGCGGGTCAGCTGACCTTGATCTCGTTGTAGACCGGGACGCTGAACTGGTTCAGCGCCACATTCGAGATCTTGGTGGAGTAGCCCCCGGTGCCGTTCTGGTACCAGAGCGGGATGGCCGGCATGTCGATGGCGAGCTGCTTCTCCGAGTCCTGGAACAGCGCGACGGCCTTCGCGGTGTCCGGCTCGGCGTTCGCCTGGTTGATGAGCTTGTCGAAGTTCGCGTTCGTGTAGTGCGAGTCGTTCGACGACGCGTTGGTGTAGTAGATCGGCTGCAGGAAGTTCTGGATCAGCGGGTAGTCCATCTGCCAGCCGGTCCTGAACATGCCGGTCATCTGCTTGTTCGTCACCTTCGAGCGGAAGTCCGCGAAGGTGCCGATCGGGTTGAAGACGCACGCCTTGTCGTTGCCGAGCGCGTTGTTGATGCTGTTGCAGACCGCGTCGGACCAGTCCTTGTGCGAACCGGTGTCCACGTTGGACGTCAGGGTGACCTGGCCGCCGGGCAGGCCGCCGGCCTCCGTGATGAGCTTCTTGGCCTCGGTCGGGTTGAACGTGCAGGCGTCGCCGCACAGCCCGGCCTTGAAGCCGCCCGCGTCGCCGAGCACCGGCGAGGTCCAGTCACTGGCGGGCTCGCGGGTCTTCTGGAAGATCTGCTCGGTGATCTGCGCGCGGTTGATCGCCATCGACAGACCCTGGCGGATCTTCGCCGCGTTCGGCCCCGACCACTTCGGGTCGTACAGCGGGAACGAGACGGTCTGGATGATGCCGGCCGGCTGGTTGATGAACCGGTCTCCCAGGTCCGACTTGGCGTTCTTGAGCTGCGACGCGGGGATGTCGTCGACCAGGTCGATGTTGCCGGCCTGCAGGTCGGTGTACGCGGTGTTGTTGTCGGTGTAGACCCGCAGGTCGATGCCGCCGTTCTGGGCCGGGTCAGGACCCTTGTACCCGGCCCACTTGCGCATCTTCATCGTCTGGCCCTTGGTGTACGAGTCCACCGTGTAGGGGCCGTTGCCGATCGGCTTGTTCAGCCAGGTGGCGTGGTCGGAGAAGAACGACTTCGGCAGCGGGTCGTACGCCGAGTAGCCCAGCGTGTCGGGCCAGGTGGAGAACTTGGCGCCGAGCTTCACGGTGAAGTTCAGGTCGTCGACCTTCTTCAGCCCGCCGAGCGTCTGGGCGGTGGACGCGGCACCCTCCTTCTCCGGGTGCACCGCGTCGTAGCCGTCGATGAAGCGGAAGAAGCTGGCGTTCTTCTGCGCGTTCTTCAGCAGCGCGCCGTAGTTCCAGGCGTTGATGAAGGAGTCGGAGGTGACCGGGTCGCCGTCGCTGAAGGTCCAGCCGGGGTTCAGCTTGATCGCGAAGTTCAGCGAGTCGCTGGTGGTGATCGACGCCGCGACCATGTTCTCGGCCTTGCCGGTCTTCGGGTTGTACTTCTTGAGACCACGGAAGAGCATGTCCAGCACCTTGCCGCCCTGCACCTCATTGGTGTTGGCCGGCTCCAGCGGGCTCTGCGGGTCTCCCCACGAGGCACTGACGATTCCCGAAGCGCCGCCTCCACCACCGCTGTCGCTGCCCCCGCCGCCACAGGCGGTGGCCGCCAGGGCGACGGCCGTCGCACAGACGGCCCACTTCAAGCGCGTGGATCCGCGCATCGCGTGCCTCCTCATGGGTCACAAATGACACTTAGTTCCTCATGACACCCCAAACCCTTCACCGACGCACCTCTAGCGCACCCGTGTCGCCCTACGAACTCCTGGCCGACACCCCGTGTGGGCCAACGCCTCACTCAGCGGCGTTGTCCGACATAGGGTCAGAAGGGTGATGACGACAGCCGAAGAATCGTTCCTGCGCGCTTTTCACGCCGAGCACCCGGCCGTGACATCGCGCTCCCTGGCCCGTGGCCGGGACGCCGCCGGCCGCTCCAGCTACCGGATCCTCAGCGACCTGGTCGCCGGACACCGGCGGGTGCTGGACCTCGGCTGCGGTGACGGGTTCCTGCTGGAGCAGGTGGCGGAGGCGGGTGCTGCGCCGGCCGCTGACGAGGGGGCGGCCGACGCGGGAGCAGGCGAGGCACCGGCCGCTGACGTGGGGGCCGGTGACGAGGGGGCCGCCGCGGTCGCGGTGCCGGTCGGCGATGACCCGGTCGCCGGCCGGGAGCTCGCGGGCGTCGACCTCTCCCCCGACGACCTGGCCCTCGCGCGCCGGCGGCCGGCGCTGGCCGGCGCCACGCTCCTGGAGGCGCGGGCCCAGGACCTGCCGTTCCCCGGCGACCACTTCGACGCCTGTGTCTCCCACATGGCGCTGATGCTCATGAACGACGTCGACCGGGTCGCCGCCGAGCTCGCCCGGGTCCTCGCCCCCGGCGGCCTGCTGGCGCTCGCCCTGGGCGGCGGCGCCGCGGGCGGCGAGGCCTACGAGCTCTTCAGCGCCCTGACCGGACCCGTCGTCGACGCCGTGCCCGACACCCAGCGGATCCCCCGCCTCGGCGACCGGCGGACCCGTGACCGCGCGGGCCTCGACGCGATCCTCACCCCGGCCGGCTTCGCGCCGGTCGGCTGGGAGACCGTACGGATCGACCTGAGCGGCCCGCTCGAGGACGTGTGGGTCACCCTCTCCGCCCTGTACGACCTCGGCCCCCTCTCCCGGGAGGCCACGAACGCGCTGCGCGAGACCTTCACCGCGGGCGCCGCCTCCCTCGCCCTCCCGGACGGCACGATCCCCTGCGCCATGAACATGCGCATCGCCACCACGCACCTGACGGCGGGACGAGCCGGGAACGAGTGAGGGCCCCGCCGATCCAGGACGGATCGGCAGGGGCCCTCACTCGGTGTGCGGCGCGGTTACGCGACGCCCACGACGTCCTTGACCTCGGCGAAGTGGCATGCCGAGTCATGGGCGGCGGGCGAGTCGACGCCCTTGAAGCGCTCCGGGATCGCCAGCAGCGGAACGTCCGTGGCGCACTTGTCCTGCGCCTTCCAGCAGCGGGTACGGAACCGGCAGCCGGACGGCGGGTTGGCCGGGGACGGGACGTCTCCGGTCAGGATGATGCGCTCACGGTGGGCACGGGCCTCGGGGTCCGGAACGGGGACGGCCGAGAGCAGCGCCTGGGTGTACGGGTGGGTCGGGTACTCGTAGATCTCGGCGTCGGAGCCGATCTCGGCCATCTTGCCGAGGTACATCACGCCGACCCGGTCCGAGATGTGCCGGACGATCGACAGGTCGTGGGCGATGAAGATGTAGGAGAGGTTGAACTCGTCCTGCAGGTTCTCCATCAGGTTGATGACCTGAGCCTGGACCGACACGTCGAGCGCGGAGACCGGCTCGTCGCAGATGATGACTTCCGGGTTGAGCGCCAGGCCGCGGGCGATGCCGATGCGCTGCCGCTGGCCGCCGGAGAACTGGTGCGGGTACCGGTTGATGTACTCCGGGTTGAGCCCGACGACGTCCAGCAGGTCCTGGACCTTCTTGCGGCGGGTGCCCTTGGGCGCCACCTCGGGGTGGATGTCGAAGGGCTCGCCGATGATGTCGCCGACCGTCATGCGCGGGTTCAGCGACGTGTACGGGTCCTGGAACACCATCTGGATGTTGCGGCGGACGACCTTGAGGGCCTTGCCCGACAGCTTGGTGATGTCCTGGCCCTTGTAGAGGACCTCGCCCGCGGTGGCCGTCTCCAGGCTCATCAGCAGCTTGGCGACGGTGGACTTGCCACAGCCGGACTCGCCGACGATGCCCAGGGTCTCGCCCTGGTACAGCTCGAAGGAGATGCCGTCGACGGCCTTGACCGCGCCGACCGTCCGCTTGAACACGATGCCCTGGGTCAGCGGGAAGTGCTTGACCAGGTTCCGGACCTGGAGGATCGGCTCGCCGCGGTCGACCGGGGCGTTGATCGCCGCCTCGACGGCCTCGACTGTCGTCTCATCGTCCTTGCTGAGATCAGCCATGGATCGTCTCCTTCCAGAAGTGGCAAGCGCTGCCACGGCCCGGCAGCTCGTCGCCGTCGGCCTCGGTCACCGTGTGCAGCGGCGGCACATCGGTCCGGCAGATGTCCTGCGCCATGTCGCAGCGCGGGTTGAACGCGCAACCCGAGGGAACGGCCAGCAGGTTCGGCGGGAGGCCCTTGATCGCGTAGAGCTCCTGGCCCTTCTGGTCCAGGCGCGGGATCGACCGGAGCAGGCCCTTGGTGTACGGGTGGGCCGGCCGCTTGTAGATCTCGTGCACCGGCGCGGTCTCGACGATCCGGCCCGCGTACATCACCGCGATCTTGTCCGCGACGTCGGCGACGACGCCGAGGTCGTGGGTGATCAGGATCAGACCCATGTTGGACTCGCGCTGCAGCTCCGCGAGCAGGTCCATGACCTGGGCCTGGACCGTCACGTCGAGCGCCGTGGTCGGCTCGTCCGCGATGATCAGGTCGGGTTCGAGGGCGATGGCCATCGCGATCATGATGCGCTGGCGCATACCGCCGGAGAACTGGTGCGGGTAGTCACCGACCCGCTCCCTGGCCGCCGGGATCCGGACGCGGTCCATCAGCTCGATGGACTTCTTCTTCGCGTCCTTCTTCGACAGCCCCTGGTGGGCGCGGAACATCTCGCCCAGCTGGAAGCCGACGGAGAGCACCGGGTTCAGCGAGGACAGCGCGTCCTGGAAGATCATCGCCATCTTGTTGCCGCGCAGCTTGCGCCGCTCGCTCTCCGGCAGGGCCAGGATGTTCTGCCCGTGGAAGAGGATCTCGCCCTGGGCGACGCGCCCGGGAGGGCTGTCCAGGATGCCCATGATCGCCTGGGCGGTCACCGACTTGCCGGAGCCCGACTCGCCGAGCACCGCCAGCGTCTCACCGGCGCTCACGCTGTAGTTGACGCCGTTGACGGCCTTGGCCACACCGTCGCGGGTCTTGAATTCCACGTGGAGGTCGCGCACTTCGAGCAAGGGCCCGCCGGCGGCGGTCGTTCCAGTGCTCTCGGCGGCCGTTTCGACCGTGGTCATGCCGTCACCTTCGTCCTGCTTGCTCGTAGCTCGTGGGGGTCCGACTCATGAGGGCGCCTCACCGGAGCTTCGGGTCGAGCGCGTCGCGCAGGCCGTTGCCGAGGAAGACGAAGCCGAGCGCGGTGATGACGATCGCCAGGCTGGGATACACCCAGAGGTAGTCCTTGACGCCCATGAAGTCCTTGCCCGCGAAGATCATGTTTCCCCACTCGGCGACCTCGGGGCTCACCCCGACGCCGAGGAAGGACAGCGAGGCCTCGGCGACGATCGCGATGCCGACGCTGCTGGCCGCGTAGACCACCACCGAGGTGACGGAGTTGGGCAGGATGTGCTTCAGCACGATCCTGCGCCGGCTCGCGCCCAGCGCCTTGGCGGCGTGCACGTAGTCCATCTCACGGACCGACAGGATCTGGCTGCGGAGCAGCCGGGCGAAGGTGGCCCAGGAGAAGATGCCCAGCGAGATCACGACGGGCAGCACGCCACGGCCCATCAGCAGGATGATGACGATGGCGCCGACCAGCAGCGGGAAGGCGAAGAAGACGTCCGCCACGCGCATGATCACGGTGTCCCAGGCGCGGCCGAAGTAGCCGGCTATCGCACCCAGCGTGATGCCGATGACGCAGGCGAGCAGGATCGAGGCCAGGCCGACGATCATCGCGATCCGGCTGCCGTAGATGATGCGGGACAGCTGGTCGCGGCCGAGGGCATCGGTCCCCAGCCAGTGCTTGCCGCTCGGACCCTTCAGGGTGTTCATCAGATCCTGGTGGAGCGGGTCCGCGGGGGCGATCAGCGGAGCGAAAATTGCCACCAGCAGAAGAATGACGACGATCAGCAGGCCGACGACGGCCAGCTTGTTGGCGAGGAAACGGGCGCGGATCTCGCTCCAGTTGCTGACCCTCGCGACGCTCGGTTCGGCTGCGCTCTGCGCAGCCGGGGCCGGACCGGCCGCGGTGGTACCCGACCCATCCATGCCCGTGACGACCTCAGTCATGGTGTGACTCCTAATTCGGGACGACCCTGCGGGTCAGGAGAGGCGGATTCGCGGGTCGAGTGCGGCGTAGAGCAGATCGACGATCAGGTTCAGCAGGATGAAGACAGCAACGCTGTACGTCACCACGCCGACGATGATCGGGTTGTTCTGCGACTGAATCGCCGTGATCAGCGCGAGTCCGATGCCGTCCCAGTTGAAGATCGTCTCGGTGATGAGCGCACCACCGAGCAGACCGCCGAAGGAGATACCCAGGTAGGTGATCACCGGGATGACGGAGTTGCGCATGATGTGCCGGACCAGGATCGTCCGGCGCGGCAGGCCCTTGGCCACCGCGGTCTTGACGTAGTCCGCGCGCAGCACCTCGAGCATGGTGCTCCGGGCGATCTGCGCGACGAGGGCCGCGTCGATGATGGCCAGCGTCACCGCGGGCAGCACCATCGAATTGAAGGACCCGTCCGAGATGAGCGGGAACCAGCCCAGCTCCACCACGAAGAAGCGCTGCAGGATCATGCCGATAACGATGGAAGGTACGCCCACGGCAAGGGTCGTGAGGAACGTCACCGACACGTCCCAGACCGAGTATCTGCGCATCGCCGCCAGTACACCGACGCTCAGGCCCAGGATGACGTCGAAGACGATCGCGGTCACCGCGAGCTTCGCCGTGTTCACCAGCTTGGGCTGGAGGATCTCGTTGACCGAGCGGCCCTGGGTGTAGTCCTCACCCAGATCGCCCTTGCCGAGCTTCTCCACGTAGTGCACGTACTGCACGACCAGCGGGTCGTCCAGTCCGTACTTCGCGCGCAGTTCCTTGACCACCGCGGGATCACGCGCCTTGTCACCGCCGATCGAGCCCACCGGGTCACCCGGGAGCACGAACAGGCAGGCGAACAGGATCATCGTCGCACCGAGCACGACGACAACCAGCTGGCCCAGCCTGCGGACCACATACCTTCCCATGACTTACCTCTCTACCTCGCTGCCGCACCGAAGCAGCCACAACGCCCGGGTCGGGCGCGCCTGGACGGGGCGGTGGATCACACCGCTCCCGACGGGGGCCGGGGGCCGGGGCGACCGAGTCTCGACTCGATGCCACGGCCCCCGGTTCGCGCCGCACTGGTTGCGGCGGTGTGTGACTACTTCGCGCTGATCTCGGCGAGGTTCGGGTCCTCGTGGAAGTCCATCGCCCCACCGGTGAACTTCTTGGTGTTCACCAGACGGAACTGGGTGCGGTTCCACAGCGGGATCAGGGCCTGGTCGTCCATCGCCAGCTTCTCGGCCTGCTTGTAGACCTCGTTGCGGGCGGCGGAGTCCTTGGTGCTGCGGGCCTTCTCCACCAGCGCGTCGAACGCCGGGTTGTTGTAGCGACCGCGGTTGTCGCCCTGAACCTTGCCCGAGGCGTCCTTGTTGATGGACTTGGA